>CAVBQX010000034.1:0-23663 GCA_963597755.1 Segatella copri
TTTTTTCTTCTGCCAAAATCAATACTACTAACGTAGTTAGTAGTTACCTTGTTCTTTAATAGTACTACCTAAAGGTTAGTAGTTACTAAAGGTAGCAGTAGTACGTAATGCAGAATACCGGGCATGTAAAAAGTATAGTGGGATAGTAAATTTATTCGCTCATGCAAAAGCAGCACCTCAGGCCTGCGCCTATAGCGCTGCCTGAAGTGCTGCACTCCCTTATGTATAATTTAGGCGCATGCCACTTACGCCTTTGGGGACTCAAGCTCTGCCTGCAGCCTTTCAACCTCGTCGGTAAATTCACTGGTCACGATATTACTGTTAATATAATCACAAAAGCTTTGCAGGTCCTACGCTGTAAAACTAGTTGTCAGATAGATTACACCTGGAATTATGCAAAAAATCAAATAATATATTGGCAGGCTGCTATGCAACTTCTGTTCCAATCCGACAATAATTATTTTTTGACTGCTTTTGCTTGACTATATACCCGCTATACCCCATATTATTATAAACATAGGATGATGTGTGTATTGTTATTTTTTCTCAATAACAAAAAATGTGATTTACACATATTAAATCCTTGAGATGAGTGAATGGAGGAATATTTGTGAAGAGTTTAGGAAGAAAAGGGCTGCTTATGACGGCGCTGTTATGTGGTAATGTTATTTGGGCTGCACCTGCTTTTGCCGAGGATTTGCAGGAGTATGGTCTTGACGAGGTTGTTGTAACAGCAACGAGGACGATGAAGCAGATTCAGGAGGTTCCTTCTAGCGTCAGCGTTGTCACCGCCAAGGATATTGCAGAAAGAAATATTAAAACCGTTCCTGAAGCATTGCAGACCTTGCCGGGTGTGTATATGAGCCAGTCTCCTACGTACGGTAGTGCAGGTTCATTGGAAATCAGGGGTTTTTCTTCAAATAACGTTTTGGTGCTTGTTGACGGAACGCCAATGAATTCTGCACATAACAACGAAGTACAGTGGGAGATGCTGCCAGTAGAAAATATTGCCCGTATCGAAGTGGCCAAGGGAGCAGGTTCATCTCTTTATGGTGGACGTGCTGTTGGTGCAGTAGTTAACATCATCACCAAGGAGCAGACAGCCAAGGGTGTGCATGCCAACGTTGTACTCAATTATGGCAGCAACAATACATGGAAAAAGGCTGCTTATGTTGATGTAAAAGCAAACGACAAAATCAGCTTTGGCGTGGGTTACGAAAATCGTAAGTCTGATGGTTATAAAAACTATCTTTATACCGGCAATGCTTCTAATATCAAAGCAACTACGAAAAATCTAATAACACCTGATGCTGTACCACCGCAATTGAAAAATGGCAAATATATTTATGGTGGCAGGGGCGATAAGCAATGGGAAAATGAAAACTTTACTGCTAACTTCAAATATAATTTTGATACTGATAAATCGTTAAAATATACATTTACTAAAGCAGAAAGCACCTATAAATATGGTACTCCGTGGTCAACCATTCAGGTAAATGGTAAGCCTGTTTTTTCCGGGAATATTGATCTTGGTAATGGTAAATTTATCGCTCCGTCTTTAAGCTCGTCTTATCTTGGCTATGACGGCAAAAAAGAATCAGATCTGCATACTTTGGCGTATAATGATGAGGCTAATAAATTCAACGTTAATTTTGGTTATTTAAATATTAAACGCAATGGTTATAGCTCTCCTAGCGGTGCTAAAACCATTGACTGGAACGGTTCCGGTACCGATTCCTATTATCCCAGCAAGACTTACAGCTTGGATTTGCAGAAGGCTTGGGAAAATATTGGCAAGCATACTATCGTTTTGGGTGCTGATTATCGTCAGGAAAGCTTTGATCAATATGTGCGTTCCCTTAAAAACTGGCATAACCATTCCGGTATTGATGGTAGCTTGTACAACAATGGTCTGCAAAGTAAAAATGGTGGCAAGAGCAAGAATTACGCAGTATTTGTGCAGGATGAATATAAATTTAGCGATCCTGTTACTATGTATGTGGGCCTGCGCTATGACAAATACAAGAAAATGGATGGCAGGACGACTGAATATGACAAGGATACAGGCAAGGTGAACTATGATGCGCAGCATGCAGAAGCATCCTATAGCGAAATTAGTCCTAAGATTGCCTTTAATTTCAAGGAAGACGAAAACACAAGCTATTTTGCATCTTATGGTCATTCCTTTAATCCACCGCCGTTGTACCAGGTATACCGTGGCAGTGTTACTACTTCCAGCTATCAGGCCAATCCTAATCTTGAACCTGAAACGTCCGATACCTTCGAGGTTGGCATGAAAAAGAAGTTGAGTGAAAGAACTAACTTTGGCTTGTCCTTGTTCCATATTAAAACTGATGATAAGATCGCTGGTGCAACCTTCTATAATGCAGATGGTTCTAGCACTAAGAAATATGCTAACTTTAACCAAGAAACCAGAAAAGGCGTAGAATTTGAAATCAACCATGCATTTGATGACAAATGGAAGGCTTACTTTAACTACACATGGCAACAGGGCAGATTAGATAAAGCAAAGGTTGAAGGCACAAGTCTGACAAAGGCTAGCAGTGTTCCGCTGGATGTCCCCAAGCATTTGCTGCATGCAGGCGTTAACTACACTAATGACAATTGGAACGCTTTGCTGGAATGCCAGTACGTTAGCGAGCGTAATACGTCTGATACTGTAACAGGCGAATATGGCTCTGAGGATGCCTTCTTTATTGTCAATACCGCCATCAACTATGATATTGCCAAAAATACAACATTGCAATTTGCTATTAACAATTTATTTGACAGAGAGTTTTACTGCAGTGATATAACCTCTGGCAGAACCTATAGCGTTGGCTTGCGCTACAGCTTCTGATAAGCAACGTGCTGATTTGTTTTTGTTACCTAAGGCGGGGAGCAAAGGTCCTTTTGCACCCTGCCTGCTATCGAGGTGGAGTTTATGCTGTTTAACCTGAAACGTCTTGCAGGCTATATTGCAGGCTTTGTGCTGTTTTATGCACCGGCTGCGCTGTTTACGCGAGCGCTATATTATCTGCTGTATGGCACATGGCAGGCGCAAAGTATCCACAGCCTGTGCCTGCGCATACCGCTGGAGCATATTTTGGACGGGCAGATATTCCATTATGCGCCTGTGAGCGTTATTAGTACACTGCTGCTACTGGTGAGTGCCTTCTTTTTGGGGCCTTTGTTTTGCGGTAAGCTGTGTCCGGCAGGAGCGTTTACAGAATACCTGGCCAGGCTTGTTCCTGCCAGGCTGCAGGTGAACTGGCGTAGCTATACTGAAATTGCCCCCATCCGCTATGGCATGCTGGCAGGCTTTTGCCTGGTGCCGTTTTTCGGCGGTATTTTGGCCTGTGCTTACTGCAATTTCTTTTTATTTGATTTGCTGGCTAACTACTACACGCAGGGGTATTTCATTTCTCTGACATCCAGCCTGCTTTTGACTTCTATTCTATGGGTTGTGGTCTTTGGCCTCTTTACCAGGGGCGGACGCGGCTTTTGTAATTTTTTGTGCCCGGTGGGAGCGGCGCAGAGCCTGGTGCACGTCTTGGGCTGCAGGCTGTCGTTTGTACTGCGCATGCGCGTAGATATAGGTGAATGCATCGGCTGCGGCCAGTGCGCTAAAAAATGTCCTATGCAGGCCGTAACGGTGGTTGACGGACACGCAGTGATAAGCGGGCATAACTGTATTTGCTGCGGCGTGTGTCAGCACGGCTGCCCGGTGAAGGCTATAAGCTATGGGAGGAAACAGGCATGAAGGCAAGGCTTCTTAATTTTGTGGCGGCTATGGGCATTCCTGTGAGCGGTATTACGACGCAGGGTGCAGGCTGTAATGGTATCTGCGGCAGCTGTGCCTTTAGCTGCGCGCCTGGTGTGATAGCTGTGTTGCTTTTACTGGGAAAGGCTGCATATAAAAAGCTTAGGAATGGAGAGATGCAGCATGGATAAGCAGCAAATCAGGCGCATATCGGCCTTTGCAGCTATGGTGCTGCTGATGCTGGGGTTGACGTTCCTGAGTAGTGAGAATGATTATGACAAGCTTTATTATAAGGCCGGCTTGGCGAGGGGGCAGGAGCTGCATTGTACGGTGGACCTGAGCAGGGAAGGCTGGCTGAAGCAGTGTCTGCAGCCTAATATCTATACGCTGTATCTGCGGCTGCAGCCAAAGGACAATGCTGTCAGGCTGCGCTGTGAGGCCGAAGGAGCTACTATGCTGCTGTCGCAGGGCAGCAAAAAGGGCTTGTGGCGGCAGCTTGAACCAGGCGAATTTTTGCAGCTGCAGCGCGGACGCCTGCCGCTGAGTGTAGAGCTTTATGTTGAGCGTGGTGCGGTGGCGCAGCAGGGAAAAATAAAATTTTATGATGAACAGGGAGCTTTATATGCGACTGTGCTGGTGGATGTGGTGAAAAGCAGCCACCAGGAAAAAAGTAATAGCTAAAAAACTACCAAAAACATTTGCAATCTGCCATTACGTTTTAAAATGTGATGGCAGATTTTTATCTAACGATAGAAAATGGCGGCTTTTACAGTGTTAAAGGTGCTTGCATAAGCAAGCCTTTGTCCAAATGTAACACTTTTGTGGCAAAATAAAGTAAATTAGATGAATTTTGCAAATTGAAGCAGGATTTTTTGCCCCCATAGCGAAATATAAAAGCAAAGGGATAAAGCCCGAGCCCTTGATAGAAAAATGGTAGCGCCAAAGTGGTTTGGTGACATACCAAAGGAGGCATTTATTATGAGTGTAAACGTAAAAGGCAGAAACATTGATGTAACTCCGGCTTTGAAAGAGTATGTGGAGAAAAAAATTACCAAGGTTACCAAGCAGTTTAAAACTGTAGGTGATATTTCTGCAGTATTGAAGGTAGAAAAGGGTAACCATATCGTTGAAATTACCGTTCCTGCCAGCGGTATTCTGCTGAGAGCACAAGAAACTACCAAGGATATGTATTCTTCCATAGATTTGGTTGTAGAGAAGATTGAACGTCAGATTCACAAATATAAAACCCGCCTGATGAAGAGAAAATACAGCAACTTTGCTGAGACTGCACCGGCACCTGCTCCGACAGCCGAGCCTGTGGAGGAGGGTGAATTTGAGATCATCAAAAATAAGCGTTTCACCATGCATCCTATGACTGCTGAGGAAGCAATCCTGCAGATGAATTTGCTGAATCATGATTTCTTCGTATTCTATGACCCTGATCTGGGCAGCACCAATGTTGTATACCGCCGCAAGGATGGCAAGTACGGTCTCTTGAGCCCGGAGCTGAAATGATTTGATGGTTTTTACCTAAACTTCACAAAAAAGCACAGGAATTGTTCCTGTGCTTTTTGCTTTTTAAGAAAGATTCTGCTATAATTTAAAATTAGGTGTATAGTCTTTTAACGCACCATATTGTTAAGGAGTGATTGTGTTGCTCGAAGGAATTTTGAAAAAAATTTTTGGTGATCCCAATGAGAAAGAAATTAAAAACATTCGTGAAATCGTAGATAAGATTAATAGCCTGGAAGGTGAGATGCAGTCCCTGAGCTCGGCCAATCTGGCTGCCAAGACTGCGGAATTTAAGGTGCGTCTGCAAAAGGGCGAAACTCTGGATGATATTCTGCCGGAGGCCTTTGCCGTTGTACGTGAGGCTTCTAAGCGCGTTACAGGCATGCGTCATTTTGATGTGCAGATGATTGGCGGCGTGGTGCTGCACCGCGGTAAAATTGCTGAAATGCGCACCGGCGAAGGCAAAACGCTGGTAGCGACTGCGCCTGTTTACCTCAATGCTTTGACAGGTAAGGGTGTACACGTTGTCACCGTCAACGACTACCTGGCAAAGCGCGACAGCGAGGATATGGGCCGCATTTACAAGGCATTGGGCCTTTCTGTAGGCCTGATTGTACATGATATGGATTTCCCGGCCCGCAAGGCTGCCTATGCCAGCGATATCACTTATGGTACTAATAACGAATTTGGCTTTGACTATCTGCGTGACAACATGGTGGTTGATGAAAACCAGATGGTGCAGCGCGAGCTTAACTACTGCATCGTCGACGAGGTGGACAGTATTTTGATTGACGAGGCGCGTACCCCGCTGATTATTTCGGGCCCTGGCGAAAAATCTACTGACCTGTACAGAGTGCTGGCGCAGGTTGTTGCTAAGATGGACGAGGGCGAGGATTATACTGTTGACGAAAAGCAAAAGCAGGTAGCTCCTACCGAAAAGGGTATTGCCAAGGCCGAAAAAATGCTGGGCATCGGCAATTTGTATGATAACGAGCATGGTGTGGATTATTCCCATCAGATTATGTGTGCCTTGAAGGCTAAGGCTTTGATGCACCGTGACCGCGATTACGTGGTTAAGGACGGCCAGGTTATTATCGTTGATGAATTCACAGGCCGTTTGATGTTTGGCCGCCGTTTCTCCGAGGGTCTGCACCAGGCAATTGAAGCTAAGGAAGGCGTTAAGGTGGAGCGTGAAAGCCAGACGTTGGCAACCATCACCTTCCAAAACTACTTCCGTATGTATAACAAGCTTGCAGGCATGACCGGTACGGCCAAGACCGAGGAGCAGGAGTTCCAGAAGATTTATAACCTGCCTGTCGTAGTTGTGCCTACCAATAAGCCGATGATCCGTGTGGATTATCCGGACGTTATCTATAAAACCCGTATTGCTAAATACAAGGCTGCGGTTAACGAAATCGAAGAATGTCATAACTCCGGCCGTCCTGTTTTGGTTGGCACCACGTCCATCGCCCAATCCGAGGAGCTGAGCGCGATGCTGAACCGCCGCAATATTCCCCATAATGTGCTGAACGCCAAATACCACGAAAAGGAAGCCGAAATTATTTCCCATGCAGGTCAGTATGGCGCTGTAACCATTGCCACCAACATGGCAGGCCGTGGTACGGATATTACGCTGGGCGAGGGTGTGCCTGAGCTTGGCGGCCTGCACATCATCGGCACGGAGCGCCATGAAAGCCGCCGTATTGATAACCAGCTGCGCGGACGTTGTGCCCGTCAGGGCGACCCGGGCTCTTCCAAGTTCTTCCTGAGCCTGGAGGACGATTTGATGCGTCTCTTTGGCAGTGACAGCATTGCCGGCATTATGGATAAGCTGGGCATGGAGGACGATGAGCCTATCGAACACAGCCTGGTTACTAAGTCCATCGAGAACGCGCAGAAGAAGGTTGAGGCACGCAACTTCAGCATCCGTAAGCACGTCCTGGAGTATGATGATGTTATGAACCAGCAGCGTGAGGTTATTTACTCGCAGCGTCACAAGATCCTGCATCAGGAGAATTTGCGTGACACGATCATGGAAATGGTGCATAAGGTTGTGGACCGTACTATGGTTATGTATGCTCCGCCTGAGGTTTATTCCGAGGACTGGGATTTGCAGGCTCTCATTAACTATGCCGAGGACTTTTATGCTCCGCGCGGCCTGCTGACTATTGACTTTTTGCAGAACCTGAGCCGTGAGGAGCTGGAGGAATACCTACACAAGCTGGCAGATGACAATTATAAAGCACGTGAGTCTGAAATCGGACCTGAGCTGATGCGTGAGCTGGAAAATCTGGTTATGCTGAAGGTTGTGGACAACCATTGGATGGAGCATCTGGACGCTATGGATATGCTGCGTGAGGGTGTTGGCCTGCGTGCGTACGGTCAGAAGGACCCGCTGGTTGAGTACAAGTTTGAGGCCTACGATATGTTTGAGGCTATGATTGATGCTATTCAGGATGACGTTGTGCGTTACATTTACCGTGTTAACGTTATTGCCCAGCCGCGTATGGAGGATCCGCTAGAGGATGCTTCTACCAATAATCCGACCCCTGAGGGAGATGATGGTAAGCTGGCTGCCGAGCCTGCACCGGTCAAAGCATAAGTAAGAGTTGAAAGAAATATAGCGTATTGCCTTTGGCAGGCAGTCTGCTGCAATTGATATAGTACTGCTGCCGCTAGGGGTGGTACGCCAAAAATAACAGGAACTAAAAAGTCAGGCTTATGCCTGCAAATAACTAATATTTGCTAACTGAAAGGTTGTGAGGAATTTTGTTGATTGAAGAGTACAAACCGGAAATCGCTAATCTGCAAGCAAAATTAGAGGAAATGAGGGGATCTCTTTGACATCGCTGTCAAAGAGGACCGCATTGCAGAATTAGAGCATAAAATGGGTGATCCCACGTTTTGGGATGATCCCGAAAAGGCGCAGAAGACAGCGCAGGACGTCAATGGCCTGAAGGAGGAGGTTGACGGCTTCCATAAGCTGGCAGGCAGTGTTGGCGATTTGGAGGCCTTGCAGGAGCTGGCTGCTGAAGAAAATGACGAGAGCCTGGTGCCTGAAATGGACGAGCTGCTGGAAAAATGCCGCGCTGAGCTGGAGCATTTGGAGCTTGGCATGCTGCTGAGCGGCGAATATGACGCTAACAACGCTATTTTGACGCTGCATGCAGGTGCAGGCGGCACCGAAGCGCAGGACTGGACAAGCATGCTGCTGCGTATGTTTACCCGCTTTGCCGAGCAAAACGGCTTTACGCTGGAGATGCTGGATTACCAGCCTGGTGATGAGGCCGGCGTAAAAAGCGCCACTATCCAGGTCAATGGCCATAATGCTTATGGCTTTTTGCGCTCTGAAAAGGGTGTACACCGCCTGGTACGTATTTCGCCGTTTGACGCAAACGCACGCCGTCACACCTCCTTTGCTGCGGTGGACGTTATGCCTGAATTAGATGATACTGTTGAGGTTAACATTAACATGGACGAGGTGCGCGTGGACGTTTACCGTTCGAGCGGTGCAGGTGGTCAGCACGTTAACAAAACCTCGTCTGCAGTACGTATGACGCACGAGCCTACTGGCATCGTCGTACAATGCCAGAACGAGCGCTCCCAGATCCAAAACCGTGAGCGCTGTCTGCAGATGCTGCGTGCTAAGCTGTATGAATACGAAAAGGCTAAGCAGGATGCATTGGTGAGCGATATCGCCGGTGACTACCAGAATATTGAATGGGGCAGCCAGATCCGCTCCTATGTATTCCAGCCTTATACTATGGTTAAGGACCACCGTACAGGCTGCGAAACAGGCAATATTCAGGCTGTAATGGACGGTGATTTGATGCCGTTTGTAGAAGCATATTTGCGTAGTCAGCAGAAAAAGGTATAATAAAGCGAGGTTTGGCAGGTGAATTTAATGAAGGGCCGATATAATCCGCTGCTGCTCGCAGTAATCGTTATCGGGTTAGTGAGCGCGCTGTGGCTGAACGTGGCGCGTCACGCAATCGAACAAAAAAACAATACTGTTGAGCTGGCGATGGAGTACGAGGGCCTGCGTAAGGTTGCTGCCCTGCAGGGCTTACCTGAGCAGGATGTGCTGCTTAAATTTAAGGAAGCAGGCATCAACTCGCTGATGATTTTTGATACAACATTGGAGCGTCTGACGAAAAATGGCGAGCTAGAGACCGCAACCGGCGGTGAGCTGCGCCAAAGCAGCGCATTAGGTGCGGATAAGGGCGTGTTTGCTGCCGTGCCTGCAGCAGACATTGAAGAGAATGCTGCCTATATTGCTGCAGCTAAGGATGCTGCTATTTTGACGGACGTGGAGGAGGATTTGCGTCTGCGTTACGGCGCCGGCCGCGTGCAGGTTGTGAGCGACAGTCCCCGCATCGTCAAGATTAAGGGCAGTACCGAGCCATTACCGGACGGCAAGTATGACGAGCCTTTGGGCATCATGCAGGCACCCTTGGGCCTGCCTGCGCAGGATTTGCGTAAGGTTGCTGCTTTAGGCTTTAAGATTATCGTCCGTCCGCAAAATTACGTCAACGTAACAGATGAGCAGATAGACGCAATTTTTGACCGCATCAAAAAGGCAGGTGTGCCTGTGCACGCACTCATGCCCTGTGGCACCGAAAGCGTCGGCTATCCTGACAAGATTGGCTATTTGGGCGAGCGTATGCGTGAAAACAAAATGACGCTGGTAATGCTGGAGCATTATACGCAGCTGCAGTTTGCTAAAATTGACGGTATGGTGCAGCTGGGTGAGGCTGTGGATTATAACGCTGCCCGTTCCTACGTTATCGATCCGCTGGAGCAAAAGAAGATCAGCGTGGGCGAAGCTCTGCGCCGTTGGGCTCTGACGGACGAGGAGCGTAATATCCGCGTCAATTATATCCGTACATTTATGATGCCCAAGGAAGGCAAGGATATCATGCAGATAAATCTGCAGTACGTGCGTGACATCAAGGCAAGCGTGGAGGCGCGTGGCTACAAAATTGGTGAGGCCGGCGTGTTTAACAGCATTGATGGCAATGGATATGCGCCGTATTTCCCCGGCAAGCTGCTGCTAGTTCCCAGTGTATTGGCTGTTGTGGCAGGCCTGGTGCTGTATTTGGCGTTGCTCTTTAATATCAGTGCCGCAAGACAGGTGCTGCTGTGGGCAGTAGTGTCGGCGGCAGCCTTGGGGCTGCTCTTTATCGGGCGCGGGCTTTTGACGCGCCAGCTTTTGTCCCTGGCGGCGGCGAGCGTCTTCCCTGTGCTGTCTATGAGCGTTATCTTTAATATTTGGGATAAAAATACTACTGACAAGCACAGCCTGTTTGCCATTTGCTTTAAGGGCTTGTGGCAGCTGGCGCTGGCAGTGGTGCTGTCACTTGTAGGTGCGGCCTTTATGTCTGCTATTATGACGGACAGCCGCTTTTTACTGGAAATTGATATTTACCGTGGCGTCAAGCTTACCTTTATCATGCCTGTGCTGCTCACGGCCATTCTCTTTATCAAGCGCTATGACCTGCTGCAGGTTGTGGGGCGCGGGTTGGCGGTGCTGTGGCAGCGCCTGAACGGCCTTTTGGATACGGGGTTGACCTTCCGTCATGTGGTTGTTTTAGCTGTACTGCTTTTTGTAGCGTATTATTTCGTCGGCCGCAGCGGCCATACAGGCGGTGTGCCTGTCCCGGCCATCGAGCTGAAGATGCGTGCGCTGTTAGAGCAGCTGATGTACGCACGTCCGCGCGAAAAGGAATTTATGGTGGGCCATCCTGCGTTTTTTATCGCAGTTTTGGCAGTGTACCGCTGCGCACCGCGCTGGTGGCAGTTCGTGCTTGTCTGTGCAGCAGTTATCGGCCAGGGCAGCCTGGTGCAGACCTTCTGCCACATGCGAACACCTGTAATTATGAGCTTTTTGCGTGCTATTGACGGCTATGCTGTGGGCGCGGTATTTGGTATTATAGGTGTGCTTGTGATTGGTGCGCTGCTGCCATTTGTTTTGAAGCTGAGAAGGAGATACCTTGAGCAATGAGTAAGATCGTGATTTCCGGATACTATGGATTTGCTAATGCCGGAGATGAAGCTATGCTGACCGCGATCGTCAAGGCCCTGCGCAGCACCGAAAAGACTGTAGAGCTTACAGTCCTTTCAGGTAATCCTGCAGTGACAGCTGCAAGACACAGGGTTAAATCCATTCATCGGTTTAGTTTCTTGGAAATTTGGGCAGCGCTGCGGGACTGTGACCTGCTGCTTAGCGGTGGTGGCAGCCTGCTGCAGGATGTAACAAGCAAACGCAGCCTGCTTTATTATCTTTTTATCCTGGCACTTGGTATCCTGCTCAAAAAGCGGGTGATGCTTTTCGGGCAGGGTATAGGCCCTATTCACAGCAGGGCGCTGCGTAGGCTCACTAAACTGGTCTGCAGCAGGGTTGACCTTATCACTGTGCGTGACCAGGATTCGCTTTACGAGCTGCGGCGTATAGGCGTACCTGCTGAAAAGGTGCAGCTGACAGCTGATTCGGTGCTGACGCTGCCGCAGGAGAGCAAGGATAAGGGACTGGAGCTTTTGCAGCGCTTTGGCGTGCCGCAGGACAAAATGCTGATTGCTATCAGCGTGCGCAAATGGCAGGATGATGATAAATATCTGCTGGAGCTGGCCAAGGCGGCCGACGTGCTGGCACGTGATTACAGCGCGCATATCGTACTGCTGCCCTTGCAATATCCGGTGGATGTGGAGGCCTGCAAGCGTTTGCAGCACTTTATGGGGCAGAAAACTGCCAGCACTGTGCTGGCGGCAGATTGCGATACAGAGCAGTTTTTATCGCTGATGGGCTGCTTTGATCTGCTTATCGGTATGCGCTTGCACGCACTCATATTTGCGGCAGTTATGGAGCGTCCCTTTGTGGCGGTGTCCTATGATCCTAAGATCGACGGCTTTGTGAAGGATATCAGCGGCATTAGCGCCGGTACTGTGGAAACACTGCAGGCTGTGCAGGTGGTTAAGGCAGCACGTCAGGCGCTGTCTCCTGCCAATGATTTTCATGGGCTGCTGGATACGCTGCGGGAAAAGGCACTTTTGAATGCTAAAGAGGCCTTTGATTTGTTAAATTGAGAGGAGATTGAAGGTAGTGCTGAAAATGAATGATGTGAGCAAGGTCTACCCCGGTGGGGCGGCGGCCTTGCAGGACGTCAACATACATATCGGGCCAGGCGAATTCGTCTTCGTTGTAGGACCAAGCGGCGCTGGTAAGTCTACCTTTATCAAAATGCTGTTCCGTGAGGTTTTGCCTACTACGGGCAGCATTTTTGTTAACGGCGTGGATATTTTAGCCCTCACCCCTAAAGAAATTCCCTACCTGCGGCGGCAGTTAGGCATAATCTTTCAGGATTATCGCCTATTGCCCGATCGCACCGTATATGAAAACGTGGCCTTTGCTATGCAGGTTATCGAAACACCGCGACGCAAAATCAAGCGTCGTGTGCTTAATGTGCTGGAGCTTGTAGGTCTGCGTCATCGTGCGGATGCCTATCCTAATGAGCTTAGCGGTGGCGAGCAGCAGCGTATTGCTATTGCCCGTGCTATTGTCAACGACCCGATTTTGGTTATTGCTGACGAGCCAACAGGTAATTTGGACCCCGAAACGAGCTGGGATATTATGGAAATATTTAAGGAAATAAATGCCGGCGGCACTACGATAGTTATGGCAACCCATGATAAGGATATTGTTGATGCTATGGGCAAGCGTGTTATCGCAATAGAAAATGGCCACATCGTGCGCGACGAGGCAAGCGGGGTGTATGGCTATGAGCTTTAGTACCAAGGAATATTTTGTTAAGGAAACCTATAAATCTATCCGCCGCAACGGCTTCATGAGCTTTGCTTCTATTTCCACCGTGGCAGTGTCACTGCTGGTGCTGGGAATGTTTTTGCTGATTTTCCTTAACACCAATAACCTGGCCAAGTACCTGGAAAGTCAGGTGCAGGTATCTGTTTATATGCAGGATGACGTCTCGGCAGAGGAGCTGACGGCGGTAGAGGCAAAGCTTAAGCAGCTCCCTGGCGTTGTGAAGGTTACAGCAGTTAATAAGGAGCAGGCGCTGGCACGCTTTAAAGAGCGTTTGGGTGACCAGGACCAGCTGCTTAACAGTCTGGGTAAGGATAATCCCTTTCCCAATTCCTTTGAGTTGCAGGTTGACAATCCTGAACGCATCAAGGTAATTACTCCGTCTATTAGCCAGATCCCCAAGGTGGAAACAGCCAAATTTGGGCAGGAGGTGGTGGAGCATTTGTTTTCGCTCACTAAAATTCTGCGCTTCGGCGGGATCGTGCTGGTAATTTTTTTGGCTATGGCGACGCTCTTCATTATCTCTAATACTATCCGACTGACGGTATTTGCACGCCGTAAGGAGGTTGTTATTATGAAATATGTGGGAGCGACTGATTGGTTTATCCGCTGGCCCTTTCTTTTGGAAGGCATGACACTGGGCTTTTTTGGCGCAGTGCTTGCGTCTATTTGCATCAACAGCATTTATGCCGGCCTTTTGGATAAAATACATGCGACATTGGCATTTTTACCGCTCTTACCGGCTTCGCCGCTGCTGTTTTACGTAACCGTTGTTTTGCTGGCTGCAGGTACGGGCATTGGCGCTTTAGGCAGCTACATCTCCCTGCGTAAATTTTTGCGCGTATAAGGCAGGTGCAGGCTATGGAAAGAAAAAAGCTTGTTGGCATAGCTTTGGCCCTGTGGCTGGCGGCTTTGCCGCTATATGCGGCCTTTGGCTTTGCTAGTGCCGCAGATGACAAGCGGGCCGAGCTTAACGACGTCAAATACAAAATGCAGCAGATGCAGCAGCGTAAGGAGCAGGCGCGCCAAAGGGCGGACGCCGCAAACGCTCAGCTGCAGGACGTTATGAGCAGCTTGGATGGATTGCAGACGCAGGCAAATGAGCTGCAGACAAAGAGTGACAAGCTGCAGGGACAAATTAATGAAAATCAGGCGCAGCTGGAAAAAAAGCAGCAGCAGGTGCAGCAGCGGATGCACATATACCGCAGACGCCTGCGTGATATCTATATCAACGGCCAGATAAATTACCTGGATGTGCTTTTGGGGGCTAAGGATTTCAGCGATTTTTCTTCGCGCATGTATTTGCTGCAAAAGATTATAGCCAGCGATTTGGCTATGCTGGACCAGCTAAAGCGTGATGCTGTGGAAATAAATAACCGTAAGGCACAGCTTGCTGCCGAAATGAAGGAAATTAAGGCAACGCAGGCAGAGCTGGAAGCAAAAAAGGCGAAGGTCAATAAGCTGCGTGAGCAGCGTGCCCAAATGCTATATAAGGCACAGGAGGACGAGCAGTCCAGCCAGGCTGAATATGACAGACTGCTGGCGATTTCAGAAAATATTGCGGCCATGCTGCGCAATATTGAAAGCAGCGGTGGTGGCGCGGCAGCTACTGGTAGCGGCGGCACGGGACAGTTTATGTGGCCCTGCACAGGACCAATCACTTCATATTATGGCTGGCGTACGCATCCTATTTTTGGCACTACTAAGTACCACAGTGGTATGGATATCGCTGTTGATACAGGGACACCGATTCATGCCGCAGATAGTGGTACTGTTGTCTATAGTGGCTGGCTTGGTGGTTATGGCAACTGCGTAATGATAGATCATGGCGGCGGACTAGTGAGTCTTTACGGGCACAATTCGGCGCTTAACGTTAGCGAAGGGCAGCATGTGGCCAAGGGTACAGTCATAGCCTATGCCGGCAGCACCGGCTATTCTACGGGTCCGCACTGTCACTTTGAGGTGCGTCTGCACGGAGAGCTGACAGAGCCGCTGAATTATTTGCCTTGAGAAAGGGACGGGGGCAGGAAAAGTGTTTGAAAAAAGAAGCTGGCAGATAGCAGTCTGCTGTCTGGTGACGGCGGCACTGACAACGGCCGTGGTTTTGGGAACTGAGGCTGTACTGCTTAATAGATTGACTGGCAGTGCCTCTGAATCGGTGCGTTTTTTGCGCACAATGAATTTATTAAAGCGCAACTATAATGGCGAGGTCGAAACCCATCAGCTATTTGACGGCGCGATTAAGGGTATGGTGGAGTCAGTTGGTGACCCCTACACCGTGTACTTAAACAGCAAGGATTACCAGCAGCTGAGCGAAATGACAGGCGGCAGCTTTGGCGGCATCGGTATAGTTTTTGGTAAGCGTGGCAATGATTATGTAGTCATTTCGGCGTTAGAGGATAACCCCGGTGCTAAGGCCGGCATCAAGAGCGGTGATATTATTACGGCTATCGATGATAAGCCTACGCGTGATATGAATATGGACCAGGTGGCCAATAAAATCCGCGGTAAGCAGGGGACAGAGGTGCTTCTGGAGCTTAAGGGTAAGGATGGTGCGCTACGGAAGGTGCGCGTTGTGCGTGCCGAAATCAAAAATCCGTCAGTCGGCGGACAACTGCTGCCTGACAGCAAGATTGGTTATATCCGTGTAGCAGTGTTTAATGAAAATACGGGTGATGACTTTGCTAAAAAGTATAAGGAGCTGGAGCAGCAGGGGATGCAGGCTCTCGTTTTGGATTTGCGCGGCAACCCTGGCGGCGTCTTTGATGCAGGGGTGCAGGTTGCAGGTATGCTTGTACCCAAAGGACCGATTGTTTCCGTAGTAGATAAAAACGGCAACAAGTATGAGGAAACCTCCAGCTTGGAAAAGGTAAAATATCCGCTGGCAGTTTTGGTAGATCATGGTAGTGCCAGTGCCAGCGAGATAGTGGCCGGTGCTATCAAGGACACCAAAAGCGGCAGGCTTTTTGGCGTTAAAACCTTTGGCAAGGGTAGTGTGCAGACTGTTTACCGCTTGGATAGCGGTACGGCGGTAAAAATTACTGTGGCCAAATATTACACTCCCTCCGGCGTGTCCATTCACAATGTGGGCATCGAACCTGACGAAAAGGTGGAGCTGCCAGAAAACGCGACCAGTGACGTACAGCTGAAGGCGGCAGAGGCTTATCTGCGCCAGCAGCTGCAATAAATGGAGGTGCAGAAAATGTTATTTGTATGCTATCCTAAGTGTTCTACCTGCAAAAAGGTAGAGCAGTACCTGAAGGCAAAGGGACTGGATTTTGAAGTGCGTGATATCAAGACCGATAACCCGACAGCTGACGAGCTGCGCGAGTGGTACGTTGCCAGCGGTTTGCCTTTGAAGCGTTTTTTTAATACCAGCGGTAATTTGTACAAGCAGCTGGGGCTGAAGGATAAGCTGCCCGCGATGACCGAGGAGGAGCAGCTGGAGCTTTTGGCTACGGATGGTATGCTGGTAAAGCGTCCGCTGCTTATTTATGACGGTGGTGTGCTTGTTGGCTTTAAGCAGGCAGAATATGACGCTAAGCTGTAAAAAGAAAAAGAGACTGTTGCACTAAACAACCTTCTCCACGCTTATGGCGGGGAGCGGACGAGACTGTGTGAGCAGTCTCTTTTTTTGCAATTTCAGGCGTAGAGCTTTAAGCAGTGTTTGTAGGCCGAAATTCCTTGCTATTTGCATATCACAATGCTAAAATCAAAATATAGAATGTGAGTCAAAAAAGCGAGGTTTTAGGCGATGGAAAAACACTATAAATTATTAGTTGCAGATGCTAATGCCGGCAAGACTGAAGTAAAAGGCGTCCGTAATATTGCCGGCTACGTGCTGGGTGTAGCAGCGCTTGCCTGTTTGCTTTTTATCAATCCAGTTAGCGGTAGTGCTATGGACAAAATAGTCAATGAGGGCGATAGTGAACATGCTGTACTAATTGGCGATAGCATAATGGATAAACAACATAAGCAATTTACAGCTGTTGCTTTTAAACCGCAAATTGCTTATGTCAATGCTGATGACGTATTTTTGAGATGCGGGCCTTCTAGCACTAGTGATGTTATCAGAACGCTGAAGCGCGATAGTGGCCTGGATGCCATAGAAATGTGGCGCTGCGATGATAAAAAAGCAGGTATGATCGTTACGGAAAAGCTGACAGTTGACTATAATGGCCAGAGTATTGAGCTTAGCAAGGGACAGCCTGTGACGATAACCGGTAAACATGGCGATGTGTACCAATGCCGCCTGGGCCTGGAAAGCAGCAGTACAACGATTTATATTAATAAGGATTATGTAAAGAAGCTTTATGGCGAAGCCTGGTACAAGGTGCAGCTGGCAGATGGCACTATTGGTTGGGTGTATAAGGATTTTATTACGCTTAAAAGTGATATATAAGAAGAGTTATTGCAAAGATTGTCTTTAGGGTAACCCCAGGCCGTAACAAACAAAAATGCACAGGATCTGCTCCTGTGCATTTTTGTTATCAATATGAGCGGTTAAATTAGCCTGCCGTGAGGCAAGGGACAAGTGGCTGCTTTAGCCGCAAGGTATTAAACAGTATAAAATTAAACAATCTGCTCGCCGTGGTAGCGTTCGCCGCCGCCGTCAGGCAGCAGGCCGTAGCGTTCGGTCCATAGGGTTTTGTACTTTAAGGCCTGCGCGTGAATTGCGTCCACGCCCTTTTCGTCCAGCTTTTTGATGACCTTGGCAGGAATGCCTGCAACCAGGGAATACGGCGGCACGATGGTGCCCTTGGTAACAACGGCGCCGGCAGCAACAATGGAGCCGTGACCGATAACAGCACCGTCTAAAACTGTGCTGTGCATGCCGATGAGGCAGTGGTCTTCGACAGTGCAGGCGTGCAGCAGGGCGCAGTGGCCGACTGTTACGTAATCGCCGACGATGCAGGCGTGCTTATCGGCAACGTGCAGCACGCTGTTGTCCTGAATGTTGCTGTAACGGCCAACCTCGATGCGGTTGACGTCACCACGGATGGTTACGCCAGGCCAGACGCTGGCATATTCCTTGAGCTCTACCTTGCCAATGAGGGTAGCAGTATTGAACGCATAAGCTTTTTCATCAATTTTGGGAGCCTGTGCTTCAAATTTAAAAATCATAATATCACCACTTTCTTGAAGATGGCTGCCTTCCCGGCAGTCGTTTAAGGATATATAAATTGTTCTTGCACTATAATTATTATATGAACAGGCGTTAAAGTCAAGATATTCACAGTTATTTTGCATATTTGGATGGTTTAGGTGCTTGTGAAGCAGCATAAACTATATTTTTGTTGCTGGCTTGACTAATTTCGTGGTTTAGTATATAATAAAGTCGTAACATATTGTGAGCTGTTTGCAATTTGTTCATATGAGATAATTTAGCTATTATATCGTTATTTTTGTGTGCAAAAATTTCGGTATGATAGCTTTTTTTGTTGCTGTTTTAGCGGTACTTAGTGCTCAAAGAAAGGATGATTCTTATTATGGCAAATTACAGCTGCACAAATTTATATGTTTTTGGTCCGCAAAGGGAGGTAGCAAACCTCTTTGCAAAGCTCAAACGCTGGACCCGCAAGGACGAGCAAAAGCAGCCTACTGCTTTTGGCTCCGGCTGGATCGGCTTTATTGCCGAGCGTACGGGTATTCAGCCGTTTGATGGCCGCGCCGGAGTGGTGAGATTCCAGTATGACGGCAGAGGCTTGCTGTACATTCTGTACAAATCGGCTTGGGCGCCGCAGCCCCAATTTTGGGAAGCGTTGCTGCGTAAGTTTGCACCGGTCTGCAAGTCGTATTATCTGGCAGAGGAGTCGTGTACAGGCTTGTATGTGACTAACGACAGATTAAAAAGGGTCATTACAGTAGATTATGCCATTCCTGCCAGGGATGCCTCAGACGGTAGCTACATCCCTTCCGAGTTTCGTCCCAGCACCTTCTATACAAAGTCGGGCATGTACGAGCTGTTAAGCAGCAGGTACGGTGAGGGCAAAGACATGGATGAGCTGCTAAAAATGGCTTGGCAGGACGATCTGCGTATCTACAAGGTAAGGCGCGTCCATTAACCTACAAAGGCTCAGAATTTGGTTTGTAGCCTTTTGAAGAAAAGCTGATGTAACGCAAACAGCATCCTGTTTTAGGCAGGCTGGCTTAAAGCAGGGTGTTGTTGCCAGTACTAGAGTAGATCATCAGCTTATCAGCCTATAAAAGCAGACTATGTATCTAAAAATCAATTTATATAAACTGTTAAGATTATATTATATATAGAAGCTTGGTATGGGGTGATTATATTGTTTGCTATGCGTTATAAGAATATTGGCTTGAAGATAGCATATTATAGAAAGAAGAAGGGTTATACGCAGGCAAATTTGGCGGAGCGTATTGGCATGAGCACTGCCTACCTTGGGCAGATTGAACGGGGAAATAGAGGCAATAGCTTTTCCTTGGAAACCTTGTATCAGATTGCTGATGCGTTGGAGATTGATGTTAATTTATTGCTGAAAAATGAAATATAAATTAAAAAAGGAGTGGTTGAAGATGAAAAATTATTCACATGATGTGCAAGAGGAACTTAAAAGAAGGTGGACTAAAAAAATGCAAACCATTGTTAAAATTGCCTTGGTAGGCCAACCGGGTGCAGGTAAATCTAGCGTGATTAATAAGCTGATAGGTAAAGAGCTGTTTGAAACAGGGGTACACACAGATACTACAGTTGAGAGCAAGGAAGTATGCTGGCAAGATTTGAAAATAGTTGATTTACCTGGTTACGATACCAAAAGATTCCCCTTTGAAGCCTGGTGCGAAGAATTTCGTGTAGAAGACTATGATTTGTATTTGTTTGTGTTTGCCGGCAAGCTACATGACGCAGATACTAAATTATTTACCAAATTCAAGGAATGGAACAATGTTAGAAAGCACCCTTATTTTATTGTTCGTAATAAAGAAGATAACATTTGGGCGGATGGAAAAACTCTAGAGGAGTTAAAAAAAGAGATAGCCCAGGATGTTCGTTCCAAGATGGGTGATAATGATACAAAAGTTCATTTCACAAGCTGCAAAACGGGAACAGGGTTTGAAGAGTTAAAAGAGGACATTCTTAATTCCGGCATTGGAGATGTAGAAAAAGATAAAATTAATGCAGCTATCAAAGCAACTTGCATCGCAGATTTGTATAAAAAGAGGAAGATATGCTTAGATAATATTGATGTATACGCTTGGTCTGTAGCTGCCAATGCTTTAAACCCGATACCTGGTGTTGATGTTGCCGTTGACGTAACGGCCTTTTATAAAATGACCAAAGAAATTAGAGAAACCTTTGGACTGGATGAAACAGCTGTAGAGAAATATATGACTGTTTTGGGGCCTGTATTTAATAAACTGGCAAATGAGGTGCTTGCTTATCTTACTAAAGAAGGCATATTATTGATTATTGGCCAGGTAGCTGGGCGGTATGCGAAAAAGCAAATTGTTAAATATATTCCTTTTGTCGGACAAGCGATAGCTGCTGCAGCAGGTTTTGCTATGACCAAAAGCTTAGGAGAAAGCTATATCAATAGCTGTTATGAAGCAGCAAAAGAGATTATGGAGTATGAAACCAAAAGACTGTTCACGAAACAGCAACCTTGAAAAAGTTCTAAACTGAAGACTATTGGCACGAAAAAGACAAATTTATACTTGGTTGGTTGTTGATTAAATGTTATAATAAGAAGAAAAAGAGTGCGTGAGTTTGTATGCAATAAAGGTGACTTGGTGAACATTGCTGAAGAACTAAGCATGAAAGTCTTGAATGGTTTAAAAGAACATCTAACAACAAGATGGTAAAAAACACGCAGTTTTAGGCATGCAGCTTGAAACTGCGTGTTTAGTATCTAGAGGTTTACATGAAAAAAAATTACTTATATCTAATCTTGCGTGTGCTAGTTTATCTTGCAGTGCTGAGCGCGATTGTGTACAGCTTATATGAATCCCCCTACAACCCGCATCCGCACAGCGCGGAGGATATCCGCCGCTGGGTGGTGGGCTTCGGCGTGTGGGCACCTGTGATTTATATCGCGGTGTATACTGTGCGGCCGCTGCTTTTCTTCCCGACGCTGCTTTTGAATTTGAGCGCAGGCGTACTCTTCGGCCCTTGGTGGGGCATTGTCTTTTTGCTTGCAGGCGGCTTTGGCTGCGCCAGTTTTTGTTATATTTTGGGTCGCTTCGGCGGCGGCAGCTGGCTTTTGCGCAATTTTGGCGGCAGCTGGGGCGTGCGGCTGACAGGATATCTTGTGGACAGCGCAAGCTTTAAGAAGATGATCGTTTTGCGCACGGTGCCCATTTTTCCGTATGACCCGGTAAGCATTATTGCAGGGAGCGTGCATCTGCCTTATAAGATTTACGCAGCGGCAACGCTTTTGGGGATGCTTCCCGGGGCAGTTGCCTATAATTTTTTGGCAGATGCCTTTGGTACGGCACGCTTTTATGCGGCGGTGGCTGTGACACTGGTGGCATTTGGTCTGCCGCTGCTTTGGTGGCAGCGCACAAGTGACAGTGGTTTGAAAGTATTTACAAAGGATAGTGATGGCGATGAGCAAAAATACAGAGATTGAATTAAAGCTGCTGCTGCAGCCGGCCGAGCTGGCTAAATTATTGACACTGGATGTTTTTACGCAGGCAGTGCGGCCGGACAGCCGCAGGGAGCGTCAGCTTGTAAGCACCTATTATGATACGCAGGAGATGGCGCTGGCGGCGCATGGTATTGCCTACCGCGTGCGTGATAAGGGTGACGGCAGCTTTGAAGCAACGGTGAAAACCAGTAAAAAAAGCAGCGGCGGCCTTAGCGAGCGTCTGGAGCTGAACCTGCCCGTAGCCAAGGCGGAGCCTGTGCTGGACGGTTTTGCCGCTCTGGGCCTTGGCTATGAGCTGAGCACTTTGGCGCCGCAGGGAGTGCAGGCGCTGTTTACGGTGCGCGTTAAACGTATCACCTACGTTTTGCAATACAAGAGCGCTGTGATAGAAATGGCTATAGACAAGGGCGAGATTACCACCGGTACTGCTACAGACAGCATCGATGAGGTGGAGCTGGAGCTTTTGGAGGGTGAAACAAAAGACCTGCTGGCGTATAAGGAGCTTGTGGCAGGCAAGGTGAGCCTGCGTGCGGAGGACCGCAGTAAGTTTGCCCGCGGGCTGGCGCTCTTGCAGCAGAAAAAAGGAGCATGAGCATGGAAGGGATCAAGCTTGTACAGCGCAATTCGACTACTAATGACTTTGCACCTGCAGCTTTATATGGATACGAGCAGGCACAGCAGGTGCAGCACTTTCACTCCAGCTTTCTTCAGTACGGTGTTACGCCGCTGGTGCAGCTGACGAACCTGGCTAAGCATTTTGGTATCAAGGATTTTTATGTTAAGGACGAAAGTAAGCGCTTCGGCTTGAATGCCTTTAAGGTTTTGGGCGGTAGCTATGCCATTGCCTGCGAAATTGGTAAGCGTCTGGGACTGAAGCAGGAGGAGCTTAAGTATGCGGTGCTGACCTCACAGGAAGTGCGCACGAGGCTGGGGCAGGTGACCTTTGTTACTGCGACCGACGGCAACCATGGCCGCGGCGTTGCCTGGACGGCGCAGCAGCTGGGACAGAAGGCCGTTGTGCTTATGCCTAAGGGCAGCGAGCAGGTGCGTTTGCAAAACATCCGCGCCTTGGGAGCTGAGGCACAGATTACGGATGTGAATTATGATGACACCGTGCGTCTTGCGCAAAAGGTGGCAGCAGATTGCGGCGGTATTATGGTGCAGGATACATCCTGGGATGGCTATGAGGAAATTCCTTTGCACATTATGCAGGGATACACCACGTTGGCACTGGAAGCGGTGCAGCAGCTGGAGGGCGTGCGTCCTACGCATGTCTTTTTGCAGGCGGGCGTGGGAGCGATGGCCGGAGCTGTGACAGGCTTTTTGGCAGATTATTATAAGGAGCAGCGTCCTATAATTAGCATCGTGGAGCCTGATAAGGCGGATTGTCTGTATCGCACAGCTTTGGCAGATGACGGCACCCTGCACAGAGTTACGGGGGATTTGAATTCAATCATGGCAGGCCTGTGCTGTGGCGAACCCTGCAGCCTGGGCTGGGATATGCTTGCGCGTTATGCGGATAATTTTATTTCTATGCCTGACACTGTCGCTGCTTACGGTATGCGCGTGCTGGGAAATCCGCTTGCAGGTGATGCGCGTGTCGTTTCCGGCGAAAGCGGTGCCGCAGGAGCAGGACTGGCGCTGGCGGCATTGCAGGAGGCAGAGCTGAAGCAGGCCCTGAAGCTGGATGCTGACAGCGTAGTGCTGTGCATATCGACAGAGGGCGACACTGCCCCGGAGCGTTACAGAAGCATTGTGTGGCAGGGAGAATACAGCTGCAAATTTTAATTTCTCTTTTTCTTAGCTGCTTGAAATATTGGTGATATCCGGGCGGTAAAAATATTGCAGGATTTTTGGTAAAAGCTGTTGACAAAGTTCAGTAAATCCTGTATAATTCTTTTTGTCGCAAATGGATGGGTTCCCGAGTGGTTAAAGGGAGCAGACTGTAAATCTGCCGCGTTTCGCT
>CAVBQX010000035.1:0-23452 GCA_963597755.1 Segatella copri
CTTTGGCTTTTGTTTTGTTGCCGTATCGCGTCGACTTGTATATAATACCACGCTGACCTAGTAATGTCAACACCTTTTTCGTAACTTTTTTAACAAATTTTAGTGAAACACTAGGATCAGTTGGCAAAAGAAGTATCATGTATACAAGGTTTTCAGGCTGTAAAATTCTTCAAAAAAACTTGTGAAAATCATCGTTTTTTATATCAAAATACCCTGT
The DNA here is from genome assembly GCA_963597755.1 of Segatella copri. Taxonomy (GTDB): domain Bacteria; phylum Bacillota; class Negativicutes; order Acidaminococcales; family Acidaminococcaceae; genus Phascolarctobacterium_A. The sequence goes on from CAVBQX010000035.1 coordinate 218, forward strand.
TTTCAGCAAAAATCTTCGTGATTTTTTCTTAATCACAGTAATTTTTTTTGCAAGAAAACGAAAAACTCCCTGCCAAAGCAGGGAGCAAAATTCAGTATTTATTTTTCGTAAGTGAAGTTATTAATATGCGGACGCAGGTCCTCGCCCTCCTGGGCCTCAGCAGACAGAACTGCCTGTACTATAATAGCATTTTCCAAACGCTTCTTTTGCAGTCTGCAGCCATACTCATAGGGCTTGCTGATATCACCATTAATTAAATCAGCGTTAGCGTGACAGCCACCGCTGCAGAAGAAGCGCGCCCAGCATTTGCTGCACTCCGGCTTGGTCATAACATGTGTATGACGGAACGTCTGCACCATTTCCGGCGTAACTATACCTGTATCCAATGTGCCCATCTTATATTTCTCGCGGCCTACAAACTGATGACAGGGATAAATATCGCCATCAGCAGTAATGCAATAATATTCATGGCCTGCACCACAGCCAGCTAAGCGTTTAGCAACACAGGGACCGTTGTCCAGTGCTACATTGAAATGGAAGAAGTCAAAGGCATCACCATTACGGCGGCGTTCCAGGTATACTCGTGCCAGCTTGTCGTATTCATCAAAAATGACCGGCAAATCCTCCTCCGTCAACACCCACGGATCATCAATGCCTACAACCGGCTCTACGGAAATCTCCTTGCCCACCTTTGTCATATCCAGCACATCCTCACAGAAATGCGTGCTGAAGTGCGTATAAGTACCACGCAGATAATAGTTTTTGCCCTGACGGCTTTCGATTACCTTCTTGAAGCCGCGTACAGCTGCATCATAGCTGCCTGCCTTATTGGGGAACGGACGCATAGCATCATGCGTTGCTTTTTTGCCATCCAAGCTCAGCACCAGCATAACACGGTTATCGTTAAGATATTTTATGTTATTGTCATTGAGTAACGTGCCATTAGTAGTCAGCGTCAGCTTGATATTCTTGCCGGTTTCCTTTTCGCGGCGGCGCACATATTCCACAATATACTCCACCACCGGCCAGTTCATCAGCGGTTCGCCGCCAAACATATCCAGCTCCAGGTTGTGACGCTTTTTGCTGCCGGTAATGGCAAATTCAATAGCCTTTTGCGCGGTTTCCTTACTCATAAGCTGACGGCAGCCGCCAAAGGAGCCAGTGTCAGCAAAGCAGTAACCGCAACGCAAATTGCAGTCATGCGTTACCAAAAGGCACAACGATTTTACAATCGGCTGCTCCGCAAAGGTAGGCGGCACGTCAAAGCCGGGACTGAACAGCAGTCCCTCATCCTGCAGGCCGTGCATTTCCTCCAAAGCGTCGCACAAATCCTCTTCGCTATATTTATCCTTCAAGGCGGCTAGTGCTTCATCATCGTTGCTGCCATCATAATAGTCCAACAAATCATAAATAACATCATCCACCAGATGCACAGCACCGCTGTTGATATCCAGCACAGCCATGTAGTCATCCAGGCGCATTTTATGTATAAGCATGTAATTCAACCTTTCTTTTTGAGCAACATAGTAAAACAGCCCCCTGCAACAAACAGGGAGCTGCATTATGCAATAGGCTTATTTGCAGTGTTCGCAAACCTGGTTGCCAACGGTGCAAGAGGTCTTGCAGGCAGATTGGCAGGAAGCAGGGCATTCGCCACAGCCGCCGGTGCGCAGAGTTTTGTTCAGCATTGCTTTATTAACAGTCTTAATGTGTTTTCTCATCACAAATACCTCCAAAAAAATAAATTGCTACTTACTTATTTTACCCTGTTTCCCCGCATTTGGCAAGGATTTTTTGCAAAGCTAAGGGTATTACAGGGAGAATATCATTCAACTGTTATCATATTAATCTTCGCTAATGCTTGCGGAATTGCCTTCCTTGCAGCTCTATCCGTAGAATCTGTTGCCATAGCGTGAGATTTACCTATTACCCTTTGACGATTATTAAATACATAGCCATTCCTGGAATTTTTATTAAACACTCTCAAGGTAACATCTAATTCAGCCTTTGTATCGACGCCACCAACCCATAAATTAAAATTCTGTTTCACCTGAGCAACATCCACTCTGGCAATCACAATTCCATCATACTCTGAAGTAGATAAAAATTCGTCAAGAATAGCCTTTGTCAGCTTTACCTTTTTGCCACTCTCGGCATAATCACCCATAACAGCATACTGCGGATTTTTCTCCTGCATTTCTGCCATAAGATCATCATATTTAGTTTCACGATACAGATCCAAATCAGCTAAAAACTGACCGTCTCCCTGCACAGTTACATAAGACGGAACCTTTGCCTGTATAGACCTAACAACCTCATCTAACACCTTTTGCTCAAAATTAGCATGACCCTCAGAATCCAGATAAAAAGCAAATTTTAAATGCTTACTATCATCTTGGTATTGCATATTTTGCAGGCGTGTCTTGAAAGACGAAGCAGATGTTTCTGCAGCAAAGCAGTTAACACTAAAAAGCATCACCATCAAAGCAGTAACCAACATCCATAGTTTTGTTTTCATTGAAACCCTCTCCTATTCAATTTATTTGTTATATTTTACCATACTATAATATAAATTGCAGTGTTTTAGAACAGATATTTTTCATACTTCAACAAACGCATAAGCAGTCCGCCTCTACACTCTCATCAAGTGCCCAAGCGGACTGCCTTTTAATGAACAAAAATATCTCTCACTATATTTATATCTATACCCTTTGTCTGCAAAAAGCCGAAAAAGTATGCCTGCTCCAGGCGTTTTTTGAAACCCTCCAGGCCGTTGCCATCGTCTGCCACCGTCACACGGTACATTTCCATCGGCGCATTTTTATACGTTGCCGCCGTATTAATGCCCACATGTCCCGTCAGCGCGCGGTAAAAGCCGTATTTTTTTGCTGCCGCGATAACCCTGTCATTGTAGCTGCCGTTGGGGTAAGCCAGCGTGCGCACAATGTACCCATCAAACTTTTTCTTCAGCCAATAGCGCGAGGTATCCGTTTCCCAGACCAGATATTTTTCATCTATCGCAGCCAGCGGATTATGACTGTAGGTGTGCGAGCCAAGCTCCATCCCTGCTGCAATCAGACTCTTTATCTCCTGCTCATTCATGTGCAGCTCGTCGCCAATATCCCTGTTAATAACAAAAAAAGAACCCTTGGCATCATATTTTTGCAGCAGCGGCAAAACCACGCTGTAATTATTTTTATAGCCGTCGTCAAAGCTCAGCGCTACATATTTATCCACGCTCTCGCCCTTGGTAAGGCGTTCTGCCAGCTCTGCCACCGTCACAATGGTGTAGCCCTGCTCCTTTAGATAGCCGAGATGCGCTTCAAACAGCTCCGGCTTCATTATCAGCGTTTTAGGCCAGTCTGCGCCCTCCTCCGGTCCCACTGCGTGGTACATCAGCACAGGTGCTCCCGTTTTTTTGTAAGCGGCATATTCTGCCTGCCAACGCTGGCCATGCATTTGCCACGCGACTGCTGCTGCCATAGCCAGCACCAGCACCAGCGCCGCCAGTCCCCATAAAAGCTTTTTTATCATTTGTCTGCGTTCTCCAATTCCATACCCATGCCCACAGCTATTTCCTGCAGCTTCTTTAAGCGATGGTTGATGCCTGATTTACCCAGGCCGCCTGCATAATCCACCAAATCATTCAGCGATACATCGGGATAATCCAGACGCAGGCGTGCAATATCCTGCAGTCCCTGCGGCAGCTCGCTCAATCCCATATGCTCGTCAATATATTTGATGCAGGCCACCTGGCGCACTGCGGCCTTAACCACCTTGTTGAGGTTGGCAGTTTCACAGTTCACAGCACGGTTGACGTTATTGCGCATTTCCTTAACTATACGCACATTTTCCAGCTCCATCATTGCATTATGCGCGCCGATAACGCTCAAAAAGCTGATAATGCTTTCGCCATCCTTCAAATAAACTATATACTCATTTTTCCTATCTGTCAGCTTAGCCTTGAGCGAAAAGGTTTGCATCACCTTGATAATGGTATGTGCAAAGCTCTCGTTCCCTGTGACCATCTCCAGATGGTAGTCGCTGGTGGGGCGGCTGACGCTGCCACCGCCCAAAAAAGCACCACGCAAAAAGGTGCGCTTGCAGTCATGGGTCGCCAAAAGCGGATTTTTTAAATCACCCTCCACACTCAAAAGCTGCAGCTCATCCAACGCACGTGCCACCTGCGGCGCAGGAATTACCTGCACCTGGTAGCGGTTATTCTTTTTCAGGCGGCGCGACCTGGTGATAACCACCTCGGTCTGCACCTGGTAATTGCTTTTTAAAAGCTGCAGCACCCGCCGCGCCAGTGCTGCGTTTTCGGTAGAAAAATGTATACCGATGCTCATGCCGCGGATAATAATAGCACCGCTCATACGCAAAAGGCCCAAAAGCTCTGCCTTATCCATAGCAGCATCGTTGCCCTCTATACGCGACAGCTCATTTTTTACATCATTAGAAAAAGACAAGCAGGATCCACCTCTATCCTAAATTTTCGTTCCCATCCCTAGTTAATTCTTTTTATAAAGCTTCTTCATCCCGGCACGCATAAAGAAATAGTCAAAAAACTGCATGCCACGCCCGAACAAACGCAGGCGGTAAATAAGCGCTATCAGCACCCGCGCCAGCTTGCGCGGGTCGTGCCGCACCAAATCATCCTTGCTGATTAAGCGTGCAGGCACCACGGTGATACCCAAATCGCGGATTTTTTCTATATCCGGCGCTATCGGCTGCGAGCCCTCGGCCTCATATTGGCGCAGCTTATCGCCTGTTACCTCCTGGTTGTTGACGATAACATAATCCAAAAACTGCACGCCCACGTGCTCCACCAAAGCCTGCACGTGCTCATAGGCACCATAGCCATCTGTTTCACCTGGCTGCGTCATCACGTTGCAGATATAAATCTTAATCGCCTTAGAGCGCACCACGGCATCGCGTATTCCCTCCACCAAAAGGTTGGGAATTACGCTGGTATACAAGCTGCCCGGACCGAAAATCAGCACATCCGCCTTCAAAATTGCCTCAATAGCGCCGTTAGCCGCCTGCGCCTCGGCCGGCAGCATGTGCATACGTTTTATATGCTTGTGCACCTTGGGTATTTCTGATTCGCCTGTCACTGTCGTGCCATCCGTCATCTGCGCCTGCAGCTGAATGTTGGCCAAGGTAGACGGTATCACCCTGCCACGCACCTTCAAAATTTGGCTGGTGGCGTTAAGACCGGCCTCCATGCCGCCCTCAGCCTGCGCCATCGCCGCTATGAACAAATTGCCAAAGCAATGGCCTGCAAGCGGCGAATCACCCTGAAAGCGGTACTGCATCAGGCGTTCCATCAGCGGCTCACGGTCAGCCAGCGCCGTCAGGCAGTTGCGCAAATCTCCTGGGGGGATAATCCCCAGCTCCTTGCGCAGACGGCCGGAGGAACCGCCATCGTCTGCCGAGGTAACCACGGCTGTACAATTATTAGTGATGTACTTCATACCGCGCAGCAACGTCGAAAGACCTGTGCCACCGCCAACTACGGTAATAGCCGGCCCGCGCGTCAGCTTGCGCTGCATAAAAATCGTCTCCATCAGCGAGCCGTTTTTATCGGGCACTACCACGGCCACCACCGAGCTGATCAGGCGGCGCGTACCATAAACCATTACAGCCAGACCCACGATTAAAAACGCTACGCCCAGCGCCATTATCAGCGCATTGGAATAACGTCCCGTCGTCAGGTAGGTCATCTGAAAAAGCAGCTCCTCCGCCTTGCCCATCAGCTGATAATTAAAAAACAAAGCCAGTCCCAGCGCGCACAAAAGCACCCCCACCGCAAAAAGCAGTAGCCAACGCTTTAAATTTATGCCGGGACACAGCCAGCTAATCCAACCCATAGAGTCCTCCCTTACTTTTTGCGCGGCACGTCACGGTGTGTAACGTCCACGTTGTAGCCCTTTTCGCGCAGGTACTCATACAGCTTGTTGGCAATAAACACGCTGCGGTGCTGGCCGCCTGTGCAGCCCACGCTGATCACCAGCTGTGCCTTGCCCTCGTTGATATATTGCGGCACCAAAAAATCCAGCAGCTGCTCCTCCAGCTTCAAATATTGAAAGGTTTGCGGATAGCGGCAGATAAAATCGGCCACCGGACGGTCGTTACCCGTCATATGACGCAGCTCCTCCACGTAAAACGGGTTAGGCAAAAAGCGCACGTCTAAAACTAAATCGCTGTCAAGCGGCAGGCCGTGCTTAAAGCCAAAGGAGCGTACCACGATGCCCATGCGTTCCTTGGGCGCGCCCTCACCAAAAAGCTCCGTCACCCTGGCCTTGAGCTGCGACGGGCTCAAGACAGTGGTATCGATAATATATCTTGCCTTTTCGCGCAGCGGGTCCAAAAGCTCACGCTCGCAGGTGATATTCTTGAGCAACGTATTGCGCTCACCCAAGGGATGGCGGCGGCGTGTTTCCTTATAACGGCGCACCAGTGTAGCATCGGACGCATCCAAAAAGAGCAGCTCGTACTTTTGCCCGCTGGCCTCCATCTCATCCAAAACCTGCAGCAGCTTGTCAAAAAAGCGGCCGCCGCGGATATCCACCACCAGTGCAACCTTTTCCTCGGATGTCTGCCGGCACAGCTCTGCAAACTTGGGAATGAGAGTTGCCGGTAAATTATCTATGCAGAAAAAATTTAAATCCTCCAGCGTACGCACAACCTGCGTTTTGCCTGCGCCGGACATGCCTGTAATAATCAGAAAGTGTGACTGCATATTGCTTCACCCCTTAATTTCATTAGTAAATTATATTATAGCATAGTTACAGGCTGTGTGGTATGCAAAAATAAAATGCCTGCTATAAAGCTGCAGACACAAGAAAAGACAGGCCGCTCGCATAACAGCCTGTCCTTCTTGAGAGATTTTAAGGTGTAAGTTTGTATTTAAATAATCATGGAAAACAAATTAAGCTAGCTGCGGCTGACTGCGCGGACGATCCAAGTCCTTGAGCATCTGCATGTCGCGCTCAGTGCCACGGCCGGCAGTTGTAAGATAGCCGCCAATCATGATGCCGCTGGCGCCACCGCTTAAAGCCATAGACTGCAAATCACGCAGGTTAACCTCACGGCCGCCTGCAGTGCGGATCTGCGCCTTGGGCAATACAAAACGGAAAACAGCAAAGGCACGCAAAATTTCCAGCGGAGAAAGCGGCTCATTATTTTCAAACGGAGTGCCGGGAATCGGGGTCAGCATGTTCAGCGGCACGCTGTCAATGCCCAGCTCCTTAAGGGTAAAGGCCCATTCCACACGCTGCTCACGTGTTTCGCCCAAGCCCAAAATACCACCACTGCAAACGCGCAGGCCTGCAGCCTGGGCATTTTTGATGGTAACAAATTTGTCAGCATAGGTATGAGTTGTGCAGATATCCGGGAAATGGCTGCCTGCAGTTTCCAAATTGGAATGATAGCGGGTTACACCTGCAGCGCGCAGCTCCTTAGCCTGTTCCACCGTCAAAATACCCAAGGAAGCGCAAACCTCAATCTGCAGCTCCTTTTTAATACGGCTGAGAGTGCGGCAGATATTGGCAAAGTCATCTGCTTTGCTCTGGCCGCGGCCGCTGGTTACGATAGAAAAGCGTACAGCGCCGGCTTCCTTGGCCTTTTTGGCAGCGTTGAAAATTTCTTCCTCGCTCAACAGGCCATATTCCTTAACACCGGTATGATAATGCGCCGACTGGGCACAGAACTTGCAGTTTTCGCTGCATTTGCCGCTGCGGCCGTTAATAATAGCACAGCAGTCTACAGCATTGCCGGCATATTTTTGGCGAATCTTATCAGCCATGGAAAGCAAGACCATGGTGTCATCATCGCTCACATTAATAAGATAATTAGCTTCCTCCCTGGTAATATCCTCGCCGGATAAAACCTTTTCGGCCAAAGCAATAATTTTTTGCATTGTAAATTCACATCCCTAACCTTAGTAGTTAACCACCCATTTCCTTAGGTTAACTGTTTCTATTATATAGCAGAACAGCAAATACGTCAACCGCTAGTTTTGCATAGTTAACAAAAAAGGAGACAGCCTAAGCCATCTCCTTGCAAAAAATTCTTTATCTAATTCCCGCTATGCCCAAAATAAGACCCAAAACGCCGCTCATGCACAGCGTGCGGATAACGCTCATCTTGTGACGGATGCACCAAAGCGAAATGGGCAGTACAATGCAGCCTATCAAATCCACCTTGGTAAAATCCTCCGGCAGCGTTTCGGTATTCCACAGCGCCAAAAGCACAAAGCTCAGACCTGCTGCGCAGATGAGGGCCACAACCGCAGGACGCAGGCCGTTAAGCACACCGCGCACAGGGCCGATATCACCATACTTAAACACCAGACGGGCCAGCGCCAGCACAATAAACACCGACGGGAAGACAAAGCCCACAGTAGCAGCAATTGCTCCAGGAACACCTGCAACCTTGGTGCCAACGAAGGTGGCGGCATTAATGCCAATCGGACCGGGCGTCATCTGCGAAATCGTAAAAATATCAATAAACTGCGGCATCGTCATCCAGGCATGGTTTTCGATAACCTCCGCCTGGATAAGCGGCATGGAGGCATAACCACCGCCCACGCAAAAAGCGCCTACCTTGACAAAGCTCCAGAAAAGCTCCCAATAAATGTACATATCACTGCCCCCTTACGCGTACTTTTTATCACGCAGCAAAAAGAAGCCGATGATGGCGTCAACAATAACCGCGTACATCAAATTTACATTAAAGCAATAGTTGGCAACAAACGTGCCCGCAATAACCAAAAGCGGCAGCGCCAGCTTTTTCTTAAGCTCCTTTTTCAGCAGGTCTATCGCCACATTGATGATGATGGCCGTAGCACCGCACTGCATGCCCTTCAAAAGCAGCTGTATGTATTGGTTATGCGCAAAGGCATCATATGCATAAGAAATAATGCTCAAGGTAATCAGCGGCGGCAAAATCGTCGCCAAAAGCGCCACCAGCGTACCCTTAAGCCCGGCCAGACGGTAACCCATGCTGATTGCGGCATTGGCAGCTACAACACCGGGGGCCGACTGCGCGATCGCCACCAGGTTGAGGGCCTCCTTATCATCCATCCATTGATATTCATCTACAAATTTTGCCTTCAAAAGCGGAATGATAACATAACCACCGCCAATGGTAAAGGCACTGATAATAAACGTGGACTTAAACAGCTTCCAGTAAAAATCCTTCTCTGCTGCAGGCTCCTGCATCTATAACACTCCCTCGTAATATTTAGCCTTGCTGGCGCAGCACGCCAGTATAATGGGAATATTATAACACATTCAAGGATAAAAAGCATCCTCAGCTTATTTTGCAACAAAAATCTCCCTGCCACCCAAGCAGCAGGGAGATAACTAATCACTATTTGCTAACAGCCAAGCACTAGCAGCTATCTGCTAATTACATCATGCCGGGCATGCCGCCGCCCATCGGAGGCATTGCAGGAACTGCGCCCTCTTTTGCAGGCTTGTCAGCTACGATAGATTCGGTGGTGAGTACCATAGCAGCAATGCTGGCAGCATTTTGCAATGCGCTTCTGGTAACCTTGGTCGGGTCAACAATGCCGGCTTCGATCATGTCAACATACTCTTCGGTCAGAGCGTTGAAGCCATAACCCTTGCGGCTGCGTTTAATGGTATCAACAATTACAGCGCCTTCCAGGCCTGCGTTGTAAGCGATTTGACGTACAGGCTCTTCAATAGCACGTTTTACAATTTCTACGCCGGTCTTTTCATCGCCGGTTGCTTTAATCTTAGCCAATGCAGGCTGTACCTGCAGCAGTGCAGTACCACCGCCAGCAACAATGCCTTCAGCAACAGCAGCGCGGGTTGCATTCAAAGCATCCTCAATGCGCAGCTTTTTATCCTTCAGCTCAACCTCGGTAGCAGCACCAACCTTGATAACGGCTACGCCGCCAGCCAGCTTAGCCAGGCGCTCCTGCAGCTTTTCTTTATCAAAATCAGAGGTGGTTTCGGGGATTTGGGCACGGATTTGAGCAACGCGGGCTTCAATCTCAGCCTTATCGCCCTGGCCATCAACGATGGTGGTAATTTCCTTGGTTACGCGAACCTGACCTGCACGGCCCAGGTCTGCAACGCTTGCGCTGTCCAGCTTACGGCCAACCTCTTCGCTGATTACGGTTGCGCCGGTCAGAGCTGCGATATCCTGCAACATTGCCTTGCGGCGGTCACCAAAGCCGGGAGCCTTAACAGCAACAGCCTTGAAGGTGCCACGCAGCTTGTTGACAACCAAGGTTGCCAGTGCTTCGCCTTCAACATCCTCAGCAATAATCAGCAGCTCGCCGCCGTTTTGTACAACCTTTTCCAAAACAGGCATAATGTCTGCAATCATGGTAATCTTTCTATCGGTGATGAATACGTACGGATTGCTCAGTACAGCTTCCATCTTATCTGCATCGGTAGCCATGTACGGGGAAATATAGCCACGGTCAAATTGCATACCTTCTACAGTCTCCAGATGAGTTTCCATGGTCTTGGATTCTTCAACGGTGATAACGCCGTCATCGCCAACCTTTTCCATAGCGTCGGCAATCAGGTTACCGATTTCATCATCAGCTGCGGAAATAGAAGCAACCTGGGTTTTAGCAGCCTTGGTTTCAACCTTTTGGGAAACATTCTTCAGCTCTTCAACCAAAACATCAACTGCTTTTTTGATGCCCTTTTTCAGTACCATCGGATTAGCACCGGCAGCAACATTGCGCATGCCTTCGTTAATCATAGCCTGAGCCAGAACGGTAGCAGTGGTGGTGCCGTCACCGGCAACATCGTTAGTTTTGATGGAAACCTCTTTAACCAGCTGTGCGCCCATGTTTTCAAACGGATCTTCCAGCTCAATATCGCGGGCAATGGTTACACCGTCGTTGGTAATAGTAGGTGCGCCAAATTTCTTTTCCAGTACAACATTGCGACCTTTAGGACCAAGAGTTACTTTTACAGCGTCAGCCAGAGCATTTACGCCACGCTCCAGGCTGCGACGAGCTTCTTCATTAAACAGGATTTGTTTAGCCATTTTATATCGCTCCTTTAGTTAAATCTAAATCACTATATCTTAGAGAAAATTATTTTTCGATAACAGCCAGAATATCGCGCTCGTTCAGCAGCAGATAATCCTTGCCCTCATGCTTTACGGGAGTACCGCTGTATTTAGCGAAGATAACCTCGTCGCCAGCCTTAACCTCCGGCTTAAGCAAGGTGCCGTTATCGCTATATTTGCCTCTGCCTACAGCCAGAACCTTGCCCTGCTGCGGTTTTTCCTTTACTGCGGTATCCGGCAGGAAAATGCCGCTGGCAGTTTTTTCTTCTACTTCTACAACTTCTACAACTACGTGGTCAGCTAATGGTTTTAACATTTTTATAACCCCTTTCGAGTACTTTATTAAAGTGAGAGTAATTTGCTTCTTGCTTGTTAGCACTCAATATATCCGAGTGCTAACTACAATTATTATTATACCCACATTCCCAAAAAATGCAAGTGCTTTTGTGTGTTTTTTTACAAATTTGTCGCAATTTCTGCTTCGCAAGTACAAAAACCAGCTTCGAGTGCAGAATTTTTTGCTTCGCAGGCCTAATTTTCTGCTTCGACAGCTCATTTTTTCGCATTAGCGTAAAAAAATCACTGCCACAAGGCTCTTCCCCTCTGACAGTGATTTACTTACAATATTTACCTTTTAGCTGCTGCAGCAATAACGCTTTCTGCCAGCTCCTTCAGGCTGATGCGTCTGGCCATACTGAACTGCTGCATCTTGCGGTAGGCCTCCTGCTCCGTCATGCCATGTGCCGCCATCAAAATACCCTTGGCGCGGTCTAGCAGCTTGCGGGTTTCCAGGCTGTCCTTAAGCTGATCCAGTTCAATGTTAAGCTTTTGCACCTCAGCAAAGCGCTTTACAGCAATCTCCATCGCCGGGAACAACTGCTCCTCACGGATAGGCTTTACCAGATAGGCGATAACGCCTGCATCCGATGCCTTCTCTACAATATCCTGCTGGCTGTAGGCCGTCAATAGCAGCACCGGCGCGATATCCTCAGCTGCAATGACCTTGGCCGCAGTGATGCCGTCCATGATAGGCATCTTCACATCCATGATAATGAAGTCCGGCTTCAGCTCCTTGGCCAGCTTAATAGCCTCCTGGCCGTTGGCAGCCTCACCTACGATCTCGTGACCTGCATCTGCCAGCATTTCGCGCAAATCCAGGCGCAAAATCGCCTCATCATCAGCTAGTAATATTCTCAACTTTTTTAACATCTTCCATGCCCCCCTTAGGAATTGTTACTAATGCAAGTGTACCGCCTTCCTCGCGGTTAGTCAAGGTAAAACTACCCTGCAAATCGGCCTCGGCCATTGTTTTTATTATTTTCAGGCCCAGGCTCTGACGACGGCCGTTCAAAGAAAAGCCATCCGGCAGGCCCACGCCGTCATCAGCGATAGAAAGCACATACTGCTGCTCCTCCTCGGCAAAACGCACCTGCAGCATACCGCTCATGCGTCCCTCAAAGGCGTGCTCTATTGTATTTTGCAGCAGCTCGTTTAAAATCAGCGCAATGCTCGTTGCCTTGTCCGACGGCAACTGCACCTCAGCTGCCTTGAAATCCGCCTGTAACGCAAAATCCGGGTTCAGCATGCTGCTGATAATGGCCTGGTAAATGCCCTTGGCCACCTTGCCCACGTCAATCAAACCCGTATCCTGCTGGGACAGATATTCATGCACAATCGCTATGCTGTTGACGCGGTTCACGCAGTCACGCAGCACGATTTTAGTTTCATCACATTCCGCACGCCGCTCCTGCAGGCGCAGCAGGCTGGCGATGGTCTGCAGATTATTTTTTACGCGGTGATGAATTTCCTTGATAACCACCGATTTGATCAGCAGCTCCTCATCCTTTTTGCGTAGCTCGGTGATATCCTGCAAAATAACAATAGCACAGCCTCCCCTCGGACGGGGAATTACCGGCAGGATGCGGATAGAAAGCAGCAGCCCGTGCATAGTAAATTCCTTGCTTTCGGCTGTTCCTGTTTCCATAACCATCCCCACCAGAGGCCAATTGATGGCCACCTCATTAGTACGGCAGCCAACAACGTGCGAAATATCCATCACATCAAACATATGACGCGCACGATTATTGGCAGCCACAATCATCTTGTTAGGGTCCACCACCATGATACCGTCGGAAGGCAACAGCCGCCGATAATTTGCATTATTGGCTACCGACTGCTGCAGGTTACACATCAGCTCTAACGATTGGGCGATAATAATAGCATCCGGTGCTGTGCTTTCAAAGCTGGCCGCACCATAGCAATGTCCGCGGCTATCACGCAGGGGATAAACGTTCAAGCTATTGAACATACCCAGCGCCCACTCACGCTTACCACTGACAGGCACATTTTTTTGCAGCACCCGTGCCACCATGGGCTCCTCCACCGCGCGCAGACGGCGGCCGGTTATATCCGGACGCACGTTACCCACCTGCGTCATGGGCTGCTCCTGCTTATATACATAAAGAAATTTTTTATTTTCATCGGCCAGATAAATTGTTATCGTAGCATGCGCAATATCAGCTGCCAGCCCCAGCACCTGCTGCATTGCCTGTAAACTATTCTTCTGTTCTGCCGTTAAATTGCTCAGCATGTTTACACGCTTCCTTCCCCCATTGTTCTTTCCACAGCTTCAAAGCATTAATCCACCATTTTATCCACAATATCCACAAGCTTTTCCACAGGTGCTGCGGCTTGCAATAGCCTGTATTTCCTGCTTATCCACAGAATCCACAGGCTTATGCACTTTTTTGGACATTTGTCTAACCCAATTTTAGAGATGGATTAGCGTTTAAATCCAGTGGACTAAAAGATCCTGCCTGATACATAAAGTAACCGCGGCAGGCAATCATGACTGCGTTATCCGTACACAAAATAGGCGTGGGGTGCACCAGCTTGGCACCGATATTTTCCATAGCCTGCGCCAGGCTGTTTTGCAGCGTCTTGTTCGCCGAAACGCCACCTGCAAGCACAATTTTGCTATAGCCGGTCACCTGCATAGCATGCACGGCCTCCTTCACCAGTGCATCCGTCACAGCACGCTGAAAGGATGCCGCCACATCGCTGCGGTTAACCTCGCGTCCTGCCTGCTGCTGGTTGTGCAGATAGTTGATAACCGCGGACTTGAGGCCGCTGAAGCTGAATTCAAAGGGCTTATCCAGCTTAGCCAACGGAAATTTGATGGCCTGGTCATTGCCGCCAAGTGCCAGGCGTTCAATCTCAGGGCCACCGGGATAGGGCAGACCCATGACACGCGCGATCTTGTCAAAAGCTTCACCGGCAGCATCGTCTCGCGTCTGTCCCAAAAGCTCAAAGCTGTTATAACCCGTCACCTTCAAAAGTGCGGTGTGGCCGCCGCTGACAACCAACGCCATAAACGGCGGCTTCAGCTCCTCATCTGCCAAAAAGTTGGCGAATACGTGTCCCTCCAAATGGTTGACGCCGATGAGCGGCTTATCTGCTGCCCATGCCAGCGCCTTGGCGGCCGATAGTCCCACGAGCAGCGCCCCTACAAGTCCGGGTCCATAGGTAACGGCCACGGCGTCAATATCAGCAAGCGTAACCTTAGCCTGCGTCAGCGCCTCATCAATAACAGGCATAACGTTTTCGATATGCTTGCGCGAAGCAATTTCCGGTACTACACCGCCAAATTTGCGGTGAATGACGATCTGCGAGGAAATGATATTGCTTAGCACCTCACGCCCGTTTTTTACTACAGCGGCAGCTGTTTCGTCACAGCTGCTTTCTATTCCCAATATATAAATATCCTTTTGCTCCTTACACATGGCCTGCTCCTTTTTTATACAGCCACATAATAACTGCGTTTTCGTGATTATCTTCATAATAATGCGGACGTATGCCTTCACTGGCAAAGCCGCAGGTCAGATAGGCCTTTTGCGCTGCCACATTGCTTTCACGCACCTCCAGCGTCACTGCCTCTGCGCCCATCTCCCAGGCCTTTGTCACCATAGCCGCCGTCAGCTGCGTGCCAAAGCCCTGGCCGCGCTCGGCCTCGGCCACTGCTACGCGCGTCACCTGCGCCTCGCCTGCCACCAGCCAAAAGCCAGCGTAGCCCACAAGCGCTCCTGCAACCTCCATAACTATGTATGTAGTCAGCGCGTTATCCAGCTCATTTTGCAGCATATTCTCATTCCAGGCATCGTAAAACGATTCTGCTTCAATGGCCGCAACACCTGGCACATCGCCCACAGCCATAGGCCGGAAGCTTATTGTTGCTTGTGCTTTTTCTCCCATAGCTCCTCCGCCTCTGATCTTCTGATATAGTATGGCTCCAGGCCAAAAATTTTCTTGTCAGCCTCGGCGTCAAATTCAGCAGCTGCCGCCAGCGCCACCGAGCTGGCCTTGGGCATACGCAAGGCTGTCGGAGCAGCACTTACCCAGTCGGGCAGTCCTGCCTGTACCAGCTTATTACACTCGCCCAAAAGCAGCGCGGGCCTGCCCTGCACTGCCAGCCGCTCCAAGGCCTGCTGCGCGCTGACAACGGCAACAGGCGCCAGCTCCACCAGCTCGCCTGCACGCCATTCATAAATGGCCTGGTAAAAATTGCCCTTTTGCGCATCCAGCACAGGCGAAAGCACCCTGTCATCCAGCTGTATATTATAAGCCAAGGCCTTCAGCGTATCCACACCATGCAGGCAGCACTGCCAGCTATAGGCTACAGCCTCAGCCGTTGCCAGGCCGATGCGCAACCCGGTGAACGAGCCCGGTCCCATGCTCACCGCCAGCAAATCCACTGCACCCTTTTGTATGCCTGTACGCTCCAGCAGCTGGTCCAGCTGCGGCAGCAGGCCCTCACTGTGCGTCATGCCCATATTAATAGTGTATTCCGCTAAAATTTCCTGGTCGCGGCACAAGGCCACTGTGCAGACCTTTGTCGCCGTATCAATTGCCAAAGTCAGCATCCTGCTTCACCTCCTGCAGCATTTTTTCGTAGCGTGCTCCCCTTGCGGTTAAAAGCGCCTTGCGACCCGCCCCATCGTGCAGCAACGTCACCTGCAAATATTCCTCCGGCAGCTGGTCGCTAAAAAGCTCTGCCCATTCAATCAAGGTCACGCCGTCACCACCAACGTATTCATCAAAGCCTATATCCTCCAGCTCCTCCGGGCGGTTCAGCCTGTATAAATCAAAGTGACGCACCTGGCAGCTGCTGCCCTGGTACACGTTCATAATAGCGAATGTGGGACTGGTGACGTCGTCTGCAGCTACCCCCAAGGCCGTTGCCACACCGCGGCTGAGCAATGTCTTGCCCGCGCCCAGATCACCCGAAAGGCAAAGTACGTCACCCTCCGCCGCATGTCTGCCTAAAAGCTTGCCCAAAGCTTCGGTAGCAGCACTATCTTGTAAATATATTTCCATAAAACATCTCTCCATTTGAAAAAGCGGTACATAGGTACCGCTTTCATGTAAAATCACAACAGGGTAGTATTACGCGTCAACGGGTCTTCAATATCCATATGACCGTTTAAGGTAATGACCTTTTTTCCCTCAAGCAAAATCTGTACGCGCTTGATTTCAGGAAACTCCGTCAATGTATTGGTAATAGCATAGCACAGCATCAGCTCGCCATAAGATCCCTGTCCCTTTTTGGCCAGCTCCTTGCTGAAATCGGCATAGGCAGTACCATCCTTGTCAATTTTCAGGCTGCGCACCTTGGTACCGATAGGCACAACGTCATCCATCCTGGCATCCTGCGGCTTGGTAGTTACGAGCGCTATCAAGGCATTTTCTGCCACAGTCCTGCCATTGTCCTCCATGGTTATCTTTTCGGGCAGCAGCTTTTCACTGCCATCAGCTGCTGCGCGGTACACCACGAAGCTTATTTTTTTTACTTCCTGCGTTACAGCAGGCTTGGGTGTTGTCTTTTCCGGCTGCTTTACTGCGTCATCGCTGCAGCCGGCCATGACAAAAACCAGCACAAGCAGCACCGCCAGCATAATTTTTTTCATCTTAACGCCTCCAATATGCTGCTTACGCAAAATACTTCTCAATACCATCAGCAATCAAGCGTGCCGTTTTCTTTTGGAACCATTGTCCCTTCATCAACGTCAGCTCCTTTTCGTTACTGATAAAGCACATTTCCAACAGCGTAGCAGGCATGCTGATACGCTTGATTACATAAAAGTTAGCCTGACGCACACCCAGGTCATCCACGCCGAAGTTAGCCGTCAGCTGATTTTGGATACTCTTAGCCAGCTTCAGATCACTGGAGGTTTTAGGATAATAGTACGCGGAAAAGCCTCCCACGCTTTTATTCACAGAAGAATTTATATGCAGGCTGACAAAAATATCGGAATTATATTTTTCGCCCACGTTGACACGTGCCTGCAACTCCTGGACATCGCTGGCGTTGGGGCCGTAAACATCCACATCCGTGCTGCGCGTCATGTATACCTTAGCTCCCTTGGCCTCCAGCAGCTCCTTAACCATCTTGGTTATCGGCAGGGTTATGTTCTTTTCCTTGGTGCCGTCACTGCCGATCGCACCAGGGTCGCTGCCGCCATGGCCTGCATCCAATGTGATAATTTTACCAGCAATGCCACCGCCCGTGCGGAACTTGCCACTGCCCTTGACCGTTGCGACCTGCGCCGCTGCACCTGTGCTGGCAGCGCCGTCCGCCCTGATTACGGCCGTAGCTCTTTTGCTATCGGTCTTCTTAGCATCTGCCTTCTTTGCGTCCGTCTTTTTGGACGCCTCTTTTTTCTTAACTTCTGTAGTAGCCGTCTGCTTCCTTACCGCAGTAGCAGACGTAGCTGAGCTGCTAACCTTGGTCGGCCTGTTGCTCACTACCGGCTTGTTGCTGACAACGACGCCTGCAGCTGCGCTTTTACTAACAGAAGACTGCTGCGGCTGCGTGATATCAAGCACTACACGGAAAGGCCTGCCTGTTGTTGCGTCCTTTTTTAAGACAAAGGCCTTATAGTCCTTCGCTGTAAGCTTTTGCTTGAGCGGCACCTGCACCACCGTATTACTGCCCTTTCCAAGCACCTGCAGCGAATCCGCCACCATGCTTTTTACAGCACGCCTGTCCGGGGCCTTATCTGACTTTTTGGCATTAACCGTCAACCTAAGATTGTTTTCATCTATATCAACGGCATAGCCGGCTGTATCTGTTACATCAACGACAAAACGCAGGACATTATCTTTATTAACGCCCCATTTTACATCTGTTACCTGCGCCGCCTGAGCCACTGCACCAAACAGCAGGCAGCATGCCAGCAGCGTCAGCAGGAAAATCTTGCGCAAAAGCTTCACCTCGCCAGTCCATTTTATTCTAACAGTTTATTTTAACACTTTTTATAGATATCTGTAAACTTATTTACTGCCACACTTTATTCGCCTACCAAAACTTTTTGGCGTGCCTCAGGCAGATGCTGCGCCAGCTCTCCTGCTGCCAGGCCGATATCAATGCCGCTCAGCTCCGCTGCCAGGCCGTGCAGATATACACCGCAGATAGCAGCCTCCTGCAGCGAAATCTCCTGCGCTGCCAGGCCTGCAATGATGCCTGTGAGAACATCGCCGCTGCCACCTGTTGCCAAGGCGCTTGTGCCCGTGCTGTTTACATAAACAGTACCGTTAGGACAGCCGATAACAGTAGGTGCGCCCTTCAAAACAACCACGGCCTGCCATTCTTGTGCGTACTTTGCAGCTACAGCTATCCTGTCGCTATTGATCGCTTCAACCTCCAAACCTGTCAAACGCGCCATTTCCCCGGGATGCGGAGTGAGCACCTTGGGAACTGCCATCTGCGTCAAAATATCTGCGTGATCCTTAAGCGCTGTCAACGCATCTGCGTCAATAACCACAGGCACCTCGGCCTTCAGCAGCACATCACGTACCACCTGCTGCGTGCTTTCGCTGGTGCCCAGGCCGCAGCCAATAGCAAGTATATCCGCAGCGTTGGCGCTTCTTACAACATCTCCTGCAGCGCTGCCGCCCAAAACGCCCGGCATACGCTCCAACAATCCCTGCACCATAACCTCCGTCAGCTTGCACGCCAAAACGTCACGGCTGCTAAGCGGTGTAAGCAGGGATACCAAACCTGCACCTGCTTTTACCGCCGCATTGCTGCACAGGGCAGCAGCACCCACGTATCCCGGGCTGCCGGCGCAGACAACTACACGGCCGGCATCGCCCTTGTGGGCATCTGCCTTACGCAGGGGCAAAAGCTCCCGCACCACGTCCTCAGTCAGACGGAACTTGCCGCTGTCGCAGGCATCCACCAGCTTAGCAGGCAGACCGATATCCGCCAGCTCAATATCACCGCAGTATTCGCGTCCCGGGTAAAGCAAAAGGCCACTCTTTACAAGGCCCATCGTCACTGTCACATCCGCGCGCACTGCCTGCTCAGCCGCAGCGCCGTTATCCGCATTCACGCCTGTCGGCACGTCTACTGCCAGCACGTATTTACCGCTGTTATTAATCAGACTGCACACACGCAACAAATCTCCCTGCAGCTCACCATGGAAGCCTGTGCCCAAAAGCGCGTCAATGACTACGTCTGCACGGCTGGCAGCCAGCTCTGCCAGCACCCAGTCATCCTCGCTGGCGATGACATCCACACGGCCGCCGTCCTTCGTAAACATAGCCAGCTCGCTGGTAGCATCTCCTGCGATGCTTTCCAGTGCCGCACCCACTACAAAGGCACGCACCTCCACGCCGTAGCTTGCAAGCCAGCGGGCAGCACCAAAGCCGTCGCCACCGTTGTTACCTGCGCCGCAAAAAACAACCACGCTCTCGCCATCCACCACGTCAAGCGCTTCTACTGCGGCATCTGCCACAGCCTGTGCTGCTGTATCCATAAGGACAATCCCCGGCACTGCGTATTCTGTCTGTGCCTGTAAATCAATCTGTTTCATTTCCTGTGCTGTAACAAGCTTCATTGTTCATCCTCCATTACTACATAAGCCATTGCCATTTCCTTGCTATGGCTCAGGCTGATTTTTATATTTTTTACCCCCAGCTGCTCTGCCAGTTCGGCAAAGTAACCGCTAAGGCGCGCCTCGGGTTTGCCCAAGGCATTGCTGGTCACCGCAATTTCCTGCAGCGAGCCGCCGCGCAGGCCTGTTCCCAAGGCCTTGAGCACTGCCTCCTTAGCTGCAAAGCGGGCAGCAAAGCTGGCAGCAGCCTGCTGGCCACGGCCTTGGCAGTAAGCTATTTCATCCGCAGTATAAACGCGCCTTACAAAGGCAGCGCGTGCTATTGCCCGGGAAATACGCTCTATTTCCATAATATCACAGCCAATACCTATAACCATCTGCCCAACCTCCTTAATTTGCTTTGGTAACTATATTTTATTCTTGCACAGTCAGCAAAAATCCTTTTTTTATTTGCAGGTTTCACAAAGAAATTGAAATTTAGCTGTATTCACTTATGCACTAGATGATTTTGTCTATGGCTGGATGTTTTTTGTCTAGTCCTAGACAAAAATAAATGTCTAGTGGTATAATTCTGTCTAGTGAGGTGAAGTATATGGCTATTACAATTTCAGTAGAAGAATTATTAAAGCAGCAGGTGGTGGAATCATCCCGCATAGAATACAAAAAGGATTTCAACCCTACTACTATCGTACACTCTATCTGTGCCTTTGCTAACGATATCGATAATATTGGCGGAGGCTATATTCTTATAGGCGTAGATGAATGTAACGGTATCCCCAAACTTCCCATTCAAGGAATCGCCAAAGAACGTGTTGATGGCATTTTAAAAAAGCTGCTGGAATTATGTCATTTTATCGAGCCTCTGTATGAGCCACAGGTAGAACCAATACGTTATAAGGATAATTACATTATCGTAGTAAAAGTAAGTGGCGGCCATGGTCGTCCTTACAAGGCTCCCAAGGATGCCACCAGCAGACAATCAAACAAATACTATTACATACGCAAGTTTTCCAGCAGCGTTATTGCCTCTGCTGACGAAGAAAAAGAATTGTTTTATATGTCATCAGACATCCCCTTTGATGACCGACCCAATCTGCTGGCCTCCCCGGACGCATTGAACCGGGCTCTCATGAGAGATTATCTGAAAGAAGTTAAAAGCAGTCTCTATACCACATCAGAAAAAATGGATACCCTGGAAATCGCTGCTTCGCTGCAATTACTAGATGGTCCGCCAGAAGATCTTAAGCCCCTAAATGTAGGATTATTGCTGTTTTCAGAGCATCCGGAAAAATATTTCCGCTATGCCAGAATTGAAATAGCGTATATTCCTGAACCGACTGGCAGAAACATGGTGGAACGCACCTTTAGCGGTCCTATACATTATCAGCTGCGTGATGCTTTAAGCTATTTGCAAAACAACATCATTGAAGAGAAAATTATTAAGGTAGCCAACCGCGCCGAAGCGAACAGGTTTTGGAATTATCCCTTTACCGCGCTGGAGGAAATATTGGCCAACGCTGTTTATCACCGTTCCTATCAAATTCACGAGCCAATTACCGTAACTATTACTAATGAAGCTATCGAAATCACCAGCTTCCCTGGCTTTGACCGCAGTATTTCTGATGAAGATATTAGTAAGTATCATATTCGCGCCAGACGCTACAGAAACAGACGCTTAGGCGATTTTCTCAAAGAACTGCATCTCATAGAGGGGCGCAATACAGGCTTCCCCAACGCTATCAACGCCCTTGCTGCTAACGGTTCGCCTAATTTGCAGTTTCACATGAGCCCAGACAGGGGTTATTTATCCGTTATTATTCCTATTCACCGCGGTTTTCTTTCCCAACGCATGCAGGATAAAAAAGTTCTATACGAGGATAAAATTAGCAGCTGCCTGGCAGCCAACGGTCTTACACTTACCGAGCTGGCTAAAGCAATGGGATATAAATCCATTACCGCCAAACTACGCCAGACAGTACAAGCTATGGTCAACGAGAACAAATTACAAAGGATTATGGGTGAAGGTAATAATATTTTAATCAAGAAGAAGGACCCTTTAGCATAGCCTAAGGACAAGAATCCGGCACACACCCCCCAACACAAAAACGCCCTCCCTTGCGGGAGGACGTTTTTTATACGCGCGTGTTATTTACTTGTTGTTCAAATTAGAACATGAAGTTCAGGTGAGCATACAGGGTTTCTGCGTCCTTGCTGCCTTCCTTAGCTTCCAGGTCATACCATTCAACAGCACCAACAATGTTCTTAGCGAAAGCATAGTCAGCACCAACCATGTAGCCCTTGAAGCCTTCTTCAGCAATACCGAAGTTGGTGTAGGTGCCAGCGTTCATGGTGTGAGCGATGTAGGTACCAACGGACTGGTCATAGTATTTAGCATAGATGCCATAGGAGCCAGCCTTGGAGGATTTAGCACCCTTGTAGTTCAGGCTCAGTACAAAGCCGTCATCATCAACATCGTTCTTGTCATAGTCGGATTTCAGGTATTGAGCACCGAATTTCAGGTCTTTAGCCAGCGGGAATGCTACGCCAACAGTCCAGATTGCGTCATCATCAGCCAGCTTAACAACGTCTTCAAATTTGTAGTAGCCAACGTTAGCGTCAACAACACCGATCTTAGCACCCAGGTTTGCATAGTAGGTATCTTCTGCAACAGAAGTGGTCTTGCCATCAAGGCCGGTAGCATCAGCAGCTTTACCAGCGCCGAGGGTCAGCTTTACGTCCTTGCCGTAAGCAACTTGACCGCCATCAAAACGGGTATCATAAATGTTGCCGCCGGTGAAATCGCAGAAGCCATAACGACCAGCTTGAACAGCCAAGCCGCCCAATTTACCTACAACGTAAGCACGTTGGAATTTGGTGGTTTCTTCGCCGCTGTTGCTGTGTTGGAAGTTTTGAACGTTTTCGATCATTCCTTTGTAGGACCAGTCGTCGTTAACTTGACCGGTTACCCAAATACGGGAACGCAGCATGTCTTTGTGACCGCTCTTGCTGTTGATATCATTATCCCAATAACGATATTTAGCTTCGCCGGTGATCTTTACGTTGTCAGCCTTTTTCTCCAGGTTAGCAACGCGAACGCCCAGGTTGTCCAGCTCTTCTGCAAATTCTGCAGCCAGCTTGTCAACGTTTGCGCCTTTAGCCATAGCTTTTGCTACGATTTGAGCCATTTCATAACGGGTCATCAGCTTGTCGCCACCGAAGGTGGTGTCGCCGTAGCCTTCGATTACGCCAGCAGCAGCCAGCTTGTTGATGC
>CAVBQX010000036.1:0-22549 GCA_963597755.1 Segatella copri
ATTTGATTTATAAGTCAAGTATTTTCTTTCAAGTTTTTAATATTTTTGTATAAAAAATGGCGCAGGCTTAAAACCTGCGCTTTTATTATTCGTTAAAACAATGTTACTTCTGTTTTGCTGTACCAACTACTTTGGTGCTTCGGCATAAATATTTTTTCTGTTTTCAGCTTGCCGCTGCCTTGCCCATTAAACAGGCTTCTTTTCGGCTTTTCTGCGATGCAAGCAAACCTGTCTGCCGGCATATCGTATTCAGATATAAATACTGGCTGCGTCTGTCTTTCGCACCAACAAAAAAAGCGTTCATAATCGAACGCTTGCCCATAACCTTGGGTATTTGAGTATGGTATGTCACAATATACACACTCAAGTGCTTTTTCAAGAGATTTTTTACTAAATTTACACTTAATCTGCTAACTCACCTGCAAATTGCGCTAGACGCTTGCCAACAATCACATTAAATAACCGTTGCCATGCCGCCAGCATTTCCTCCAATAACGGTTCCGCTATTAACTCTTTTTCAACAAAGTATTTACCAGCTAATAGATTAAGTAGTTGTTGCCCTGCCAGCTGCATTTCTTCCGCACTAATCAGCTCCCACAGCTGCTGGTCCAACAGATGCACGTACAACGAGGTATATACCAGCATAACATTTTCACATGCCAAATTTTCGGCCGCCACCAGGTATTCCGGCTTAACTGCATCCCCAGCCTGTGCAGCATACTGCTCCCACATTGTTCCAGGCAAAACTCCAAAACGCTTCAGCCTACGGAAAACATCGTGCTGCCTTTGCGGTGTCAGCCCCGACTGCTTAGCCAGCGCCTTCTTCACCGCCGTCTTAACCACACGGCCAATGAGCTCGCCTAATTTGGAATGCTTGCCTGCGCCCTCCAAATATAAATCACTACTGCTGTTGGCTACAATAATAGTTTGGTCTGTCCCCGATCCTGTGGCGATACCATTAGAATATTTGCTTCCCTCCAGCAGCTCCTGAATAGCAGCAGTCTTGGCCTCCGTACAGGTGACAAGAGCACGCGTCAATACCCCGGGAGGAAGGTCGCAGTCCAGCACCAGCATAATGTTAATCGTTCCATACTTCATCGGCTTAGGCATTGGCTTATAGTAATCTGCGGGATCGCCCACACGGCCGCCGTTGGTTTCTATTCCACCGGTCACGATAGCGCTCACTATCAGCTCCTTAAAGCTGAGGGTTTCAACCACAGCGTTTTCCATGCTTGCGGCCGTCCCCATACCACTCACCTTAAGCGGGTTAAGTGCCAGGCGCTCGGAGATAAGCTTCATGTGCTCCACATAGCTGTCTGCCAGCATCTCGCAGGGCATCCCGGCCCCCTGCTTGGCATCATAGTTGTAAACTGCTTCATAATCCTCGTGGTAACCACCATTATACAACGAGGTACTAAGAACCTTACGTGCCGATGCAAAATAAATAACTATACTTTTATCATATAAGTAAACCTCATCCCCGGTAGATAAGGTGCATAAATGTTCTGACATAATTTACCTCAAATTAAAATTAATGCTTCTTGTTACATAGCAGCGGGCATTCTGACCATATTTATCCTTTGCAGGACTAAAGCGCCATTTATAAACTGCTTCTACGGCATTGGCATCCATTTCGCTGTTGCCGGATGACCCGACAACGGAGGCACTCTCAACACTGCCGTCAGCACCTACCAAAATGCGCACGCGCACCGCACCCGTAGTGCCACTGTTGCGCGCCGACGCCGGATAACGCGGTTCAACCTCGCGCAGAATACGCGGCGGTGTTACCGGCACACCACGACCCTCGCCGCTACCACTGCCTTCACCATTACCAACACCGCTGCCGTTGCCACTGCCTTCACCCGTGCCACTACCACTGCCCTTACCGCTGCCGTTACCAGTGCCCTCTCCCGTACCTGTGCTGGCATTATTGCTCACTGCAGGCTTGGTATTAGGCTTAGTATTTTTTTGCGGCTTTTTGACAATCTTTTTCTTTTCCGGCTGCGGCTTCAGCCTTTGGTCAACAATATCCTCCAAGCTTTGTACAAAGCTTTCTTCCTTAGATTGCTCCTCCTGTTCAATTTCTTCGGCAGCATCACCACCGCCGCCACCACCGCCAGCCAAAGTAACCTCTAAAATCTCAGGTGGCGTGTGCACAAACCTGTAGCCAAAAATCCCCAGACCTGCGGCAACAACAATATGCACGGCAAGGGCTACAGCAAAGCCCTTGCCAAAGCGTTTTTGTTCATCCTTCATTTGCCTTCACCCACATCCGTGGCCAGGCCGAAGCGTGTTACGCCTGCCCCCTTCATTTTATCCATAAGCTGGATAACGGTTTTATAAGAAGCATCATCCTCTGCACGGATAATTACAGAAAAGGAAGAATCACGTTTGCTTTCTATAGCGGCATTTTGCACCAGCATATCCAAATCAATCTGATTATCCTCGAGATACAGTGTGCCGTCCTGCTTAACCGTTACGTTAAAGCTGCTCTTGCTCACGTTTTCGGAATGCTTGGCAACCGGCAGACGGATGGGTATGGTTTTGATTTCGCTCATATACATAGTGCTGACAATAAAGAATACCAAAAGCAGGAAAATCATATCAATCATAGGACTAAGCATGATTTCCGGCGATTTCATCTCTCTTTTACGACGTCTACGCATCTACTCCACCGCCCATCATTTGCCCGAGGGCTCGTTTTTAGCCTGCATAATATCAACCAAGGTATCTGCCACCTCGTTAATATTCAAGGTTTCGGTTTTAATTTTGCTAGTCAGATAAGCATGGATGCACATACCCATGATCGCAATGCACAGACCGAAAACAGTGGTGATTAAGGCCTCACCTATACCTGCAGTTACAGCCATAGGGTTCTGCGTTCTTTCATTCAGGGCGTTAAAAGACGAAATCATGCCTGTAATGGTGCCTAAAAGACCCAGCATAGGCGACAGACCGATAACCACATTGAGGTAATTGATGTTCTTTTCCAGGCTGTCAATAATGCGGTCAGCCTTGGTGTAGATGATGGTTTCCAGGCGCTTACCCAAATCCTCCTTGATATCCAGCACATCTGCCGCCATAGCGGCAGTGGCTCCCTTAGTTGTCCCTGCCAGATCACGCGAGCCGACAATATTAAAATCATTCATCAGGCGGCAAAAGCTTATAGCAAATTCATTACCCGATAAAGCCTTTTTATAAAACAGATAACGCTCTACGCCGATGGCAATAGCGGCAAACGAACATAGCAAAAGCGGCCACATACACGGACCGCCTTTAATAAAATAGTCAATAGCTCCGGCAAAAATACTCATACCTAAAACCCTCTTTCACTCATCTTTTGCTACAAAACATCAATTGACAACTATATGCAGAATTGATTGTTTAGTATTATCAGTAAATTCGATTTGCAAATACCTCTACGTTTAATATGAATTGCTATTTACTAATCAACTTATATTATAGCCTTTGGTATATAAGGCGTCAAGCAAAGAAAAAGGCTAAACACTGTTTACATACGTAATTCAGCGTTTAGCCTTTTATAGTTTATTTACTTAAAATATTTGGCAAAGGCCTGCGCCGCTGCCTGCTGCACCTCAGCATTAAAGGTAGTATAACGCACAAGCAGCTCTCGCCCCTCATCCGTCAGCACGGTGCCACCACCGCTTTTGCCACCGCTGACGCTCTGCACCAGAGCAAAGCCCAGGTCCGCCTCGGCACGACGCAAAATCTTCCACGCCTTGCTGGATGACATATGCATCGCCTTGTACGCCGCAGACAGCGAACCGCTTTCGTCTATACGCCGCAGCAGCTCGGCCACACCCTTGCCAAAGTCGATGCTTTCATTATACACACGCACCTTGATGTGATAGTTGCGTGGCGTGAGGCAAGGCATCTTACCACCCCTTGCCAAAGCCGCAGGCAGGGTAGGTACAAACCTTACAGTTCAGGCATAGACCACCTTCGCCCAGTGCGGCCATTTCGTCCGCAGTAATGGGGTCACAGGCAAGCACGCGCGGCAGTGCCAGGTCAAAAATAGTGCGCTTGGCATACATCACGCAGCCAGGCAATCCCAAAACCGGTACAGAGCTTTCGCCATAGTACGCCAACAGGAACATCGCGCCAGGCAACACCGGAGCGCCATAGGTCACAATACGTGCACCCGTATTTTTAATCGCCAGCGGCGTGCGGTCATCGGGGTCTACGCTCATGCCGCCGGTGCAAAGCACCAGCTGCGCGCCCTTTTCCTCGACAGCGCTTTTGATTGCAGCAGTAACCTTATCAGGATCATCATCAAAGACTTCCTTGTATACAACCTCAACACCATATTCAGCCAGCTTTTCTTCAATTACGGGCGTAAAGGTATCCTTGATGCGTCCGTGGTACACCTCGCTGCCAGTGGCCAGCACAGCAGCGCGTTTAATCTTGTACGGCAGCAGCGCAAGCAGCGGCTGTTCACCGCACAGCTCCTTTACCTGCTGCATCTTTTCTTTTTCTATCACCAGGGGAATGATGCGTGTACCGCACAGCTTATCACCCTTTTTGACAGGCGTATTTCCGTGACGGGTGGCAATCATCATCTGACCAAAGCTGTTGACCAGGCGCAAACGCTTGCTATCCACCTTAAGCAGACCGTCGCAGGCCGCGGCCAGCTCAATCTTGCCCTCTTTGATTTCCGATTCATTCATGCCCTCGTTTTTACAGATATCACACAAAATGCGTGCGGCATCATTTTCGTGCAGCATGCTTTCATCTGCCTCCCACACGTACAGATGCTCCTTGCCGATGGAAAGCAGCACGGGGATATCCTCCTCGCGCACAATGTGGCCCTTGCGAAAAACCGCATCCTTAGTAACACCGCGGATAATCTGCGTAAGATCGTGGCAGAGGACGCTGCCGACAGCATCCTGGGTACGGATTAATTTCATATTTCTACCTCAAGCTAAATAACAGGTGATTAACGTATCACCAAGTAACATAAAAATTAAGACATCAAATGAGCAATTATAATATCGTCAAAGCAACATAAAAATTTTAGGTAATGAGCACATGGATTCACATAAACGAGGGTACGTGACAGCATGTTACCGCCTGACAAATTGTACCGAAGTTTAGTCTTGAATCCGTGCGAAATTACCGTTAAAAAATTTTTCGTTGCAGGCGATATATAATTGCGATTATAAAATACAAACTCTTATTTTGCCTTAGCGAAGCCGTACTCCTCAAACACCTTCATAGCCTCGTCCGTCTGCAAAAATGCAGCAAAATCTTTAGCCGCTGCAGCCTGCGGAGCCTTAGCCAGCACGCCGATAGGATAAATAACCGGCTTCTTTAAGGAGCCTGCCGGAGCCTCGGCAACAACAACGACCTTATCCTTCATCAAAGCAGCATCAGTTGCATATACCAGGCCTGCATCAGCACTGCCCTCGGCAACCCAGTTCAGCACTTGGGTAACATTAGTACCCAGGCTGACCTTCGCCTGTACCTTATCCCACAAGCCCAATTTAGTCAATGCTTCCTTGGAATATTGGCCTGCAGGCACGCTGGCAGGATCACCGATGGCAGGATGCTTGGCAATATCCAGATTTTCAAAGCCCTTAATTTCAGGATTAGCACTCTGCTTGGGCACAATCAGCACCAGCTTATTTTCCAAAAGCGGCTTTACAGTTGCTTTATCCATATAGCCCTTTTCGCTCAAGGCATTCATCTGCTTGTTAGCTGCCGAAATAAATACATCTGCAGCCAGGCCGCTTTCAATCTGGGCCTGCAGCTTGCCGCTGGCATCATAGGTGCCTTCAATTTTAATTTCCGGATGCTTTTGCTGATACATAGGAATTAGCTTTTGGGTAAACACCTTTTCCATGCTCGCTGCTGCGGCCAGGCTCAGCTTTTTAGCCTCCTGGTCAGCCTTTTTTTCACCGCCACCACAGCCTGCCGCAAGCACCAGCAGCAATACACTACATACTAAGCACAATAATTTTTTCATGTTTTAATCCCCCTGTTGTTTTTTGGTTTTATATAGATACCAGTTAAGGCCTATAACTACCAAAAGGCAAATGCCTACAATTACAGCCACGTACCAGCCCGCAGCGTCCCAATCGCCTGCTGCCACCGCCGAATAGACGGCCAGCGGCAGCGTGCGCGTGCGTCCCGCAATATTCCCTGCAATCATGGCAGTAGCGCCAAATTCCCCCAAGCCGCGGGCAAAGGCTAAAAGGCCGCCCGCGATAATGCCCGGTAATGCATTAGGCAGATGGATACGCCAAAAAATACGCCATTCGGGTATACCCAGCGAGCTCGCGGCCTCAAGCATCCCCTTATCCACCTGTGACAGCGCGCCGCGCGCACTGCGGTACATCAAGGGCAGCGAAATCACCGACGCCGCCAGCACTGTAGCCAGCCAGCTGAAGGCTATATTGCTACCGGTCAGTTGGTAATAAAGCTGCCCCAAGAAACGGTTGTTGCCCAAAAAAAGCAGCAAAAAGAAGCCTGCTACTGTAGGCGGCAGCACCATAGGCATGGTGATAATGGCATCCACCACGATTTTAACGCTTTCGTGCTGCAGGCGCTCCACCCACCAGGCCAGCACCACGCCCAAAAAGAAAACTACTGCTATCGTCGCTGCTGCAGTGTGCAGAGAAATCCATAACGGCGACCAGTCTATAGCGCCCATCAGCGTGCACAATCATGGGCGCTGCCACGCAAAATGCGCAGCCCATGCTCCAGCTGCGGCAGGATAATTGCAAGTCCCTCCTCCACCGCTTTTTTGCTGCCAGGCAAATTCACAATCAGCGTTTTGCCCCGCAGCACGCTCGCCCCACGGCTGAGCATAGCACGCGGCGTAATTTTGAGGGACTCTGCACGTATCGCCTCCGCAATGCCTGGTGCGTTGCGCGTTGCCACCGCCATGGTTGCCTCAGGCGTGACGTCACGCAGGGAAAAGCCTGTGCCTCCCGTGGTGATAATCAAATCCACCTGTCTGCTGTCTGCCAGGCGCACCAGCTCACGCTCTATCAGACGCTGCTCATCAGGCAGCAGCACCTGCTCGGTAATCTCGTAGCCAGCCTCATCCAAAAGCTGCGCCGCACGCGGCCCGCTGGTGTCCACGCGCTCGCCTGTGCTGCCCTTGTCCGACAGCGTCAGCACCGCCGCCCTAAAGGGTGCATCCGCAGCAGGCAGCGTCACGGTAAGCGTCATGCCGGCACGCAGCACGCCACCCTGCTCCACCGTTGCAAATACGCCCTCGCGCGGCATGATGCAGTCACCCACGCGCTTATAGATCTGACAGTGACTATGACACTCCTTACCTATCTGACTAAGCCGCAAAATAACCTCGCCTGCACGCAAAATGCTGCCCACAGGCAGCTTGGCAAGATCTATGCCGCTAACTAAAATGTTTTCACCAAAGTCACCCACCGCGGCCTTACCGCCACGGGCATTAAAGGCAGCCACCTTGCCGCTGTCCAGCAGGCTCACCTGACGGTGCCAGGTGCCTGCGTGCGCATCACCCTCCAAGCCGAAATTAGCCACCAGCACGGCCTGCTCTATAGGATGCTTAACCGTTCCCTTGGCCTCGCTTATGCATACAGCTTCAATCACACCACTATAAGCTATTTCTGACACTCAAAATCACCACTCTTTCCACCGGACTTGCGTACAAGATGCACGTCAGTAATCACCATGCCCTTGTCCACAGCCTTACACATATCATAAATCGTCAGCAGCGCTACCTGCACACCTGTCAATGCTTCCATCTCCACGCCTGTTTTGCCTGTTGTTTTTACCAGGCAGCTAGCCTCCACGGCATATGCACCTGCAGTATCCACTAAGGAAAAATCAAGAGTGCATTTAGTCAGCTGCAGCAGATGGCACAGGGGAATAAGCTCGCTGGTGCGCTTGGCAGCCATAATGCCGGCAACACGCGCCACGCCCAGTACATCACCCTTGGCCATGCTGCCTGCAGCAATTTTATCGTATATTTCCTTGCTGATGCAGATCTTGCCCTGAGCCACAGCAACGCGCGTAGTTTCCTCCTTAGCGGACACATCCACCATTAGCGCGTTGCCGGCAGCATCAAAATGTGTAAAATCGCTCATCTACTCACCCCCCGATCTGGTTCATACTAAAGTGCGCAGGACTGGTATCAAACTGATGCCCCAAGGGTTTGGTGCTGATTGCTTCACGCATTGCTGCCAAAATATCGGCATCATCCAAGCCGTCACGCAGCATACGCTTGAGCGACAGGCCGCTGTCGCTATACAGGCAGGGCTGCAATAGTCCCACCGACGTGAGCCGTACACGGTTACAGCTGCTGCAGAATTTGTTATGGATAGGCTCGATAAAGCCCACGGGCATACTGTAGCCTGCTACGCGCCAATAGGCAGCAGGGCCGTTGCCGTAACATGCGCCATCACGCTGCAGCACAAGGCCTGCCTGCTGCAGCTGGCTGCGGATTTCCCTGCCGCTTAGGCCTGTAAGCGTATCGTTGCAGGCAAGCGGCATCAGCTCAATAAAGCGCAGCGGCGCGCCGTACCCATGCGCCAGCTTCAGCAGCGCCAAAAGCTGCCCCACGCCTATATCAGCAAGCGGCACACAGTTCAGCTTAAAGCGCAGGCCACTGCCTGCCAGCGCGTCAAGGCTCTGCAAAACCTCCTGCAACCTGCCGCCGGTAAGCTGCATATACGCATCTGCAGACAAGGTATCCAAGCTGACGTTAACGCAGTCCACTCCCGCTGCCACAAGCTGCGGCAAAAACTGCGGCAGCAGGATGCCGTTGGTAGTAAGCGTCACCTGCTCCACGCCATCTAAGCGCTTTAGCCTGCTGATGAAGCTGCAGCAGTCCCTGCGCAGCAGGGGCTCGCCACCTGTAATTTTAAATTTGCTGATGCCCAGCTGCACTGCCAGCTGACAAATATGCAGGATTTCCTCATAGCGCAAAATCTCTGCATGCGGCACAAAAGCTGCCTGCTGCGGCTGGCAATAAGCGCAGTGCAGATTACAGCGGTCCGTAACCGATATGCGCAGATAATCTATTTTCCTATTATATTGATCTAGCATGAATATCGCCTCTCCGTTACTCTCATGTGAGAGTAACGTCTGCAAAAAACAAATGTGGCAACATGCCACATCTGTTTTTATCTTTTAGTCTTCTTCTATCCCCAGGGCAATCTTTTCCGGCGTAATGGGCAACGTAAAAAAGCGCTTGCCTGTAGCTTGGTAAACAGCATCGGCAATAGCCGGTCCCGGGGTGTTGATAACCAGCTCACCGATAGATTTGGCGCCAAAGGGGCCGCTGTCCTCGTAGCTGCTGGCAAAATCTACATGAATATGGCCAATGTCCTCACGGCTTGGCACCTTGTATTGCATAAAGGAATTTTCGTAAATCCGGCCCTTGGGGCTGTAGGTAACATTTTCCATCAGCGCCATGCCAATGCCCTGCAAAAGTCCGCCCTCGGTCTGCACCTTAGCCAGGTGCGGGTTGACAGGCGTACCACAGTCCACAGACGCATAATAATTTACAACCTGCGTCTCACCTGTTTCAAGATCGGTTTCCAGCTCGGCCACACCAGCCATAAACGGCGGCGGCGACAGCACGCTGCTTTGCTCCACGGTTTCCTCCAGCGCGATATTATTGTTCACCATGCTGGCGGTGGCAATATCAAACAGGCTCACAGCCTTGTCGCTCACAGTGTCGCGCACCTCTTTGCCGTCAAACAGCACCTGAGTCGGCTCACAGCCCAAAATTTTGGCCCCTAGCTGGCAGATCTTGCCGCGCAGACGCTGGGCACACACCTCCACAGCCTTGCCTGTAATATAGGTGGTGCTGGAAGCGTAAGAACCCGAGTCATACGGCGAAGCGTCGGTATCAGCGCCAAAGACAGTGATATTATCCAGGTCACATTCCAAAACCTCGGCTGCCATCTGCGCCAAAATTGTGTCACAGCCCGTACCCATATCGGCCGCACCAATAAGCAACGTATAATGGCCCTCGTCATTAATTTTGATCGTGGCACCGCCAACGTCGCAAAAGGGAATAGCGCTGCCCTGCATAGCAATAGCCACGCCCATAGTGCGAACCTTGCCATCAGGCATTTTGCGCAGGGGGAATTTTTCCTCCCAGCCGCTCATCTCGCGTACCTGCGCCAGGCATCTGTCTAAAGCGCAGCTGGTATTAGGCGCGCCATAATACGCAGGCATCATATCGCCCTCGTGCGTGATATTCATCTCGCGCAGACGTATGGGATCCATTTTAATACGCGCTGCCAGCTCGTTTACGGCCGATTCCACCGCAAAAATGCCCTGCGGCGCACCGTAGCCACGGTAAGCGCCTGCTGCCTGCAGATTGGTATAAACAACATCATAGCCGAAGCGGAAGGCCTCTGTGCGGTACAAGGGGATAGATTTGTGTCCCGACAAGCCCACAGTGGTGGGACCGTGCTCGCCATAGGCGCCTGTGTTGGAAAGCGTATATAAATCAATCGCGCGGATTTTGCCCTCCTTGGTTGCACCCAAGCGTACACGCACCTCCATCTCATGACGGGGAGAGCTGGCGATGTGGCACTCGTAACGGCTGAAAATCATCTTACTGGGCTTTTTCAGCTTCCAGGTGACAAAGGCAGGATACATTTCGCTGACGCAGCTCTGCTTGGCACCAAAGCCACCACCGATACGCGGTTTAACCACACGCACCATCGTTTTGGGGATGTGCAGCGCGTTGGCAATAATGCGGCGGCAGTGAAACACTATCTGTGTCGAGCTTAAAATATTCAGCCTGCCATAGGTATCAATCGAGCAATAAGTGACAAATGGCTCCATCATATCCTGCTGCACTGCCTTGGTATGAGTCGTCTGGTCGATAACAATGTCACATTCCGAAAGAATTTTATCTACATCGCCGTCAGAGATGACCTCCTGGGCGCACAGATTACGCTTGTTATCTGCACCAACCGGGCAGTTTGCCACCCAAGTAGCCTCAGGATGCACCAAGACAGGGTTATCCAGGGCATTGCGAAAATCCAGCACAGCATCAAGCACCTGGTATTTCACCTTAATCATTGACAGTGCCTTATCCACGGCCTTTTCTGTTTTACCTGCCACGATGGCCACAATATCACCCACAAAGCGCACATGACGGTCCAAAAGCAGACGGTCATAGGGACTAGGCTCAGGGTAGGTCTGACCGGCGTAGGTGCAGCGCTTGCCATCCTGATCCACGTCCTGCCAGGTAAAGATGGCCTCAATATCGGGCACACGGGCAGCGATAGCCGTGTTAATGCTTTCGATGATGGCGTTAGCATGGGGAGAACGCAAAACCTTGACGATCAGGCAGTCGTTTGGCACCAGGTCATCAGTATACACAGGCTGGCCGGTGACAAGCTGCATAGCATCCTTTTTGCGGTAGGATTTATTGACTATCTTCATGCTTTTTCCTCCTGCTGTGCATCTACAGATTTTTTCCAGGCGATAAAGCCCTGGATGCCGCGCAGCTGACCCTCATAGCCGGAGCAGCGGCACAGGTTGCCTGCAAGATATTCCTTAATTTCGTCCTCGGTAGGATCGCTGTTTTCGCGCAGCAGCGCAAGAGCGTTCATAATCATGCCGGGGTTGCAAAAGCCGCACTGCTCCGCACCTTGGTCGGCAATAAAGCTGCCAAGCTGCACCACCTCTGCCTGCAGGCCCTCCATCGTAACAATTTTGTGCCCTGCGGCGCGTGCCGCCAAAATGCCGCACGACAATACAGGTACACCGTCCATAAACACCGTGCAAAGGCCGCAGTTTGTGGTATCACAGCCACGCTTAACGCTGTAGCAGCCTTCCCTGCGCAAAAAGTCTAACAGCAATGTATCGGCCTCCACCATACGGGTGAGCTTTTTTCCGTTCAAGGTCAGGGTAATTTCCATCAGACTTCACCTCCAAGCTGCAGCAGACAACGCTTCACCAGCACCTTAATCAGATGCGTGCGATAGGCAGCGCTGCCGCGCGGATTTGTTTCTGTTGGCAAAAGGTCTGCAGCGTATGCGGCAAAGGCCTCAGCAGACTCCGCTGTCACCGGCAGTGTCACAAGCCCCTGCTCATCACACACCAGCGCGGCCTTGGCAGGACGTGCGCCCACAGCCACCTGCGCCCTACCCTCTGCCGAAAGCGCTGCCGCACACGTCAGCACCGGGAAGTCAGTTTTAGTTATGCGCACGGATTGGTAAGCATAACGTGCCTGCACCTTGTTCACGATAATGCGCACCAAAACATCGCGGTCATATTTCATCTTAACAAAATCGGCCAAGGGGATAATGCCACCCTTATATAATTCCACATAGCTGTCCATTGCAAGCAGCAGCGTAATCACATCTGAAAAGCCAAAACGGCCAAAAACACTGCCGCCTACAGTCGCCAGGTTACGGAACTGCACGCCCACAATATGACGCAGAGCCTCCTTGTTGGCACCGCCGCTATAAGCTGTAAAGCCTGCATGCAGCTCCAGCTGACGCAACGTCACCATCGCGCCGATTTTAAATTCAGTCTCAGTTTCCTCTATCGTGTTCAGTCCCAGGCCAGACAGGTCGATAGCAGTATTGACGTTGCCGCGGCTCATACGCATCCACAGCATGCCGCCCAGCACTCGGTTAGGCTTTTTCTGATTCAGCTGCCAAGCCTCTTCCAACGATTCAGCCTTTTTATACTCACGGATTGTCAGCATTCTCTCTCCTCCAATGCAGCAATTCTTGTACATACTCTATTGTATTTTATCATAAAATCCACATTAATTGCAAAGGAAATGTAAGTTTGGCATATTAGCCATAAGCCAAAACCTCAGAGCCAATAAAAAGCAGCATAAGTCTAGGGTAACAAGACCAAGCTTATGCTGCCTTTTTGTTTATCAATATTATGTATAGCTCTTATTTCTGCTCCAGCAAATAAATGTCGCTGATTTCCTTCACTGTCTGCACATTCGTAGGAACCTGCCCGGTTTTCTGCACGCGGCGCAGCTCCAGACCACGCACCAAAATGTATTTATGGCTGCCATCGCGCAACGCATCGGCCAGCGCTCCTGTCTGCGGCAGCATTTCAATTCCCGGCTTGCCTGCATAGAACATAAAGCCGGGACGCAAAAACTTATCCACATAAATAGGTGTAGCTTGGTCGCACTGCTCTGCATAAGCTCCGCTCATCGTCTTAACGCTGAAGCGGTCAGCAAGCACAGGCAGGACAAAGGCAAAGGCAACGCACATCGTCACCGCACCAATCATCACGTGCAGCCACGCTGCCAGCTCGATATCACGGTAATAAATAAGAGCAAACACCGTTGCAGCTCCCAAAAGCAGCGTCAGCACGCCCAGCATCACCAAGCTGAAATCCGCCTCGGGCAGGTATTGCGCGCCTACAATCCAGCCAATGCCCAGCAGAAGAAAGCTCAACCCGCTGCCCACAGCCCAGCTGTAAAAGGTGGTGTTGTGACGCAGCTTGGCCAGCATGCGGGCAATGTTCCAGCCAATGATAACCGCCAATGCAGGAAACAGCGGCAGAATATACGATACCAGCTTAGTCTTGCAGATGGTAAAGAAGATAAAGACGAAAACCCACCAGATGTGGAAAAACAGCAGACTGCGCATATCATCAATGCGGCTGTCCTGAATAGAAGCCCTAATTGCCTGCGGCAGCATGCCGATCCAGGGGAACAATCCCAAAATCAGCACCGGGATATAGTACCAAAAGGTTACGCGGTTAGCGTGCTCCGCCGTAGTAAAGCGCGTAATGTTATGAAAACCCAGGAAGGTATTAATGAATTCCATGCCATGCACTGTATACATCGCATAATACCAGGGAGAAGCGATAAGCAGGTACAGCAAAAGGCCACGGACAACATGCATGCGCAAAATTTCACGCAGCTGCCCCATCGCCAGCAGATACAAAAAGATGATCGCTCCGGGAAAGACAATACCAATAGGTCCCTTGGTGAGCGTTGCCAGCGCCATACAGATATACATCAGCCAATAACGCCTGTCCATAAAGGCTAACAGCGCACCTGTCATAAAAAAGAGCAACGTGGTATCGGTAACGGCAGCCTTGCCCATATAGAAAAATTCTATACAGCTGGTCAAAATCATGGCAGACCAGAAGCCTGCCCTCTCGCCAAAGATTCGCGTTGTGCCCACATACAGCATCACTGACGTGGCGCAGGCCATCAGCGCCGCAGGAAAGCGCGCTGCAAATTCACTGTCACCAAAAATAAACTGCGCTATTGCCACCAGCCAATAATACATAGGTGGCTTGTCATACCAATAGTCACCAAAAATGCGTGGGGAAAGAAAATCTCCTGTCTCGAGCATTTCCCTGGCGGTTTCGGCATAAACAGGCTCATCCGGATCCAAAAGCGGTACGCCGCCAATACCGAACATTATAATAAATAGCGCTACACCTGCAACAATCAGCAGACTGTTCTTTTCAATTTGCTTCATCTATAATCCTACCTCAAAATATATAAGTTTAGAGCCAGCGTATTACGCGGCTCATTTTTTCTCATTTGTTTTGTTACCTGAAGTTTTGCTCTTGATAGCTGCCATATTAAAAACATCGCTGCCAAAGGCGCGGATCGTTACAATAGCACCCAAAATGAACGGCAGATATTCTGCCGTAAAGCGCCACAGCACCGCCATGATACCTTCAACTCCATTAGGCAGAATGTTAGAGAACAGCACCAAAAAGCCTGCCTCCGCCACACCACTGCCGCCGGGAGTAGGTGAAAAATATAACACCAGGTTGAGCAGCACCATGCGTCCCATAACCTGCACCAGGTCAAAATCTATGTTCAGACCAGTAAAATACGCCGGCACGGTTGCATAAATAAATAGCAGACTTAAGCCCGATTCAATAAAGGCACGCAAAACCATCTTAGGATGCTTGCCCATAACAAAAACTGCGTTTTTGAATTCATTGTACCAGATAATGCAATTATGCTGCGTAGTATAAGAAAGCTTGCGTGTAAGCCAGGAAATTGCACGTTCGGGATAATCAGTATGGATGAGTGCAACAACGATCACCGGCAGCGAAATAAAGAGCACCGAAAGCACCGTAAGCACAGATGCAGGCATCCATTTTACAATATCCTGGTCGCAGTGCAGCACAACCGGCACCAGCAAAATCAAAAAGATGATGGACATCACTGTGCGAACCAGCACCACCACCGTGGACTTGGCAACGGGCACCCCCGCCTTACGCATGAACATAACCTGCGCAATGGCGCCGCCGCTGGCACCAGGCGTCACAAGCGCCAAAAAATAATTGCTCAATACAACATTCACCACCTGGCGGAATGTGAGCTTGCCATCGGTCACATCTACCAGCGTAATCAGTCGCAGGCCATCAAAAAATAGACCTGCTGCCAGACACGACAGGGCCAGCAGGATACACCTCGGCTCAAACATAGTCAGATATTCGAGCGTCCTTATATCAAATGTAAAATAAATAACCGCCACCGAAATCAATAAAACAAAAGCAAAAAGCAATGACAGGCGGAATAATAGTTTTTTATTCATCAACTTAACTCCAGACGAGTTTATTTTTGGTCAGCATGGATATTGCAGCAGGCACACAGAATACCTTTAGCAATCGGCAAAGGTCACAGGCTGAATTTTTTCTGTACGCAAAAGCTCCTTATTACCGGCGTCCAGATAAGCATCCAACTCATCACGCCAATGATACTGCCAGCTGAACACCTTACCCAGCTCTGCCGCATCAAGACCGGGATGGGTCATGATCTCACTTACGCCATCCGGTAGCTGCCGCAGGATGTTGGCTATAAGACCGGCGTTCAAATGGCCACCTGCCAGCATACCGAAAAAATGCTGCGGATGCCGTAATCCCAGGCCATCCGCCCTCACTGCCGCCATATCGGCGCAAAGGCTGAGCCCGCTGCGGCCAACCATACGACCCAGGCCTGTGCTGTAGCCACCCGTGAAGGTGTAGCCCTCCTTGGGTATGCGCACCCTCCTAATATTATACTCACAACAGAGCTTTAATACAAGTGCATTAACACCAGGAAGCACATGAGTGTGTTGATGACTGTCTACATGCGTCAAATTTACGCCTGCCGCCAGCGCCCGTTCCAGCTGGGCCCGCAGCTCAGCCTCCAGCTCGCTGCGCCTTACGCCGCCTGTATAAAAGCGCTTGGCAAAGGCCACATAATCGGGTAAAAATAAGCCGTCCGCATCCAGCAGACTGCGCACCCTCGCTGCAGGCAGCACAGGTGGCACGCCGCCAACCAGCGTCAGATGCACGCCAATGCCAAGTGCAGGGTTCTGCTGCGCCAGCTCTACTGCCTCCTGCCAATAGGGAGCGCTGGTCATCAGCGATGTGCTGGTAATAAAACCCTCCCTAAAGCCCTTGATAATACCTGCGTTAATCGATGGATGTAAGCCGAAATCATCGGCATTAACTATCAATTTTTTCATTTATCTACACCCTTTTATAATTGGCAAAGTGCAGCTTGACGTATCCACGCAAAGCGTCTCTGCCATATTTTTCTGCCAAAGTACGCGCGCAGGCCGTTGTCTGCGCTCCGCCACCCTTTGGCAGGGCAGCTACGCCTGCCTGCCGCGCCAGCTCGTCCAGCGTCCGCAAAAAGCGCGCCCGCGCCAGCACCGATGCCGCTGCCACCGCCAGGTTGCTTTCGGCCTTAGGCTGCTGCCGTACCGTACAGCCCGGGAAGCGTGCGGTGAGCTCGCGCAGGTTCACCGTGGACTGGGTAAACTGGTCAATGAGCGCACTGTGGCAATCCTTTTGCCGCGCCAGCACCTGGCTGAGCGCCGCCACATGGCCATAACCCAAAAGCTGGTTGAGCTTACCGCCCTGCGCCGCCACCTGCTCATAGCGCAGATTGTACACGCCAGGCTTCAGCTCCAGTACGCTGTAATCCACTACAGTGGCCTTGATAACATCCTCCAGCTCTAAAATCTTTTTATCCGTCAGCAGCTTGCAGTCCTTTACCCCTGCCGCCGCCAGCTTAGCCGCCGTTGTGCTGTCAACCACCGTCGCTGCCACCACCAGGCTGCCAAAAAAATCCCCCTTGCCCGATTCATCACTGCCAGCCCACAGGCCGTTTGTAACCGTTGGTCCTGCAAGTGCCGCCGCTACTGCAGCCTGTTCCTCTTTGCCCTCGAGAGCAGCAGCAATCCTGCTTTTTAGCACACTGTCACCGGCATATACCAGCGTAAGTCCCTTTTTGCCATTATACAGGCTCAGCGTCAGCTTGGCATCACAAAACTGCGCCACCAGCTGGTAGCCGTAATTTATCGGCTTTTCCTTAATCAGCGCAAGGCCCTCACGGCGGATTGTTTCCTTGGCGTGCTCTATAAAGGCCGCAAAAGCCTTTTCTGTTAACTGCTTCACTCTTATTCTCCTCTTTGTACGTAGTTTTTAGCCTTCCACTCCTCAAAGAGCAGATAGATGAGCGGCACCACCACCAGCGTCAGCAGCGTGGAGGTTGTCAGGCCGCCAATCAGTACCACGCCCATCGACTGGCGCAGCTCCGCGCCCTCGCCAATGCCCAAGGCGATAGGCAGCATGCCCAAAATAGTGGACAGCGTCGTCATCAAAATAGGACGCAGGCGCAAAGAGCAGGCCTCCAGCACGGCGCTTTGGATATCCAGGCCCCTTTCCCGCTGCTGATTAGCGTAATCTATCAGCAAAATAGCGTTCTTAGTTACCAAGCCCAAAAGCATAGTAAAGCCGATCATGCTCATCATGTTGGCCGTCTGCCCCGCCACCAGCAGGCCCAAAACAGCGCCGATAACGGCAAACGGCAGCGATGCCATAATAATCAAGGGCTGCGAAAAGCTTTCAAACTGCGCCGCCAGCACCATGTACACCACGACAATAGCCAAAATAACAGCCTTGTACACCTCCTTGAAGGAGCGTGCCATGTTATCGGCCTGGCCGATCATCTTATAATTATAGCCTGACGGCATATTCAGCTCGGGAATATATTCGCTTTTTACCTTAGCGATTAAATCACCGGGCGAAACACCCACAGTATTCGCGTACACGACTATCTGACGCTGCTTATCCTCACGCTCTATACGCGTAGGGCCGCTGCCATATTTTATCGTCGCAATATCACCCAGGCGGATAAACCTGCCATCAGACGAAGAAACACGCAGGTTCTGCACATCGTTGATATCCGTGCGCTGACCCTGCTCCAGCTGCAAAATGATGTCATAATCATTATCGCCGATGGTATAGCTGTTGGCAGTGCTTTTGCCCATAATGGCCATTTCCACAACCTTGCCCACCTCGGTGGCATCCAGTCCCAGCTCACTTGCCTTGGCGTGATCCAGCTTCACCACGATTTCGGGCTGCTCCTCGCTATCAGATATATCCACGTCCGTCGCACCCGGCGTCTGGCGCAGCATTTCGGCCAGCTGCAGGGCATAGCTCTTCAGCTCCTTGATATTGCTGCCGCGCAGGCCCACCTGCACCGGGCGGCTGTCACCACGGCCGCCGCCCTGGTTGGATACAACCGTTACCTTTAATCCCTCCACATTGCGAAACTGCGCACGCAGCTCGTCCATAATCTGCTGCATGCTGCGCCTGCGCTCATCAGATGGCTTAAGGCGCACGTCCATCGAGCCTTGGTTAACGGGGTTACGGCCGTTGCCGATATTGAGCGCAACTATGCTCACCTCAGGCAGACCGCTGATGTACTGCTGCAGCGGTGTTGCCAGCTCCACCGTCTTTTTCAGGCTGGTGCCTATAGGAGCCTTTACATTGACGCTAAATTCACCCGAATCATACGTCGGTTGAAACTCCGTGCCCACAAAGGGCAGCAAAAGTAAATTTAAAAGCAACGAAATAACGCCAGCGGCCACAATCTTTCTGGGTCTTACAAGCGCCCACTGCATCAGACTGTTGTACATCTCGCGCACACTTTGAAAGCCTGCTTCAAACTTATCCAGCGCCCGCTGCACAAAATGCGTGCGCTCCCTGCTGGCAGCAGCCTCATCCTCCGCCTTAATCCAATAAGCCGACACCATAGGCGTCAGCGAAAAGGCTACAATAGTAGAAAAGGCTACAGCAAAGGCCACTGTCAGGCCAAACTGCTTAAAATACTGGCCGATGGTTTCGCCCATGTTGCCGATAGGCACAAACACCGCCATCAGGCTCAGCGACGTTGCCAAAATCGCCAGCGTCAGCTCCTCTGTTGCCTCACGGGCAGCATGAAACGGCGTCTGCCCCAGCTCTATATGACGGAAGATATTTTCGATAACGACAATAGCGTCATCAATCAAAATGCCGACAGCAAGGCTGAGCGCCATAAGCGACATATTATTGAGCGTAAAATCCATCACCTTCATGATAAAGAAGGTCGCAATGATGGATGTAGGTATACACAAACCACCGATAACCGTAGCGCGAAAGTTGCGCAAAAACAGGTAGGTTATGAGCAGCGCCAAAAAGCCGCCAAAAATAATGGCGTTCCACACGTCAGCTATGTTATCGCGGATATAGCTGGATTGGTCGCGCACCTTAGACACCGTGATATCCGGCGGCAGGTTACTCTGCTTCAGCTCTTCCATCCTGGCGTTGATGTTGTCGGTGACATCAACCGTGTTCGTCTTGGACTGCTTGCGCACAAAGGTCATAACGCAGGGCTCGCCGTTGGCGCTGGCAAAGGTGTCCTCATCCTCCCAGTCGTCAATAACATCTGCCACCTCGCCGATGTAAACAGGACGGCCATTGTCGTTGGCCACCACCACCTGCTTAATATCATCAATGGTGTTATACTTACCGACAGTACGCACGGTGATTTCCATAGCGTTGCTTCTGGCCTTGCCACCTGGCGTATTGTAGTTGTTGGCGTTAATTTTATTTTTTATCGTCTGATAGGCTATGCCATATTCGGCCAGCTTTTCGGGCTTCAGCACAATGCGGATAGCACGCTGGCTGGCGCCGACCACATTAACCTCGGACACGCCCTCCACCATCTGCAGCTCGTCCTTGATATTGTCCTCAATAATACGGCGGATTTCACCACGGCTGCGGCTGGCAGAGGAAAATGTATAGGCAACGATAGGACGCGAATTGAGGTCTACCGTCTGGGTCACAGGCTCGTCAATATCATCGGGCAGTGACTTGCGCACGCTGGAAACCTTTTCGCGCACCTCGCTGGCCTTCACCTGCGGATCTACGCCGATGTTGAATTCCAGCACCGTTTCGCTATAGCCCTCAAGCACCGTGGACGACAGCGTCTTGATGCCCGAAACCTGGCTGACACGGTTTTCTATAGGCTTGGTCACCAAAGTTTCCATCTCCTGCGGCGACGCACCATCATAGGTCACGCGCACGCTGACGATGGGCAAATCCACGTCAGGGTTCAAATCTACGCCGATTTCGGGATAGCAGCGGATGCCAAAAACCACCAGCAGCAGGATAAACATGGTGGTAAATACAGGCCGCTTGATAAATGTAGCAATCATCGTTATTTACCAGCCTTTTTCAGATCAATCTTACTGCCCTCGCGCAGCTTGTTGTGTCCCTCGGTGACAATGGTGTCCTTTTCGTCCACACCGTCAAGCACCTCGGCAATTTTATCATCAGTATAGCCCACGCTCAGCACGCGGCGCTGCACCACGCCCTCGTCATCGGCCACAAACA
The DNA here is from genome assembly GCA_963597755.1 of Segatella copri. Lineage (GTDB taxonomy): Bacteria > Bacillota > Negativicutes > Acidaminococcales > Acidaminococcaceae > Phascolarctobacterium_A. The sequence continues at coordinate 20,647 of CAVBQX010000036.1, forward strand.
CCGTCTGTTGGTCATCACGCATAACAATAGCCTGCACCGGTATCGTCAGCACATTTTCCTTAGGCGATGCCACCAGTGTTACGTTGGCATACACACCCGCCAAAAGGTCGTCGCTGTTATCCACGCTCACCTCCGCCGCAAACGTATGCGCCGGAGTGTCGGCTACAGGTGCGATGCGGGTGATTTTCCCTACCAGCCTTTTGCCCGGGTAGGCAGGCAGACTGATATCCGCCTCGTTGCCCACATGCACACCGGCAACCTGACCCTCGGGAATGTTAATCGTCGTTTTCAGCTTACTGATATCAGCAACTGCAAAAATGGGCGTGCCAGCCTTGGCATAATAACCCTCCTGATAATAACGCTTGGAAACAATACCGTCCGCAGGAGCCACCAGCACCGTACCTGCAGCCTTAGATTCCATCGCCTGCAGATTGCCACGGGCAGCCTCCAGCTTGGCAGCGGCGTTGTCACGGGCAAAGCGGTAGTCATCCACTGTCTGCTGCGATACCGCGCCCGTAGTATAAAGCTTTTCATAGCGCTCCAAATCGGTTTCGGCCTTACGCAGGCTCGTCTGCGCGTCCAGGTAGCTGCCCTTGGCGTTCAAAAGATTGGCATCTGTATCCACCTGCTCCAAAACGGCCAGCACCTGCCCCTTTGTCACGCGGTCGCCCTCCTTGACGTACACACTCTCCAAGCGTCCGTCAACCTTGGCCGCCACCTCGGCCTGCCACTCCGGGTCCAGGCTGCCCGAAAAGCTCAGTCCGGGCGTAATCGTCTGCCGCACGGGGTGAGCAGTAACGACGGCGATGGTGCGCACCTGCGACATTTTAGCGGCACGCGCCCTGTCTGCCTGGATATTGCTGTAGATGCGCCAGCCGATAATTACGCACACCGCTACCAGCAGCCCCACAACTATTTTTACCTTACGGTTTTTGATGTTCAACTTACATCCTCCCAACACTCACAAATACTTATACCCCACATCATATCCCAATAACTTTAATTTTAGCTGAGTTTTGTAATTAATTACAGTTAGAGATATTATTATTATACTCCCTCTATAAGCAAGTAGGCAAGAAAAAGGCACGCCGGTTGACAGCGTGCCTTGAGATTGAAGGAATTTTGGGATTTCTAAGCTGAAATTGTTTTCAGCACAAAGCTCATTAAAATCTTTTTCCCTAAAGAATAGCGATGACAATTTCAGCTTTAATATATCATATACTCTTGTTTTTTAAGCTCCAGTCTAATTATACATATCTGTTACAAGTTGCCATTATCGAATGAACTATCCTTTAATATAACAGCTACTCCTAGAACAACCAAAACAGCCAACATACTACAACCAACTAATAACTTTTTATTATTCAGATCGGCTTCCGCAATTTTATTTGCAACAGCAATCATGTCGTCTATTATAGATTTGCGTTCTACTTCCGAAATATTTTCCTTCTCCAAAAGTTTTGAAAGAGTATCCAGAATAGTTTGATAGCCTTTGATAACTGCTTCCTGACTTCCTTTATTGTTCTCTAAAATATTTGTACAAACCTGTGTATACAGCTCTATTGCCGTCTTGGCAAAATCTGTAAATACTGGAACTTGGTTTATAATGGCAATAGCAACGTCCTTATCCATGTGCGGTATAATAGACGCAAATTGCATCATGCTTTCCCTTGACATATTGCGAAAGGAATCTACTTTCAATGCCTCTTTTACTGATTCTTCACTAACATATCTTTTAGTTAGATTCTTCACTGCATTTCCCCCTTACTCTCCAGAATATAGATTCTTTATATTTTATATAACAAAAACACCCTGTCTACCACGCCTCACCGCAGAACTGAGGAGGATCCCAAATGTTGGACACGTCAATCCCCAAGCAAAAATTTCTTGCAAAGTTTTTATT
>CAVBQX010000037.1:0-21987 GCA_963597755.1 Segatella copri
CGGAGGGATAGATAGCCAGTTTTGTAGGAGCGCAGCGACGCACAAAACTGTAAGTATGTGCCGAGCAGGACGCAGGCCTGGCCCCCTATAGTATTTCCTAGCCTTTTATGCTATAATTATCATCAGAATTCATACTATGTCCGTAAAAAAGGAGCGTTTAGAATGCGTATCGTAATAGCTGGTGCTGGTAAACTGGGCTACAGCATAGCCCAATTGTTAGCGGAGGACCAGTTTGATGTGGTTGTCGTAGAAATTGACCCTAAGCGTAAGGAGGTTATTCAAAATAGCCTGGACGTACTCGCTATCGAAGGCAATTCCTGCAGCCCCACCACCTTTGCCGATCCTGATGTCAGTGCTTCTGACGTGTTAATTGCCTGCACTGACAGTGATGAGGTTAATATGGTTACCTGTCTGATGGCCAAAAACCATGGCATCAAACACACTGTTGCCCGCATACGTAATGTCGATTATGCTATTCATGCGCCCGAAATGTTAAACCAGGATATGAAAATTGACCTTGTTATCAATCCTGAGCGCATCACTGCCTCAGAAATTGATCATATTTTAATGACGCCTTCCACGCTTAATGTTGATGATTTTGCTGATGGCAAGGTGCGGATGTTTGAAGCTAAAATGAAGGAGGATTCTCCTTTTGTAAATATCCCCTTAAAGGATTTAAACATTCCTAAAGATATCCTCATGGCTATGGTTTTCAGGCGCCATCAGATGATTATCCCTCATGGCAACGATTTTGTTATTCCCGGTGATAATGTTTATTTTGTTGGTAAGCATGAAGCTATTCGTGATTTTGAAAATTCCTTTTCTAATACTTATGAAAAGCTGGAGCGTGTTTTGATTATCGGTGCAGGTCGCACAGGTCGCTTTTTAGCCCCAATGCTGGAAAAGCAGGGGATACAGGTTAAGGTTATCGAAAAGAACGAGGAGCGCTGCCACATTCTTGCCTCCCAGCTTAAGCGTGGTTTAGTTTTATGTGGTGACGGCACAGATATAGACCTGCTGCTGGAGGAGGGTGTGTCGGAGGCAGATGTTGTTATCTGTCTGACTGAGGATGACAAGCTGAATTTGCTGCTGGCGCAGCTCGCTAAGCATCTGGGAGCACGCAAAACTATTGTGCGCGTCGCTCGCAATGAGTATATCGAATTGATGGAAAAGGTTGGTGTAGATATCGTTCTTTCATCGCGTCTTTTGAGTGCAGGCGAGGTACTGCGCTTTGTACGTAAGGGTGGTATTGTTTCTGTTTCCCTCTTGGAGGGTGCTCAGGCCGAGGCCCTGGAAATTATCGTCGGTGCGGGCAGCGAGGTTGAGGGCGTCGCCTTGCGTGACATGAACCTGCCGCCTGAGTGTCTGCTGTGCGCTATTGTACGTGGTAATGACGCCTATGTACCTAATGGTAATACCGTATTGCACGCTGACGACCGCGTTATTTTGTTTATTAAGAGTGAATTTGCTAAAACAACGGTGCCTATGTTTGAAGGCCGGAGCGTTTAATTATGGATTTTAAATTCGTAAGCCGTTTGCTGGCTAAGCTGACAATTGCATTTTCTTTAGTTTTGTTGCTGCCATTATTGGCAGCACTTCTTATAGATAGACAAAATGCGTGGATTTTTTTCTTTACGCTCATTGTTACAATAACCATTGCTTCGTGCTTTAGTGAGTTTGGCAGTGAACGTCCCAGGCAGCGCCTGCGTGTGCGTGAGGCCCTTGCGGTCGTAGGCTGCGGCTGGCTGTTGGTTTGCCTGATGGGGGCTTTGCCCTACTTATTTTGGCAGCCGGCAGATCCATTAGCGGCAATTTTCGAAAGCGTATCCGGCTTTTCTACTACCGGCGTGACTACAGTGTTATCCTTTAACCAGTTTCCGGCCAGCGTGCGCATCTGGCGCTGCCTGACACATTGGACCGGCGGTATTGGGGTAATTATGCTCTTTATTATCATCATGCCGCAGATGAACAGCGGTACCAGCTACCTGTTTAATGCCGAGCTGCCAGGTGGTACAGCAGAACGCACACTCCCAAAAATTAAGGAATCCGCTATGCTGATACTCTTTATTTATGTTGTGCTGACAGCTTTGGAGGTTATACTTTTGCTGCTTGCGGGGATGCCCGTCTTTCAGGCACTAAACCTGGCCCTGGCTACGATGGCGACAGGTGGTTTTTCGTATTATCATGAAAGCATCATTTCCTTCAGGTCAGTTTATGTTGAGGTTATCGCTATCGTGTTTATGCTTATCGCCAGCATGAATTTTTCCCTTTATTACAAAATATGGCGCGGTGACTGGCAGTCCTTCCGTGAGGACACCGAGCATCGTTATTATCTGATTGTGTTGGCGGTGGCGGCGGCCTTGATGTGTGCCAATTTATATTTAAGTGGCAGCATGGGTTTTGTCGCCAGCTTGCATCATAGTATTTTTCAGGCTATATCTATGGGGAGTACTACTGGTTTTGCTTCGGATGACTATACTAAGTGGCCAAGCTTCAGCCGTTATATTTTGTTTTTGCTGATGTTTATCGGTGGCTGTAGCGGCTCTACTGCCGGCGGTATCAAAATTACGCGTATTGTGATTTTACTCAAGGCTGGCTGGGCGGAGCTTTTGCGCACGCTGCATCCGCGTATTATTTATTCCATCAGAATGGGGGAGCGCGAAATCAATCCTGTTATAGTTGGTAACATCACGCGTTTCTTCTTTCTATATATTATTGTTTTTATAATTTTAACTATATTAATTTCCTTGTCCGGAATTTCTCTTATGGAATCTATGGGGATCATTGCCGCCTGTCTCAGCAGTGTCGGCCCGGCCTTTGGCCTTGTTGGTCCTACAGAAACATATGGCAATTTGACTGATTGGGCGCGCTTTGTAAGTATCTGGGCGATGCTTTTGGGACGTTTGGAAATTTTTACGCTGCTGGTTATTATGCGCCCTGATTTTTGGCGTAATAAGGAAAACTGGTAGTAGACTAGACGGAGTATATATGAATGCACGGGTTATATTATATGTTTTGAGTAAAATATCCTGCGGTCTTGCCTTTGTACAGCTGCTGCCGCTTCTGCTGGCGTTTATTTATGGTGAGTCCTGCACAACTGCTTTTATGCTTTCTATAGGCGTGGGTATTGTCCTGGCAGGAATTTTTGACTATTATGGCGATGCAGACAGCTGCCGCAATTTATCAGTACGTGAGGGCATTGGTGCCATCTTCTTTTCGTGGCTTATGGCTGCAGCAATATCTGCGCTGCCCTTTTATTTTGAAGGGATTTTGGATCCCGTATCAGCGTTTTTTGAAGCTATGTCAGGTCTTACGACGACGGGGGCAACAGCCATCGATGATTTGGACAGGGTAGCGCGCAGCCTGCTTTTATGGCGCACACTCATGCAATGGCTTGGCGGTATAGGCATCATTATTTTGTTTGTGGCCCTGATGCCGCAAATTGTAGGCGGTGCGGTGTATCTGTTCAGCGCAGAGCTTAGCGGTATGTCCAACAGCCGCATTTTGCCACGTATCCGCACGACGGCTGTAGCTTTGTTTTATATTTACCTGCTGCTTACTATCATCTTGACAGGTATTTTGAACATCTTAGGCATGAGCACCTATGATGCCGTCAATTATGCCTGCTCGGCCATAGCAACAGGTGGCTTTTCTACGCACAACACCAGCGTTGCTTACTTTCATAATGCGGGGATAGAAGTTGCTTTAAGCTTTTTTATGGTGCTGTCGGCAGGTAACTTTGCTTTATACTATCAGGTGACGCAAAGCAGCATTCGGGTTTTGTGGCAGGATTTGGAGTTTAAATGTTATATTGTTATGCTGGCTCTGCTGACGCTTTTTATCAGTCTCAATCTTGTCAGCACAGGCGCTTATGGTCCTGCCGACGGCTTGCGCGAGGCCTTTTTCCAGGTTGCGGCCTTTGGCAGTACGACAGGCTTTGTTGCGGCCGACTACGATAAATGGCCTACGTTTTCCAAGCTGCTTTTGGCAACTACGTTTTTAACGGGCGGCTGCGCAGGGTCCACTGCCGGTGGTATTAAGATGTGTCGCTTTATTGTGCTTTTGAAGGCGGTGATGGGCGAGCTGCGGCGCACGATGCACCCTCAGATGCTTTTGAACGTTTATTACAGCAAACGCCTGCTGCCGACAGAGACAATTATCAATATCAGCCGTTTTTTCTTTGTGTATATTGTGATGATTGCTTTGCTTTCTATGCTACTGGCATTGGATGGACTGGATGTGGATGAGGCAATCTTTGGTGTGGCTTCCTGCATGGCCAGCGTGGGGCCTGCCTTTGGCAGCATTGGGGCCAACAGCACTTATGCCGCAGTTGGCAGCTTGAGCAAATTAGCCTTGGCGCTGGCAATGCTTTTGGGACGCCTGGAGCTGTTTACGGTGCTGGCACTCCTGCGCAGTGAATATTGGCGTAACAGCAAAAGATGGTAAAGGCATATAATTTCAGAGTAAACAAAAATAGCATGGAATTATACATTACAACATTATCGATTTTTTGCTGGGGAAGGCAGTTATCTGACAGTAATGTTCATCGTCATTTAAGCTTTTACAGTTACAATATGCCTGTAGCCGTTGATATTGACTATTAGGAATAAATGTGCTAAAATCTACAGTTGAGTACGAAAGATGATCGCGGCTGGCTTTAGGCCAGATGAGGAAAGTCCGAGCTCCAGAGGGCAGGATGCCGGATAACGTCCGGCGAGGGTGACCTCAGGGATAGTGCCACAGAAATGTGTACCGCCTGCTTTTAGCAGGTAAGGGTGGAACGGTGCGGTAAGAGCGCACCAGCAGCCTGGTAACAGGCTGGCTAGGTAAACCCCATCCGGAGCAAGACCAAATAGGGGAGGGATGAAGCGGCCCGCTGAGCCTCCCGGGTTGTGTCGCTTGAGCTTGCAGGCAACTGTAAGACTAGATAAATGATCATCACCGCTTGGCGGAACAGAACTCGGCTTATTGAGTACTCATATCCTGTAAAACGGCTGCCTTGACGGCAGCCTTTTTTGTGTCAACAGCCGACATTAAAGATAAGTGGTGTATAATATGAAGAAAATTTCCCTTGTTGTACCTGTATTTAATGAAGAGGATAATTTGCATGAATTTTATAAGCATGCAACTGCTGTTATGCAGCAGGAAGAATATGACTATAATATTATTTTTGTTGATGATGGCTCGCGTGATAGCAGCGCACTGATTTTGGCAGAGCTTTCGGCGCAGGATGAGCATGTGGAGGCCTATATGCTGAGCCGCAATTATGGCCACCAGATGGCGCTCACCTGCGGCCTGGATCACGCTGACGGCGATGCAGTGATTACTATGGACGGCGACCTGCAGCATCCGCCTGAGCTTATTCCACAGCTTTTGCGCCTGTGGGAGGACGGCAACGAAATCGTGCAGACCAAGCGCATGGCAACAGAGGATGCAGGCTTTTTTAAGAACATGACCTCTGCTGCGTACTATAAAATTATCAACACGCTTTCTAAGGTTGAAATTACTCCCGGCGGCAGTGACTTCCGCCTGATGGACAGGATGGCAGTGGATGCCTTCAAGCTGTATCGTGAGCGTGCGCGTTTTATCCGCGGGTTGGTGAATACCTTGGGTTTTCATGTCGCAGTGCTTGAATTTGTGGCACCGCCACGCTTTGCAGGACATTCCAAATTTAATTTGCGTAAGATGCTGCACTTTGCTTTGGACGGCATCACAGCCTTTTCTAACCTGCCGCTGCGCTGGGCTTTTTACATCGGCATAGTCTTTGGCCTTTGCAGCATCATGCTTTTGGGACATGTTTTTTACGTAAAATTTGTGACCAACGACGCCGTTCCTGGCTGGGCAACTACTACTGTCAGTGTTCTCTTTCTGGGAGGAATTCAGCTTGTAGGGATAGGCATACTTGGCGAATATATTGGGCGTATTTTTGAGGAAATCAAGCACAGACCACTGTATTTAGTGGCACGTCATCTAAAGAAATGTAACAAAGTAAACGAAAATAAAATAAATTAGAGGCATCTAACTTACATCAAAATTAAATTTTACAAGCAAGGCTTTTTGTGATATAATATGAGCGTATTAAAAATTACGAAAGGATGTAGGTGCCATTGGGAAAACGCAAGGTTTTGACTTTTTGCATGACGGTTTTGTTTAGTCTTAGCTGTGCTGTTACAGCATTGGCTTCCTTCCAGCGTGGTGACGATGGGCAGGAAGTATTGGCAATTCAAAAGCGGTTGGTAGAATTAAGTTATTCTATTAATAATATAGATGGTGATTTTGGTCCGGAAACGGAAAACGCAGTAAAGAGCTTTCAGTCTGATAGAGGACTAGAGGTGGATGGTGTTGTTGGTTCAGCTACCTATAGAGCGCTGATGAACAAGGAGATGCCTCCTAATCGTAGCAATTCCGTGGTGCGCAATGTTATGCGTGCAGCCTACAGTGTCATCGGTACTCCATATGTATTTGGCGGCACTACTCCTTACGGCTTCGACTGCTCCGGCTTTACTCAGTACGCTTTTGCAAGAGCAGGCGTTTATTTGCCCCGTACTGCTGACAGCCAGCTTTATGCAGGCAGACAGATTTCTATGAGCCAGCTTCGTCCTGGCGATCTGATCTTCTTCAGTACCTATGAAGCAGGTGCTTCCCATGTTGGCATTTATGTTGGTAATGGCAACTTTATCCATGCCGGCAGCAGCACTGGCGTAACAGTTTCTTCTGCATTCACCGGTTATTGGGGTGCCCGTTACTATGGTGCCTGCCGTGTTCTGTAACAAGTTAAGAATTAAAATTTATGAGCAGATGGGCTTAGGCCTGTCTGCTTTTCTTTTTTATTCCTTACTATTGGAAAAATGCAAGTTTTATGCTATAATGATAAAAGCTATTGGTGTGGGTGAGTTATACTTTGAATGACAAGATGGTTAACTCCTAACGGTCCCGCCGCTGTGCAGGCCTAGTGCCTAAGTCAGCAGTCAGCCCATACTTTATTCTGAATCCACGGGTGATGGAGGCAGTTGGGTTTACTAATTGCAAGGAATAATTGTCGTTAGTTAATTCTGTCTTTGTGACTTCTGTCGGGTTCGGCAGAAGTCTTTTTCTTTTATTAATAACCCATATCAGATGGGAAATTTACTTGTAAAGGAGCTGCGCTGTGGAAGAATATCAGTTTTCGCAGGGAAAGGAACTGCGTTGCGGTTATACTACCGGCAGCTGCGCTACTGCTGCGTCTAAGGCAGCAGCCACTATGCTGCTTACTGGTGAGCGAGTTGAAACCGTCCGCATTGATACGCCTAAGGGTATTGTGCTGGATCTGGAGCCGCTGGATGTGGATATGACACCGGATTACGTCAGCTGCGCTATCCGTAAGGATTCGGGCGATGACCCGGACGACACCAACGGCGTACTGGTTTATGCCAGGGCCGAACGCTGCGCTGAGAGCGGCGTGCAGATTGAAGGCGGCGTGGGCGTGGGCCGTGTGACCAAGCCCGGGCTGGCCTGCGCTGTGGGTGGTCCTGCGATCAACCCCACACCACGCAAAATGATTACCACCGAGGTGGGCAAGGCTATGACGGCGGCAGCCTATGACGGCGGCATTAAGGTAACAATTTCTATACCTGCAGGTGTGGAAATCACCAAGAAAACCTTTAATCCGCGCCTGGGAATCATCGGCGGCCTGTCGGTGCTGGGAACCAGCGGTATTGTGGAGCCGATGAGCGAAAAGGCTTTGATTGAGACGATGTACGTGGAAATCCGTGCGCAAAAGGCTCGTGGTAACAAAAACCTACTGGTGTTCTTTGGCAACTATGGTGAGGATTTTACCCGCGACGAGATGAAGCTGGATTTGGACGGACACGTTACCTGCAGCAATTTTGTGGGCGAGCTTTTGGATTATGCCGTGTATTGCGGCTTTGAAACCCTGCTTTTGATCGGTCACAGCGGTAAGCTGGTGAAGGTGGCGCAGGGCGTGATGAACACCCATTCCAAATATGCGGACTGCCGCACGGAGCTGATGGCCCTGGAGGCGATGCTGCATGGTGCTTCACCTGAGGTGGGCAGGGAGATTTATGGCTGCCTTACCACCGACGAAGTCACTAAGATTTTGCAGCGCGAGGGCCTGTTTGAGCCTGTAATCGACAAGGTTACCGAAAGAATTGATTTTTACATGCAGCATAGGGTGCATGGCAAAATAAAGACTGCCGCTTTGATGTTTTCTAATGTGTATGGCATTTTGGGAAAAACAAAGTATGCAGATGAATTAATCCAGCTACATAAGCAAAAAGGAGTATGAGAGTATGAGAGGCAAACTTTATAGCGTTGGCATTGGCCCCGGCGATCCCGAATTGATGACTCTGAAGGCAGTGCGTCTGCTGAAGGAGTGCGATGTGGTGGCGCTGCCTAAGGGAGATACAGATGTATTGACCGCTAAAAATATTGTTAACCAGATTGTTGATTTAGATAAAAAGGCACAGTTGATTGTTTATATGCCGATGACCAAGGATATGGCAGCTATGGACAAGGCACACCGCGAGGGTGCTGATGCTATCGAAAAGCTGCTGGACGAGGGCAAGAATGTTGTTTTCATCACCTTGGGCTGTCCCACGGTATATGCAACCTGCATTTATGTGCATAAGCTGGTGCTCAATGATGGCTATGACGCCGAGCTCGTTGCCGGCGTAACCAGCATTTGCGCAGTTGCTGCCAAGCTCAACACCTCGCTGTGCGAAAGGGCAGAACCCCTGATTGTGCTGCCCGGCAGCTACAAGGAATCGTCCAAGTTCCTCGATGGTCCCGGCAATAAGGTGCTGATGAAGTCTGCCAGCGAAATCGGCCGTGTGGTTGACGAGCTACGTGCACGTGACTTGATCAAGACCAGTGGCATGGTGGAGCGTTGCGGCCTGCCTGGCGAAAGGGTTTACCACAATCTGGAGGAGGTTGACCCTAAGAGCAGCTATTTTTCTGTTATTCTGGTTAAAGAAAAGGAGTTTGATAAATAATGATCTACTTTATTGGTGCTGGCCCCGGCGCAGCAGATTTGATTACTGTTAAAGGCAAAGAATTGTTGGAGAAGGCCGATTTGGTCATTTATGCAGGCTCTTTGGTTAACCCGGAACTTTTGAAATATTGTAAGGACGAGTGCGTAATTATGAACAGCGCGCAAATGACCCTGGAAGAGGTTATTGCCGCTATGGTTCCCGCCGCCCAGGCAGGCAAGCTTGTTGTACGTCTGCACACCGGCGACCCCAGTGTTTATGGTGCTCACCGTGAGCAGATCGACCTGCTGCGCAGCTACAACCTTGATTATGAGGTAGTGCCCGGCGTAAGCTCTTTCTGCGCTGCTGCTGCCTGCCTCAAGGCAGAATATACCCTGCCTAACGTCAGCCAGTCTGTAATCATCACCCGTATGGAGGGCCGTACTCCCGTACCTAACCACCAAAAGATTGCTGATTATGCAGCCCACAAGGCAACCATGGTTATCTTCTTGAGCAGCGGTATGCTGGAAAAGCTGCAGGTAGAGCTGGTAAAGGGTGGTTATACCAACGACACCCCGGCTGCTATTGTCTACAAGGCAACCTGGCCGGATGAAAAGGTTGTGCGCTGCACCGTGGGTACCCTGGCAGAAAACGCTGCCAAGTACGGCATTAACAAGACCGCGCTGATTACCGTCGGCGGCTTTTTGGGCAATGAATACGACCGCAGCGAGCTGTACAACCCCACCTTTGCACATGGCTTCCGTGAGGCTGATCCCAGCAAGCTGGATCTTAAACCCGAGGTTAAATAAATCATGCGTGCGGCAGTATTTTCCTTTTCTGCCCGTGGAGTGCGCCTCAGTAAAAGCGTAGGCAGCTACCTAGCAAGCATAGGCTATGAGACGCAGCTTTTTACAGTAGAAAAATATGCTGCAGAAGCTGGCGTAGCCCCCATGCTGCCCAACCACAACGCTGCATGCGGTGAATTGTTCAGCAAATGCCAGGTGCTGGTGTTTGTGGGCGCTGTGGGGATAGCGGTGCGTACCATCGCTCCCTTTATCAAAAGCAAGCTGACAGATCCTGCTGTGCTTTCGGTGGATGAGCGTGCTAATTTTGTGATTCCGCTGCTTGCCGGTCACATCGGCGGTGCCAACGAGATGGCACGCTGTCTGGCGGCGGCGCTGGGAGCAACTGCCTGCGTAACCACTGCTACGGATGTCAACGGACTTTTTGCCGTGGACGAGTGGGCGGCCCGCAACCGCATGGTACTGTGCTCGCTGGCTGCGGCTAAGGATTTCGCTGCGGCCTTGGTTAACGGTGAGCAGGTTGGCCTTTATGTTGACAGGGAATTTGCTGTCGGCAGTGCTTTACCTAAAAACGTGGTGCAGGGTCTGCAGGCAACTGTAGGCATGGCAGTGACGCTGCAAAGAAATTTGCAGCCCTTTGCTACGACAGTGCGCCTACTGCCGCGGATTGTACATCTGGGCATTGGCTGCCGCCGCAATACACCGCTGGCAAATATTGAAGAGCTGGTGCTGCCGGAGCTGGAAAAGCTACAGCTTGACAAGCGCTGTGTGGTGGCACTTGCCAGCGTAGATTTGAAAAAGGATGAGCAGGGGTTGTTAGCCTTTGCTGAAAAATATCACATTGCTGCTAATTTTTATACTGCTGATGAGCTTAACAGCGTGGCAGGTGATTTTACTCCCTCGGCCTTTGTCAAGAGCGTGGTGGGAGTGAGCAATGTGTGTGAACGCAGTGCGGTGCTTGATAGCAATGGCGGCAGGCTGCTTTTGCGCAAGACCAGCAAAAACGGCGTAACGCTGGCAGTGGCAGCCAAAGAGCTGACATTGGATTTTGCTAAAACCGGACTAAAAACTAATTAAGGAGATGCAATATGGCTAAATTGTTTGTTGTGGGCCTTGGCCCCGGCGGCGTGGAGCAGATGACCAAAAGAGCTTATGATGCTCTGCAGTCCTGTGATGTTATCGCTGGCTACAACGTATATGTAAACCTGATTAAAGACGATTTTAAGGATAAAGAATTTCTTTCCAACGGCATGCGTAAAGAGGTGGACCGCTGCAAGCTGGCTCTGGACGAAGCACTGAAGGGCAAAACCGTTGCTATGATTTCCAGCGGTGATGCAGGCGTTTATGGCATGGCAGGCATTATGTGCCAGGTTGCCAAGGATCATCCCGAAATTGAAATCGAGGTTGTTCCCGGCATTACTGCCGCCTGCTCCGGTGCTGCTGTTTTGGGCGCACCGCTGATTAGCGACTTCTGCCTGATTTCCCTCAGTGATTTGCTGACTCCGTGGGAAAAGATCGAAAAGCGCTTGGACTGCGCTTCTAAGGGCGATTTCTGCATCTGCCTGTATAACCCTTCCAGCCACAAGCGTCATGATTACCTGCAAAAGGCCTGTGATATCATGCTCAAAAACCAGCCTGGTACTATCCCGGCAGGTATTGTGCGTAACATCGGCCGCGATGGCCAGGACTACGAGCTGACCACCTTGGCAGAGCTGCGTGACAAGCAGGTGGATATGTTCTCCACCGTCATTATCGGCAACACCCAGACCGAGGTAATCAACGGCCGTATGGTAACCCCGCGCGGTTACAGGCTGGCATGAAACCGGTAATCTGGCTCATCGGCGGCACTACCGAGGGCAGGCGCCTGATTAAAGAAATGGCAGACCTGCCTGTAGAGCTTTATGTATCGGTGGCTACGGCCTACGGCGCTACGCTGATTGAGCCGCAGCCTAACCTTACGGTGCTGGCAGAGCGTATGGATTTAGACGCTATGCGTAGCTTTTTGCAGCAGAAGCACCCTGCCTGCGTCATCGACGCTACGCATCCCTATGCGACTGTGGTGACGGCAACGGTGCAGCAGGCCTGCAGTGACGAGCATGTTACTTACTTGCGGCTGGTGCGTCCTGTGGGAGAAGCAGGCAATTACATCACTGTGCATGATTTTAGCGAAGCGGTGGAGCTTTTAAACCACCTGGAGGGCAAAATATTTTTGACCACAGGCAGCAAGAACCTGCCGGATTTTGCTGCCGTGCATGATTTTGCCGACCGTATCGCATTGCGCGTGCTGCCTATGGAAAGCAGCCTGCAGACGGCGCTGCGCCTGGGATACAAGCCTGCCAACATTTGCTGCATGCAGGGACCATTCAGCAAGGAGCTGAACATCGCTATGCTCAAAAAGTTTGGCAGTAAATACATGGTGACCAAGGATTCGGGCACTGTGGGAGGCTTTGAGGAAAAGGTGGAGGCAGCAGAGGCTGCCGGAGCCAAGCTCATTGTCATTGGCCGCGCTATGCAGGAGGCGGGCAGCGGCTATAGCGAGATTATTAATTACCTGAAGCAGCATTTTGCTACGGGTAATTGATATAAATAAAAAAGGAGGCCTGCTATTATGTCGCAGAAATTGCGCGTAAACATCGTCGGCATAGGACCGGGTAACCCCGATCTTCTGACCGGCGCAGCACGTCAGGCTATCGCCCAAAGCAACATTCTTTTGGGTGATAAACGTATGCTGGCCGCTTTTGCGGATAGCAGCAAAACGGTGTATGACACCATTAAAACCGAAGCTATTGCGCTTGTAGCGGCTAAGGCAGACCCTGCGAAGGATGTGCTGGCCGTGCTGGTGAGTGGTGACGTGGGCTTTTTCAGCCTTGCCAAAACCATCAGCGGCAAGCTGCCGGACTGCGAGTGCGTGCGTTATTGCGGCATCAGCAGTCTGGTATATTTTGCTTCACAGCTGCAGCTTTCGTGGGACGATGCCAAAATCGTCAGCATGCACGGACGCACCCAGAACCTGGTGGCAGCAGTGTCGCAAAATAAAAAGGTCTTTTCTTTGACCGGCGGGGACAATTCTCCGCAAATGCTGTGCGCGCAGCTATGCGAGCATGGGTTGGGGCAGGTGCAGGTATATGTCGGCGAAAACCTTTCGTATCCTGAGGAAAAAATCACCAGCGGTACGGCTGAGGAAATTAGTGCCTTGAAGTTTCCTTCGCTTTCTGTAATGATGATTTTGAATGAGGCTGCCAACGGCTTTGTGCCTACTGTACATGGCTTGTCCGATGATTTATTTTTGCGCAGCAAGGTTCCCATGACCAAGCAGGAGGTGCGCAGCGTATCGATGTCCAAGCTTGCGCCTAAGTCGACGGATTTGATTTATGACATCGGCGCGGGTACTGGCTCCTGCAGCGTTGAGCTGGCGCTTATTGCCAGAGCAGGCAGAGTGTGGGCTTTTGAACGCAATCCTGTGGCTGTGGAGCTATTGGGAAAGAACAAAGAGCTGTTTGGCTTGGATAACCTGGAGATTATTGCAGGCGAGGCCTTGGAAAACATCCGTACTATGCCTGCTCCCGACTGCGTTTTCGTGGGTGGTAGCGGCGGCGACCTGTGTCAGATGCTGGATGTTATCTATGCCAAGAATCCTGCCTGCCGCATCGTAATTAACGCCATTACGGTGGAAACGCTGGCAGAGGTTGCTGCTTACTACAAGGAGCATTCTGCTTATAGCTTGGAGATTGTCAACGTCTTTGTAGCGCGCAGCAAGCATTTGGGCAGCTACAATCTGATGATGGCACAAAATCCTGTGTATGTGATGACGGCGTTAAAGAAGGAAGATTGACATGGCTGAAGTAAAGGTTCCACGTTTTATGATTAGTGCTCCCGGCAGCGGCAGCGGCAAGACGACCATCGTCTGCGGGCTGCTGAAGGCGCTGATGGGAAAGGGGCTTACGGTTGCAGCTTTTAAGTCGGGACCGGACTACATTGACCCTATGTTCCATTCGCGCGTTATCGGGGCAAAATCCCGTAATTTGGATTTGTTCATGCTGGGGCAGGACACTACACGCTACCTGGTTGCCAAAAATGCACGTCAGGCAGATGTGGCGGTGTTTGAAGGAGCGATGGGCTTTTACGACGGCATGGGCAAAACTACGGAGGCCAGTGCCTATGATTTGGCCTGCACCTGTGATGTGCCTGTGGTTTTGGTGGTGAACGGCAAGGGAGCAGCCTTATCCATTGCAGCCACCATCAAGGGCTTTAAGGACTTTCGCAAGGACAGTCATGTAGTGGGCGCTATCCTCAACAATGTTAAGCCTATGAGCTATCTTTTTTACAAAGATATTATTGAAAAGGAAGCCGGAGTAAAGCTTTTGGGTTATTTCCCCGTGATGGAAGGGTGCAATTTTGAAAGCCGCCATCTGGGTCTGGTCACAGCAGAGGAGATTGGTGATTTGCAGCAGATAGTGGCTAAGCTTGCCGCGCAGGCTGCAAAATCCATCGATCTAGACGCACTTTTGGAGCTGGCAGCGCAGGCTGCGCCGCTGGTCTACAACGAGGTGAGCCTTGAACCCGTTGGCAGGGTGCGTATTGCTGTCGCACAGGATAAGGCCTTTTGCTTTTACTACCAGGATGCCTTGGATCTTTTAGCTGAGCTGGGCGCAGAGCTCGTACCCTTCAGCCCGATGGCTGATGCCCACCTGCCGGAGGGAATCAGCGGCCTTGTATTGGGCGGAGGCTACCCTGAGCTTTATGCAGCGCAGCTGGCAGCTAACAAAACGCTGCTGCAGGAGGTAAAGACCGCCGTTAGCGGTGGTTTGCCTTGCTTTGCCGAATGTGGTGGTTTTATGTACCTTTTGGAGCGTTACCGTGAGGGTGATACTGTTTATAGCTGGGTGGGCGCGCTAGAGGGAGAATCAGCAATGACCCAAAAGCTGACGCGCTTTGGCTACGTGCATCTGACAGCTCAAAAGGACAACGTGCTGTGCCGTGCAGGTGGCGTGATTAACGGACATGAGTTCCATTATTCCGACAGCACCAATAATGGTACAAGCTTTATTGCTGCCAAGGCCTCTGGCCGCGGCAGCTGGGAATGTGCGACAGCAACGCCCACGCTTTATGCCGGGTATCCGCACATCCATCTGTGGGGGAACGTGGATTTTGCCCGCAGCTTTGTGCAGCACTGCGCAGCCTATGCTGCTGCCAGAGGCTGACTTTAAAAAGAGGAGTTTGGTTCTATGATGACCCTAGCCGCGATTGTAGCAGGCTTTATCTTGGATTTGCTTTTTGGCGACCCACACTGGCTGCCGCATCCAATCTGCTTAATTGGTAATCTGATAGGTTTCCTGGAGAAAAATTTGCGCCGTCTGCTTGCGCCCGGAAAAACGGCATTGCTTATCGGCGGTGCCTTGATGGTAGTGATCGTTTTGGTTATTACCTTTGCCGTGCCCTATGCTGTTTTAGCCTTGGCCGAAAGCGTGAGCCCATGGCTGCGGTTTGCCCTGGAAACAATCATGTGCTACCAGATCTTTGCTACCAAATGCCTGCGCGACGAAAGCATGAAGGTGTACACTGCCCTGCACAGCGGCGACCTGGCCGATGCCAGAGTCAAGCTGTCGTGGATAGTGGGCCGTGATACGCAAAACCTTGATGCTGCCGAGGTGACTAAGGGAGCAGTGGAAACAGTTGCAGAAAACACTGCTGACGGCATCATAGCGCCAATGCTGTATATGTTTATCGGCGGCGCTCCTCTGGCCTTTTTATATAAAGGCATCAACACCATGGATTCTATGGTGGGCTATAAAAATGATAAGTTTATTTATTTTGGACGCTGCGCAGCCAAGCTGGATGATTTGGCTAACCTGATACCAGCGCGTATCACAGGATTGGTGATGATTGTGGCCTCGTATTTTCTTAACCTGAATGCGAGGGGCGCCTGGAAAATCTTCTGGCGCGACCGCTATAATCATCTCAGCCCTAATTCGGCGATGACGGAATCGGTGACGGCCGGTGCCTTGGACATCCAGCTGGGCGGCGATCATTTTTATTTTGGTAAGCTGGTTCATAAGGATACAATCGGCGATGATATCCGCCCGGTGCGTCCTGATGATATCATAGCTGCTAACAACCTGCTTTATATGACGGCTGTTATCAGCTTATTGCTGTTTTCATTAGTTTATCTGGTGAACAGTCTGATCTTAAAATGAATGCAGGTTGATGTAAATGTATAAATATGAGCACGGCGGAGATATCTACAGCGAAAAGCTTGCTGCTGACGGCAAGCCGTTTGTAGATTTTTCGGCCAATATTAATCCCTTGGGCTTGCCCTTTGGCATCAAACAGGCTGTGAAGCAGGCCCTGAAAATGTGTATCAATTACCCCGATCCCTTCTGCCGCGAGCTGGCAGAGGCAACGGGAAGCTTTTTGCAGGTTCCGCCTGCGTACCTTTTCTTTGGCAATGGTGCGGCCGATGTGCTGTTTCGTCTGGCGCTGGCCTTGAAGCCCAGGCACGCACTGCTTTTGGCACCTACCTTTGCTGATTACGAAAAGGCACTGCGTTCGGTGGACTGCCAGATAAATTATTACAAGCTGGACGAGGCGCGTGATTTTGCTGCGGACAAGGATCTTGTTAGTAAAATTAATTCGCGCACCGGTCTGGTTGTAATATGTAATCCCAATAATCCCACAGGACAGCTGACAGAGCGTCCGCTTTTGGAGGCTGTGCTGCAAAAATGCCGTCAGGTGGGGGCGCGTCTGCTAATTGACGAATGCTTTATGGATTTTGTTAGCAAGGAGAAAGCGTTTAGCATGCGTGACATGTTGGCAGCTTACCCCGAGCTGATTATTTTGAAGGCCTTTACCAAAACCTTTGCTATGCCTGGTATCCGCCTAGGCTACTGTCTGAGCAGTGATGAAGCGCTGCACAATGCGCTGCACCAGAGCGGGCAGGATTGGAGCGTTTCCATCCTGGCGCAGGAGGCAGGCAGGGCAGCTCTAAAGGAGCAGGAATACCTGCACGAATCCTTTATGCTGATCGAGCAGGAGCGTGCGTATCTGCGCACCCAGCTTACAGCCTTGGGCGCTAAGGTGTATGGATCTGAGGCCAATTATATTTTCTTTTATCTGCCGCAGCCGCAGAATTTACCCGAGCTGCTACGCAGGCAGGGATATCTTATCCGCTCCTGCGCCAATTACCATAACCTGGGAACAGGTTATTACCGTATCGCGGTCAAAACGAGAGTGCAAAACCGCGGTTTGATCAAAGCAATTAAGGAAGCAAAAAAGCATGCGCTCTTTACTAGTATTAATTGATGGACTGGGTGATACCCCGATTCCTGCCTGGCAGGGACGTACGCCCTATGAGTTTGCCAGCCATCCTGTGATGGATGCGCTGGTGCAAAATGGGGCCTTGGGTCACTTCAGTATTTGTGAAAATGACATAATTCCCGAAAGCTGCAGCTGTATTTTGCGGCTTTTGGGTGTAGATAAAAAAGATATTCCGCAAAACCGTGCGTATTTAGAGCTGTTGGCCAACAATCGTGATGTATCTGAATATGAGATGGTGCTGCGCTGCAACTTGGCAGCTGTGGACGGAGATGGTCGCCTGGCTGCCTTTAACGGACAGGGGTTGACGGCGGAAGCAATGAAACAGGCGGCTGCTGTCTGTGATGGTATTTTGAAGGACATAGAATTTATCCATCTTTCGGAATACCGCAACCTTTTGGTACTCAACAAGGAGACCGCGGTGCTTGGCTGCGCTGTGCAGCCGCCGCATGAAAGTGTGGGACAGAATGTTGCAGAGCTTTTGGCACCGCTACAGGATTGCTCGCTTGCTATAAGCTACTTTTTGCGGGAGGCGAAAAAGCGCCTTGCGTCCTTTGCCCATGACGGCCTGCAATATATACTCTATCCCTGGGGACCGTCGGCGCGGCAGGGGCTGCCTGCGTTTAGCGCTTTGCACGGGCTGCGCGGCGGCGCGGTGTGCAAGGCCGAGATTGTTTTGGGTATTGCCAAGGCCTTGGGGATGGATGTGCTGGTGCCGCAGGGAGCGACAGGCGACGTTGATACCGACGTTGCTGCTAAGGCGCAAAGCACGCTGCAGCTTTTAGCGCAGGATGATTTTGTTATCGCCCACTTTAACGGCAGCGACGAAGCAGCGCACCGTTATGATTACCAGGCCAAGGCCGATTTTATCAGCAGGATAGACAGTCAGTTTATGCAGACCATTGCTGATAATTACCACGAACCCCTGCGGGTAGTGGTGTGTGGCGACCACGTTACCAGCTCGGTGACAGGTAAGCACACAGCGGGAGCTGTGCCTGTGCTTGCCGGGTTTATGAATACACAAGGGCGTAAGCCTGAAATGAACAGCTATCGCGATATACTTAACTTTTTGATGAAAGAGAGTGATTGAAAGTGGCAAAAGCAATTATGGTAGTAGGCACGATGTCTAACGCAGGCAAAAGCCTGGTAACAGCAGGCTTGTGCCGTGTATTTAACCAGGATGGCTACAAGGTGGCACCGTTCAAATCGCAAAATATGGCGCTCAATTCCTTTATCACTGCCCAAGGAGCAGAGATGGGACGTGCGCAGGTTGTGCAGGCCGAGGCCGCCAACATCGAACCCGACGTGCTGATGAACCCCATACTGCTGAAGCCTACGAGCGACAGCGGCTCCCAGGTTATTGTTAACGGCGAGCCTATTGGCACCATGAAGGCAGGTGCGTATTACGCTATGAAGCACACTCTGCGTCCCAAGGTGCAGGAGGCCTTTGACAAGCTCGCCAGCCAATATGACATTATCTGTATTGAGGGTGCGGGAAGTCCTGCCGAGATCAACATCAAAAAGGACGATTTTGTAAATATGGGCATGGCCAAGATGGCCAAGGCTCCTGTACTTTTGGTGGCAGATATCGACCGCGGCGGCGTTTTTGCCAGCATTTATGGCACGCTGATGCTGCTGGAGGATGACGAACGTGCTATGGTTAAGGGCGTAATCATCAACAAGTTCCGTGGTGACGTGGAAATCTTAAAGCCTGGTCTGCGCATGATTGAAGAAAAAACAGGTGTGCCTATCGTCGGCGTTATGCCTATGATTAAGGTGGATATAGAAGACGAGGACAGCTTGTCCGAGCGCATCAGTTCCCGCAGTGAGGTAAAGCTGGTGGATATCGCGGTGGTACGCATCCCGCGTATGTCCAACTATACTGATTTTAACGTGTTTGAGCTCATTCCCGGTGTTTCCCTGCGCTACGTCAGCAGCGTGCGCGAGTTGGGGCAGCCAGATATGATCATCATCCCCGGCACAAAAAATACCACTGGCGACCTCAAATGGTTGCGTCAAAGCGGTATGGAGGCAGCCATTTTGAAGCACGCCAACAGCGGTACGGTCGTTTTTGGCGTCTGCGGCGGCTACCAAATGCTGGGACAGCAGATTTCTGACCCCTATGGCGAGGAGGATGGCACAGGCAAGGCCAACACCACCCCGGGCATGGGACTTTTACCGATAGAAACAACCTTTATCGAAAAGAAGCGCACCATTCAGATGGCAGGCAAATTTGGCAAGGTGCAGGGCATTTTTGCCGCACTCAGCGACCAGCCGCTTTATGGCTACGAAATCCACAGCGGCGTCACCACCTTCCCCGAGCAGGCAGCACTCACCAGCATCAGCCCCATTCACGAGGCTGCTGAGGTGATGGCCGAAGGCTCGCAGAACACCGAGGGTAAGCTGAATGTTTATGGCACCTACGTGCATGGCGTGTTTGACGGCGACGGCATTGCAGTGAAGATTGTGGAGGCATTGCTTGCGAAAAAGGGCAAAAAGATGGAGGATATCCAGACCATCAACTTTGCCGAATATAAGCGTCAGCAGTATGATATTTTGGCAGACAGCGTGCGCAAGAATTTGGATATGGCCAAGATTTACGAGATATTGGAGGCAGGTGTCTGAATGAAGGACGGCGGCTTGATTCACATTTATTGTGGCGACGGCAAGGGCAAAACCACTGCCGCTATTGGCTTGACAGTGCGCTGCAGCGGGCATGGCAACCACGTTTTATTTGTACAGTTCTTGAAAAGCAGGCCCACAGGCGAGCTCAAAAGCCTGGCGCTTTTGCCTAACATAGAGATTATGCGCGGCAAGGAAACCAAAAAGTTCACCTTTCAGATGAACGACGAGGAAAAGGCTGAGGTTAAGCGCGAGCACCTGCAGCTTTTTGACAGGGTCAAGGAAAAGTGTGCGACAGAGCACGTTGACCTGTTGATTTTGGATGAGGTTATCGGTGCCTGCAATACAGGCGTGTTTGACATAAATGCTTTGCTGGACTTTTTAAAGAACAAGCCTGCGGAGCTGGAGGTAGTCATGACGGGACGCAATCCTGCAGCTGAATTGGTGGAGCTGGCTGATTATGTTTCCGAGGTGTGCAAGCGCAAGCATCCCTTCACCAGAGGCATACCTGCACGCACAGGTATTGAACGCTGATAAATTGACAAATTGTGTGATCGAGAAAGGTAGTGTAAGAATGCATTTACAAAATGTTTTACCGGCTGATATTGAAAAGCGTAGTATGGAAATCATCGGCGAGGAGCTGGGACAGATTAAGATTGACCCTGAAAAGCTGGATATTGTGAAGCGTGTTATTCACACCTCCGCTGATTTTGATTATGCGCGCAACATGCTGTTTTCGGACGGCGTGGTAGAAAAGGCGCTGGCTGCCCTGCAAAAGGGTGCCACTATCGTGACGGATACCAACATGGCCTGCACCGGTATTAACAAAATGGGACTGGGCAAGCTGGGAGCTAAGGCTGTGTGCTTTATGGCCGATCCTGACGTTGCTGCCCGCGCCAAGGAGGCAGGCTCCACCCGCGCTGCCGCCTGCATGGAAAAGGCCTGCACTATTGAAGGCCCGGTGATTATTGCCGTCGGTAACGCACCGACCGCGCTGGTACGCTTGGACGAACTGGTAAAGGAAGGCAGGATTAAACCAGAGCTGGTTATCGGCGTACCTGTAGGCTTTGTTAATGTGGTGGAATCCAAAGAGATTATCATGAAGACAGGTATCCCGTACATCGTTGCCCGTGGCCGCAAGGGCGGCAGCAACGTTGCCGCAGCCATCTGCAACGCGCTGATTTATAAGCTGACAAGAAAATAATGCGCAAGTAACGTTAAGCTTGTGATAAGTATATAAGCAAAAAAGAGCCATCAGGATGCAGTTCTGGTGGCTCTTTTAGTTGTGTGGCTTTCCTGTATAGGAAAGCATTGCTTGCAAAAGAGTGAAAAGAACTTTATTTGCGTTATTTCTACCTTTACTGAGGACTTGAATAGTGCTATAATTCAATCTGTATTATTGTAATTTGTAAGCACTCAGCAGGACGAGGTGAAAGGAACCATGAGAATTTCCTACAATAAGCTGTTTAAGCTCCTCATTGATAAAGGCATGAAGAAAAAGGAACTGCGTGAAAAGGCGGGCATAAGTGCAAGCACAGTGGTAAAAATGGGGCACAACGAGCCTGTTTCTATTGAGCTGATTGGCAGGATATGCCTCGCTCTTGATTGTAATGCTGGTGATGTCGTCGAGTTCTTTCCGGATGAACCGGTCAGTGAGGACGTATCACAGGCAGAGTAAGATCGAAAGATTAAGATTGGTAGGTGTAAGACGTGAAGATACTCGATAATGTCAATAATACCGTCCGCGATGATCTGCGGGTGGAGATGAAACGTGGGAGCAAGGTGTCGATAGCAGCAGCTTGCTTTTCCATGTACGCATATCAGGAGTTAAGAAAACAGCTGGAGTCTGTGGAAGAATTCCGGTTTATTTTCACGTCCCCCACCTTTGTAAAGGAGAAGGCTCAGAAGCAGAAGCGTGAGTTCTATATTCCCCGTCTTTCCAGAGAAACCAGCCTTTACGGTACGGAATTTGAGATCAAGCTTCGGAACGAGATGACCCAGCGTGCCATTGCGAAGGAATGCGCAGACTGGATTCGAAGGAAAGCCAAATTCAAGTCGAATACAACCGGCGAAAATATGACGGGTTTCATGACCGTTGATGCCAAAGATGCGCAGACTGCCTATATGCCGATATCCGGATTTACCACGGTAGATATTGGTTGCGAACGCGGTAACAACACCTACAACATGGTCAACTGCATGGAGGCTCCGTTTTCCCAGCAGTATATGCAGCTGTTCGATCAGCTGTGGAATGATCGTGAGAAAATGCAGGATGTTACGGACGT
>CAVBQX010000038.1:0-21924 GCA_963597755.1 Segatella copri
AAAAGCGCGGGAAACTCAGCGCTTTTTGCTCGTGCAAAAAGCTTAGCAAAAAGCACTTTACCATAACCCAATTAGTTCGATGTTAGCGTTAGTTCGATAAACCTGATTAATAATGAATACGACAGGTAAATTGCAATAAGTAACGTATGCGCAAAAATTATAGCATACTAGGAATTAGCCGACGAACTAGACTGCACAATTATATTATCGCTAAGGCAACATAAAAATTTTAGGGAATGAGTGCCAGGATTCACAGAAACGAGGGTACGGAACATAAGATTACGTACTAACAAATTGTACCGAAGTTTCGTTTTGAATCCGCACGAAATTACCGTTAAAAAATTTTTCGTTGCTAGGCGATATATAATTGCGAATAACAACGCCCTATTTTAGTGACATCCGCAGCTGCAGCCCTCGTGCAGCTTGTGCCCCATCTTTTCTTCCTTTACGTCCAAATAATGCTCGTTATATTTATTCGGCTCCATGATAATAGGCACGCGTCCGCTGATAGTAATGCCATAACCCGAAAGGCCGATGCGCTTTGCCGGATTATTAGTAATCAGACGCACGCTCGTCAAGCCCAGATCCGAAAGAATCTGCGCACCCATACCATAGTCACGCAAATCCGGCGCAAAGCCCAGACGCACATTAGCCTCAACCGTATCCAATCCCTGGTCCTGCAGCGCATAAGCGCGGATCTTATTAGCCAGGCCAATGCCACGACCCTCCTGACGCATATACACAACGGCGCCGCAGCCCTCCTTTTCGATCATACGCAAAGCGGTCGCCAGCTGATCGCCGCAGTCGCAGCGCAGGCTGCCAAAGGCATCACCTGTCAGGCACTCGCTGTGCACGCGCACCAGCACGTCCTTCTTGCCGGCAATATCACCCTTGACAATGGCCACATGGCACAGATCATCCAAATCATTTTCATAAGCAATGATGCGGAAATTGCCGTACTTCGTAGGCAGTGCCGCCTCCGCCACACGATGCACCATCTTTTCGTGCGCCTTGCGGTAGGCAACCAGCTCAGCCACGGTGATAAACACCAGATTATGCTTTTGCGCAAAGGCAATCAAATCCGGAGTGCGCGCCATATGACCGTCATCGTTCATAATCTCACAGCAGATGCCCACAGGCTTTAAGCCTGCCAGCCTGCACAAATCCACCGTTGTTTCGGTATGACCCGTGCGCACCAGCACGCCGCCCTTGCGCGCACGCAGCGGGAACACATGACCCGGACGACGGAAATCGCCAGGCTGCGCACCCTCGTCAGCACATTTTTTCATTGTATAGGCACGCTCATAAGCCGAAATACCCGTAGTCGTATCCACATGGTCGATAGAAACAGAAAAAGCAGTTTCGTGATTATCGGTGTTGTGCGTCACCATAGCGCCAAACTGCAGCTTGTCCATAACCTCAGCCGCTGCAGGCATGCAAATAAGGCCGCGCGCCTCCTTGGCCATAAAATTGATAGCCTCGGGCGTACACAGCTCAGCTGCCATAATCAGGTCGCCTTCGTTTTCTCTGTCCTCGTCATCTGTAACCAAAACCATCTGGCCTGCCTTGATAGCAGCAATAGCCTCTTCAATCGTATTATATTTAAAATCTGTCATTTTCCTTCTCCTGTTAATGCTTACATAAAACCGTTTTCCAGCAGGATGTTTTTATCCAGCAGCGGTCCGCTGTGCTTTTTATCTGCCAGGCCCAGCATCCGCTCCACGTATTTGCCAATAATATCCGTCTCCAGGTTGACGCTGTCACCAACGTCCTTAAAGCCCAGCGTCGTCTCCTTAGCCGTGTGGGGAATGAGCGATACTGAAAAGCTTGTATCCGTCACCTGCGTCACTGTCAAGCTGATGCCGTCAATAGCAATGCTGCCCTTTTTTATGATATAGCGCAAAAGCTCAGGCGGCGTAGTGATGGTCACCACAACGGCGATGCCGTCAGCGCGGCGGCTGGCGATCACGCCCAGGCCCTCCACGTGGCCGCTCACGATGTGACCGTCAAGCCCGTCACACAGGCGCAGCGTCCGCTCCAGGTTCACCCTGTCGCCGGCGTGCAGACTGCCGATATTCGTCAGACGCACTGTTTCGGGCATCACGTCTGCTGTAAAGCCTGCGTCATCCATGTGCACCACCGTCAGGCAAACACCGTTGACGGCAACACTGTCGCCAATCCTCAGGTTTTGCAGCACCTTATGCGCCGCCAGCGTCAGGTGGTACGATTCTCCCTGCCGCGCCAGCTTTTCTACCGTTCCCAGCTCGGCTACCAAACCAGTAAACATTATTCTGCCTCCTCTTGGCCGGCCACCAGACCCGTAAGCAGCACGTCCTGCCCCAACGCGATGGTTTCCACCTCACGCAGCTGCCAGCCTGCTTCCACCAGGCCTACGCCCACGCCGCCCACAGGTGTGACGGAGCGTGCGCCGCCAATCAGCTTGGGAGCGATAAAGGCACACACCCTGTCCGCCAGTCCTGCGTCAAAAAAGGCTCCGTGCACCTCACTGCCGCCCTCTACCAGCACGCTCGTAATACCGCGCTGCGCCAGCTCCTTGACTACGCGCGACAGGCACAGCCTGCCGCCGGCAGCAGGCACACGCACCACCTCCACGTTAGGCAGCGCCGCCAGCGCCTGGGCCTTCACAACGTCAGCCTCCTCGTCGGCAAAAATAATTGTATCCGCCGCCGGGTTCAGCACCGTCGCCATCAACGAAATGCGCAAGCTGCTGTCTAACACCACACGCACAGGGTTCTTGCCCTGCACCAGGCGCGTCGTCAGCTCGGGGTCATCGGCCAGCACCGTACTGATCCCCACAAGCACAGCATCATGCTGTCTGCGCAGGCGGTGGGCATAGGTGCGCGCCTCCTCGCCTGTAATCCATTTGCTGTCGCCGCTGGCAGTGGCAATCTTACCGTCCAGCGTCATAGCGTACTTAAGCGTAATAAACGGCCGTTTTTTGGTAATCCAGGTAAAAAAGCGCTCGTTCTGGCGCAGTGCCTGCTTTTCGCACACACCCGTCTGCACCTCAATCCCCTGCAGGCGCAGATATTCCAGTCCCTGGCCTGCAACCTTGGGATTGGGGTCCGTGCAGGCCGCCACCACCCTGCGGATGCCTGCGCGTGCCAGCGCCACGCAGCACGGTCCTGTACGTCCGTAGTGCGAGCACGGTTCCAGGGTGACATAAGCTGTTGCTCCCCTTGCTGCAGCCTTAGCGTCCGCCAGCGCGTTCACCTCGGCGTGCGCCTGTCCTGCCTTGTGGTGATAACCCTCACCTACAATATTGCCGTCGTCATCCACCAGCACGCAGCCCACCATAGGATTAGGGCTGGTGTTGCCCTCAGCCTCAAGCGCCAGCTCCAGCGCACGCTGCATATATGCTTCATCTGTTAACCTTGTCAAAATACCACCTTCTTCTGCAAATAAAAAACGCCTACGAGCATGCCAAAGGAGCCCATACGCGGAAAAATGCCTTACCACCTTTTCTCATCCAGACTATACTGTCGGTACCGGACTTGCACCGGTTCATGCGCCGCAGCGCTAGCGGACTATACCGCCGATCGGGAATTGCACCCTGCCCCAAAGGTTAAATATGAAGTTGTTTTTATTATAGTGCCAATCACAGCGCACGTCAAGCAAAAAAGCAAAGGCCGCCGCATTTCTGCAGCAGCCTCTGCCTTATCCTTTGGTCATCCGCAGACGACTACTAGGAGAGGTTGGGATTTTGCTTTACCAGCATATGTTATCTGATTTTGGAACCATAGTTATCGCGCATACCATAGGTCTTGCCGCTGTTTACACGCACACGCTCTACCTTGTTCTTGTCATTGTTTTCGCCGTGGATACGTTCTACACGAATGCGTCCCAGCTCAGGAGCGAATTCCTTAAGCACCCTTGCCTCCAGTGCCTGACCCTTTTCGATAGCACGATACAGCATAGCAGCAAATTCGTAGCGGGTCATCATGCGGTCACCGCTGAAGTTGCCGTCCGGATAGCCTTCCAGAATGCCGTTGCCGGCCAGCTTAGCCACATATTCATAAGCCCAATGGTTTTCGGGGATATCCGGGAAGAGCATGGTCTTGCTTTCATCCAGCATACCAAACATTGCTTCCATCTTGGCCACCTTAGCGCCCATTTCCACCAGCTGTCCGCGCAGGTCCACAATCTCGCGGGCCATAGCAGTGCGGCTGTTGCTTACACGGTTGGTGCGGTCCAGAGCGAAGCTGATGCCTGCATTCACCATGTTCTCACCATTGCCGACAGTGCCGCCAACGCTGAACATCACCTTTTCGTCAGGACGATAGTAAGCACCGATTGCGGCTGCGTTCTGACCGGCGTAGTTGCCATAGCCTGCAGCAAAGCTCCACTTGTCATCCGGATCAAAGTCCATCGGGTGCAGCGCCGCGAGTGCGGCAGCACCGGCGCCCACCTTATTCACGCGGTCGCCCAGTCTGCTGATACGGTTGCTGTTTTCCATAACCTTTTGGTTAGTGGCATGCAGCTGGCTACCGTTTACAGCGTCCATGGAGGTTTCGCTGAGCTCAGCATCGGCTACGTTAGTAATCTTTTGCTCATTGGCGTTGATGCCGTGTTCATCAATATAAGTCTTGCTGTCAATCTTCAATGCGTCAGCAGTCAGGCTGGTTTCCCTGCCAATCCTCACGCCTTCGTCATCCATCATAGTCTTACCAGTAGTTACTCTTTCAAGATTGATGTTATCATTCAAAGCTACTGTATATTCCTTGCCACCGCCTTCGTTCGGCTTATCGGTAACCGTAATGTTGGCACCACCAGCAACGGTGTTGTGCTTTTGAGCAAGCGTTTTAACATCATCCAGCTCTGTCTTGGAGGCTACATCCTTAATAACAACCTGGTCTCCTGTAGACTTGCCTTCCTTGTCAACTATATCCATGGTCACCTTGTTTTCAGTTACAGTGTATTCACCAGCCTTAACGTGGGTGTCCATCCCTGCAGTGTACTCCTTCAGCTGACCAAGATTAACTGCCTGATCATCTGTTACAGCAGCAGCTACGCCACCAATGTGCCCCTGGGCGTCAATGCTGACAACCGCGTCGCCGTTCTGCAGCAGCAGGTTGTCCCCTCCCAGGTCAATTTTCTTATCATTATTGCTGATGGTTTCGATGCCGTCCAGATCCTTGTTCAGCGTAACCTCATAATTCGTTACGTTGTTAGCATCCTTAGCACCAGGCGTCACAGTGATATTGCCTTCGCCACTCACGCTGGTGGCATCAGCATTAACCTTGTAGGCTGTAATCTTGCCGGTTTCAGGGTCTGTTACTTCGCTAACAGCTACATTGGTCCCTGCCTCTACCTTAGTAAGATTTAAGCCGCTGATTGCGTTTTTCAGCTGTCCCACGTTCACTGCGTCAGTATCGGCACTGCCTGCTGCTACACCGCTGATCTTGCCCTGCGTATCAATATCAATTACGTTATTGATATTGATTTTGCCGCCGCCCATTATGATTCCGGCCCCACCGCCGGCAATTATTTTTAGACTCTTAGCTCTACCATCCAAGTCGATAGATGCCCCTTGATTTTCGATGTGGGTAATACCCTGCAAGTTACCATTAACGTGAAATTGGACATTCTTGGGATTATTAGGATCAGTAGATATGATAATATTATTATGTCCATTGGCATCATAGGCAGGCGAAAGATCAACCGTATCGCCAGGTGCTACATCAGCAACTTTTGCTGTATCTTTATTGGTGGAAAGCTTCCAGGCGCCGCCCTGGATGCCACTCAGGTCAATGTTCAGCGGGTTCATCGTCTGATCATTATAGCTTAACTCCAACATTTGACTACTTGTGTTATAGCTTCCTTCGTTTATATAAGTATTGGGAATTGTCCCCTGCAATTTAATAGGTTTATTATTCTCTGTCAGCAGAGTAATCGTACCGTCTTTAACATTCCCGCCTTTGATGGACTTATTGTAAAGCAATACGTCGTTAGCAGAAAGATCGGCAAAAACCTTATTAACATCACCAATAGTCAGCGTGGTGTCATAAACCTTTTCACCGCAGTTTACATCACCCTTCGCTCCGTCACCGCCCTCGCCGTGGTAATGGGTTCTTTGTCCCTGTTGATTTACATAATGCCAAATCTCAGAAGAATACAATCCAGTATTTGTATCAACGAGTTGTTTATACGCAACATCTCGCTCCAAGCCCCTATTTGCGTCCGCTTCTGCCACACCAAACCCTGCACAGGTCATTACACCTGTTGCCAGCAGCATCGCCAGAAGTTTTTTGGTTGAGCAGCTCTTGCTGCAATTTTTTGCCATTTCAGACACAACAACATAGCAATTACGGGCCTCACTCCAGATAACCTTAAAAACCTTGTTCATACTCAAATCCCTCCTAGTGATATTTTTGCATTCTTCAAATAATTATGCAGAATGTAAGGTGTTGCAGCAGAATTAATAAAAGATAATAGCAATAAGTATATGCTGCTTTCCTTTAATCTCATTTTAGCATACTCTTTTTCTTTGTGCAATTGCACTATATTTTATGCTATTACGGTTAATATTTCATGAATTCAGATAATTATAAATTGTACTTGAAGAAAGTATTTCGCAGGTTTGGAGTTTATGCACTTACCTTGAAGCAAAAGCGCCCGAAAAAAATATTTAGAAAAATAAAGTAAGCGCTAGATATGTATTCAATAGTAACAATTGATACAGAAAGTGCGTACTTCCCCTCGAGGAAATACGCACCCTTGCCGTCAAACTAAAAACCGCCTACAAATTTTAAGCCGCCGCAGTCCTGCCCGCGACGGCTTACTTATTTCTTGCCTATTTACTCTTCCTTGCTGATAACATTAGAATATGCTGTTTTGGCACTCACGCCGGCAAGCAGTCCCAGCCTGCCGCTCATGGCGCTGATAACGTCCTGCGGCGCATCCACTGCCACGCAGATTATATTTACGTGTTTTTCCCTATATGGCAGGCCCATACGGCCGATAATATAACTGCTGTAGGTATGCAAAATGCCGTTCAAAGTCTCTACCGACTCCGGCTCTGTTACTATCAATGAAATAACTGCCACTCTTGTTTCCATATAGCAAGCTCCTTTCTGTTTGTAAAAATAGTATACCATATTTTCCCAAAAATATGGTACAATAAGCCTACAAAGCTTAAACAAAGAAAGGAAGGGTTGACGTGGAATTTGTAGCTATTGACTTTGAGACTGCCAATACCAGCCGCGACAGTGCCTGTGCCATCGGCCTGGTAACCGTAAAAAACGGCCGCATTATAGATGAATATTACCAGCTCATCCGCCCCAAAAACCTGTTTTTTGACCCGGGCAACGTTGCTGTTAACGGCATTACCCAGGATATGGTTGCCGACAAGCCCACCTTTGAACAGCTATGGCCGCAAATTTATCCGCGTCTGCACGGCAAGCAGGTGGCAGCGCACTTTGCCAAATTTGATATGAACGTACTGCGCAGCACTTTATATGCCCACTACCTGCCGCTGCCCAGCTTTGATTTTATCTGCACCTATCTGCTGGCGAAAAAATTCTTCCCGACGCTGGCCCGCTACAGCTTAAACTACGTTGCCGAACGCATCGGCTTCAAGTTTCAGCACCACCATGCGCTTGAAGACGCACGTGCCTGCGCAGCTATCGTCAGCACAGTGCTAAAGCGCACCCCGGCGCAGGATTTTGCACACCTGGCAGCCATCTATCAGCTGCAAAGCGGCAGGATGTACCGCAACGGTCTGGATTTGTGCGTAGAGCTCAAAGCAGACCCTCCCTTAATGGATAGCTTATTTTGAAAAGGAGTAAGATAGAATAGATGCTGAATATACTTTTTGCCTTATTTCTCTTTGGTATGCTGGTAGTTTTGTGCGGCAAGGCCATCAACCGCGCCAGCAAGCAGCAGCAGCCTCTCAACAGCAAGGAGGCCGCCCTGCTCATCGCCCTTTCGCTTGGCTGCCTCATCGCGCTGAGCGCAGGTGCCAGCGCTGTTTACAGAACACAGCTTTTCTTCTAAAGTAAAATGACTACCGTAAAAACGGTAGTCATTTTTCGTTCACCAAGAGATTTCCGCCCCGGTGTAATGTGCCAACAAATTCTGTAACAGCCAGCCTGACCAAAGTGCAAATCAGTAGTTGGTAGCTCTCAGCTCAAAATATCCCTGCGGATGATCGCAAACAGGACATTTTTCCGGAGCTTTTTCGGCAATAACAATCTTGCCGCAGTTAGTGCAAATCCACACCTTTTTCTCTTCCCGCTGAAAAACGCGGTCATTTTCGATGTTAGCTAAAAGCGCACGATATCTTTCCTCGTGTTCTTTTTCAATCTTGCCCACCTCTGCAAACAGGACTGCCAGCTTATCAAAGCCTTCCTCCTTAGCAACCTGGGCAAATTCAGCGTACATCTCAGTCCACTCGTAATTTTCACCTGCAGCGGCATCCTTCAGGTTTTCAATGGTTTGGGGAACGCTGCCGCCATGCAGAGCCTTAAACCACAGCTTTGCATGCTCCTTCTCGTTACCGGCAGTTTCTGAAAAAATAGCGCCAATCTGATTATAGCCTTCTTTTTTTGCCGCACTGGCATAATACTGGTACTTGGTGTGAGCCTGTGCTTCGCCCGCAAAGGCGGTCTGCAGGTTCTTTTCTGTTCTGCTGCCCTTCAATTCCATTTTCAATTCCTCCTCTTGAAAACGTCCAAGCATCCCCTTTTCATCAAGACCGGTCAGGCATTAATTTTTAATTTTGATCGTCGCCTAAAAGCTCCTCGTCGTTGTGGTGCTCTTTGGCTGCCTTTTGGCATTCAGGGCAAACGCCGCTGAACACGATATCATGATGATTCATTTTGTAGCCGGTAACCTTTGCTACTTTTTCATCCATATCCGGAATGTAATCAAAGTTTTCTACATTCATAAACTTGCCACATTCAGTACATTTTATATGGTAATGTCTTGCCAGGATGTGATCAAAGCGATCAGCACCGCTGGGAACTGAAACCTTGCTCAACAAGCCGCTTTCCACCAGAGAATTGAGATTGCGGTAAACGGTACCCTTGCTGATATCAGGGTATTCCAAGGTAATGCGGTCATATACTTCTTCAGCAGTAGGGTGATCTGCTAAAAAACGTACGGCCGCAATAACTAACTGTCTTTGAATAGTATTTCTTTTAGCCATTTTCATCATCCTTTATCAAAAATAATTCTCATTTAGAATTATACACCCACCGTTAAAAATGTCAAGTGTTTTTAGTACCAATCTACAAAATAATCACAAATAAACCTCTGATTTTTTTGTTCAAATGATACAGATAAATGATTGATTCTTAATTTCAAAATCACTCAACAACAAATCTTTAATAAACGATACACTATTCTTGTCTATTGCAACAAATATCAGAAAACAAAAAATACTGCCGGCAACAAGACTGGCAGTATTTGTAACTAACTCTCAATTACTCTGTTTTCTCCCAAAGCAACTGCACCGGCAGGTTAGATGCACCAGGCGGAGACCAGATAAAGCTGTATTCGCCAGCCTTAAGCTTGCCCAGCTCTACGGCTTCCTCAATCTTTTCACCCAATGACACATCATGGTCAGGCAAAGCCACCAGCTGACGCTCGCCCTTGGTTTTATTTTCCAAAATGCCATAGCCGGCAAAGGAGCCGCCAATAGGATTGAGGATGAAGCTTACAGGCTTTTTGCCGTCGATGGCAAAATTAACCTTGTAGATTATGCCGTAGTTGCCATAATTTTCAGCAGGCAGGCCTGTGGTAGCATCCACACCCTTGGCATAACCCTCCTGCGAGGTGGCCAGCTCCAGCATGAGCGGGGTCTGCGGCGATTCTACAGGCTGGGTCAGCGTGTATTCCCAATCGGCACTGCCAAAGGTACCACGCAATGGATGCTCGTCCATAGGCTGAATAGAGGCATTTTCATTGTACAGCTCCAAATCGCTCTGCGGCTCGCACATCAACACGCTCACCTCCACCGGCTTGTCAAAGTGCAGGTCTATCGTCGCTGTGTACAGCTTATCCGTCGGCAGGATGATGCCGCGACCGCTCAAAAGCTCACGGCTCGCGCCAAAGCCCAGCTTGCCCTCCTGCGGCTGCTGCAGCTTGTCATCAAAATAATATT
Organism: Segatella copri; assembly: GCA_963597755.1. Lineage (GTDB taxonomy): Bacteria > Bacillota > Negativicutes > Acidaminococcales > Acidaminococcaceae > Phascolarctobacterium_A. Next base: position 10,127 of record CAVBQX010000038.1, read on the forward strand.
TTTGCGACAGCTTGCCGTCACGCATATAGTCATTGGCAAAGCCGGCCGCGCCCGTGCGCAGCACTTGGTATTTTACAGGACGCAGGCTGTCCGTGTTTTTGAGCATCACCGCCAGCTTCTTTTTGCTGCTCACACCGTTGACATGGTGCAAGAACAGGCGCACATCACCGGCAACCTTATCGCGGTACAAAATACCATTGTTGTAAACGGTTTCAGGACTATCACTAAAAAGCAGCGTGGGACCTGTTGCCTTAAAGCTGGCCTCCACCGGCTCCGTTACGTAATCCTCCGGAATATAAACAGGCCGCTGCTCGGCCCCCGCCACGTTCAGCAAACCGCAGGAAACAGTTACCAGCAATGTCTGCAACGCTCTTTTAAAATTCATGTAGCAAGCTCCTTCCCCAATAATGCTAATAAGCAGTTTTGCCAGCTCCCCATCAGCAATGCGGGATTCTTCATAATTGTATGCTGTAATCCCGTACTCCAGGCAGGAGCTGGCAAAATTTCGTAAAATATAGTTGATCTGTTATTATTTTAAGCTGTTTTGATAATCGGCCATAAACTGCGCCAGGCCTTTATCTGTCAAGGGATGCACGATCATCTGCTCCAGCACCTTAGTAGGAATAGTCGCAATCGCACAGCCTGTGAGCATAACCTTTTCTACATGCTCCAGATTGCGGATGCTGGCAGCAATAACCTCGGTGGTGATGCCGTAAAGCTTAAAGGCCTTGACAATATTTTCCACCAGCTGCACACCATTTTCACCGATATCGTCCAGGCGGCCGATAAAGGGACTGACATAAGACGCACCCGCACGGGCTGCCAAAAGTGCCTGCGCCATGCTAAACACCAGGGTAACGTTAGTCCTGATACCCTCGGCATGCAAAATCTTTACTGCCTTCAACCCCTCAGGGATGCAGGGAATCTTGACAACGATGTTGTCAGCAATCTGCACCAGCTTGCGTGCTTCGGCCACCATGCCTGCACAATCAGTGCTGATGACCTCGGCGCTGACAGGACCTGCCACCAGCTTGGCAATCTCAGGGATAACCTCCGCCTGGGTGCGGCCGCTTTTAGCAATCAGGCTAGGGTTAGTGGTTACACCGTAAACAACACCCCAATCAACAAATTTAGCAATTTCTGCAACATTGGCAGTATCCATAAATATCTTCATTCAATAAATACCTTCTTTAAAATTGAAATTTAGTGCTTTTTTGGCACTTGAGTCCATCTCGTCATCGCCTGACGGCGCTGCCACCTTACAGCTTACGCAGACGCGCTAGAAAGTACCAGAGGCGTAGCAATGACGACGACGGCGTACTTTTAGTACGTCTAGGAGGCATTGCATAGCATATGGTGCTTTATCGCGCGTCCCTAAGGTAGAAGCACAACCTTATCAGGATTGCATTGCGCCGGCAAACTCATAGTCACCACATCATACCAAAGCAAAAGCTTATCTCCCTTTTTGATTTTGGCAAAGTTACTGCAGGCCGCAGCATCTACTGTCGCAATCAGGTCATTGTTGGCGTTTAGCAGCGTCACATGGCTGCCATCCGCGCTCAAGACTGCCTGTGCTACTTCAAAGTAGGCCGCGCTGCCTTCAGCAGGTGCGCCGATGACAATAGCCATAGCATGGCTCTGCGGCGGCAGGCTGCGCGTCATATTTGCAGAATAGTAGGCTGTAACACGCTGCCCCACCTTGAGCGCCATTGGCAGGCGCAGCCTGCCGCTTTTGCCGTCTACCACGTAGGTATCACGGTCTACGACTGCTGCCACCTGCGGGCGACTGCCCTCGCCCTTGATTATGTATAAACCATCCTCAATAGCGACAATTTTACCGCTCGTAATGTACGTACCCGGAGCACGCATTACCTGTGGGTCAGCCTGCACCGCATCCAGCGGCGCATCTACTGCAGCGCCGGCGGCCACGGCCGTGCCCATGCCCAAGGCTGCCACGCACACCAGTGCCAGGGATAATTTTTTTATTGCTTGCATAAGCTATACCTCCAACGTATCATTATGTTTTCTTTGTTAAGTATAGCACATGATTATGGCAAATGCATGACACTTTGTTATTTGTTAGTAAAATGTACGGCGATTTCTGTAATAGTCGCTGCTGCCTTCCACATGCAGTCCTCGTTAAAATCAAAGTGGCTGTTGTGATGGCCTGCTGCCAGCTGCGTGCCATACATCATATACAGCGCACGGCCGCCACGCTGCTGCACGCGCTCCATAAAGTAACCGCAGTCCTCGCTGCCGCCCATGTCCACGTATTCACTAACCTCGTCATAATGGCATTTTTGGCTGATGAGATCTGCCACCTCGTGACCAAGCTCCTTATCAGCAAAGCAGGCAGGAGCGGCACCTGCCATAGTGATTTCCACCTTAACATCGTACATAGCAGCGCAGGCATTAAGCATGCGCTTTGCCTCTGCCACCATAAATTCATTAATCTCGGTAGTTGCTCCGCGGGTTTCCAGCTTCAGGCTGGCAACATCAGGAACGACGTTGCGGCCGGTGCCTGCGTTCAGCACGCCCACGTTGATACGGTTAGAACCCTTGCTGTGACGGGCAATAGTATTGAGGGAAATAGCAGCCTGTGCTGCAGCCAAAAGCGCATTTTTGCCCTGCTCAGGAGCAGCGCCTGCATGCGCCGATACCCCCGTAAACTTAGCATCCAGCTTAGTAGTTGCCAAGAAGCCGTCAGTCATCGTCACCAGCAGGTTGTCGGTGGTTGCCTTAAAGCCGATGTGACCGCCGAACAGATAATCAACATCATCAACCACGCCGGCGTTCACCATAGCATAGGCACCGCGCACGCCCTCCTCCGCAGGCTGGAAGATAAGCTTAATGGTACCGGCAAGACGTGCCTTATTTGCTGCCAAAAGCTTGGCTGCTGCCAGGCCAATGGTTACATGACCATCATGACCGCAGGCGTGCATAGCCATTTGGTGCTGCGAAGCAAAGCCAGCCTTAGCAGGACGGTGAGCGTCGCCAGCCTCCTCCTGCACATCGTTGCAGTCCATATCAAAGCGGAAGGCTACTGTTTTGCCCGGAGCATCGGTCTTGAGCGTTGCCACAATGCCTGTTTTGCCTCCGGCCATTTGCTTTACCAGCTCAGGGTCTGCCCCCTCAGCCAAGGCACGCTGCATATATTTTTCCAGCTCTGCCGCAGACGGCACACCCATCATCGATTTTTCGTCAATAACCTCGCTGCCGAAAACTACGTCATAACCCAATTTTTTCAGCTCATTGATAATCATGCTGGCAGTACGGAATTCTGTCCAGCCAGTTTCCGGATGCTGGTGCAGGTCTCTGCGACGGGTCACCATTTCGTCCTTTAAGCCTTCTGCTTGTTGCCAAATTGTTTCCATAAAAATTACCCCCATTTTCAAAAAAGTACAGTTTGCTCACTGTCTACAGGCAGATAAACCTCGCCCTTTTCTCTGCGGCGGTTTTTATCATCCACCCACTGCCCGCACGGGCAGCTTATAGCGGCAGTCGGCAGCGCCCAGGCCAACGGCCTGCCACATGCAGGACAGATAAACAGTACCTGCAGGCGTCCTTGTTTGCTCTTTTTCATAAGTAGCGCACCTCCTGCGTTTAATTGCGGCTTATATTATAGCACATTTATACAATTAATAAAATGCTTTACTTAACGGGTAAGCTAAAAGTAACTAAGTTAAATAAAAAAAGCACAAAGCAAAAACCCCTGCCACATACATGACAGGGGTTGATGTTACTGTTTAGTCATTCACCTGTTAAATTATTTGCCAGGGAAGAACGGCCATACCATCGGGATTACAACCAGGGATACTACGAAAGCTACGATAACCAGACCGGTACCAGCTTTTACATAGTCCATGAATTTGTAGCCGCCAGGGCCAAGCACCAGGGTGTTCGGAGGAGTACCTACAGGAGTTGCAAATGCGCAGGATGCTGCAACTGCGATTGCCATCAATACTGCCTTCGGGTCAGCGCCCAGCTGTTTGGAGATTGCGATACCAATCGGGCACAGCAGAGCAGCAGAAGCGGTGTTGGACATGAACTGGGTCAGGCCGCAGGAGAGGATGAAGAGGATTGCGGTAACAACCATCGGGGAAGGAGAGCCGCCCATCAGGGATACGGTCCATTCAGCGATGAGCTTGCCAGCGCCGGTCTTATCCATTGCGGTGGATACAGGCATCATACCTGCGAACAGGAAGATGGTTACCCAGTCAATGGAAGCATATGCTTGTTTTTCAGTCAGGCAGCCGGTCAGTACGCAAACCAATGCGCCGATAATAGCAGCCATTTCCAGGGTTACACCCTTGATACCCAGAGCCATTACCAATACAACGGCCAGCAGGATAATACCGGAGATAACCATTTTCTTGGAATCAGAGTTGGTAGCTTCAATTTCTTGCTCGATTTCCTGGTCAGCATCCAGCTCAACCTTCGGGAGCAGGTGTTTACCAACAAACATCATGTACAGCATACCAGCCAGGGATACGGGGATACCGATCCAGGCAAATTCGAAGAAGCCGAAGCCTTCCAAGCCTGCAGCGGTCATAGCGCCGGTTGCGATGATGTTAGGAGGAGTACCTACCATGGTGATGATACCGCCCCAACCGCAGGCAAATGCCAAAGGCATTAACTGACGGGAAGCAGGAATCTTAGCTGCGGAGCAGATACCAAGTGCTACAGGGAGCAAGCAGGCAGCAGTACCAGTGTTGGAAAGGACAGAAGAAAGCACGGTACCAACGAGCATCAAGCCAAACATCAAGCTGTTTTCACCAGTGCCGCAAAGGGCTACTACCTTATTACCAATAGCTTGTGCAAGACCGGTGTAGAACATTGCTGCACCTACGACAAACATGCCGGCGAACAGAACAACGGTGGAGTTGGACAAACCGCTAAATACTTGTTTAGCAGGGATCAAGCCCAAGAGACCGCACGCGATTGCGCCAGCGGTAGCAGTAATTGCCAAAGGAATAAGTTCGGTTACAAATAATAATGCAACTACTGCCAACAGGATTAAACATTTAATTGCTGGGGACATTTTATGTTCCTCCTTTGAAAAAAATTTATATACAATGCTCAAATGGCATTATATAACGGAACAATATTTAATTGTGAAGGAGCTTTAGCAAAGTTGTGTTATTACTTTTTTAAGTTTTATAACTTGCTTTGATGTGTCTATCATAGCAACAATTTTTCGATAATTCTGTTGCTTGTGCAACAGAAAATAGGCAACAAAGCTTCATGTAAATTGTCAAGAGCTCATTTTAAAATTTTTCTAGATTATATTACTTTTTTAAGTTTATTAAAGCAAAAGGCTATTATTCCGACAATACATATCTTTTATGCATTTTATCGTTGTTTAATAAAACAAAAACACCGCACTTTGCAGCACGGTGTTTTTATCACTTTTTTTAGTTTTTTAATTAGTTTACTACTAATTTTTCAGTCAAATTATTTGCCAGGGAAGAACGGCCATACCATCGGAATGATTACCAAGGATACGATAAAGCATACGATAACCAAACCGGTACCAGCTTTTACATAGTCCATGAACTTGTAACCGCCGGGGCCAAGCACCAGGGTGTTCGGAGGGGTACCAACAGGAGTTGCAAATGCGCAGGATGCTGCAACTGCGATAGCCATGATAACGGCTTTCGGATCAGCGCCCAGCTGCTTAGCAATTGCAATACCGATCGGGCACAGCAGAGCTGCAGAAGCGGTGTTGCTCATGAACTGGGTCAGGATGCAGGACAGTGCGAACAGAACTGCGGTAACAACCATCGGGGAAGGAGAACCGCCCATCAGAGCAACGGTCCATTCAGCGATAAGCTTGCCGGCGCCGGTCTTATCCATTGCGGTGGATACAGGCATCATACCTGCGAACAGGAAGATGGTTACCCAGTCAATGGAAGCATATGCTTGTTTTTCAGTCAGGCAGCCGGTCAGTACGCAAACCAATGCGCCGATGATAGCAGCCATTTCCAGGGTTACACCCTTGATATCCAGAGCCATTACCAATACAACGGCCAGCAGGATAATACCGGAGATGATTTGTTTTTTGGAATCGGTAGAGGTTGCTTCAATCTCTTGCTCGATTTCCTGGTTAGCATCCAGTTCAACCTTCGGCAGCAGGTGCTTACCTACAAACATCATGTACAGCATACCAGCTACAGAAACAGGGATACCGATCCAGGCAAATTCGAAGAAGCCAAAGCTCGGCAGGCCGGCAGCGGTCAGAGCGCCGGTTGCGATGATGTTAGGCGGAGTACCTACCATGGTGATGATACCGCCCCAGCCGCAGGCAAATGCCAAAGGCATCAACTGACGGGAAGCAGGAATCTTAGCTGCGGAACAGATGCCAAGTGCTACAGGAAGCAGGCAGGCAGCAGTACCAGTGTTGGAAAGTACGGAAGAAAGTACAGTACCAACGATCATCAGACCAAACATCAGGCTGTTTTCACCAGTGCCGCAAACGCTAACTACCTTGTTACCGATGGACTGAGCCAAACCGGTGTAGAACATTGCAGCACCAACAACGAACATACCAGCAAACAGGACTACGGTAGAGTTGGACAGACCGCTAAATACTTGTTTAGCAGGCAGTAAACCCAGCAGGCCGCAGGCGATAGCGCCGGCAGTTGCAGTGATTGCCAAAGGAATAAGTTCGGTTACGAATAATAATGCAACCACTGCCAACAGGATTAAACATTTAATTGCAGGGGACATATAAGTTTCCTCCTCTTATGAAATTTTAAGCAATGCATAATTATAATTCATTCAGGATTATTTCTGCATTCCTTATGGCACTATAATAACTTAAGTAAGTTTAATAAGTTGTGACATAAGCAACACTTAATAAGTCCTTTTCAGAATATTTCATTGATTTTAATTACAATATCATTTCTAAAGTTTTTTAAGTAATTTTTAGTACCTAGATGTATTATAAAAGCGCATTTAGTACTAAAAACTTACTCCTATCTTCTCCACCGCTTCAGCCTTATTTTTATAAATTGCCTATAAAAGCACAAATAAAAAGGCCGCTGCCCTGCCGCCATCTTGTTTAAGATTGGGCTGCAACGCGTCAGCCTTTTTACTTTTTAAACCCTGCAATTATGTTAATAATAAGAGGTTCATGCCTAAAACCTTATTATCAGGGGAAGAACGGCCATACCATCGGGATAACTACTACGCTGACGATGAAGCAAACCAGAACCAGGCCGGTGCCGCATTTTACGTAGTCCATGAATTTGTAGCCGCCAGGGCCGAGCACCAGGGTGCAGGGCGGAGTGCCTACAGGAGTTGCGAATGCGCAGGATGCTGCAACAGCGATTGCCATTACAACTGCTCTGGGGTCAGCACCAAGCTGCTTAGCGATTGCGATACCAATCGGGCACAGCAGGGCTGCAGACGCGGTGTTGCTCATGAACTGGGTCAGGAAGCAGGAGATTGCGAACAATACGATGGTTACAACAATTGGGGAAGGCTCGCCACCCATCAGGCCAACAGTCCAGTTGGCAATGAGCTTGCCGGCGCCGGTTTTATCCATTGCGGTGGATACAGGCATCATACCTGCGAACAGGAAGATGGTTACCCAGTCAATGGAGGAATATGCTTGTTTTTCAGTCAGGCAGCCAGTCAGTACGCAAACCAGCGCACCAATGATTGCGGTCATTTCCAGGGAGATAAACTTGAAGTCCATTGCCATTACGAATACGCAGGCCAACAGGATGATACCGGAGATGATCTGCTTATTTTTATCATGGGTGGTAGCTTCAATTTCCTGCTCGATTTCCTGATCAGCGTCCAGCTCTGCCTTCGGCAGGAGATGCTTACCGATGAACAGCATGTAGAGAATACCGGCTGCGGAAAGAGGAATACCGATCCAGGCGAATTCGAAGAAGCCAAAGCCCTGCAGGCCAGCTGCTGTGAGCGCGCCGCTACCGATGATGTTAGGCGGTGTGCCTACCAGGGTGATGATACCGCCCCAGCCGCAGGCATAGGCCATAGGCAGCAGCTGGCGGGAAGCCGGGGTTTTAGCTGCCGCGCAGATACCAAGTGCAACAGGCATCAGGCAGGCGCAGGTGCCGGTGTTGGAAAGTACGGAAGAAAGAACTGTACCAACAAGCATCAAGCCCAGCATCAAGCTGTTTTCACCAGTACCGAAGATGTGTACAACCTTCTCACCAATGGCCTGTGCCAGACCGGTGTAGAACATTGCCGCACCAACTACGAACATGCCGGCGAAAAGAACAACCGTGGAGTTGGACAGACCGCTGAAAACCTGCTTAGCCGGAATAAGACCCAACAGACCACAGGCTACTGCGCCAGCGGTAGCAGTAACTGCCAAAGGAATGAGTTCGGTTACGAATAATAACGCAATTACCGCTAAAAGAATTAAACATTTGATTGCGGGGGACATAACTAATACCTCCTCTTATATTTATTCCGAAAAGTGCATAAAAACAATTTATTAACTATTGTTGTTCTCCCTTTTCGTTGATACTATAATAGCATAAAATCCCTATTTAAAAAGTAGCCTGCGCAACACGCAAGCCACTTTTGTCAGAAAACTTATAATATTTTACTTTTTTAATTATATGCATTTATTTACAATTTACTTACTTAAATTTAGTATCTTATTTTAGTTACTAAAGACCCCGATTTTAGGGCTTTTGGTACTAATTTTTCGTATATAAAAAATTACAAAAGCAGCCCCTCCACCACTACCTTTAAATACGTTAGAATTACTTGAGCACAAGCTGCCTAAGCTGCGTTTTCAATAATCCTAACTGCTTGTAAGCAGCGGAGAATGGGCTGCACATCAGCTATTTAGTCTGTTACCATGTTATTTAACACATTATGGGAAGAACGGCCATACCATCGGAATCACGATGACGCTGACAATGAAGGATACCAAAACCAAGCCGGTACCGCATTTCACATAATCCATGAACTTGTAGCCGCCAGGCCCAAGTACCAACGTACAGGGCGGTGTACCTACAGGAGTTGCAAAGGCGCAGGATGCCGCAACAGCGATTGCCATTACAACTGCCCTAGGGTCAGCACCCAGCTGCTTGGCAATAGCCACGCCTATAGGACACAAAAGCGCTGCAGATGCGGTATTGCTCATAAACTGCGTCAGTGCGCAGGAGATGGTAAACAGAACGATCGTTACCATGATAGGTGTAGGCTCACCGCCCATCAGCCCTACTGCCCAGTTAGCAATTAATTTGCCGGCACCGGTTTTATCCAAAGCTGTAGACACAGGCATCATGCCTGCAAACAGGAAGATGGTTACCCAGTCAATAGAGCTGTAGGCCTGCTTTTCGCTCAGGCAGCCTGTAAGCACGCACACCAGCGCACCGACAACGGCCGCCATTTCCAGCGTGATGCCTTTAATATCTAGTGCCATTACTGCCACCACGACGAGCAAAATAGCACCGGAAATCATCTGCTTTTTCTTATCATGGCTAGTGGCTTCAATTTCCTGTTCAATTTCCTGGTCAGCATCTATATCTGCCTTTGGCAGCAGATGCTTGCCAATCAGCAGCATATAGGCAATGCCTGCTGCGGAAAGAGGAATACCGATCCAGGCAAATTCAAAGAAGCCAAAGCCAGGCAAACCGGCCGCTGTGAGCGCACCGCTGCCGATAATGTTAGGAGGGGTGCCTACCAACGTAATTACGCCGCCCCAGCCGCAGGCGTAGGCCATAGGCAGCAGCTGGCGTGAGGCCGGTATCTTGGCCGCAGCACAGATCCCCAAGGCTACAGGCATCAGACAGGCACAGGTGCCGGTGTTAGAAAGCACAGAGGAAAGCGCAGTGCCTACCAACATCAGACCAAGCATCAGGCTGTTTTCGCCTGTGCCGAAAAAGTGCGTCACCTTTTCGCCGATGGATTGGGCCAAGCCAGTGTAGAACATAGCAGCACCAACAACAAACATACCACCAAAAAGTACAACGGTAGAGTTAGACAGACCGCTGAAAACCTGCTTAGCCGGGATCAGGCCCAGCAGACCGCAGGCAACAGCCGCCGCCATGGACGTGATGGCCAGCGGAATTAGTTCGGTGATAAAAAAGAGCGCCACCACTGCCAACAGAATTAAACACTTAATTGCGGGGGACATAATATTTACCTCCTTTGTTGCATATTGCAGAGACAGCAAACATTTTTTGTAAGCATAATTTTCTCCTCTGCCCTTGTGCTCATCATAGCATGTTTATACATCAACAAAATGTGACACCCGCAACCATTTTATGGTTTACATCCCTAAGGCATCTCAATATTTACTTTTAAAACTTATGTCTGTTATCTATCGAATTTATTAATTTTTACATCTTGTTTTACTTTTATAAGTAAAACAATTTTAGTAAATCGACGTTGAATCATGCTTCATCAGCAGTGCTTTTACAGACAGCAAAAAGGACACCATCACGGTGTCCTTTGCGTATAAATATAAAATTTATTAGTTCATGTTGGAATGCTGTAGGATTTCAAAGGTATTTTTTTCAAAGGCTATCATGCCATCGTCACGCATACGCGCCAGCTCGCGCGTCAGCGCACTACGGTCTGCATCCAGATAATTGGCCAAATCAGTGCGGTTAAAAGGAATCGTGAACTTATCCGAGCCGTTATACCTTGCTTCCTGCTCCAGGTAGGCCATAATTTTGCTGCGCAAGGTCTTTTTGCACAAAATCTCGGTTTTTTCTATCAGACGTGTGTTGTTATCTGCCAGGATAGAAACAATATTGCACATCAGGCGGCGGTTAGCCTCACTGTGGCTATTGCCATCAAACAGCAGCTTGCCCAGGGGTAGCATCAAAATCTCGCTGTCACTGGCGGCAAAATAACTCACCACACTGCGATCCCCCAGCTTGCCTAAAAAGTTTTCGGCAAAGACAGAGCCTGCGCCCAAATTGGCGATAATGGATTTCTCTCCCCAGATGTCTTCTTTAATCATCTGCACGGTGCCTTCCATAACCACGCACAGGTTTTCTACGCAGTCACCTGCCAGGTAAATATAATCAGACTTAGGGAAGTGCTTAATCAGGCCATGAAACTTCTGCAGAACTTCATTAATCTCTTCTCTAGCCAACCCATTGAACAAAGGGACTTCATGAAAATTAGGTGCATACATCTTTACTGCCATGTTCTCACCAGCTTTCTTGTTGGTATAGTATTTGCTTAAATCTATTATCCCAAAATAAAATACATATGTAAATATTTTGTAATTAAAGTAAGCGTTTAGTAATTTTGTTGCGTAAGCAACAGTTGTTTTAGTTTTTTTATTTTTCTCTAAAGCCCATGAATTAGCACCTTTGCGCCAAATTTTGCCATGGCAACAAAACTTACAAAATTCACGTATCTGCTCTTCCTGTTTTGTAATTAAAGAAAACGCTTTAGTAATATATTTATGTTGCCATAGCAACGCTTTTGAATTTTCGCGCAATTTATAATATAACCATAACAAACGTGAGACAGTTTGTTGCTGAAAGGGACATCACTAAAGTTCCGTCGTATTTTTTCTTACTAAACCGGTGCATTTTGAGGGAAATGTACCGGTCTTTTTTATGTAGAAAATGATTGACAGGTTCAAGTAAAGCGCAAAAAGCAGGACACCCGTAGGTGTTGCCTGCTTTTTGCTTATAATGTGTATGAGTAAAGGAATATGAGTATTTAGTCTGCATAAGCAGGCCGGAACAAAAGCTAGTTAATTAGCTATCTGCTTGCTTAGAAGCTGAATCTCAGGCCAGCGTCTACGCGCCATTTTTCGTCAACATCGCCACCAAAGCTAC
>CAVBQX010000039.1:0-21924 GCA_963597755.1 Segatella copri
TGCCATAAGAAGCTTACACCCGTCCGTTTGCTCATAAATACGGAAAAGGCGTTCAAATCTTTTTGGTAGCTGGTCAGAGTATATTGGGAACAATCTTTTTCTACTTCAAGATAAGTTATAAATTTTGATAAATAATTAATACTAGTGGTACTCATATACTTAAAATGCCTTGCCGTTATATTATCATATAATTCTAAAATAATCAAGCCAAAAATGACATTCTTCTTAATATTCTAACAGCTCAATCTTGTACGAAAAAAACAGTGCCAACAAAAGCACTGTTTTCATCGTTGAATCAGCAGTCAGAATATTTACGCAGTATATGTTATCGCAAATAAAGTGATTTGTCAAGCAATTTATTAATTTTCTAATTAAATTAATCGTGTATATGATTTAGAAACTTATCTAATGCCTCCAATGCACGAGCTGCGATTTGAGCGTTCTTTTCCTTTTTCTTGCGTATGCGTACTGCCAGTGGCGGAATTAAACCAAAGTTTATGTTCATCGGCTGAAAGTTTTCTACTGCAGGGTTGCTGATATAATTGGCTAGTGCACCATGTGCAGTTTCTGCAGGAAATTCTACCGCAGACAGCTCCAACACCGCACGTGCAGCTGCAAGACCTGCCATAATGCCGGACGCTGCCGATTCCACATACCCTTCTACGCCTGTCATCTGTCCGGCAAAATAAAAACGCGGATTGCTGCGCAGACAGAAATGTGCATCCAACAGCTTGGGTGAATTCAGGTAGGTGTTTTTGTGCATAACGCCAAAGCGCACGAACTCGGCATTTTCCAAGCCGGGGATCATGCCAAACACACGGCGCTGCTCCGGCCATTTCAGGTGCGTCTGAAAGCCTACGATGTTGTAAAGTGAGGCAGCGGCGTTATCCTGGCGCAGCTGTACTACAGCGTAAGCTTCCCTGCCGTTGCGCGGATCAATGAGCCCTACAGGCTTAAGCGGACCGAAGCGCATAGTGTCCTCACCGCGCAGGGCCATCTCCTCAATAGGCATGCAGGCTTCAAAAACATCATGCTCAAAGTCCTTTACTGGCGCGCTTTCGGCACTGCACAGCGCCTGCCAGAAGGCTACATATTCTTCCTTGGTGTAAAAGGGACAGTTGAGATAGTCTGCCCCACCCTTGTCGTAGCGTGAAGCACGGTAAACCTTGTCATAATCCAGCGAATCGGCAGTAACTATGGGTGCTGCCGCATCAAAAAAGTGCAGGTACTCTGCATCTATCAGTTTTTGGATATCCTGCGACAACGCCTTCGAGGTCAGCGGACCGCTGGCGACAATTACAGTTCCCTCCAGGCTTTGCAGGTCGGTCACCTCTTCGTGCACAATGGTCACGAGTGGGTTGGCCTTTACTGCCTCGGTGACAGCTGCAGCAAAACCATCTCTATCCACCGCCAGCGCACCCCCTGCAGGCACCTGGTGCTTATCTGCCTGCTCCATGATGAGCGAGCCAAGACGGCGCATTTCTTCCTTTAAAAGTCCTACTGCGTTTTCAATATTGCCTGCGCGCAGCGAATTACTGCACACCAGCTCGGCAAAGTAGGACGTTTTATGCGCTTCATCACTTTTGTGCGGACGCATTTCATGCAGGATTACCGGGATGCCATGGCGTGTCAGCTGCGTTACAGCCTCACAGCCTGCCAAACCGGCACCGATTACGTGTACTGGGGATATTGTCATTTAGCTTTACTGCCTTTCTTCGTTGTAGTTTTTGTCTTTGCTGCTGCAGGTTTTACAGCAGCAGTCTTACGCACAGGGCGCGCCTTGCTGCAGTCAGTATTGCTACAGAATTTGCGCCTGCTGCCGTTGCGTTCTATGTGCTCTACCAGCATTTGTCCACATTCGGGGCATTTTTCATCCAGCGGTTTATCCCAGGAGGTGTAGTCACATTCAGGATAGCGCTCGCAGCCGTAAAAGATCTTGCCTGTTTTGCTCTTACGTTCAATCAGCTCAGCGCCACATTTGGGGCATTTTACGCCAATTTTGTTCACTATAGGCTTGGTGTTGCGGCATTCCGGGAAGCCCGGGCAGGCCAAAAACTTGCCAAAGCGACCCTCGCGGATAACCATCATTTTACCGCACTTGTCACAGGGTACGTCCGATACCTCCAGCGGAATATCTACCACAGGAATTTTTACATTGGCGTCATCTAACTCCTTTTTAAAGGGAGCGTAAAAGTCGTGCAGAACCTTATCCTTAGTGCATTTGTGTTCTGCTACCTCATCCAGTCTTTCCTCCATATGCGCAGTAAAGGGAATATCAATGAGGTCCTTAAAATATTCCGTCAGCATATCTACCGTCATGACGCCGAGCTCGGTCACCAAAAGCTTTTTGGCATCCTTGACCACGTAGCCGCGGTTAATGAGTGTTACGATGGTTGGTGCATAGGTGCTGGGGCGGCCAATGCCCTTTTCTTCCAGCTCCTTAATCAGCGTAGCTTCGGTAAAGTGAGCTGGTGGCTCGGTAAAGTGCTGCTCTGCCGGCATCAGCTTGTACAGCACTAGCTTGGTGCCCTTTTCTACAAAAGGCACCTTGGTATCCTTTTCATCATCGCCGTACTTATTAGCAAGCTGTAAAAAGCCCGGGAACTTTAAAACGGAGCCTGTAGCAGTTAGCGTGTAGGCATCTGCGTCAATCGTCAGCGTAGTGCTGTCATATACAGCAGCTGTCATCTGGCTGGCAACTACACGGTTCCAGATAAGCGTGTACAGCTTCAACTGGTCACCCGTAAGGTGCTGCATCATCTCGGCCGGAGTACGCATAACACTGGTCGGACGGATCGCTTCATGCGCATCCTGGGCGTTCTTTTTGGTGCTATAATGCTTTTCCTTGTCAGGACAGAATTCACTGCCTATATTGCTTTTGATATAGTCACGGATTTCGGCAATGGCAATCTCTGCCAGACGCACGGAATCGGTTCTCATATAGGTGATAAGGCCGACGGAGGATTTGCCGACGGACACGCCTTCATACAGCTGCTGTGCCAGCATCATGGTCTTTTTAGCACTGAAATTCAGTTTTTTGTTGGCCTCCTGCTGCAGGGTAGAAGTAGTAAACGGCGGCAATGGTTGGCGCTTACGCTCCTTTTTCACTGCGTCGCTCACGATATAATCAGCCTTAGTCAGTACTGCCTCTGCTACCCTTGCCTCAGCCTCAGTGTGCAGCTCCAGCTTTTTGCCTTTGTATTTGGCAACCTTAGCTTCAAAGATTGGCTCCTTAGGAGCAGGACGTAGCTTAGCTGTCAGCGTCCAATATTCCACAGGTTCAAATTCATCTATCTCACGGTCACGGTCAGCGACGATCTTGGTAGCTACTGACTGCACACGACCGGCGCTCAGACCCTTGCGGATTTTGCGCCATAAAAGCGGGCTCAGCTGATAACCCACGAGACGGTCTAAAATACGTCTTGCCTGCTGTGCGTCTACCATGTCCATATCAATGCAGCGTGGATGCTTAATAGCGTCAGCAACTGCGGCCTTAGTTATTTCGTGAAACTCTATGCGGCAGGTGCTGGCAGGATCGATGCCCAAAATATAAGCCAAATGCCAGCTGATAGCCTCACCCTCGCGGTCAGGGTCAGTTGCCAGATAAACCTTATCGGCCTTTTTGGCTTCGGTTTTCAGTGCTTTGATCAAGTCACCCTTGCCACGGATGTTGATGTACTTGGGTTCAAAAATATCAGCATTATTTTCATCCGGCAAAAAGGTGATGCCAAGCGTGCTTTTTGGCAGGTCACGCAAATGTCCCATAGATGCCTTGACGGTATAGTTTTTACCTAAAAATTTTTCAATAGTCTTGGATTTCGTAGGTGATTCCACGATAACCAGGTTCTTAGTCATTAAAGTTCCCCCTACTTGCGGTAGTATCTTTGTGCCTGATCTGCAGCGACAAGACCTGCTACCTGCAGATCCAGTAGCTCCATGCTCACCTCGGCAAAGCTGGCACCACTCTGCTCTGTGAGCTGCTCTAAGGGCTGCGCCCCCGCCACCAGCAGTGCCAAAAGCTTCGCTCCCAGCTCCGTCGTCTGTAGCTGGGGCGGCGTTGTTGCTTCCCTTTGCTCTTCATCAGCACAAGCAAATATATCAGGCTGCATTATGCGGCGGTTCATCGCCAGCAGCCAGCTTTGTTTATCCTCCAGCACGTCCTTGGGCGTGTCCACCAGTTTTGCTCCTGTACGGATAAGCTCATGACAGCCAATGCTGGTCAAATCAAATATATTCCCGGGGACGCAATATACCTCGCGTCCTTCGTCTGCTGCAATATTGGCCGTAATCACCGCGCCGCTGCGTTGTCCAGCCTCGGCCACTAGCACTGCCTGTGACAGCCCCACGATAATGCGGTTGCGTGCAGGGAAATTGGCTGATAGAGGCGGTACTCCCGGCGGATATTCCGTAACCAAGGCGCCGCGTCTGGCGATACGTGCGAACAGTCGCGCGTTTTCGGCAGGGTAACACACATCCAGCCCACAACCCAAAACTGCCACCGTCACGCCGCCGGCCTTTAAGCAGGCCTCGTGTGCTGCTGTGTCTATACCACGGGCACCACCGCTGATAACGGGTATGCCATCGCGCGCCATAGCCGTCGCAAAGCAGGCTGCGGCCTTCACGCCGTAGCCTGTACAGCGTCTGGAGCCGACAATAGCCAACGCATAGGGAGCCAGCGGTAGCTCGCCCTTGACATACAGCACCAGCGGCGCGTCACTTGTTTGGCGCAAAGACATGGGATAGGCAGCATCAGCCCGGGTTAAAAGGCACACGCCCTCCTGACGGCAGAAGTAGTCGATTTTTTGTGGCAGTGACGCATCACGCGTAGCAATGAATTTGTTGATAGCTGCCTGCGTGCAAACGCCTGTACCTGTAGCGGTGAGCGTTCGTGCATCAGCCTCAAAAAGCGCACGCGCGCTACCGAGCTTTTGGATGAGTGTAGGTATTTTACTGCGTCCCAAGCCAGGGACAACAGCACATATTGCTGCAAGATATAGGCTGTCCATAAAGATGCTCCTCCTGTTTTCTTACATGATTATGCAGTCAGAGCGGAACTTCATGCCACAGCCTTCATAATATGCGATTTTCCTACATTATAATGACAAATTCCACATTGGTCAAGCAATTTAATTTATACACCGCAAAAAATATCCGCAGACTACTATGACAAAAGCCTGCGGATGGAATATTTCGAGGATCATTTTTTTATTTTTTGCAGGATGTATTCTGCAATCTGCTGCGCCGCCAGCGGGTGCGCGTGCTGCGTGCGCAGGCTGCTTTGCTGCGCATTTTGGTGGCTGGTTTGGATGTAGTGCACAAGCGCGTCCAGCGAATGGGCGACAAAAGCACCGCAATACTGCTCTAAAAAGGCAGCATTGCCCTCCTCCTGCCCGGGCAGCGGCTTATAAATCACCAAATCCAAATCAGATGCCAATACCTCGGCCGAGGTGAGGCCGCCTGCCTTGGTGATGATGATATCTGCTCCTGCCATCAGCTGTGGCACGTCCTCACGGAAGCCGTAAATTTCGGTATTATCGCCGCAGGACGTGCGCAGGCGTTGCGCCAGCTCCCCATTGTGTCCCGTCACCGCAATCAGGCGCAGGCCATCAATGTGCGCTCCCTGCAGCGCCTTGATGATGCTCTCCATAGGCAAAAGGCCCTCGCCTCCGCCCATCAGCAGACAGACGCGTTCGCCTGCGTCCCAGCCGAAGCGTTTGCGGCAGGCAGCCTTATCGTGGTGCAAAAACTGCTGACGCACCGGTATGCCAAGGGCCTGCACCTCTACCGTCGTCTGCAGCTTGTCACGCAAAAGTTCGTCAGCGATAAAGTAGGTATCCACCCCATCGCACACCCACCAGCGGTGAATCGTAAAATCAGTCACTACGGCCCCCAGCCACAGTCCCGGCTGCTGCGCCTTGTAATAGCCCACGATGCCTGCAGGCGTGGCGTGCGTTGCCACCACAGCGTCAGGGTGCACGCTGCGCAGGTAGCCGCCGCCAAGCTGTGCCAAAAGCCTGTTAAGCAGGCTGCGCAACCACAACGAACCGTCCTTTTGGTTACCCCAGCTATAGGCCAGCTTGTACAGCCAAGGGCAGCACTTTAAGATCCACAAATAGGTGTGCAGGAAGGCACTGCCCAAAAAGTGCGGAAAAAAGTCAAAAATACTACCATGCACCACCTGCACGTCATCATGCTTTGTCAGCACCTGTTCTATTGCCTCGGCTGCCAGCTTATGCCCCGATCCGATCGGTGCCGAAAGCAGCAGCACTGTATATTTTTTCTTTGCGTCACGCATATTGATCACCATCTATAATTCAAGTTAAAGTGTAACTAAAGTAAGATTTTTTTGTAAAACACTTGCTATGATAGCGTTTCTATTGTATCATATTTTTAACTACATTCAATAGTTAATGTTCTTATGAAAGTAAAAAACATAAGAAATTTTAGGAGGCTCACACATATGACTAACAGAAGACCTGTCGAAAGCTTCAGCTTTCCTGTCGAAAAAATTAAGGCTGGTTACTATACAGATGCATATTTTATGCGTTCCGAGGAAATTTTAAATGGTGACAACTATCATCCGCGTGTACTGATGCAAGTATTTGCCCGCGACCACGTTATCGTCTGCGGCACCGACGAGGTCATTGCCCTGATTAAGCAATGTGCCTTCCATCCTGAAGATATCGTTATCCATTCCCTGCACGATGGTGACGAGGTGGATGAATGGGAAACCGTTATGACGATTGAAGGCGATTACGCTGACTTTGCCCACCTGGAAACCCTCTACCTGGGAATTTTGGCACGCCAGAGCCGCATTGCCACCAACGTGCGTAACGTTGTGAACGCTGCCAAGGGCAAGCCTGTGCTTTTCTTCCCTGCCCGCTATGATCTGTACCAAACCCAGGAGGCCGATGGCTACGCAGCACTTGTAGGCGGCATCCACGGCTTTTCCACTGACGCCAACGCTCTGGCTGCAGGTGGTAAGGGCTTAGGCACCATCCCCCACGCTTTGATTGCATCATACAAGGGTGACACTGTAGCTGCCACCGTTGCCTTTGATAAATATGTTGACCCTGCCATCGCCCGCATCGCCTTGGTAGACTTTGATAACGACTGTGTCAACACCTCGCTGGCCGTTGCCCGCAAGCTGGGCAAAAAGCTGGCAGGCGTGCGCCTGGACACCTCTGGCAGCATGGTAGACAAAAGCCTATGGACCCAAATAGGCACATTTAAGCCGACCGGCGTATGCAAGGAGCTGGTGTGCAATGTGCGCCGCGCACTGGATGCTGAAGGCTTCAACCATGTTAAGATCATCGTTTCCGGCGGCTTTGATGCCGCACGTGTTGCAGCCTTCGAGGAAATGGGCGTGCCTGTAGACACCTACGCTGTAGGCTCCTCCTTCTTTGACGGCAACATCAACTTTACGGCCGACATCGTCAAGGTGGACGGTGTGGACTGCGCTAAGGCCGGCCGCAGATACAATCCCAATCCCAAAATGGAGCTTATAAAATAAACCGCAACGACGAGGTTGCAGTGCGCCAGGCGTACTGCAGCCTTTTTTACTAGGAGGAAATATGTCACTAAACACTACACCCGCTGCCGAACGCATACACATTGGTATTTTTGGCAGACGTAACGCAGGCAAATCCAGCCTCATCAACGCCATTACCAGCCAAAACCTGGCCATAGTCAGCCAGCAAAAGGGCACCACCACCGACCCTGTCTACAAGGCTATGGAGCTTTTGCCACTTGGTCCTGTTATGATTATCGACACCCCCGGCTTAGACGACAAGGGCGAGCTTGGCCAGCTGCGCATCCAAAAGGCCTACCAGGTGCTGGCTAAGTGCGACATCGCGCTGCTTGTGGTGGATGCCAGCGTAGGTCTGACGGAGGAGGATAAAGAGCTGTGGCAGCTGATAGAGCAAAGAAAGCTACCTGCCATCCTCGTACTCAACAAGGCCGATATCCTTGCTGAAATGCAGCAGGCGCTCATCACGCTGGAGGCAATGAAGCTGACGCAAAAATGCTTTATCGTCAGCACGCAGACAGGCCGCAATATTCACGAGCTGAAGGAAGCCATCGCTGCCCTGCGCCCCAAGGAGGTGGAGCGCCAGCTTGTGGGTGATTTGATTACGCCTGGCGATATCGTAGTGCTTGTCACTCCCATAGACAGCGCTGCCCCCAAGGGCAGGCTTATCCTGCCGCAGCAGCAGGTGCTGCGCAACGTGCTGGATAACAAGGGCATTGCCGTAGTAGTGCAGGAAAGCGAGCTGGCCATGTCGCTGGCACGCCTGGCAGTGCCGCCGCGCCTTGTGGTGACTGACAGCCAGGCCTTTGCCGCCGTCAGCGCCATTGTGCCGCCAAGCGTTCCCCTCACCTCATTTTCTATCCTTATGGCACGCTATAAGGGGAGTTTAGCAAACGCCATCAAGGCCGTGCGCACACTCGATACGGTTACAGATGCTGACACCATTCT
This sequence comes from Segatella copri, assembly GCA_963597755.1. GTDB lineage: Bacteria > Bacillota > Negativicutes > Acidaminococcales > Acidaminococcaceae > Phascolarctobacterium_A. The sequence continues at coordinate 8,477 of CAVBQX010000039.1, forward strand.
TATCAGCGAGGGCTGTACCCACCACCGCCAATGCCAAGATATCGGCACGGTGAAGCTGCCTGCGTGGATAAGGGAATACACCAAGGCCAACCCCAGCTTTGAATTTACCAACGGCACCGAATTCCCCGCCGATTTGAGCGGCTACAAGCTGGTCGTACACTGCGGCGCGTGCATGCTCAACGAGCGCGAGGTGGTGCACCGTAATGCACGCGCCAAGGAGCAGGTCGTGCCTATGACAAATTATGGCATCGCCATCGCCTACATGAACGGTATTTTGCAGCGCACGGTAGCGCCGCTGCCGGATGTGGCAAGGCTGCTGGACTAAAGCAAAAAGCAATGCACGATAAGAATTCTGTGCATTGCTTTTTTGATTGGGAAAATTGCCCGTGATGTTTGGGAAGAGCTTGCTTTTTTACTTCCTCACTAAATCTAACAGGCTTTGGTAGCTGTCTACTACGTCATACACCACCTCACTACTGTTGATGGTCTTAAAGTGTTCCTTTGATAAAAAGACTCTTTTGCTTATGACCCACTCGGCCTCCGCAAGTTGTTCCTGCTCGTCCGCTTATGCTGCTTGTCATTCTCCAATTTAGCAACCAGCGAGGTAATATGCTCTATTAACCGTTTACGCTGCTTCTGCAGCTTCATGCTTATGTGTTGCGCATTGTCGGTATCATTACCAAGTGCATTTTCTGCAATCTGGCGAACAAAATTCTGATATAACTCGTCAATCGTCAAACCGTCTAAATATAACGGCAGCTCTTTTTCTGCAAGCCAAGGAGTGCGGCAGCAATAGCTGGTCTTGCATTCTTGGGACACAGTTACAGCCTGATATTTTCCGGCATAGCGTAATAAAAACAAAATATGGTAGGGTAGCTTGCTGTCTATTAAGCGCAAAATGTTGTCCTCAAGGTCAGGTGCCGTCAGCTTCACTTCTAAAACGGCGATTTCCTTAGCCTGTTTATCGGGAATAAGCTTTAACGTAGTAGCTGTCAATCTGTTACGGCAATAAATCACCCTAATCTGCTTGGTAAAAACCTTTTTAACATCAGCTTTACCAGAGAGCTTTTTGTAAAATCTCTGCATTGGTATTCTTTCACTACATTCTGTTGATTTTGGTAACCCCAACACTGCCATACACCTCCATTTACCAGACGTTATACGATGTTGCCAGCTTACATACTCTGCAACATATCAGCTTTCTCCCCGTTTTTGCTTAAAGTCATCACACACGTTTCATATATAGCAGTGGATAGGGATTGCCTTCCTCATCCAGCTCGCTGCGCTTGTAGGCAGCAAAGCCCATGTGTTCATAAAATCCTACAGCCTGCGGATTTTGCTCATTAACTGTCACTTCAAGGATTCCATAATTTTCCATACCATATTGAAGCAACTGTCTGCCAATGCCCCTGCTTCTTTCCTCCGCTGCAATAAAGAGCATTTCTAAGCGGCCATTTTGAATTCCCATAAACGCGATCGGCTTTTCAGCTTCGGCGATAATCAAATGCTCTACACTATCCAAGGCTTGTGGTACATACTCCTTAATTTTCTTTACATCTGCATCCGCAAGAAATAAATGTGTTGCCCTGACAGAACCCTCCCAAATATCCAAAAGCACCTCCTGTAGCTGCGCTCTTTGGCTCAATACCTCGTATATTGTCATTACTTGTCTTATCCTCACAAATCTAAATAAATTTACCATTAATCTTTATTATACCATTGCCGGCGCCTCTGCTCAACATACCGCTGGTACAACAAAAGCACCGCACACATCCCTACTTGGGGAATGATATGTACGGTGCCTTTTGCGTTTTTAAATATCCTTTAGTCTGCTCACGACCCTGTCCACCATTTCGCTGCAGCAGCCGGTATAATTCATCGGCTCCAGCACCTCGTCCAAAATTGCTTCACTAATCCTGCTGGTAACACGTGCATCTGCCTTGAGCACGTCCTCTAGCAGGCGGTTTTCTTCAAACGCCTTCATGGAGGCTTCATAAATAACGTCGTGCGCAGCCTGGCGGCCCAGGTATTGTCCCAGCGTAAGCATAACTCGCTCCGAAACGATAAGTCCCTTGGTCAAATACAGGTTATGCTTAATTTGCTCCCTACGCACAAGCATTCCCTGCAAAATTCCCTGCAGCTGACGCAGGACATTATCCGCAAGCAGGCAAATCTGCGGCAGGTAGCTCCATTCTGTCTGCCAAAAGGACATATCGCGCTCGTGCTCCTGAATCATGGCGCCAAAGCCTAGGGGTGCACTGTTTTGGATAAGGCGGCAATTGGCTAGGATATTTTCGCAAACCATGGGGTTACGCTTGTGCGGCATGGTGCTAGAGCCAACCTTGCCCATGCTGAACCCCTCCTCCAGCTCGCAGATTTCCGTCCGCTCAAGGTTAATGAACTCATTGGCGATTTTGCCGATAGTGCCTGCAAGCATCGCTATGGTAGAGGCAAATTCGGCAAAGCCGTCCCGCGCTACGTGCCAGGTTGTCAGGGGTACACCCAAACCTAGGTTGTGGCAGAAGCCCTCCTGCACCGCCAGGCCTTGCTTACCAAGGGATGCCAGCGTTCCTGCTGCCCCCGCCAGCTCGCCTACCAAATAACGCTTTTTGCCCTCCTCCAGCCGCTCCAGATGGCGGCCAAGCTCTGCAGCCCAAATAGCAATTTTATAACCAAGAGTGATGGGTACAGCATGCTGTCCGTGCGTGCGTCCGGGCATCACCACATCCTTGTTTTCCTGCGCACGCTCCAGGCACAGACGGAGCATCACCTTGGTCTGTTCCACAATAATCTTATGCGCGTCACGCAGCTGCAGCACTACCGCCGTATCCATAATATCCTGCGTAGTAGCTCCCCAGTGAATCCAGCCACCTGCCTTGTGGCCGCACACGCGCTCAAACTCGCGGATCTGCGGCATCAAAGGGTGGCAGGTCTTGGCGAAGCCCTCACGGATAGCGTTCATATCCATGCTTTCGCTTTTGGCGCAGCTGGCGATATGCTCTGCCGCCTCCTGCGGCACAATGCCCAAAGCGGCCTCGGCCTGTGCCAGGGCAACCCAACAGTCCAGCCAGTTTTGCACCAGCTGCTCATCACTAAAAACCCTGCGCATGGCCTGCGTACCATATTGGTCACTAAAAAGTTCCGAATCAAAAACAAATGCTGCCATGATAGTATAACCTCCAAAATTCTTTTGTTGGTATAACTATAGCACCTTGCTTAGGCAGTGTATAATACCACTAATCTTTAGCATCATAAACAAAAACTATGATTACTGATCAAAAAATGCCAAAAGCTCACGGGCGCCAGAGGATAGATAACGCTCCTTCTTCCAGAAAAAACCTGTTTGGAAGCTGATATGCTCGGCTAGCGGACGGCTGCACAAGCGCCCGTTGTGCATAATTAGCTCAGTTTCGTCCAGGATAACCGCCAATCCCAGCCCCTGCGCCACTAGGTTGAACACTGTTGCCTGCTCCTCCACATATTGCAGACGCACAGCCACCTGCTTATCCTGCAGCAGCTGCAAAAAGCGACTTTCAGCGTATGATGCACCCTTACGGTACATCACCACCAGCCTGCCTGCAAGCTCCTCGACAGCTATTTTCTCCTTGTCTGCCAGCTTGTCATCTGCCGCCAAAAGCAGGCGCAGCTCTCCCTCCTGCACCGTTTTACTTGCTATCTCCTGGTTGTTGTTTTCCTCCAGCACGCCATACCCCAGCTCCAGCTCGTCCAGCATCAGCTCACGCAGGATATCGTAGGTGCTTTTGTCCTCCACATACAGCTCAATTTCAGGATGTAGCTTGTGAAAATCCTCCAAAAGCACAGGCCATAGCCACGCCCCTGCAGTAGAGGGAAAGGCCAGCTTCAAGATACGCTCCTTCTGCCGTCGCAAATCCAGCATAGTCTGCTCCAAGGCATCTGCCTGCTGCAGCAATTTTTGCGCCTCACGCTGCAGGATGGCGCCCTCACGTGTCAGCACAACGTGCTTATTATCGCGCACCAAAAGCGGCAGTTCCAGCTCTGCCTCCAGCCTTTGCAGCGCTACGCTCAAGGATGGCTGTGAAACGTGCAGCCGCAGTGCCGCCCTGGTGATATTCTTTTCCTCACACACCACTAAAAAATATTTCAGCTTGCGCAAATCCATCTTCTTCACCCTTTGATAATAGTTTTTCTTTATTATAACATGGATGCTTTGAAGGCAGTATGTTTTTATAAATTTTCCCTTCTCTATAGTTGATTTTAGAAGGAATTAGTAGGCTTCGTAGGGAAGCCAACTAATCACCTACCGCAAGCTAAAAGACCCTGCCTACCATGGTTGGTAAACAGGGCCTTTTTCTATACCGTTATTATTTAAAATAGCTTACGCCGGAAAGGAAAATCTTTTGATCCTTCTCGCCTGCGATATTACGGAACAGGCCGGGAGCAAAGCGCTCGCTGTGACCCATCTTACCCAAAATGCGTCCATCCGGACTGGTAATGCCTTCGATGGCGTACAGGCTGCCATTGGGGTTGAACGGAGTGTTCATCGTAGGCACACCCTGCGCATTGACATACTGCGTTGCCACCTGTCCATTGGCAAACAGCTCCTTGATCACGGCTTCGGGGGCGTAGAAGCGACCCTCGCCGTGCGAAACAGCAACTGCATGCTCCTCACCGGGTTCACACAAGGCAAACCACGGCGATTTATTGGAAACCACGCGGGTGGTCACAATCTGGGAAATGTGGCGGCCGATGTTGTTAAAGGTGAGCGTGGGTGCATCACTGGTCATCTCGCGTACCTCGCCATAAGGCACCAGTCCCAGCTTAATCAAAGCCTGGAAGCCGTTGCAGATGCCCAGCATCAGGCCATCGCGGTTTTCGAGCAGATCGCTGATAGCTTCCTTGATGCGTGGGTTACGGAACATGGTGGCAATAAATTTGCCGCTACCATCAGGCTCATCGCCGGCACTAAAGCCGCCGGGGATCATCACGATTTGCGAGTTGTTGATATATTTAACCATAGCCTCTACCGATTCTTCGATAGCGGCGGCAGTGAGGTTGCGTACAATGAAGGTTTCTGGCAGTGCGCCTGCGGCCTCAAAGGCACGTGCGCTGTCGTACTCGCAGTTGTTGCCGGGGAATACGGGGATAAAGACGCGCGGCTTAGCGATGTTCACAGGTGCTGTCAGCGCCAGCTCGCTCTTGTACAGCGGCATGTTGATATCAGCAGGCTCATTAGCGGCAGGCGTGCCATCCGGGAAAATGCCCTGCAGCGGCTCGCGGTAAGCAGCAAGAGCTGCTGCTTCGTCAATAACAGTGTCGTTGATGGCAATGCCGCCAGTAGCAGTAACGCTGCCCAAAAGCAGGAAGTCCAAGCCATCAAACAGTTCCTCAGGCTCTACTCCTGCTGCCAGCTCCAGCACCATGCCGCCTGGCTGCAGGGTAAAGAGACTGTCAGTATCGTGGAACGGCTTGATAAATTCAAAGCCCAGGCCGTTGCCAAAGCACATAGTGCTGACGAGAGCTGCAATACCGCCCTCCTTGACTGCGGCAGCAGCCACAATCTTGCCTGCCTCCATAGCCTTGTGTACGGCGGTCAGGTTGGCCTTGAGCACACCAAAGTCCAATACCTCGGCATTATCACGCTGGCAGGACAGGAAGACAACCTTGTCGCCTGCTGCCTTAAAGTCAGCCGAAACAGCCTTATTGCCGTCGATAACGCCTACAGCGAACGATACCAGTGTAGGCGGAACTGTTTTATCCATAAAGGTACCGCTCATGCTGTCCTTGCCGCCGATCGCAGGCAGGTCCAGTGCATCTAGCGTAGTAAATGCACCCAAAAGCGCGCTAAACGGCTGGCCCCAGCTATTTGCATCGTGTAGCTTGGGGAAGTATTCCTGCAGCGTCAGGCGCAGCTTGGCAGGATCAGCGCCCAATGCCACAGCACGTACTACGGATTCTGTCACAGCATACATAGCACCATGGAACGGGCTCCAGCAGGCAACCTCGGGGTTATAACCGCAGGCCATAACGCTGGCAGCGGTGGTGTTTCCGTGCAGCACGGGGATGCGTCCCACCATGCCCTCGGACGGGGTGAGCTGGGTTTTGCCGCCAAACGGCATCATAACCGTACCACGGCCGATGGTGCTGTCAAAGCGCTCCGACAGGCCCTTTTCGCTGCATACGTTCAGGCGACCCAAATTCTTTAACCAAGCGTCCTTCAAATCAGCAGCCTCTGCCACGGTAGCAGGAACCTTTTCAAAAACATCGGCAGCAGCCTCCTCGTTCACTACTACGTTGGTGTGCTGTGCTACGCCGTTGGTATCAAGGAAAGCACGCGCAAGGTCAACAATCTTATCACCACGCCAGTACATTACAAGGCGTGCGTCGCCGGTAACCTCGGCTACAACTGTGGCCTCCAGGTTTTCTTCATCAGCATATTTAATAAAGGCATCGCGGTCGTTGGCAGCAATAACCACAGCCATGCGCTCCTGCGATTCCGAAATGGCCAATTCGGTACCGTCTAAGCCGTCATACTTTTTGGGCACCTTATCCAAATCGATCACCAGACCGTCAGTCAGCTCACCGATGGCTACGGATACGCCGCCTGCGCCAAAGTCGTTGCAGCGCTTGATCATGGCAGTAACGGACGGGTTGCGGAACAGGCGCTGGATCTTGCGCTCTGTCGGCGGATTACCCTTTTGCACCTCGGCACCGCAGCTCATGAGCGAATCCACGGTGTGCTCCTTAGAGGAGCCTGTAGCACCACCACAGCCATCACGGCCGGTTTTGCCGCCCAAAAGCACTACAATATCGCCGGCAGCGGGGCGCTCACGGCGCACAGCGTTACGCGGAGCAGCACCAATAACACCGCCGATTTCCATACGTTTGGCAACAAATTTTTCGTGGTAATATTCCTGCACGTGGCCAGTGGCCAAGCCAATCTGGTTGCCATAGGAGCTGTAGCCTGCAGCCGCGCCGATGGTGATCTTACGCTGCGGCAGCTTGCCAGGCAGGGTTTCGCTAATGGGTGTGCGAGGATCGGCGCTGCCGGTTACGCGCATTGCCTGATAAACATAAGAGCGTCCGGACAGCGGGTCGCGGATAGCACCGCCCAGGCAGGTGGCAGCACCACCAAATGGTTCGATTTCTGTCGGATGGTTGTGCGTTTCGTTTTTGAACATCACCAGCCATTCCTCCGTCTTGCCGTCCACTTCAATGGGAACGACGATAGAGCAGGCGTTGATTTCCTCGGACTGATCTAAATCCTCCAGCTTACCCTCCTTGCGCAGTTTCTTCATGCCGATTACGGCAATATCCATCAGTGTTACAGGGCGGTTAGTATCCTCACCGTAAACCTCGTCACGTGCGGCCATATACTTGTCATAGGCCTCCTGCACAGGCTTCGTATAGATTCCAGGGATAATATCAATATCCTCAATCTGCGTCATAAAGGTGGTGTGACGGCAGTGGTCAGACCAATAGGTGTCCAGCACGCGGATTTCGGTAATAGTAGGCTCACGGTGCTCTTCGTTAAAATATTTTTGGCACCACAAAAGGTCATCCAAGCTCATAGCCAAGCCCATGGACTGGCGCAACGCCTCAGCCTCGTCGGCAGCCATGCTCAAAAAGCCTGTAACGCTCTGCACCTTGGCAGGCTCCTCGCATGTGCTCACCAAGGTTTCGGGCTTAGCCTGCTCTGCTTCGCGTGCTTCAATGGGGTTAATACAATAAGCTTTAATCTTGGCAACTTCGTCCTCGCTCAAGTCTCCCTGCAGGATGAACACCTTGGCAGCGGCAACCATGGGGCGGTCCTTTTGCGTAATCAGCTGAATGCATTGTTCAGCAAAATCCTCGCGCTGGTCGTATTGACCTGGCAAAAGCTCTACAGCAAAGGCAGTTTCGCCTGCAGCCAGCGGCAGCTCTTCCTCAACAACATCGTCAACAGGCGGCTCGGACAGCACCTGCTGCTTAGCCATGGCAAACTCCTCATCCGTCAGGCCCATAACGTCATAACGGTTAACAATGCGCATACCGGTCAGGTCCTTCATCCCCAGGTTGTTGCGCAAATCGGCAAGCAGACCATGAGCCTCTACGGCAAAGGCGTCCTTCTTTTCTACAAAAATTCTCCTAATGTTACTCATATACACAGCCTCCAATCAAAATTTACGAGGTTAATACTTGCATTGTTTGTATACATTTTAACATATTTCGGCGATTTATCCAATATACAAGACAGTAAATATCCGCACTTTCCTGAACGATTTTTGTAAAACACTGGATAAAATTCGGAGATAGTGAAAGCTACATGGGTGCGTGAAACTAGGTTTATTTAGTTTATACTTACTTCAATCTTCATAAAATTCTCTTCTGCAAATTCAAAAAACGCTATCATTAAATCTAAACAATCCTCTGTTTCATCGTAAGCAAAATCTTTTCCTTTGTAATTCTTCAAGTCTCTAATATATTCATGTATATCATTAATAATATAGCTATCACCATAGCCAAAAGCATCTTTTCCTTCCTGATAGTCCCTGGTGAAGCCAGTCCACCCAGCATTTGATAATATAGGTTTTCCGAAAATATCTTCAAAAAAGCCATCCCAGATACTCAAATAATATTCTTTAGCCTCTTTAATTCTAAGCACTACTTCGCCTTCTCCTTCGTAACCATCATAGTATACATGATTAGATTTAAGCATTCCAATGTCCATTATTTAACAACTCCCTTTGTTCACTAGTAAGCAAATTATTTTTTCTTGCACGAATCGCTTCATCCCATTGCTCTTTAGCAACCCACTTGTCTTTGCCAACTAAAATTTCTCTTTTTGACGGCCTTGCATTAGGACCTGAGCCTATGCCTGGTAAATGTCTCTCTACTACCCAACTATCACCTTGACTAACTGGAGCATTTGGTGTTCTCGTATGCCAACGACTTGTATATTTATAATTTCCATCAGTCCATTGATATTTCACTTGATCATAAGCTTCTTTATGTTGAATAGTAACTTTAGCCGTTGATGGTATTGTCAATGGAGAAGAAGCAGGTAATATGGTCTTAAAATACTCATCTGCGAGCTTTTGCTCATTTTTTTCGACTTGTATCCTAGCACTCTCCTGCTCCAAAGAGCACTGTTTTCCGGAGGTCAAACCGCTGTTACCGCCACAAGACATTATTGAGCCCTCCTTAAGATATTACGTTCTCGAATAGTATTATTGATTATTCGTACATCAACTCCCTTATCTATAGCATATTTAAAGACCTTTAAACAAGTTTCATCTTTACCACAAGCAGAATACACTAAAATAGTCTTAAGCGGTAGGTGATCTACAGCATATTTTATTGCCGATTTAAATAATCTACGTTCCGAATTATATCTAATATGACCTTTAGCATTAAAAGCTATAACACTACAGGTTTCCAAGCCGTTAAAGTAATCTTCAAAATCACATTCGTTGGTATATGAAATATTGGGAATTACAACTACTTGCAATTCAAATATGAACCATAACGCCACAACTCTTGTCATCAAAACACGATATAAATCAATTATTGGATTTATATCTCCAAACACAGAATAATCTGGAGTTACTAAAAATTTCACTCCTCTAAATCTTTTTTTAAACCACTGCAGCCTTTTTGATTTTCCATAGTAAATAGCGTTATATAAACCATCTTCGCCATCAAATTCTATGTCGTTAGAATAAAAACATACGCCTGTTAGCTGCGTATGACTATATAACCCCTTCTCTCTATACAATGCAAAAAAGTCAGGTTGAATTTTTGTTGCACAAGTGATTAGTGGCATTTGGTATTTGCCTACATGTTGTGTCTTGTTAAGTAATCTAAGTATGTTGAGATTAAGTCTTCGATACATGTCAACAGGTTTTCTTGCATAACTGCCATCTTCTAATTTTACTTTTTTAGTTAAAACTTTCATTAATACGTTCCTCCGATACTTTCTTCAACTTAACAGATTTTGCTATTTTACCTCTAAAAAGGCATAAAAATAGCACATCCGTTACACTAATAATGTGTAAAAGCTTGAAAAACGAGCTCGGATGTGGCATAATAATGGTTGATGTGTGAATGTCATTATGTGACATCCAAGCTCTAAGCACTTCATTGATTGTTCCAGCAATCATTGGAGTGCTTTTTTCATTTGTCCGTGCAATTTGCCTTGCACTATAAACTTGCTTCAAGTTACCTCCTTAATCTTTAGTTTGCAAAACAGCAGATTTTAAATCAAAAATCATGGCTTCTTCATCTGGATAATAGTCGCCATCTACTTTATATACTTCTTTTTCAAAGGTATGTCCCATCATTTGCGCCAGAGTTTTTAAAAGCTCTTTATTGTTCCATCTTACAGCACCAGATTTTTGGTTTTTGTAAAATTGTATCGCACCATCGTCATCTTGTCGAGCTATCTGCACCGCAATGCGCTTATTGGATCTGTCTATATATAATTTGACATATTCGCTTTTCTTTAGCTTAGAAACAGCGGCTTTACTAAAGCCAATACCATTTTCAGAAATCGATATAGACGCAGTGCCAACCGTCATATTATACTGCTCGAATCCTTCTAGCATCTTCTCGCCTCCCATCTCTTTATATTATACCACTTTGCAAAATCTTTATCAATATAGCTTTCTGCGTCGAGACATTTCTCAACTAAGCGTTCATGATATTGCCATAAATCATTTTTCATTTATTGCTTTTTTGTTGCGTTATCGTTTATTTTATCTGTCAAAATCTTTATCAACTTCACTAGCTCCTGCGGCGTTTTGATAGCATAATCCGGTTTCCCTTCCATCACAAGCTTATCCCAATCAAAATACGTGTAGCGCACTGCTACCGTTTTTGCGCCTGCACGCCTGCCGCTTTGCAGATCAAAGGGGCTGTCACCTACACACAAGCACTCGCAAGGCTTCAGCTGTAGAGCTTTGCAGGCTGCCAGCATCGGCGCAGGGTGGGGCTTGCTTTCTTTCGTATCGCCCAAGGCAATGCACACATCTATGTACTGCGCCAAATCCAAGCAGGCCAGCCCGCGGCGCAGCATAGCAGGCTTTTTGGAGGTTACCACCGCCAGCTTGAATCCCCTCGCCCTCAGCTCCCGCAACGTTTCCTCTACTCCGGCGATGGGACAGATCATAGTATCATGATTGGCTTCGTTAAAATCCTTGTAAACGGCGCGCATCTCCTCCACCAGGTCATCTCTACCTACAAGCTTTACAAACGCATCGCCTAAGGGCAGGCCAAAGGTGTTAATAATATCCTCTCGCGCCGGCACGCTTCCCAGTACTGTTTTGCAGGTGTGTTCAAAGGTAGCAATAATCAAATCTATCGTGTTGGCTAACGTACCATCAAAATCAAACAAAATTCCCTTTATCTGCATGTGAATCCCCCTAAAAATTAGTCACAAGTGTTTATAAAGCATCCCTCAAGGCTTATGCTGTGATTTAGACTAACTATTCTTAATTATATCACTTTCCCCCTGCAAAAGAAAATAGCTGCTATGCCAGCAGACACAGCAGCTTTATAAAACAAAAAAGGCACTAATGAAAGTGCCTAAAATCAACTGTTTTTTTCTTCTTCCAGTTCTGCCATTACTTTTTCATCAAAATCATCTGGGTAAATATCCTCAATGCCGTCTTCGTCATCGAAAGCATCCCATGGCAATTCATACATGGGTTCGGGTATACCTTTTGCTTTACGCTCCGCAACATCTTTTGCTACCGAATCAAACAACTTGCGTTCCTCTGCATCCATCGGCGGCTCCACTTCCTCTGGTCTTAGTTCATCCTGCGCCGCAAACATAATCTGATACATTCTTACTGCTTTTGCCATATTATCACTCTCCTTACATCCTTATTTTACCGCACTTTGTAGTAGTTGTCAGCATTATTCGTTGCCTTTTGCAAGAAAATCTTCCCACATTTTAGAATTATGAATAGTCGGCTTTTCTCCACGCTTGCAGGATGCAATGAGTATCGGTGTTTTGCCCTCTGTGTTCCACACATTACATTCATCAAATTCACCTATGATTTTAGGTACAATCTGCGATACGTTTCTGTGAATATTTTTGATAACATCCTCTTTAATCCTGCGTCCTGTTTTTGCCGCCCTTGCCCTTGCACGCTCCAATGCAACCTCTGTAGGCACTGTACAATATTCTGCTTTTGTACGCATACCAGCCGCCCTTGCCTGATTAATCTTTTTCATCATGCTGTTTACGCTGTTATCGCCTGTGCCATCAAGTACAACATTGTAACCTTGGTTTTGTGCTACTTTCATTACACGTTTGGCAAGTGCCGAACTTTCCTCGTGAGCATAGCCAGCAGCATTTTCATTTTTATTTTTTACCATGTGCTTATACTCTGCCAGCATACCCTTAATGCCGTCAGAATCAACACTGACTGCTTCATCCTTTTTGGGGAATGTCTTACTGTTCTTGGTAAACGTAGACTTGCCTGCCGCACTGCCACCACCTAAGAATGTCATCGTAGGCTGTCCCTCAGGCTTTTTAATGCCCTCTAAATGCTTCTTTACAATGCTCCTATGTAACAGCTCACGCTCTGGCTTTAATTTGCCATTCTTGCCAATCTGATGTGTTAACAAGTCGCCTTTAAGCTTTCCTGTAACACCCTGCGCAGAATAATTCTTATCTGCATCTGATACGTCGGTAAAGCCTAACCCCTTTGCATTAGTATATCTGCCAGCTTTTTTGCCGCTCCACTTATTGCGGTTTGCACCACGTCCAACGCTCTTTTTAGGCTTAAATCCACCCTTAGTACTGCCCTTTGACGTATAACCTGCTTTGCTTTTAATCCTTACCGGATGTCCATGTATATAACGCCAGATATAACTATCTGCGTCACAATGCACCGCAGCAGCTATTTTAGCGTCAAGCTCTGCCTTATCCTTTGCTTCTACAATCATAGAATCATTAAAAGTATAGCCATCTTTTAGCACAGCCATAAAGCTGTCATTTCTAAACTTCTGTATCAATAATACCTTGTCATCCATTTTATACAAGTCCTTTCTGTTTTAACCACTGTTGCATAGCGACACCCAACTCATTCGGCGCTCCTAATTGAGAATTAGCAAAGACCTCTGCAAAAAACTCAGCCTTGCCCTGTAGTGTTATTTTACTGCCATATAGTGAGATGTTATCTTTGAGTTTAAAATTTTTATTATTCTTTTTGGCAATCGCAATAATTTCTTTGCGACAAGTATCTACAACTTCGCTTCTTCTGTCCTCGTACCACTTATATTTAATATACTTGTATTGTTTCATTGTAGATGAAGTATAGTAACTGTACTGATTTGCATAATCACTTGCCCCTTTTTCGTCTATAAATCGGTCTTTTTTATCTTCTGTCCACCCATCGGCCTTGAAGCGTTTAGCAATAAGCATATTTTGTAATATATGTCCATATTCATGAGTTATTGAATAAACACTGTCCTTGCCC
>CAVBQX010000040.1:0-21161 GCA_963597755.1 Segatella copri
CTATTATCTGCTTCTTGGTCTTGGGTACGCTATCGCCTTTGGAAGTCCTGTAAAAAAAGCAAAAGGATGCCAACAGGTCAGTGTAAATTAGAAATTTTAATCATAACAGCAAAACAGCACCACAAGCGTGCGCTAAGGGCGCAGTCTGTGGTGCTGTTTTGTGTCTTTGGTAGAACAAAATACAGCTACATTTTTACGTGTAAGCTTGAGGTGAAATTTTAAAAATTCCTTTTGAGCCGTGGGCAAATGTGGTATAATGTAAAATACATGTCATTTTTGTGAAGAACTTGAAAATTTATTATGTAGGTGATGAAATGGAAATGTTTTTACTTGCCGCTGGCTGCCTGGGCGCCGGCGTGCTGACACTGCTGTTTCCCCACAGCCTGCAGCGAGCGGCCCATTGGCTGGCGAACACTGCGGCACTTTGCGGCAGTGGTCTTTGTGCCTATGCGGCAGCTCTGCAGCTGTTTGGTGGTGAGCAGCCGCTGCCTTTGGTCTGGGGGTCATATTCTTTGACCTGCGATGGCTGGAGTGCGATTTTTTTGCTTTTGACAGGTATTGCGGGCGTAATCACCAGCATTTACGCGCTGGGCTATGCGCGTGCCTATGAGGGCAGCCGCCTGCGCCTTTTAGGCGGCATGTGGTGCCTGTTTATCATGTCGATGATGCTGGTGCTTTTGGCAGGTGACGCCTTCAGCTTTTTGCTGTTTTGGGAGATTATGGCGGTGGCCTCCTTTATGCTGGTTAACCACGAATCAGAAAAGCGCGCCACCTGGAACGCTGCTTACCAATATCTGGTTATGACCAGCCTGGGAACAGCGGCGATTATGATCGCCTTTTTGATTACGGGGTCTGCCAGCGATGGCTTCAGCTTTGCGGCGATGGCGCATAACAGCCTGCAGGGAGCATGGCAGCACCTGGCCTTTGCCTGTGCCTTTATCGGCTTCGCCCTCAAGGCCGGCCTGGTGCCGCTGCATGTGTGGCTGCCTAAGGCGCATCCTGCGGCTCCCAGCCATGTGTCGGCGCTCATGAGCGGTGTGATGCTCAAAATCGCGCTTTATGGCTTTGGCCGTTTTATGTTCAGCTTTTTGCCTGCCTGGAATTACTGGTGGTGTATCGTCGTGATGCTGGCAGGTGTGCTTTCCGCCTTTTTGGGCGTGCTCTATGCGCAGATGGAAACAGATATTAAGCGGGTTCTGGCCTATTCCTCGGTAGAAAACATGGGCGTGATCTTTGCTGCCTTTGGCTGCGGCATGCTGCTGAAGCTTACAAGCGGCAGCAATTTATATATGCTGGGCTTTGTGGCAGCTTTGGTACACGCCTTTAACCACAGCATTATGAAGGTGCTGATGTTTATGAGTGCAGGCAGCATTATGCATGGCACAGGCAGCAAGAACCTGGAGCTGTTTGGCGGCCTGCTGCGTAAAATGCCCTATACGGCGGCCTTTACCTTTGTTGGCTCGCTGGCGCTCGCCGCCGTGCCGCTTACCAACGGCTTTACGGGCGAGTGGCTGGTGCTGCAGAGCTTCATTACGCTGGCGGCAACGGGCGCAGGTCACGACATCCGCCTGTGGACGGCGCTGGCCTTCATTTTGCTTGGCTTTACGGGTGCCTTGGCGCTGGGCTGCTTTGTGCGCCTTTTTGGCATCACGTTTTTGGGTCGTGCGCGCAGCGAGGTAGCAGAGCATGCGCACGAGTCAGATAAATTTATGCTGCTGGCTATGGGTATGGCAAGCGCCCTGGTGCTTATCTTAGGCCTTTATCCTGTTCCTGCTATGCAGGCTGCCAGCTTCGCGCTGGGCCTGCCCGGTGATTTTGCCTCCGGCAGCCTTGGCCTTGCCTGGGCCGGCGTGGGCGCAGGTGCTGCCTACAAGCCTTTACTGGTGCTGCTGCTTTTGGCGGTGCTGGGACTGGCGCTGTATTTGGCGGTAAAAAACTGCTTTGTGCAGCAAAGCGTTACCTGGAACTGCGGCACCTATCCGACGGCGCGCCAGCAATATTCGGCAACAGGCTTCAGTAAGCCTGTGCGCCGTGCCTTTGATTATCTTTTGAAGCCCAAGCGCCAGGTAAGCTATATGCGCAAGGAGCATGCTTACTTTGGCCGTCAGCTTTCCTATAAGCTGGAAATTCCTGATATGATTACCGAAAAGCTGTATATGCCATTCCAAAAGCATTTTGTCGGCATTTCGGCATTTTTGCGCCGCCTGCAGCAGGGCAGCGTGCGCTTGTATGTTTCTTATGTAATGGTAGCGATGATGCTGGTGCTGGTATGGGGGGCGTTGTATAAATGATGTTAACAGATGATTTATTGCAGCTGGCCCTGGGACTGGCGCAGGCACTTATCCTGTTGGCCTGCGCTCCGCTCGTGGGCGGCATTATAAAAAAGGTGAAGGCAACTCTGCAAAACCGCATTGGCAGCAGCGTATGGCAGGATTATTACGATATCCGCAAATGGTGGGGCAAGCCTACGCTGCTCACGCCATATACGAGCAAGCTGTTTTGCCTGGCGCCCTGTGTGTATTTTGTGACGACGGTGGCGGCAGCCTGCATGCTGCCTGGTCTTTTCGGCGGACAGGCCAGCTTTGGCGATGTTTTCGTTTTTGTCTATCTGCTGGCCTTGGGGCGCTTCTTTATGGCAGTGTCCTCGATGGATGCAGCCACTGCCTTTGGCGGCATGGGCGGCAGCCGTGAGGTGTACGTGGCTGCCTTTGTAGAGCCTGTGGTGATGCTGGCGGTACTCAGCAACGTGCTGCACACAGGCAGCACCTCGCTTGCAGGCATGAGCCTGCGCGTGGGGGAGGCAAACCTGACGGTGGCAGGCGTTTTGACCTGCATTGCCTTTTTTCTCGTTCTGCTTGCCGAAAACAGCCGCATTCCTGTGGATAACCCCGATACGCACTTGGAGCTGACAATGATCCACGAGTGCATGACGCTGGAATATTCGGGACGCCTGCTGGCAGTTATTCACTTGGCAAGCCAGCTGAAGCTGCTGGTATTTTTGCTGCTGTTTGCTATGCTGTATCTGCCATTGGATCTGCCTGTGGTGCTAAAGGTGCTGCTGTCTGCCGTGGCGGTGGGCGTTGTCGAAACGTTGAATAATAAAATGCGTCTTTTTAAGGTGCGTGTGTATTTGGCGGCTGCAGGCTTGATGCTGCTTTTGGCCGTAGTAGCGCAGTAAGGGGGCAGCAATGGAATATTTAGTAGTTAGCTTAATGTTTATCGTCTTTTTGCAGACGCGCTTTGTGGAGCTGCGGCGGGCAACGCTGTGTCTGGCGGTGCAGTCGGCTCTGATTGCAGCGGCCTGCCTGGTTATGGGCCTGGACCACGGCAGCGGCCTGCATGCCTGGCTGCCCGGCGTTTTGACCATCGCGGTCAAGGTTTTGTTTATTCCCTATGCTATTTTGCGCGTTGTACGTCAGCTGCGCGATGAGCGCGAAATCGTCAGCGATATCAACGTCAACTATTCCACGGCCTTTGCGGCAGCTAGTCTGGCGCTGGGGTATATGGTTATCGACAGTTTGCTGCCTAACAGCGAGGGACGCGACATCCTGGCAACGTCTATGTTTATGATTATGACGGGGTTGGCGCTCATCGTTATGCGCAGCCGTGCCATCATGCAGATGATTGGCTTGATTACGCTGGAAAACGGCATCTACCTTTTGGGCTTGATTATGACCGAGGGCCTGCCGCTGATTATCGAGCTGGGTATCTTTTTGGACGTGCTCATTGCTGTAGTTATTTTGGTTATTTTGACCTCGCGCCTGCGTCTGTCGTTTAAAACGACGGATACGAACGTGCTGGATAAGCTGAAAGGGTAGGGATGAGATGTTAACATATATATTGATAATGCTGTGCCTGCCCCCGTTGTGCGCTGTGCTGGCGCTGCTAGCAGGCTTTGGCAATAATATTCTGCACTGGCTGCACCGCCTTACCGCAACCGCCGTGGGCGCGTGCGTAGTGCTGATGGCGCGGGAGTTTAACCCTGCTGCCCCTTATGTGGACGATTATTTTTATATTGACGCGCTTAACATGTGGGTGATTATTATTATCACCACGCTGTATCTGGCTGCCACCTGGACGGCACGCTCGTATTTGACGCGCGAGGAGCGCTGCGGCGTCTTAAAGGGTGAGCAGCTGCAGACTGGCCGCTATTTTGCGCTGATGCAGCTGTTTTGCTGGACGATGTTCATCGTGCTTTTGGTAAAAAACCTGGGCCTGATGTGGGTTGCTATTGAAGCGACAACCTTAATCAGCGCACTCCTGATTTCCTTTAAGTTTACCCGCGCGGCGCTGGAGGCAACCTGGAAGTACATCATGGTGTGCACCGTTGGCATCTGCCTGGCGCTGTTGGGTACGCTGGTGCTGTATTATGCCCAGCTGGCTGCCCTTGGCGGAGACAAGGCGCTTAGCTGGCTGCACCTGTATCAGCACGCAAGCAGCCTGGACCCGGCGCTGACCAAGCTGGCGCTGCTGTTTATCGTTATCGGCTACGGCACTAAGGCCGGTATGGCGCCTATGCACACCTGGCTGCCCGATGCCTATGCCGAAGCACCATCGCTGACGAGCGGCATGCTGAGCGGCGCTTTGTGCAGCTGTGCGATTTATGTTTTGCTTCGTAACCTGGTGATTTTGCTGCCCACCGCAGGCAGTGCGATGATGAGCAGCATGCTGCTGTTTTTTGCCGTGCTGACGGTGGCTGTGGCTGTGCCCTTCGTCGTGGTGCAGCGTGACGTCAAGCGTCTTTTGGCCTATTCCTCGATGGAAAACATCGGCATTATGGTCGCAGGCATCGGCGCCTTTTCGGCACTGTCGCTGAAGGCTGTAATGCTGCATATGTATAGTCATGCGATGATCAAATTCGTGCTCTTTTATATCGCAGGCACCATCATCCAGGAATATCAGACGCGTAACATGATGCGTATCCATGGCATGATCAAGGACGTGCCGCATACAGCCACCTTCTGGCTTTTGGGTATGCTGGGTATTTTGGGTCTGCCGCCGATGGGTCTGTTCTTCAGCAAGTTTTATATCATGGTAGCGCTCTTTGGCGAGGGACATTGGTTGGCCGGCAGCGCGCTCATCCTGCTTTTGGCAGGCGTGCTTATCGGCATTTTGTACCATGGCATGCGTATGCTGTGCGACAAGGCAAAGCGTGCACCCTTGGGCGATTTGCTGGGTGCGATTGATGTGCCTGTGCTGGCGCTGCTTTTGCTTATGACCTGCGTTGTGGGCGCAGGCTTTGAAAATATTCCCTGGCTCAACAATCTTTTGAACCAGGCTGTGCGCATTATAGGAGGCTGAAGCAATGCTAGTTAAACCCGAAAATTTACGTGGCGCGGCGAATATCTGCAGTGACGGCGGCAAAAGACCGCTGGCTGCCATGTTTGGCGCAGATGAAACGCTCCTGGGCGGGGGACTTGCGATCTACTGCCTGTTTTATAATGCGCCTAAGCGTGATATAGATGTCTTAAAGGCGCAATTTCCTATAGATGAGCCGCTTACCTACCAGTCGCTGAGCACGCTTTTGCCTGCAGCCGCCTGGTATGAGCGCGAGCTGCACGATATGTTTGGCTTTGAGCCGCAGGGACACCCTGATCTGCGTCCCCTGGTGCTGCATGAGAGCTTTCCCGAGGACTTTCACCCGCTACTCAAAAAATATCCTAAGGATTACGATGCACGTGGCCACCGTGACTACGAAATGCTTACATCACAGGGCGAAGGTCTGTTTGAGGTACCTGTAGGCCCCATTCACGCAGGCATTATCGAACCCGGACATTTCCGCTTCAGTCAGGCCGGTGAGGCTATGCTGCAGCTGGATGCAAAGCTGTTTTTTACGCACCGCGGCATAGAAAAGGCTGTGGAGGGACTTACGCCCTGGGAGGCGCTGCCCTTGGTGGAGCGTATTTGCGGTGCCTGCAGCGTTGCCAATACGTTAAGCTTTTGCCAGGCAGTGGAAAAATGCTCGCAGGCTGCTGTCCCTTACCGCGCCTGGCTCATCCGTACGCTGGCGGCCGAAATGGAGCGCTTGTATAACCATGTGGGCGATACGGGCAATATCTGCGCCGGCGTCGGCTTTTCACCTATCATTAGCATGGGCGCGCGCTTAAAGGAATATCTGATGCAGCTAAATGAGATGCTTGCCGGCAACCGTTTTTTGCGCGGCTTGATTATCCCCGGCGGTGTGGCCTACGATGTGACGGATGCTATGCTGGAGGAGATTGAGGACGTGCTGCACGAGGTGGAGCAGACCTATGCCGATATGGTACACATCATGTGGGAGCAGGCAAACTTTGTCAACCGCATCCGCACTACAGGCAAAGTGCGTCAGCAGACAGCCTTTGACCTGGCGATGGTGGGCGTGGGCGCACGTGCCAGCGGACTTGCGCGCGACAGCCGCAAGGATATCGGCTATGGCATTTATGACGAGCTGGATTTTGCCGTGGTGACCGAGCAGGCCGGCGACGTGGAGGCACGCATTAAGGTGCGCATAGGCGAGGTGGCGCAAAGCATCAGCCTGGTGCGTCAGCTTATTGCTAAGCTGCGCCGCAATGCCGAAACCGTACTGTGTGTTGATTTGGGCACGCTGCAGCAGGAGGAGGGACACTTCACCTGGGGCATCAGCGAATCGGCCCGCGGTGATAACCTGCACTGCCTGCTGCTGGATAAGGAGGGACGCATTGACCGCCTGTTTGTGCGCAGCGCGTCCTATCCTAACTGGCCGGCGCTGACGGTGGCGGTGCAGGGTGATATCATCCCCGACTTTCCGTTGATTAACAAAAGCTTTGAGCTGTGCTATGCCTGCATAGACCGCTAGGGAGGTGGCAAGATGCTAAAAATGCTGGAGGCAATTTTCCGCGGGAGGATTGCGACTGAAAATATAGAAACAACAGGTCACAAGCGTTTTCGCGGCCGCCTGCACTGTGAAGCGGGTGCGGATACGACTGCTGCTGACGCATGCATAAAGGCCTGTCCCGTTGGTGCCGTGGGCGCTGAGGGCGGCAGCTTGAAAATAGATTACAAAAAGTGTATTTTTTGCGGCCGCTGCGTGGAGGCCTGCGCCGGTGCGCTTTTGACACATACCAACCGCGATGCCATGGCGCAGATCTTGAGCGACAGCGCTGTGGAGATTGGTGAGGCTGTTACGGCGAAGCTGGGACGGTCGCTGCACGTGCGTCATTTGGACGCAGGCAGCTGCAACGCCTGTGATTTTGAGCTGGGTGCTATGAGTAACCCTGTTTATGATTTGCACCGCTACGGCATTGCCTTTGTGGCTTCGCCGCGCCATGCGGATATGCTGATGGTTACGGGCGTGGTGACGCGCAACCTGGAGCAGGCGCTGCGCATGACCTATGAGGCTATGCCTGAGCCTAAAATGGTGATGGCCTGTGGTGCCTGTGCTGCAGGCGGTGCCACCTACGGCCGCACCTATGCGACTGTGGGCAGCGCGGCAGACGTTGTGCCTGTGGATATTGCCGTGCCCGGTTGTCCGCCGCGTCCCGCAGCCATCATTGTGGCACTGTGTGCGGCGGCGGACATGCTCAAGGAGCGTATGTAAAAACTGTTTGCATGTATCTGACCCCTTTAATGCGGATTTTGTAACATAATTTATGTATTTTTATGCTTGTGCTCCCTTGCGTTTCGTGGTAATATATAAGGAATCAAATAAGCATAAAACTGCAATGCAAGCTATGTAAATGAGGGAGTCTTGATTATGATAGTTTTTCGTTCTGCAACCTTTGGAGATGTAGAGCATATACACAAATTGCTGAATGATTATGCGCACGAGGGGCTGATGCTGCCACGCTCGCGCAACGCAATTTATGAAAATCTGCGCGATTATGTTTTGGCGGTAGAAAATAACCGTCTTTTGGGCTGCGGTGCGCTACACTTTGTGTGGGACCGCCTGGCCGAAATCCGTTCGATCGCGGTGGAGCCGTCCCTAAAGAAAACAGGCATCGGCCGCCAGATTATCGAGCATCTGGAAAAGGAAGGCGTGGAGCGCGGTGTGACGATGTTCTTCGCACTCACCTATCAGCCAGGCTTTTTTGCCAAATGCGATTACATCGAAACGGCCAAGGACAAGCTGCCGCAGAAGGTGTGGAAGGAATGTGTATATTGTCCGCAGTATCCGTATTGCAACGAAATCGCCTTTGTAAAGACGACGGTGGATTACGAGCCGTCACAGGTTAAATTTTAATAGCTTAGGAGCACCTGTCAGCGTAGTATCGGCAGGTGCTTTTGCTTTTTGAGTCTGCTGCGCCTAATCTTTGCACAGTGAGTTTAAGAAACCTTGTGCCGGTATCGCTGAAAAATGTACCTATAAACAAGAGCTTAAGACAAAAGCGGTGCAATTTTTTGGTTTTAAGCTGTCGACAAATATTCCTGGGTGTGGTAAAATATAGGAAATGTGTTAACCTGTACCCCAAATTGTGTTTTGCACTTTCTTAATAAGGGGGACAGGGAATTTCTATTGTCTTTAATAAGGATATACCGACAGTTTATTTTTCGGTTGGCGAGCGAAAGGCAGTGATTAAGTTGGAGCAGGTGCAAGACGTTCCGGCCTATATCCGTAGTATGTATGCTACTAATAACTTTATGAACACCTTTGGTGTGCATATTGACGAAATTAAATGCGGAAGCGTAGTTGTCAGCATTGACATAGACCCTGCGAAGCATTTTAACCATCGTGGAATTTGTCACGGCGGCGTGATGCTGGCGCTGGCGGATTCTGTGCTGGGCGTTACGGGTGCCAGCGTGGGCGCTGCGGTTGCAACGCTGAACTTCAGCATGAATTTTATCAAGGGCATACATAAGCCGACGAAGCTTTTCGTACACAGCCACATCAAGCATAATGGCCACAGCACAATGGTTATTGAGGCTGAAATGACTGACAGTGATAATCATTTAATTGGGACAATTTTAACAACGATGTTTGTTGTTGACCGATTTGAAGAAATACCCGCCAAATGGTGAGCTTGTCCGAGTTTATTTTGGAAGGGAAAGATGGCGGAAGCACCGCTCGATATTAAGGAGGATATGATGGAGTTTGCATTAAACGAGGAACAACTTGAATTACAGGAAATGGTGAGGGATTTTGTCGAAAAGGAAATTACCCCTTACGCTGCCGAAATGGATGAACAAAACCATATGCGTGACGGCTTGATTGAAAAGGCTAACGAGATGGGCCTTTTGAACGTTATCGTGCCGGAGGAGTTGGACGGCCCTGGTCTGGACAGCATTTCCGTAGCTACTATCTACGAAGAGCTGGGTAAGGGCTGCGCCGGTGTGGCAACCTCCCTGGCTGCCAACAGCCTGGCAACCGTGCCTGTACTTTTGGCCGGTACTGACGAGCAGAAGAAAATGTACTGCGATATTTTGAATAACGGCGGCCTGGCTGCCTTTGCTTTGACTGAGCCTGGTGCAGGCAGTGACGCCGGCGGCGTTTCTACCCGTGCCGTACACAATAAAGAAGAGGGTACCTACACCTTAAATGGTACCAAGATGTTTATCACCAACGGCGGCCTGGCCGAAATCTTCTTGGTATTTGC
Organism: Segatella copri; assembly: GCA_963597755.1. GTDB lineage: Bacteria > Bacillota > Negativicutes > Acidaminococcales > Acidaminococcaceae > Phascolarctobacterium_A. The sequence goes on from CAVBQX010000040.1 coordinate 9,549, forward strand.
CAACACCCGCAAGAGCGGCGGCATCCGTGGCTTGACTGCGTTCATCGTACCGAAGGACACTCCGGGCTTCTCTGTTGGCAAGAAGGAAAACAAGATGGGTATCCGTCCGTCTAACACTACCGAGCTGGTGCTGCAGGACGTTGTTATCCCTGAATCCTACCGTGTAGGCCGCGAGGGCGAGGGCTTCCGCATTGCTATGAACACCTTAGACAGTGCCCGTCCGTTCGTTGGCGCTGTTTCCGTTGGTATTGCCCAGGCTGCTTTGGACTGCGCTGTAAAATATGCCAAGGAGCGCCGTCAGTTTGGTCAGCCCATCGCTTCCTTCCAAATGGTGCAGGCTATGCTTGCTGACATGGCCATGAAGGTTGACACTGCCCGTCTGCTGGTGCAGAAGGCTTGCTGGATGCGTGACCAGGGCATGGAATTCTCCAAGGAAGCTGCTATGGCAAAATGCTATGCTGCTGACGCTGCTATGCAGGTTACCACCGATGCCGTACAGGTGATGGGTGGTTATGGCTACACCAAGGAATACCCTGTAGAGAAGATGATGCGTGACGCTAAGATCATGCAGATCTACGAAGGCACCAACCAAATCCAACGTTTGGTTATCGCTAACAAGCTGCTTTACTAATAGCAAATATAAAAATGATTACAAGAGGACTGCTGTAGCCATCTGCTATGGCGGTCCTTTGTGTTACATACTTAAAGGAGCAGAAAATGCAGGATTTTATCATAGAGCAAAAACTAAATATCTGGTGGGGGCAGTTCCCGCTGCTTACATGCGCAGGCTTTACCAACGCTTGCAGCTGCCGTCTGCACGGACTGAGTGCAGTGGCGGCCGATACGCTCAACCTGGCGCTGCATGTGGGGGATGAGCCGCAGCAGGTGCTAAATAGCCGCCGCCTGTTTGCAGCTGTCGTGGGTGTGGACGCACAGCGCTTTACCACCTGTGAGCAGGTGCATGGCAGCAATGTGGCCGTGGTGAGCAGCGAGCTTGTGGGCGCAGGGGCGCAGGCTTTGGCAGATACTATTAAGGATACCGACGCTTTGGTTACAGATTTTCCGGACGTGCCGCTGCTGTTGTTTTATGCAGACTGCGTCCCCGTGCTTTTGGCGGACAGCAGGACTGGTGCCATCGGCTTGGCGCACGCTGGCTGGCGGGGTACGGTGGCGCAGATTGCGCGCAAAACGCTGCAGGCAATGCAGGTAGCCTTTGGCAGCAGGCCGCAGGATATCCTGGCTGCAGTAGGACCGTCCATAGGTGCCTGTTGTTACGAGGTGGACGACTTTGTGCGTGATAAGGCTGCAGGCTACGAGGAGTTTTTTACACCTGTAAGCGGTAAGAACGGCAAATATATGCTGGATTTGTGGGCCTATAACCGCACTTTGCTACAACAGGCTGGCGTGCCGGCATGGCAGATTGCCGTAGCGGGCGTGTGCACGGCGCATAACCACGAGCTTTTTTGCTCCTACCGCGCGGAGACAGGCAAAACAGGACGCATGGGCGTGTGTCTGTGCCGACCTGGCAAAACGGAATGAAAAGAGGCATACATTTAATGGATGATTTTACATTTAATGGTCCCTTGGGACCTATAGAATGCGTGGTTGAAGCCAACAGAAGTAAAAATAACGCTGTTCTGGTGATGGCGCACGGCTTCAGGGGCAGCCGCGACAGCGGCGGCAGGGCGCTGGGCGTGGCGCAGCAGGCAGCAGCCGGCGCGAGCGTAGTGCGCTTTAACTTTACAGGTACGCGGATTTTGTCGCTGCAGGTGGCCGAGCTGCGTGCGGTGCTGGCGGAGGTGCGCAGACGTTGGCCGGGATGTGCGCTGTATCTTTTGGGCCGCAGCTTGGGGGGAGCGGCGTCCATTGTGACGGCGGCGCAGGAGCAGAGCCTGGCAGGACTTATTTTGTGGGCAACGCCGCATGATTTGCGGCAGACCTTTCGCCATGTGATGACGGATGAGTATTATGACCGTTTGGACGCAGGTGAAACCCTGCATTTTAACGATGAACGCGGTGAATGTGCGCTGACGCCGGACTTTTTGACAGATTTTGATAATTACGACCTGGGTGCATGCCTGAACTTGCTGCAGCTGCCTGTGCTGCTTTTGCATTGCGCAGGTGATGCGACTGTGCTGGTGGAGCAGGCAAGGCAAAATGCCGCAGTGCTGGGAGATAGGGGCGAGCTGCACATTTTTGACGGCGGTGACCACAGCTTTACAGAGCACAGTGACGAGGCAGGGGCGTTGGTGGCCGGGTGGCTGCAGCAAAAGATGTCTTTGCTGTGATATCTTGCGCATGTCTGCGGCTTGCTCTTGAAAAGAACAAAACTCCCGTTGTATAATGAGATTAGAGAAAATATCTGGAGGCAAGTAATGAAAAAGCTTATAGTAATTTGTATGCTGCTATTGGCGGCATTGGCAGTGACAGCCTGCGGTCAGGAAAAGCAGGAGCAGCCTAAGGCAGAGCCTGCCACCGCTGTTTTTAGTACGAGCATGGGTGATTTTGAGGTGCAGCTGGCAACGGATTACGCGCCTAAGACATGTGAAAATTTTATCAAGCTGGCGCAGAAGGGCTTTTATGACGGCCTGGTGTTTCACCGCGTCATTGATGATTTTATGATCCAGGGTGGTGACCCCAATGGCGATGGCACAGGCGGCCCCGGCTACACCATCAAGGACGAATTTAGCAGCAAGCTGCTGCACAGCGGCCCCGGCGTGATTTCTATGGCCAACCGCGGTCCTAATACGGGCGGCAGCCAGTTTTTTATCACGCTGCGCGAGTGCAAATGGCTGGATGGTAAGCACGCTGTCTTTGGCAAGGTGACCAAGGGTATGGAAGTGGTTTATAAAATCGGCAAAACCAAAACCGATGCTAACGATAAGCCTGTAGAGCCTGTGACGATTAAAAAGATTACTATTGAAAAACGCTGATTAAGAGGGCGGATGTAGGAGGAAAGTGCTTGGCTAGTGAAGAGGAAAGAATGCAAGGGATATTAGAAACCGTTGACCAGCAGGAGATGGTGGGCATCTGCGGCCGTAACGACGAGTTTTTGCGACTGGTACGCGCAGGCTTTGAGGGCTGCACGCTGGTGGCGCGTGGCAACGTTATTACGATGAGCGGCCCGGCAACGCTTGTGGCGCAGCTGGAGCAGCTGTTTGCCGAGCTGCTGTTTTTGTACAGGCAGGGGCTGCCGCTGACGACGCATGACGTGCGCTACAGCATGTTTATGGTGCAGGAGGGCCGCTTAGACAGCCTGCATCGCATGTATGCCGATACCATCATCGTCAATAACCGCGGCAGGCAGGTGAAGGCCAAAACCCTGGGACAGTGGCAGTATGTGGAAACCATCCGCAAAAATTTCATCACGCTGGGAATTGGCCCTGCTGGTACAGGCAAAACCTATCTGGCAGTGGCGCTGGCGGTGGCGGCGCTCAAGAAAAAAGAGGTGGAGCGCATTATCCTCACACGTCCTGCGGTGGAAGCAGGCGAAAAGCTGGGATTTTTGCCGGGCGATATGCAGGATAAGGTGGATCCCTATCTGCGTCCCTTGTATGACGGACTTTATGATATGCTGGGCACAGAAACCTTCCAAAAATACCTGACTAAGGGTACGATTGAGGTTGCTCCCCTGGCCTACATGCGCGGGCGCACGCTTAACGATGCTTATATCATTTTGGACGAGGCGCAAAACACCACGCCGGAGCAGATGAAGATGTTTTTGACCCGCTTCGGCTTTGGCAGCAAAATGGTCATTACGGGCGATATTACGCAGATTGACCTGCCTGGCGGCAAAAACAGCGGTCTGAAGGATGCTGCGCGCATCCTGCGCAATGTGCCCGGCATCGGCGTGATCCAGTTCAGCGAGCAGGACGTTGTGCGTCACGAAATAGTCGGCTCTATTATAAAGGCCTATGAAGCCTTTGAAAGGGAGCATAAAAAGGATACAAACGGAGAGAAAAAGCATGATTATCAACCTGGAAAATGATCAAGATGTGATAGAGCTGCCGCAGGCAGTGCTGCAGCGCTTGCAGCAGGGACTGGAGGCTGTCGCCAGCCTTAACGGCCTGCCGCAGGAGGCGGAGGTTGACGTGACGATTGTGGATGATGCGGAAATCCACAGCATGAACCGCGAATACCGTGGCATGGACAGGCCTACGGACGTGCTCAGCTTTGCGCTCGACGAGGACTGTGAGGATGGGGACGAGCCTGAGCTGATTGGCGGGCCCGAGGAGCATCTTTACGGCGATATTATTATTTCGGCAGAGACGGCGCTGCGTCAGGCTGAGGAATATGGCCACGGCTTAGAGCGCGAGATGACCTACCTGGCGGTGCATGGCATGTTTCATCTTTTGGGCTACGACCATATGACGGAAGAGGAGAAGGCCGAAATGCGTGCCAAGGAGGAGGAAGCGCTGCGCGCGATTAACCTTTCGGAGGAATATTTTGACCACCCGACCGGGGTGCATTAATATTAGCAATTAGCGGCATACCGCTAAAAATATAGGAGGTGTTTCTTATGCAGGATACCAATGTAAACGCTTTAAAACAGGAATGGCGCGAGCTGTATGACGCAGCTGTGGCCGCCAGGAAAAACGCTTATATTCCTTATTCCGGCTTTGCGGTGGGGGCGGCAGTGCGCTGCGCCGACGGCAGTGTCTATGGTGGCTGTAATATAGAAAACGCCTCCTATGGACTGTGCGTCTGTGGCGAGCGCAATGCTATGTTCCACGCTGCCTGCGACGGACAGCGTGCTTTAGTGGACCTGTGCGTGGTGGCTGACACCTCGGCGCCTGTTTCTCCCTGTGGCGCCTGCAGGCAGGTGATGCGCGAATTTGGCGTGCAGACGGTCATTTTGGCCAATATGAAGGGAGATTGCAAAATTACGACGGTGGAGGAGCTTTTGCCGTACGGATTTGAGCTGTAAATTTACATTAGGAGCTGATTAACATAGAAAAAGCAAGTAAACAACCCAAGCATTACGCCGGCTTTGCGGCGATGGTGGGCCGTCCCAACGTGGGCAAGTCCACCCTCACCAACAGCCTGATTGGCGAAAAAATCGCCATTATGTCGGACAGACCGCAGACAACGCGCAACAAGATTATGTGCATTATGAATACGGACAACGCGCAGATTATGTTTTTGGATACGCCTGGTATTCACAAGCCGCAGCACAAGCTGGGTGAATACATGGTGCGTACTGCCGAGGGCACACTGCAGGAGGTGGATGTCATCCTGTTCGTGGTGGACGCTACCGAAAAGCGTGGCGCGGGTGAGGATTATATTATCAACCTGCTGCAGAAGGTGAAAACACCTGTTATTTTAGTTGTCAACAAAATTGATAAGCTGGCAGATAAAAAGAAGCTTTTCCAGATTATGGACAGCTACAGTAAGGTATATAATTTTGCTGCCATCGTGCCTGTTTCGGCGCTCAATGACAAGGAGTTCCCCGATCTGGTGCAGGAAATAACCAAGCATCTGCCCGAAGGGCCTGCGTACTTTCCGGAGGACATGATTACCGACCAGCCGGAGCGTGTGATTGCGGCAGAGATGATCCGCGAGAAGGTGCTGCGCCTGACACGCGACGAAATTCCCCATTCCGTAGCGGTTGAGGTGGACGAATTCAAAGAGCGTGATGAGGAAAATGTTTACATCCGTGCTACTATTTATGTGGAGCGCGAATCGCAAAAGGGCATTGTTATCGGCGCCAAGGGCAGCCTGCTGAAGAAAATCGGCCAGCAGGCGCGCGCAGATATCGAAAACCTGCTGTATTGCAAGGTGTTTTTGGATTTGTGGGTCAAGGTAAAGGCCGACTGGCGCAATAAGGACAAGGCCTTGAAAAGCTTTGGCTATGACAGCAAGTAAATTTTACTAAAGGGTTTGACGAAATGGGTGAATCGCAAAGCAGGCTGCTGGTGGATGAGGCGCTGGTGTTGCACGTAAAAAACTGGCAGACCGCGGATAAGTACGCTGTATGCTTTACTAAGGAGCATGGCAAGCTGCGCTTTATTGCCTACGGCGCGCGCTATGAAAAGAATATTGCCGGCCGCCTGCTGCAGCCCTTTGCCAATTTGCGTCTTGAGGTGCAGCAGGGGCAGAAGGTGGACAAGCTGCGCGGCTGCGAGCTGCTGCGGATGCCGCAGCCCGTGGACGTGCAGCAGATGGCGTATGCGGCGGTGGCGGCAGAGCTGACTGCCGTGCTGACGGAGGACAGGGAGCCGCAGCCGGAGCTTTATGCAGAGCTTGCGGCAGCCTTTGCGGCCGTCACCAGGCGTAACCCGCGCCTTGTGGTGCTGTCCTTTGCTATCAAGCTGCTGCGCCTTACAGGCTTTGCCCCGCAGCTGACGCACTGCGTAAATTGCGGCAGGGAGATTGCGGCCGACGAAGCAGCGCACTTTGGCCCCCTGCAGGGAGGCTTGATCTGCACCAGCTGCAGGGCCTCTTACAGCGGCGACGGCCTGGAGAAGTGCGGCGCGGGCAGCAGGCAGCTGTGGCAGTGGCTGGCGCGGCTGGATTATGATAACCCTGCGCCCTTTAAGGTGCTTGGCGGCGATATGATGGAGCTGGAGCGGCTGCTGCTGCGGTTCATCTTTTTTCAGACGGACAAACAGCTTAACAGTCTCAACTTTCTGAGCCAGATGGGGCTGTAGCTCTTGACAAACAGCGTGCAGTTTTATATACTAACAGTTAAGCTGAGAAAAAGAGGAGTAACCTGCAAGCAGAGCGAGCCGTGAGGGTGTAAGGCGGCAACCGCAGGCGAAGGCACTTTGGAGCTGTAAATACATATTGATTGAGGCGGGCTGCACTTGCTGCAGTCAAGCAGGGTGGAACCGCGGAGCTGATATTTAAAGGCACTCCGTCCCTGTAACAGTTTGTGTTACGGGGGCGTGAGTGCTTATTTGTTTCGCAGCAAAGCAATCACCTGTAACGTCTTTGTAACAAATATAGGAGGCAGAACATGGATTTTCAGACAATTATTTTGAAGCTGCAAAAATTCTGGGCTGGACAAAAATGCATCATGGCACAGCCCTACGACATTGAAAAGGGCGCCGGCACTATGAACCCGTCCACCTTTTTGCGCGTATTGGGCCCCGAACCCTGGCGCGTGGCTTATGTTGAGCCGTCCCGCCGTCCGGCAGATGGCCGCTATGGTGACAACCCCAACCGTTTGTTCCAGCATCATCAATTCCAGGTTATCGTAAAGCCGTCCCCGGAAAACATCCAGGAGCTGTACCTGCAGAGCCTGGCCGAGCTTGGCATTCACCAGGAGGAGCACGATATCCGCTTTGTTGAGGATAACTGGGAATCTCCGACCCTGGGCGCCTGGGGCCTGGGCTGGGAGGTTTGGCTGGATGGTATGGAAATCACCCAGTTTACCTATTTCCAGCAGGTTGGCAGCATTGACGTTAAGCCTGTAACCGTCGAAATTACGTATGGCCTGGAGCGTCTTGCTATGTATATCCAGGGCGTGGAAAACGTTTTTGACATCCAATGGGTTGGCGACGTTACCTATGGTGACGTGTTCCACACCAACGAGGTGGAGCAGTCCTTCTACAACTTCCAGGTTGCAGACACCGCCCTGCTCTTTGATTTATTTGACAAATATGAGGCCGAGGCCAAACGCGTTATCGAGCTGGGCTATATCCGTCCTGCTTATGATTACGTGCTGAAATGCTCGCACACCTTTAACCTTTTGGATTCCCGCGGCGCTATCAGCGTCAGCGAGCGTACCGCCTATATCGGCCGTGTACGCGCCATGGCACGCCTGTGCGCCAAGGCTTATGTAGAACAACGTGAACAGATGGGCTTCCCTCTGCTGAAGAAAGGGGAGGATAAATAATGGAAAAGTTACTTTTTGAAATTGGTACCGAAGAAATCCCGGCGAAGTTTATGCCGGCTATCCTGGCACAGCTTAAGGAGCTGGCCGAAAAGAAAATGACCGAGCTGCGCATTCCCTTTGAAGCAGTAAAAACCTATGGCACCCCGCGCCGTATGACCTTTATCGCCAGCGGTGTTGCTGAGGCTCAGGAGGACAGTACGGTAGAGGCTAAGGGGCCTTCTGCCAAGATCGCCTTTGTCAGCGGCGCTCCCTCCAAGGCTGCTTTGGGCTTTGCCCGTGGCCAGGGTGTGGATGTTAAGGATCTGGTTGTACGCGACAACTACGTATATGCAGTTAAGCACCTGGCAGGCCAGCCGGTTAAGGAACTGCTGCCCGGCTTGCTGCAGGATATTTTGACCAGCCTCAGCTTCCCGAAAAATATGCGCTGGGCCGACCATGAATTCAAATTCGTCCGTCCTATCCGCTGGCTGGTTGCCCTGTTTGGCAGCGAGGTTGTGCCTGTGGAAATCACCGGCGTAAAATCCGGCCGCTTCAGCCGTGGTCATCGCTTCCTGCGTCCTTCGGCTATCGAAAACGCCAAGTCCTTTGAAGCTATCGGCGATGCTGCCAAGGCCTTGATTGAAACCGCCAAGAGCAAGGTGAAGAACGCTGTTGCTTCTGCTGCTATCGGCAGCATTGGCGTGGTGGAGATCCCCAATGCTGATGCCTATGAAAAGGTTATGTATGAAAACTTCGTTATGGTTGACCAGGATGCCCGTCGTGAGCTTATCCGCCAGCAGGTGGCAGATTTGGCAGTCAAGGAGGGCGGTCATGCCGAAATCGACGAGGATTTGCTGGAAGAGGTAAACTACCTGGTTGAATGGCCGACTGCTTTGTGCGGTAAATTTGAAGAAAAATTCCTGGCTCTGCCAAAAGAATGCATCATCACCCCGATGCGTGAGCATCAGCGTTACTTCCCTGTCTTGGCAGAGGATGGCTCGCTGCTCAACAAGTTCATCACCGTGCGCAACGGCGGCAAGGAGCATCTGGAAATTGTTGCCCACGGCAACGAGCGCGTGCTGCGTGCCCGCCTGAGCGATGCCGAATTCTTCTTTAACGAGGACCGCAAGCAAACCCTGGCTGACCGCCTGGAGAAGCTCAAGACCGTTTCCTTCCAGGAGGGCTTGGGCAACATGAACGATAAGAGCAACCGTCTGGTGCAGGCAGTGGACATGCTGTCTATGGCTATCAACACCAAGGCCGACAAGACCAAGCTGGAGCGCGCAGCACTGCTGTCTAAATGCGACCTGGTTACTGGCATGGTTGTAGAATTTACCGAGCTGCAGGGCGTTATGGGCCGTGAATATGCTAAGCTGGACGGCGAAGCAAGCGAGGTTGCAACCGGTATTTTTGAACATTACCTGCCGCGCTTTGCCGGCGACGAGCTGCCAAAGAGCGACATCGGCCGCCTGGTGGGCATTGCCGACAAGCTGGATAACATCTGTGCTACCTTCAGCCGCGGCCTGGCTCCCACAGGCTCGCAGGATCCGTATGCACTGCGCCGTCAGGCACTGGGCATTATCAACATCCTGCTGGATGCCAACTACCATGTATCCATCTACAAGGTGATCGCCGGCAGCTTGTACCTGTTGAACATCCCGGCCGAGGAAACCAAAAAGCTGGTGCCGCAGATTGGCGAATTCATGAAGCAGCGCCTGCGCAATATGCTGATTGACCAAGGCATCCGCTACGACGTTGTTGACGCAGTGCTGGCCGAGGAAATGAACGACGATTTTGCCGACCTGGTTGCCCGTGCCAACGCACTCAACGCCTTTGTTGCCTCTGCCGAAGCACCTGCGCTCATCCAGGCCGCTACCCGTGTAGCCAACCTGTGCAAGAAGATTGAGGATGAAACCGCCATCAACCCGCAGCTTTTTGCTGTGGAGGCCGAAACTGCCCTGCATGCTGCCACCATGGCTGCCAGCAAGGAGGTTCTTATCGCTGCAACTGCCTATGACTATGCGGCAGTGCTGGCGCAGGCTGTAAAGCTGGTTGACCCCATCAACAAATTCTTTGAGGATGTTATGGTTATGGATGAGGACGTGCGTGTTAAAAACAACCGTCTGGCGCTTTTGTCCGCAGTTAAGGATATCACCCATGCTGTTGGCGATTTGAGCGTAATCGTACAATAATACTGTAATATAAATATCACGGAGGCTGTCGCTGTGTGCGGCAGCCTTTGCTGTATAGCTGTATAAAGGAGAGCTTGTAATGCAAGAACTGTCTAATTACGAAAAAATGCTACAGGGAAAGCCATATAAGCCTGATGACGAGCTAGCGCAGCTGGCTATAAAATGCAGCGAGGGACTGGCCTATATCAACGCGCACATTCCCCGTTCACCCGAAAGAGAGGCCTTTTTGCGCGGCTTTTTTGGCGCTATCGGCGAAGGGGTGACGCTTAAGGGTAATTTTAACTGCGATTACGGCAGGCATATTTTTATTGGCGACCGCTGCTTTATCAACTGCAATGTGACCATGCTCGATACGCAGTATATCCATATCGGCAGCGATGTGTTTATTGCTCCGGGCGTGGTTATCAGCACTGCCACCCATCCGTTATCTGCCCACGAGCGCACGGTGGAGCGCCAATATATGGGCAGCAGCATCACGATTGGTGACAGGGTGTGGATTGGCGCCAACGCCACCATTTTGAGCGGCGTGAGCATTGGCGATAACGCCGTGGTGGCAGCCGGCGCGGTGGTTACGCAGGACGTGCCCGCTGATGTGCTGGTTGGGGGAGTGCCTGCGCGGGTGCTGAAGCGGATAGATAATGGGAAAACGGAAGCTAGAGGGTAGCAAAATATCTTGTGGCCGTTTTTGCCTCTCACTTATATAATGGCTAAAAAAACAGCAAAACTGACAGCGTAATAAAATTTTTTTGTGCAAGCTGTCAGTTTTAGCAAAAAAAGACCCATTATATAAGTGAGATCTTCTTTTTTCTCTCTCTCTTTTATTAAATTTTCTCTCTCTGTTTTTTCTTCTGCCAAAATCAATACTACTAACGTAGTTAGTAGTTACCTTGTTCTATAATAGTACTACCTAAAGGTTAGTAGTTACTAAAGGTAGCAGTAGTACGTAAGAAAGCAGATATATCTGTTCGCTTTAGACATATCTAAAGCTTTTGATAAAAGGGGGCGTTAAAATAAAAAGCAGCACCCCAGGCCACGCGCCTATAGCGCTGCCTGAAGTGCTGCAATCCCTTATGTATAATTTTGGCGCACGCTACGCTTTTGCTGCCTCAAGCTCTGAACGTATCCCTTCAATTTGGGAGATTGGCAAACCGGTGATAGCAGCAACGTCTGCTATGGATAGTCCCAGGAGCAATGATTTTTTAGCTACCTGAATTTCTGCCTCAGCCTTACCTTGAGCCATACCTTTTGTTATGCCTTGAGCCATGCCCTCTGCTAATGCTTCATTGCGCAGATCCTTCATGCGGATTTCGTACAGCATAAACTCCTTCCTCACTTTCTTGTCATACTTCACGTCGACGATGGTTTTGGCAATCTCGTCGGTAAATTCACTGGTTACGATGTTGCTATTAATATAATCACAAAAGCTTTGCAGGTCCTTGGAAATGCTGCCCTTTTCCGTGAATATTTGTTGCATGTGCTTTCCTCCTTTAGTATAGCATATGGCCTGCTAAAAATACAGCTTGTATATAAACAAAAAAGCAGTACGAGCTAACCGTGCAAAAGCACGCTTAACAGGTACTGCAAATAGCAAATGGCGGGCGG
>CAVBQX010000041.1:0-19738 GCA_963597755.1 Segatella copri
GCAGCAAAGACTGAGGTTATAGCAGGTAATACCAACGTAACAGTAACACCTTCTTCGGATGCAACTGATGGACACACCATCTACACTATCGAGACTAAGGATACCACTTATAGCGCAGGCGACGGCATTGCGATCACAGGTGACGACAATGCAATTTCTGTAAAGCTCAAGGCAGACGAAACCAACTTGGAGGTTGACCAAAGCGGCCTGTCCTTGAAAAAGGCACTCGAGGTTGACAGCGTCGACGCAGGCGGTACGGTAATTAATAGCAGCGGCCTGAGCATTGGCAGCAAGACCTATGTAAGCAGCAGCGGCCTCAACGCCAACGGCCAAAAGATTACTAACGTTGCCGCAGGTGAGGCTGATACTGACGCAGTAAACGTAAGCCAGCTGAACGCAGTGGCAACCGAGGCAGTCAAGCACACCACCTTGGCAGATGGTAAGAATACTACGGTTGAAACTGTTGCAACCAGCGACGGACATCGGGAATACAAGGTCAACCTGAATGCAGCGTTGGAGGATATCACATCCATCAGCAATGGCGGCAAACAGATTGACATGACTGGCAATCAAATCCTCTTGAGAAATGGTGATGCTACTTTGGCAGTTGCCAAGGGTGCTTCCGGAATACAAAACGGTACGGGTGCCTCTGTGGTGCTGATGGGAACGCAAACGACCATCAATGAACGTGTGACAGTTGATTATACGGGTAAGATCAGCGGCGTTGCACCTGGCGAAATCAGCGCTACCTCCACTGACGCGATCAATGGTAGCCAACTGTATGCAGTGGCAACTGAAGCAGGTAAGCACACCACCTTGGCAGATGGCAAGAATACTACGGTTGAAACTGTTGCAACCAGCGACGGACATAGGGAATACAAGGTCAACCTGAATGCAGCGTTGGAGGATATCACATCCATCAGCAATGGCGGCAAACAGATTGACATGACTGGCAATCAAATCCTCTTGAGAAATGGTGATGCTACTTTGGCAGTTGCCAAGGGTGCTTCCGGAATACAAAACGGTACGGGTGCCTCTGTGGTGCTGATGGGAACGCAAACGACCATCAATGAACGTGTGACAGTTGATTATACGGGTAAGATTAGCGGCGTTGCACCTGGCGAAATCAACGCTACCTCCACCGACGCGATCAATGGTAGCCAATTGCACGCAACTAACGAGCGTGTAGCTAAGGTTGAGGGAGATATCAGCAATATCAATACCGAAATCACTAGCATTAAGGGCAATATTACTACCATCAATAATAGGATTGAGGGCATCGATGCTGAAATTACCGAGATCAACACCAAGGTTGAAACCAATACTCAAAATATCGCTACGAACACCGAAAATATTAGCAAGCTGGATGTCCGTGTAACTAATGTTGAGGAACTGGCTAAACAGCATACTACCGTTGAAAAAGGTAGCAACATTACTGTTACCGAAGGCAAAAATGACGACGGTGGCAAAAAATACACTGTGGCCTTGAATAATGAAATTACCATTGATAAAGTTACCACCGGCAACGCCGTTATGAATAACGACGGCCTTAAGGTTGGTGCGAATGTGAGCGTAACCAAGGACGCTGTGACCGCAGGCAGCACCTCCATCAGTGACGACGGCCTGAAGATTGGCGACAAGACCTACGTAAGCAGCGACGGCCTCAACGCCAACGGCCAAAAGATCACCAACGTTGCCGCAGGTGAAGCTGATACTGACGCGGTAAACGTAAGCCAGCTGAACGCCGCTAGCGAGCAGATTATCAACAACAGCAACCGCATCAGCAAGTTGGGTGACCGTGTGAACAAGGTGGGCGCCGGTGCTGCCGCACTCGCAGCGTTGCACCCGATGGACTTTGATCCGGATGACAAGTGGAGTTTTGCTGCAGGCTATGGCAACTATGCCGGCCAGAACGCAGCCGCAATCGGTGCTTACTACCGCCCGGATGAAAAGGTGATGTTCAGCGTTGGCGGCACTGTCGGCAACGGCGAGAACATGGTGAACGCAGGCATCAGCTTCGCTCTGGACCGTACCAACCGTGTAAGCAACAGCCGCACTGCTATGGCCCGCGAGATTGTGGACCTGCGCGGACAGCTGACCCAGGTTACCGCCGAGCTGGCCAGTCTCAAGGCTACGCTGGGAGTGATTGACGAAACCAAGACTAAGCTCTTCCCGGACGTGCCCTCTAATCATTGGGCATACGAATACATCAGCAAGCTGGCAGGCAATGGCTATATTGAAGGCTACCCGGACGGCAACTTTGACGGCAACCGCCTGATGACACGCTACGAATTTGCCGCTATGCTGTATCGTGCCATGGAAAAGGGCGCAGCGCTTGAGGAAAGAATTATCAACGAATTCGCTCCGGAGCTGGGACGTATCCGTGTAGACCGCATCAGCGGCAAGGATGGCGACCGCGACAAGATTGAACGTGTACGCGTAAACGGCCCCAAGAACGAGCGTGACCATTATGGCAGCAAGCTGAAATAACAAATCACCTCCTTGTCCTGGCGGCTGACGGCTGGTGTGTATAGCACCGGCTGTGGCAGCAGGGCGCCGCTCCCGTTAGCAGGCACTGCTTTGACCAGTGGTGAAGGCAGAGGGAGCAGTTACAACACTAGAGCGCCTCACTCGTTTAAGCGGGTGGGGTGTTCTTTTTGGGTGATCGGCTGGTGTGTAAAGCTGTAGTAATGGCCTCTCCTTTTTGGAGACAAGGTGAATTGCCCGTTAGGGCAAGAGAGGGCGCCCCGGGGCGAGTGTCAGCGAACGTTAGTGAGCTGACGGAGAGGTTTCCACCAGCTTTTGCTTTAAGCAAGTGGAGAGTGCTGTTTTTTGTGTTGCGTGGCGCTTTCGTCAAGCCTCCCCTGCTAGGGGAGGTGTCAGCGTAGCAGGCGGAGAGCTTTCCGCCAGCCTACGATTAAGCAGGCGGAGAAGGATTTATTTTAATACTGCACAATCATTGAGTCTCAAATGCAAAATTTTCTTTACAGTCAAAATCTTGCGAGGAAATAACGGATGTGATATAATAATAAATAATTAATTACCTATTTAATTTAAAACTATATAATAATAGGATTGTTCGCTCATATAACAAAGCAACTTAAACTGACAGATTAAAAACAGCTGATGCTGTAGAGTGGTGTGCTTGTGAATGTAACAGTTGTTACAGTACATAAATGTGAAAAATTTGTGTTGTAGGAGGAATTTGTATGTACAAGGGAATTAAGCTTCGTGGACAAAAATCTTTGGCTAAGGCTGTGCTTTTGGGCTTGGCGCTGAGCAGTGTGTTTGCAGGTGCTGCGTTTGCAGGGGGCACACATGACCTGTTTATTAACCAACGCAATGTAGAGCATGAATATGATACCACTGTGATGAATAAATGGGACTGGACGACTGATTTGAGTTATAATCAGTATGCGTATACTCTCAGCTATCAGGACAGACATCTTAATAATGAAGTAGACGTGTATGATGAAACTACTAAGACCATATCTTATAACAACATCACCATCGTTATGAACAAAGAGGATTTAGCTGGCGTTGACTTTGAAGGCTCTGCAACAGCTATTATTGATGAATATAGAAACCGTCACCTAGTTGCGGACGGAGATATATATGTAAAAAATAATATAGATGCTCCTGGTAGCACTAATGCGATTTATGCAAAGAGTGGCGATGATGAACATCCTGCTATTGATTTCAGTAAGGCACACAGCGTGGTCGTTATTGCTAACGGCCTGACAAGATACAAGGGCAGCCAGGCTCTTTCTGCTAAGTATGGCGGCTCCATTGTTATTACCACAGATAAAGCTACCGGCTACAGCAAGATTATCGGCGATATTGATATGTCAAAACCAGGCGCAGAAAACACCATTACCTTGGATTTGAATAACGCAAATTCTTATTGGTATGGCTCGCAGGCAGCAGATGAAAGAGATGATACTGGTAAGCTTATTTATGGTAACCTTAAGCTGACTATCAGTGATGGTGCGAAATGGATTTACACTAATGGTATAAATAGGGAAAATAGTGGACTGGACACTGAATCCTTTGCCACTGGCCGTTACATTAGCGCTGTAACCTTAAAGGACGGCGGCATTATTAACCTGTGCAATGCAGACGTTAAGGATGCTTTTGCTAACGTCAACGATGATAAGGCCTTGAAGAGTGGCGAGGAGGGCTATGGCGGCAACCTGAGCTTGTATGACAACGGCGACCATCGTTATGTATCCATCGGCAACCTGCAGGGCGAGGGCGGTATCTTTAAGCTGGATTTGCAATACACCGGCAGTGACGAGGCTATTTACGATGCAGCCGCTGTAACCGATAAAAGCGACTATATTTATGTTACCGAAGAGGGCAGTGGCAGCCAGGATGTGCAGTTTGTGGCAGCGGACGCCAAGCTGGACGACATGACTACAGACAGCAGGCTGTATTTTGCTAATGACAAGAGCGGCGGCGTTACCTTCACCAGCAGCACTGTGGACGCACTGTCCCCCAAGGTTAGCGCAGCTAATTTGTATGATTACGAATACAAGGTAAAGAGCGAGGAAACTGCTGAGGACGGTACTGATTGGTACATCGGCCTGGACAAGGGCGGTGAAAACGAAAACAAGAAGATTGTTGACGGCGTATCTAAGGCAGGGTTTGCACTTGCTACTGACATGGACCGCCTGAACAAGCGCCTGGGAGAAGCACGCTATCTGGAGGGCGATGACGGTATTTGGGTTCGTTATCGTCATGCACGCACCGGCTGGGAAAACAGCTTTAAGACAAGCAGCAATATGATCCAATTGGGCTACGATAAGCTCAAAATGGACAAGGACGGCAAGCATTACCGCGGCGGCGCTTTGGATTACACCGATGCCAGCACCAGCTTGAGCGGCGTGAGCGGCCACGGCGACCTGGATCGTTATGCCCTCAGCCTGTACGATACTTGGATTGGCGACAAGGGCCATTACTACGATCTGGTTCTGCGTGCCGGCCGTGTTAACAGCGAATTTGACGCCCTCAATCGCGCCAGCGAAACTATTAAGGGCAAATATCATCAATTCTTCGTCGGCATCAGCGGTGAATATGGCCGCAAGCTGGCCAGCAGTAATGGCTGGTATGTAGAGCCGCAGGCACAGCTGCAGATTGCCCGCGTTGACAGCGCTGATTACACCACTAACTATGGCGTGAAGGTGGACCAGGACGCTGCCACCAGCGTTATCGGCCGCTTGGGCTTCCGTTTGGGCCGTGACGTGAGCGACACCGGCAACATCTACCTGAAGGCAGACTGGCTGCATGAGTTCTGTGGTGACCAGGAATATCGCCTGACTGCTGCTGACGGCAGCACTACCGGCAAGTTTGACGGCAAGGACAGCTGGTGGGATGTAGGCCTGGGCGCAGACTTTAAGATGGGCGACAGCTCTTACCTGTATTGCGACTTTGAACGCACCTTAGGCGGCAACTACGACCGCACCTGGCAGGCAAACGTCGGCGTACGCTTTGAATTCTAAACGAAAATAGCTTAAGCTTTAATGAGGCTGCAGTGCTGCGGCCTCATTTTTCTTTGTGCAAATTTCACATTTTCCTGTCAGATTTTGTCCTTGTAGGTATATGCTTTAAGTGTAAAATTTGATATAATTAATTGGATAAGATTGGTTTGTTGCTCTTGTATAATTTAGAAGCTGGAGGAGATTTTTTTGGAAGAGTTGTATCGCGAGGAATCTGGCACAAGCACCCAAAGAAAAATTTTTGCAGGCATCGCCCTGCTGATGATTGGCTGGTTGTATTGGTATGAATGGGATATGCTGCAGAGGACGCACACCATCGACGTGCTCGGCTGGGGTATGAACACCGTGCTTTTGGGGCTGTGGGTTTGGCGTGTTGCCTTTGGCTATACGCTGATTTTGTACAAGGACCACAGGCTGGAGGTTATCAGCCATGGCCTGGGCTTTATCCGCCGCAGCTACGTGGTGGATCTTACCCGCACCGAAAGCTTTACGAACAAATACGTAAAAAGCTTCTTTCGCAAAACGCCGATTAAGCACTACATCCACCGCTATTGTTCCCTGGATAATAACCAGCAGCGTCTGTTAGTGTTTGGTGAGGGCGAAAAGAATAAGCTTGCAGGTCTTTTGTTTAAGTCCAGCGACGAATTTGTCAAGCAGCTGCGTAAGCAGATGCCGGATAAGTTTATTCAGCTGTAATTTGTCTATTGATGAGAGGAGGCTGCACAATGGAAGCATTGGCTGCTGTTGACCCGGTTGCTGTCTGCACCCGTGTTATGCAAATATTTTTTGGTTCCTTCATTTATATCTATTTGATAGCTAAGCTTGTTGGTCCCGATAACAAGCTGGCCTGGTTTAGAAAACGCAAAAAATATACCTTCTTTAACCGTCGCGGTATCTTCGGTGAGGACATTAACTTTGGCTATCCTGTCTGCTGGCAGGGCGTTGCTGTGTTCTTTGCTATTTACGGCGTGGTCTTTGGCTTTGGCTATTGGTATATTTTTGTACACGCATATTAAGATTATACACAAGAGAGGATTTGCTTGAATGGCAGAGATTAGAGGTATTATTGTAAAAAAGCAGGGCGAGCGCGCTGAGGTGAAGGTTGACAAGACCGAAAGCGAACTTACCGGCCTGCCTAAATATATTGACTGCTGGAACCCCGTAGGGGCGAAGGCCGGCGATGTGGTTGGCGCGGAGTACCGCGACTTTGATAAAAAAAAGGCTAAGTTTATCATTTATGGCCTGCCTGTTTTGGGCATTTTGGCAGGCGTTGCCTGCGGCCATAGCATGGCAACCTTCTTCCACATGGACGAGTTGCCGTTTATTGCAGGCTGTATTGTTTTGTGGCTCATCGTAACCGTTAACTACGCGCGCATTTTTAAGCGTGATGCTGTGCGCGAGGGTAAGCAGGCTGTTATTTTTGAAATCCAGCAGCCTAAGATGGTTATTGATATGAGCAAAAAGGATTAAAAATGAAGGTTATTTTGGCATCGGCTTCGCCGCGCAGGCAGGAGCTTTTGCGGCAAATCGGCCATACGCCTGTGGTGCGCCCGGCGTCCTTTGTCGAGTCTGGCGGCACTGCCAGCCAGGCGCACGAGGTTGCACTGCATAACGCCGTGGGCAAATGTGACGCTGTGGCAGCCGAGGTAGGCGACAGCCTGCCTGTTATCGCCGCAGATACAATAGTTGTGATTGATAATGTTATTTTGGGCAAGCCGCAGGATGCGGCTGACGCCAGGGCTATGCTCACGCGTCTTGCGGGCCGCACGCACCAGGTGATGACCGGGGTGGCGGTGCGCTACCGGGGACGGCAGCTGGCTGACGTGTGTGTTACCGACGTAAGCTTTTGCCAGCTGACGGAGGCACAGATTGCTGCCTATGTGGCCACAGGTGAACCGCTGGACAAGGCGGGAGCGTATGGCATACAGGGCAGGGGCGCTGTATTAGTAGAAAAGATTAATGGCTGCTACAGTAATGTGGTGGGCTTGCCGCTGGCAAGGCTGCAGGCTATGCTGGATGAGCTGGGAGCGAATGGAGCTATGACAGAGAGTGACTAATGCTGCAAAAAGCAGTACCTGCCGCATGGGCAGTGATGATTTTGGCAGTATCGACAAAAGTATTAGTACAGAAAAAATTAAGAATCTTCCCTTAGAGGACAGACCACGGGAAAAGCTTTTTCTGCGTGGGGTGGAGGCGCTGACAGATGCAGAGCTGCTGGCAATTTTGCTGCGCACGGGCACTGCACGTAAATCGGCGCTTGATATCGGTAAGGAGCTTACTGCTGACGGCGGCCTGTATAGGCGGCTGGCAGGAGTGAGGAGCCTTAATGAGCTTACGCTAATAAAGGGGATGGGGCAGGCCAAGGCGGCGACCGTTTTGGCAGCTCTGGAAATTGGCAGGCGCATCGCGTCCGCCCGCCCTTTAGATAAAATCCGCATTGGCTGTCCGCGTGACGGCGCGGCGTATTTGATGCCGCGGTTGCGCTATGCCAATAAGGAGCAGTTTTTGGTAATCTTGTTAAACAGTAAAAATAAAGTAATAAGCACGGAAGTGGTTTCAGAGGGTTCGCTAAATGCTTCCGTCGTGCATCCGCGCGAGGTGTTCGCACCGGCGCTGCTGCAGCACGCCGCCGCTATCTGCGTGGCGCACAACCATCCATCGGGTGACCCTGCGCCCAGTGGGGAGGACAGGCAGCTGACAGCTGTGTTGGCGGCCGCAGGCAGGACGCTGGGGATACCGCTTTTGGATCATATCATTATCGGGGATGGAGCTTATTACAGTTTTCAGGAAGACGGAGCTTTGGAAATTTAGGAGGACAGCAGGAATGAAGTTTAATTTCCCCAACATCAGTATTTTTGACAATATGTCGGATGACATGGGCATAGATTTGGGCACGGCAAATACGCTGGTGCACTGCAAGGATAAGGGAATTATTATCCGCGAGCCGTCGGTTGTGGCCGTGGAAAAGGATACTAACGAGGTTTTGGCTATCGGCGCGGAGGCTAAGCGTATGATCGGCCGTACTCCCGGCAATATTATCGCCATCCGTCCGATGAAGGACGGCGTTATTGCCGACTACGAAATTACCCAGTCCATGCTGAAGTATTTCATCAAGCAGGCCATGGGTCACCGCACCTTTATGCGTCCGCGCATTCTTGTCGGTGTGCCGTCGGGCGTTACCGAGGTGGAAAAGCGCGCTGTTATTGATGCTACTATCGAAGCAGGCGCACGTGAGGCCTATCTGATCGAAGAACCGATGGCGGCAGCAATCGGCGCCGGTCTGCCGGTGCAGGAGGCAACTGGCAGCATGGTTGTTGATATCGGCGGCGGCACCTGCGAGGTGGCTGTCATTTCCTTGGGTGGTATCGTTGTCAGCAAAAGCGTGCGTTGCGGTGGTGACGCTATTGACAGTGCCATAGTGCGCTATATCCGCAAAGCGTTTAATATGTTTATCGGTGAACGCACTGCCGAAAACATTAAAATCGAAATCGGCACTGCCATGAAGGTAGAAAACCCTGCAGTGCTGGAGGTGCGCGGCCGTGACCTTTTGAGCGGCTTGCCTAAGAGCATTGAGGTGAATGCCAATCATATCTGCGAGGCCGTAAGCGAGCCGGTGAGCATGATCGTGGATGCAGTACGTAACACCCTGGAGCGCACACCACCCGAGCTGTCGGCAGATATTATGGACAGAGGCATTGTAATGACTGGCGGCAGTTCTATGCTGCATAACCTGGACAGGCTGATTTCGCAGGAAACAGGTATGCCTGTATTTGTTTCTGATGAAGCGCTCAACTGCGTTGCTTTGGGCACAGGTATTGCTGTAGAAAATATTGACATCTATCGTAAGGGTTTTATGACCTCTAAATAATGGGGCTGTGAAATGAATAAAAAGGTAATGCTGGGCGTTTTGGCCGTGCTCATTCTGCTGGCTATGCTGGCAATGGCTATTGCAGGCAAAAGCCGCTTTCCGCTCGTAAACAAGGCTGTTTCCTTCGTGGTGCTGCCTGTGGAAAACGTGCTGACTAATATGGGGACTGCCGGCGATGGCGTGCGCGGCTATTGGAAGGCCCTGACAGTAATGCAAACTGAAAATGAACAGCTGAAGCAGGAAAATGCCGAGCTGCGGAGCGCTAATATCCAAATGGCCACACTGTTTGCCGAAAACCAGCAGCTGCGTGCACTTTTGGAGTATAAGGAGCAGCACAAAACGCAGAAGGTGCTGGCAACAAAGATCATCGCCCGCAATTTTGGCGATTTGCGTGACTGCGTGTATATTGATGCTGGCAAGGATAAGGGCTTGGCTCCTGACATGGCTGTTGTCAACGGTGGCCTGGTGGGCGTGGTTGACGAGGTGTATGATAATTATGCGCGCGTGCTGCTTTTGACATCGCCGCGCTGCCGTGTGGGCGCGCGGGTGCTGCGTGCTGATTCGCGTGCAGTGGGTGTTGCCGGCGGCACGAGCGGCGGCGACAAGCTGTTGTTGGAGCACATTTATCGTGAGGCCAGTCTGCGTGATGGCGATATCATCGTCACCAGCGGCTATAGCGGCAGCCACCCTGCTGATATTTTGATTGGCAAGGTTACTGCCACCCGTATGGATAATGTGGGTCTTTTGCAGGAGGCAGATGTCGCACCCACGGCTGATATAGCGGATGTGGAGCAGGTTTTGGTTATTACAGGCTTTACACCCGAACCAAAAATTGTATTACAGGGAGGACAGGCAAAATGAGGAGACTGATTTGGCCCGTCCTGTTTCTGCTTTTTATGCTGCTGCAGGGAGCGGTGTCGGTGTACTACACCGGCTGGATTTCTTGTGATCTGCAGCTGTTGGCGCTTTATGCCTATGCTATGCTGCGTGGTGAAAGGGCAGGTGCCTTGGCCGGCGGTATTGTAGGTTTTTGTCAGGATGCCATGACCGTGGGGGTTTTTGGCTTTCATATTATTACACGTGTCTGCGTGGGTTATGCCGTGGGATTGACCAAGGAAAAGGTATTCCGTGACAATTTTGTCTACCATATGAGTGCCATTGCAACCATCAGCCTGGCGCTGCGCTTTGCCTATTGGTGGCTGGAGCTTATCCGCAGTGGCGGACGCTGGAGCATCTTTTTTAGCTACACCTGGGATTCGCTGGGCTTTGTGCTGGGAAATGTGCTTTTGGTGTGGCCCGTGGTGATTATTATGAAGCTTGTCTATGAATGGATTAAAAAAGAAGATATTTCGTATTAAGCAAGGAGCAGAAAAGGAGGCAGACATCGCCTATGGAAAATAGAAACCAGACGGTAAGACTGCATACGCTGCTGCTTGTGTGCCTGGTGCTTTTTACCGTGCTGATCGGACGCATGGTGTACCTGCAGCTGTGGCGAGGTGATTATTACGCCAAGCAGTCGGATGGTAACCGCCTGCGCCAGTCCAGGATTATTGCTCCCCGTGGTTTGATTCTTGACAGCGAGGGCAAGGAGCTGGTAAACAATCTGCCGGGGTATGCCGTGGTGCTGCAAAAGCAGTCCAGCTATAAGCCCGAAACGCTGCAGCGGTTGAGTGCGCTTTTGGATATGCCGGTAGAAGAAATAAATAAAAAAATTAAGGCAAGTGCCAATTATTACGAGCCTATCATGCTCAAAAATAATCTTGACCAGCAGCTGGTGACCAAGATCGAGGAGCAGCGGCGCTATATGCCCGAGGTTATGCTTTCGGTGCAGCCAATCCGCAACTATCCCTACCACGAGCTGGGTGTGCACGCCTTGGGTTACGTGGGCGAGGTTAGTGCCTACGAGATCGAACAAGGCTTGTTCAAGAACGTAGCGCAGGGCAGCCTTGTTGGTAAGGCGGGGTTGGAAAAAAGCTATGACCAATACCTGCGCGGTGAGGACGGCGCCTTCATGGAGGAGGTTGACGTTGCCGGCAACGTGGTTAAGCATTATGATTCTGTCCAGCCTGTGCCGGGCAAAAATTTAAAGCTGACGCTGGATTACGAGCTGCAAAAGACGCTGGAGGAATTTACGGACAGACACCTGGCGTATCTGCGCAGCTCCGGTATCGCCCCGGGCGCCAGGGCGGCAGCAGTTGTAGCTATCGATCCGCGTAACGGTGCAGTCCGCGCTATGGTGAGCCGTCCGGGGTACGACCCTAACTGGTTTGTGCATGGTATTTCCTCCAAAAACTGGAATGCTATTAACAACGATCCCAACTATCCTTTGAACAACAAGGTTATCAGCGGTGAATATCCGCCTGGCTCCACCTTTAAGATTGTCACGGGCAGCGCGGCCTTTGAGCTGAAGAAGGTTGACCTGTATGAGCCTATCTTCGATGGCGGCTTTCATCCCCTGGTTCCCACCATGGGTAACGCCGGTGGCGAGGTTCTGGGCTGGCTGACCTTTATCAAGGCGCTGGCAATGAGTGATAACGTGTATTTTTATGAGCTTGGCAACCGTGTGGGTATAGATAATATTGAAAAATATGCGCATATTTATGGCTTTGGCGAGCGCACAGGCATCGATCTGGAGGGCGAAAGCAAGGGCCTTGTGGCCTCCAAAAAGGTTAAGCGCGAAATTTGGGACGAGGACTGGCGCCTGGGTGACACTTTCAATGCCGCCATCGGCCAGGGCTTTAACCTGACTACACCCATCCAGCTTTCGGTAATGCTGAGTATTGTTGCCAACGGCGGCATCAAGTACCAGCCGTTTTTGGTGGACAGCATCATCAATGCGGACGGCAGCTTGTTTGCACAGCCTAAGCGGGCAGAGGGTAAGCACATTGACGTATCGCAGCAGACGATTGACTATATCCGCATGGGTATGAGGGCGACGACGCAGGAGGGTGGTACGGCATCGTACTTTTCGGGTCTGCCTAAGCAGATTGCCGGCAAGACCGGTACAGCCGAAAACTCGCACGGCCGTGACCATGGCCTGTTTGTTGCCTATGGTCCTGTGGATGACCCTGAGCTGGTTGTTGTATGCATCGTCGAGCAGGGCGGCTTTGGCTCTACTGCAGCAGGCCCCATTGTCTACAAAGCATTTGAAGAATTCTTCCAGGAAAAGGGCTATATGCCACGCCCTGAAAAGGATGCCGCTCCCAAGGATTCGGTGCAGTAATTACGGAAGGAGCACGCAGTGGATATAAAACGTATTTTAAAAAATCTGGACTGGTGGCTGATTGGCGCCGTCGTTATGCTGATGGGCTGCGGTCTGGGACTGATAGACAGCGCGACCCATTCCTTTGCCGTCAGCACCGGCAAGGCCTGGCATGTGCAGCGTCAAAGCCTGTTTATGCTTTTTGGCGTAGCACTGGTGACGGTGTCGCTGGCCTTTGATTACAGGGTGCTGAAAAATTATGCCAGCAGGTTGTATATCTTCAATCTTATATTGCTTTTGGCGGTTATGTTTGTCGGTCACAGCCAGCTGGGTGCGCAGCGCTGGATACAGATTGGTTCGCTCTCCTTTCAGCCGAGTGAATTTGCTAAGGTGTTTTTGATCATCTGTCTGGCAACCTTTATGGATAAGCGTATTGAATGGTTGGAGGAATTTAAGGATTATCTGCCTGTTTTTGGCTACATCCTGCTTCCCTTCATTCTTGTTATGCGTCAGCCTGACCTGGGCACCTCGCTTACCTTTATCGCTATTTTGGTAGGCATGATCTTTGTGAGCGGCTTTAAGTATAAATGGTTCCTGCGCCTGGGCGTGGCCTTTGTCGCCCTGCTGCCTGTTTTTTGGATGATATTGAAGGATTACCAGAAGAACCGTATCCGCGTCTTTTTGAATCCCGAACTGGACCCCTTTGGCAGCGGTTACCATGTTATCCAGTCCAAGATTGCTATCGGCAGCGGCGGCCTTTTAGGCAAGGGCTGGCTGGCGGGCACGCAAAGCCAGCTGAACTTTTTGCCCGAAAACCATACGGACTTTATTTTTGCCGTGGCAGGCGAGGAATTTGGTTTTATCGGTACAGTGCTTATCATCTGTCTGTATATGATTATCATCTGGCGCGGTATTGCTATTGCGTTAGATGCTGATGATGACTTTGGCATGCTGCTGGCCGTGGGCGTAACGTCGATGTTTATGTTCCATGTAATGGTCAACATC
Source organism: Segatella copri (assembly GCA_963597755.1). Taxonomy (GTDB): domain Bacteria; phylum Bacillota; class Negativicutes; order Acidaminococcales; family Acidaminococcaceae; genus Phascolarctobacterium_A. The sequence goes on from CAVBQX010000041.1 coordinate 13,574, forward strand.
GGCATGACGGCAGGCATTATGCCTGTAACAGGCGTGCCGCTGCCGTTTTTGAGCTATGGCGTCAGCTCGCTGACGACGAATTTGATGCTGGTGGCAATTTTGCTGAATGTTAAGGTAAGAAAGCAGAATCTGCAGTTTTAACAAGGGCTGCAGCTAAGATATATCCCGGAGGAGAAATATAATTTGAAAAAGGATTTGACTATCGATATTTTGAGTAGCGTGCAAAAGCCTGCGCGCTACACGGGCGGAGAATTTGGCAGTATTGTCAAGCCTGCGGCCGAGGTGGAAGCAACTGTGGCGCTGGCCTTTCCTGATGTGTATGAGGTGGGCATGAGCTATTTGGGCTTCAAGATTTTGTACCATCTGCTCAACAAGGAGCAGGGCGTGGCGGCGGAGCGTGTGTACGCTCCCTGGATTGATTTGGAAGCCAAAATGCGCGAACGCTCCATCGCGCTGTGTACGCTGGAAACAAAAAAAGCACTCAGCGAGTGCGATTTGGTGGGCTTTACGCTGCAATACGAGCTGTCGTACAGCAATATTTTGAACATGCTGGATTTGGGCGGCGTGCCGCTTTTGTCGGCAGAGCGCACGGACGCCGATCCCTTTGTTATGGTGGGCGGTCCCTGCGTTTACAACCCCGAGCCTTTGGCCGACTTTTTTGATTTTGCTATTATCGGCGAGGGTGAGGAGGTTATCATCGAGGTTATGCGCTGCTACAAGGCCTGGAAGCGTGAGGGCAGGCCTGGCGGCAGGCAGGAGTTTTTGCAGCGGGTAGCGCAGATTCCCGGTATTTACGTACCTTCTTTTTACGAAGCAATATATAATGAAGACAACACTTTTAAGGAGATCCGCCCCCTGCGTGCGGATGTTCCCGGCGTTATTCATAAGCGCGTGGTGCAGGATATGAACAGTATTGATTTTCCCACCGCTCCCATCGTTCCCTTTGGTGAAATCGTGCATGACCGCATTATGCTGGAGGTCTTTCGTGGCTGTAGCCGTGGCTGCCGTTTTTGCCATGCAGGCATGGTGTACCGCCCTGTGCGTGAGCGCAGACCGGAGCTGTTGATGGATCTGTCGCGTAAGCTGGTGGATAATACAGGCTACAACGAAATCAGTCTGGTGTCGCTTTCCAGTGCCGATTATTCCTGCCTGGCACCCTTGGTGCATAATATGATTGACGAATTTAAGGACGACCGCGTCAGCGTATCGCTGCCGTCACTGCGTATAGACAGCTTCTGCGTGGCCATTGCCAAGGAGGTGCAGGCAGTGCGCAAGAGCGGTCTCACCTTTGCTCCCGAGGCGGGCAGCCAGAAGATGCGTGACGTTATCAACAAGGGCGTTACCGAGGACGATTTGATGAACGCTGTAGGCGCAGCCTTTGAATCGGGCTGGAGCAGCGTTAAGCTGTACTTTATGCTGGGTCTGCCCTACGAAACAGACGAGGACGTGCTGGCGATTGCTGACCTGGCACGCAAGGTGCAGTACAAGTATTTTCAGGTTACAGGTAAGCGTGGTTGCCGCGTGACTGTGAGTGCTTCCTTCTTTGTACCCAAGCCGTACACTGCCTTCCAGTGGTTTGGTCAGAATGGCCTAGAGGAGGTACGCCGCAAGCAGTTCCTCTTGAAGGACGAAATCAAAAAGCACAAAAATATTACGCTCAACTACCACGATGCCAAAACAGGCAGCATTGAGGCCGTCTTTGCCCGTGGTGACCGTCGTGTGGGCAGGGCACTGCTTTTGGCATGGCAAAAGGGCGCGCGTTTTGACGGCTGGAGCGATTGTTTTTCCTACGAGCGTTGGTTGGAGGCCATCGCCGAGGCAGGTCTCGACAAGGACTTTTATGCTACGCGTGAGCGTGGCGAAAACGAAGCCTTTCCGTGGGAGCACATCTCCCCGGGCGTCAGCCGCCGCTTTTTGTGGAACGAATGGTGCAAGGCCTACGCGCAGCAGCTTACGCATGACTGCCGTCGCACAAGCTGCACAGGCTGCGGCGTTTGCCCTGCCCTGGGCGTAAGCATTATAGACTACAAGGAGGAGGCTGAGGCGAAATGAAGCTGCGAATGCAGATAACCAAGGATAAGGATATCCGCTTTATCTCCCATCTGGAATATGTGCGCACCATCGGTCGTGCCATCCGCCGTGCCAAGCTGCCTGCTGCCTATTCCGAGGGCTTCAACCCACATCTCAAGTTCAGCCTGGCGTCGGCCTTGGGTGTGGGCGTTGTCAGTTACACAGAATTTGTGGAAATTGAGCTGGCAGAGCCTATGGAGGTGGAGGCTGCGGCCAGGGCACTGGATGCGGCACTGCCACGCGGTATCCGTGTGCTGGCGGCAGATGCGGTGGATACCCACCATGCGGCGCTTATGAGCCAGGCGGCCGGGGCGCTGTACCGTGTAACCCTGCCCTATGCAGGTGACGTACAGGAGGCAGTGCGGCAGTTTAATGCGGCAGACAGCCTGCTCTTTCAAAAGGCCGCACCCAAGACCAAGGCCAAGGTGAAGGAAATAGATGTCAAATTTTACATCCCGCAGCTTAAGGCAGAGCGTGTGGGCGAAAGCATCGTTTTCACCTTCGACTGCAAAATTACGCCCACAGGCAGCATGAAGGCCGTGGATTTGCTCAACGCATTGAATGAGCAATATGCGCTGCAGCTGCCGGTGGAGCTGGCGGATATTGAACGCTTGAAGCTGTACCGTAGCAACAAGAACGGCAAGCCCATCCCCATGCTTAACAGCGACGCTGTGTATATCGCAGAGGTGTAAATAATAAAAAATTAACTCCTGGTGAAGCAAGGTCAGACTTTGCTTTACCAGGAGTTTTTTACATCGTTGTATAATTTATGCTAGTTATGACGAAAACAAAAAAGCACCGTAACCATAGTTACGATGCCAGCTTGCAAAATGGTGACCTCAGCAGGACTCGAACCTGCGACCTTTTGATTCGTAGTCAAACGCTCTATCCAGCTGAGCTATGAGGCCAACAACAGTATTTATTTTAACTGCAAAAAGGGATTTTGTCAATACTTTTTTGTGAAAAAATCTTGACGATTTTTTTGTAGTGGTCTATAATTTAACTAATATGTATGTAGCTGCACTGTGATGAAGCATCAACGGGCGTATATGAGGCTTGCATAGGGATGCCTGCCAGTATACGCGATGGGGAATTGCAGATGGCAGCACAAATGGTTTTTCGGTATATGTTGTTGAAGTCTGCACGATTGGGCCTATGGCGAGGCAGCAAGGGTGCTGTTAGCGTGGGCGTTGTATTTCTTTAACAGGCATGTATAATTTAAAGGAGGATTTTTTGTGCCTGTTTCTTTAGTAATTTTAATATTGTACATTGTCGCTTTGTTCGCCATCAGCTGGTTCGCCAAAAAACGCAGTGAGGGCAACAACGAGAATTTTGCTCTTGCGGGACGCAGACTTTCTGCGCCTCTGATTTGTGTTACCATTATTGGCCTGGCCGTAGGCGGCGCCTCCACTATCGGCGTATCCGAGCACGCCTTCCGCGTAGGCCTGAGCGCAGGCTGGTACACCATCGCCTGGGCATTGGGTGCGATTGCTATGGGTCTGTTTATGGCGAAAAAATACCGTGAACAGAACATCACCACCATCACCGAGCTGATTGAGCGTCACCATACTAAGAGCGCTGTAATTTTGGGCGTGTTCTGCCAGATTGTCATCCAATTGGTTATCATCAGCCTGCAATATATTGCCGGCGGCAGCATCTTGCACGCTATTTTGCCGGATATCTTTGATTTCCACACCGGTATGATCGTCAGTGCTATCACCTTTATCGGTATTACCTTTATCGGTGGCATGTGGTCTGCTTCTATGTCCAACGTTATGAACATTATTCTGATCTACGTGGGCATTTTGCTGGCTACCTTCATCCAGTTCAAAAAGATTGGCAGCATGGAGCATTTGGCTGCGGCCCTGCCGGCTAATGTTCCCTGGTTCAGCTTTATCGACGGCGTTGGCCCTGTGACCATCACCAGCTGGGTTGTTACCTTGATTACGGTAAACCTGTCCTTGCAAAGTATTCTGCAAATTTCCTTGGGTGCCAAGGATGCCGAAACTGCCAAAAAGGGCTTCGTCTGGGGCGGTATTTTGATGCTGCCTGTAGGCGTGCTGGCTGCCTTTTTGGGCATTGTGGCTAAGGCTATGTATCCTGATGCGCAGGCCGCCCTGGCGCTGCCGCAGGTCATCGTGGGCCTGCAGCCCGTGCTTGCCGGTGTAACCCTGGCTGCTCTGTGGGCTGCCGACGTTTCCACTGCCTGCAACCTGCTTTTGAGTGCCGGCACATTGTTCTCCAGCGATATTTATAAGCGCTTCGTTAATCCTGAATGCGATTCGCAGCGCCAGCTGTTCATGACCCGTGCCTGCATTATCATCAGTGGTATCTTGACCTTGGGCCTGGCTATGAGCGTTTCCAGCATCTTGGGCACGATTATGATTGGCCTGTCTTTGACTGCGGCCTTCAGCGTTATCGTCATCGTGGCACTGTTCTTCCCGCAGTACGCTTCTAAGGCTGCAGGCTTCTGGACGCTGCTTGCCGGCCTCGTGATGTTGATTTTGTGGCAGCTTACTCCGGCAGTACGCATTTTCCCCAACGTTATCTATATGGAATGGCTGGTGTGCATTGTAGCTTACGCAGTTGTAGCGCTTGTCAGTCCGGCTAAAAAGGCTGTGCCTGTTTCTGAAGGCTGATTTATAAACAAATAGCTAAAGCTGTCAAAACATTGCTTATTATGATGTAAGTTTTTTGCTTGACTATAATTGAACAATAGTTAATACAACCCCGGGATCGTGCTTCCCGGGGTTTTTGCGTGCAGTCATGCTGCTTGATGCGTGTGCTTTTGGCTGAAAAAGCGTCTTTAGGTATGCTGCTGCTAAGCATGTAAGGTAAATGTACTTGACGGTTAACGGACATAATGATATAATTTTGAGCGAAAAAATAATGAATACTTAAATGACAACTACGCATAATAACTATCATCTTCAAATGATAATAGGGTTGATTAATATACTTTTAGCTTAAGTGAGCATTTTAATCCTTGCAGCAAGCGAAACACGGCAAGCTCGGCAGCAAGGCTTAAAAAATAAATTTTTTGAGGTGTTTGAGTATGTTTAAGGGTAAGAAAGCACTGGCTATGTCAGTGCTGTGCGCTGTTGCCAGCGTAGGCTTTGTGATGGGTGCAAGTGCAGAAGACGCTATGCATGGTGAGCTGGATGAGATCGTTGTAGAGGGCAGCAGGGACACCTTGCCGGGTGGCCTTGTAAGCAAGAGCGGTGTTGTTGGTATTATGGGCAATAAGGACGTTATGGATGTACCCTTCCAGCAGACCAATATCGCTGAGGGTGCTATTGAACGCTTTGGCGCTGATCCCAGCCAGGCTTCTACTGCTATCTTAGTCAACGTTCCTTCCATAAGAACCAGCAGCAGCACAATCTATAATGACTTTTCTATCCGCGGCCAGGCTGCCAACTCCTATCAGTTCCGCGTTAACGGCGTACCTGGTGTATTTTCTCAGAACAACCTGCCCATGAACTTCTTTGAGGGCGTAGAGGTTATTTCCGGCGCTTCTGTAGGCGTATATGGCACAGCTGCCAAGGAATCGGCAGGTGGTAGCATTAACCTGCGTACCAAGCGTGCAGGTGCTGAGGATCTGACCCGTTATACCGTAACCTTTGCCGGCGCCAGCTCTTGGGGTAACTATTTGGACGTTTCCCGCCGCTTTGGTGACAAAAAGCAATTCGGCCTGCGCATTAATGCTTCGCATGTAGATGGTGAAACCTCCATTGATGACGAGAACGTTAAGCAAAAAACCTTCTCCATTAACTTTGACGCACATGGCAAAATGTCCGATACTAATTTGTTTGTAGGCTATCGTGACAGCAAGGTATATGATTCGTTGCGTTACTTTGATTTTTCCAATGCGAACATTACTAAGCTGCCAAGCGCACCCAAGGCTTCCAATAATTATTCCTTCAAGGGTTCTAACCTGGGCATGGAAACCACCTTCTTTACCTTGAACCATGTACAGAAGCTGAGCGACGATACCCAAATCTTCTTGAATGGCGGCTATTCTTACAACAATGGTTATGACTATCTGGTAACCAGCTCCAGCCGCTTCAATGTAATTAATAACGCAGGTGATTATAC
>CAVBQX010000042.1:0-18681 GCA_963597755.1 Segatella copri
GCTCATGCTCATGGCCGTGGTCGTGGCCGCAGCCACATTCGTCACCGTGGCTGTGGTCGTGCTTATGACCGTGGTCGTGGCCGCCGCAGCAGCACTCGTCACCATGACTGTGCTCCTGCTCGTCGTAATCTACCGTATTATCTTCACCATGCGTATGCTTGGGAACATGTCCCATAGTCTTATGGTCATGATCCTTGCCGCAATGTCCGCAGGTGCAGCCCTCGGGATGCTTGCTATAATCTTCAACGCTGTCAATGCGGCCGTCAATTTCCTGATAGCTGCGCACATCATCAGCGCTGTTACGGATATCTTCCAAATCATGCATATCTTTTTGCATTCTCAACTACCACCCTTCTTTTTTGTTTTATCATCAAGCTGCTAAAATGTTAGGTTTTTCAGGGTTCATATGAATACTCATTCATATGTTTTGGAAAAAATAATAGGAAAGGCCCCTTTGCCTTTCTAAGGATTCTTTCACTATAGATATTATATCACGTAAAACGTATGAGTCAATACTCATTTGAATTAAAAAGTAAAGTTTTTAAAAAATTGGGTACGACCAAAGGCCGTACCCGAAAATTTTAGTCATACAGATGGCAGGCAACCCAATGACCATGCTCAACCTCTTTAAGCTGAGGCTTAACCTGCAGGCAATGCTCGGTGCAATGCTCGCAACGGCTGGCAAACGGGCATCCTGGCGGCAGGTCCAAGGGACTGGGGATTTCGCCCTCAAGGGGTTCAATCTTTTCGCCGGCCTTGAAATCTACCTTAAAGACTGCCTTCATTAATGCTTTAGTATACGGATGCCTGCAATGCTCTGCAATACGTCCGTGCTCCATCCATTCTACCACGTTGCCCAGGTACATAACGGCAACCTGATGGCACATCAGGTCTACCAGGCCCAGGTCATGGGCGATAAACAGATAGGTAATATTTTTTTCTTTTTGAATGCGGCAAAGCAGCTCGCAAATTTTTTCCTGTACCGAAACGTCCAGCGCACTGGTTGCCTCATCGCAAACGATGATTTTGGGTTCCAGAGCCAGGGCGCGGGCAATGCCCAGACGCTGACGTTGGCCACCAGACATGCTGTGCGGATAACGGTCCTTAAATTCAGCAGGCAGCTCTACCATTTCCAGCAGCTCGGCAGCCTTTGCGTCCACCTCACTGCTTTTGATCATACCAAAGTTCTTCAGAGGCTCGGTCAGAATGTCCTTAACCAGCATCTTGGGGTTAAAGGCAGCAGTAGGATCCTGGAATACCATCTGGATATTCTTGCGATCCTGACGCAGCTGCTCGCCCTTGGATTTCATCAGGTCATGACCTTCAAATAGAGCCTCGCCGCTGGTAGCAGGATGAATACGCAGCAGGGTGCGTACCAAAGTACTTTTGCCGCAGCCGGATTCACCGATAATACCCAGGGTGCGTCCTTCGTAGGCGCGCAGGGTAATATTGTCGCAGGCTGTCAAAAATTTGCCACCATCCACAGCGAACTTTTTGGTAAGATTGTTAATTTCCAGTACCAGCTTATTACGCTCATAAGTAGGTGTTACATCATTCGCCATAATATGTCTTCCCTCCTATGATCGGTACTGCATTCAGCAGCTGTTTCGTGTAGTCGTCCTTGGGATTTGCGATAACGTCCTCGCGCTTGCCATATTCAACCACACGGCCACCCTTCATAACCATCAGCTTGTTGGATACATAAGAAGCAACGCCCAGGTTATGGGTAACGATAATAACAGCTACACCGTACTCATTACGGATATCTACGATTTGACGGATAATCTGTGCCTGAGTTGTTACGTCCAATGCACTGGTAGGCTCATCGGCCAGCAGAATCTTCGGGCTGAAGATCATGGCCATAGCGATACCAACACGCTGACGCATACCACCGGACAGCTCAAACGGATAGCTGTTCATAATGTTTTCCGGATTCGGCAGACGCACATTGGTAAGCATATCGCAGCACATCTTATAAGCCTGGTCCTTGGACTTATCCGGCTGATGTGCCTGAACGTAATCAATGAACTGCTGGCCGATGCGGCGGATAGGATTGATCATATTGCCGCTGTCCTGGAAAATCATGGACATCTCGCTGCCATACATTTTGCGCCATTGGTCGGGAGTATTTTTCAATACATCCTGCCCATCAAAGGTGATGCTGCCGCGGCTAACGCGGCCAGCACCAGGCAGGCAACCCATAATAGCACGGATAACGGTGGTCTTGCCACTGCCGGATTCACCGACAATGGACATAATCTCACCTTTATCCAGTTCTAAGCTGGCACCGGTTACGGTCAGCTTGCTGCCGTAGCTGATGTCTAAATCTTTTACTTCAAGTAGCATTAAGCGTTACCTTCTTTGTAAATTAATTAGTTAGCGGATTTGATATCCTTGGTCAGCCAGTAGTAGTCGCAGGGCAGGATTTCTGCGTCAGCAATGGACTTGTTGGAAACCATGTTGGTTTGCGGATGACCGAATACCAGGGATGCAGCATCGTCGAGGATGATTTTCTGCATTTCGATAATCAGCTCGCGACGTTTTGCAGGATCAAATTCTACACCCAGCTTATCGGACAGAGCATCATATGCAGGATTGCTGTAGCCAGTACCGTTTTGCTCTTGGCCGGTCTTCAGATACATGTTCATGAATACTTCAGGATCACCGGCCTGCAGGCACAGTACGTTGGAAATCAGCAGGTCATAGTCGCCCTTACGGCCGATGCCGTCCAGTACGTTGTAGTCAACGTTCTTCAGGTTAACCTTAATACCAACCTTTTTAGCGTCAGCCTGGGTAGCTTCTGCATACAGAGGCAGCTCAGCACGGCCGCTGTAGAATACGAAGTCCAGCTCCAAGTTCTTGCCGTCTTTATCAACATAGCCGTCGCCGTTGGTATCTTTCCAGCCAGCTTCCTCCAGCAGCTTTTTAGCGCTTTCAACGTTGTATTGGTTCTTGTCGTATTTGTACAGGTCATCATAACCATAGTCAACAGAAGGAGGCAGGTACGGGCCGCCGGGAACGAAAGTGTCCTTCAGCAGAACCTTGTTGTAGGTTACGCGGTCCAGGGAGCGCAACAGTGCCTGGCGAACCTTCAGGTCGCCCAGCGGTCTTTCAGGACGTACATTCAGACGTGCAAGTACGTCACGCAGAGAAGCAATGTTGGAGATGGTGAACTTCTTCTCATCTTTGAAGAGCTGCAGGTCGCCTGCTGCAATGTTGATAGCGAAGTCGATTTCGCCTTTTTGCAGTGCCATAGCACGGGTGTTAGGATCGTCAATGGTCAGGATGTCAACAGCCTTGAACGGAACCTCGCCATCCCAGTATTTTTCGTTCTTAACCATTTCTGCTTTAGCCTTGGTGTAGCTCTTTACAGCGTACGGACCGGTGCAGATAGGTCCTTGTTTTGCGGTATCACGGTCTTTGATAGTGGTGGTATCAACGATGATGAACAGAGGGTCACCCAGCATACCAGGCAGGGTCGGAACCGGTTTTTTGGTTTTGATGATTACGTTTTGGCCTTCACCCTTAATGGATTCGTATTCGAACATGGATTTTGCACGGGCAGCCTTTTCGAAGGTACGTTGGATGGAAGCTGCAGCCAGTTCACCGGTCAGCTTGGTGCCGTTGGAGAAGCAAGCCTTATCGTTGATGTGGAAGGTCCAGGTCAGTTTATCATCAGAAATAGACCATTTATCTGCCAGCCACGGAGTGGAGTTCATTTTCTTGTCGAATTTAACCAAGCATTCGCCCAGGCCGTAACGCATTACAACCCAGCCAAAGTAGTTATCAGTAGGCTCCAGGGAGTCAGCAAAGTTGGTTACGCCAAATTTAGCAGTATCCTTATGCTCCGCTTTTTTGTCTCCGCCGCCGCAGCCTGCTGCTGCAAAAGCCAGTAAACCGATCATAGCCGCTGCTGCGGTAACCTTGTACATTTTTTTCATTTGTTCATCTCTCCATTTCATATACTCAAAAGCTCAAAAAATATTAAACTAAAGCTCCGGCAAAAAGCCTTAGTCCTTAACGTCGTTACGCGGGTCTAGCACATCGCGCAGATTGTCGCCCCACAGGTTGAATACCATAACGGTAACAAAGATTGCCAGACCGGGGAAAATCATCAGCCAGGGAGCTGTCTGCAGCTGCTGACGGCCCTCATTCAGCATGAGGCCCCATTCAGGAGCAGGCGGCTGACTGCCAAAACCCAGGAAGGACAAGCCTGCCAGCTCCATCATCAGTGCACCAATATCAGCTGCGGCGGTGATTACCATCATCGGCAGGATATTCGGCAGTACGTGTACCCAAAGAATGTGGGTAGAGGTACCGCCATTGACGATAGCGGCTTCAACATAGTCACGACGTTTAATTTGCAATACCAGGCTGCGTGCCAGGCGCGCATACTTCGTCCAGCTGACGATTGTCAGCGCGATAATAGCGTTTACCAGACTGCCGCCCATGATGCCTGCTACGGCAATAGCCAGAATCATACCAGGGAAGGAAATCATCATATCAGAGATACGCATGATAACCATATCAACCTTGCCACCGAAATAGCCGGAAACTACACCCATGGTAGTACCAACGATGAAAACGCTGGCAACCAGGCACAGTACGCCTGTCAGGGAAGCACGCGCACCATAGAGCACACGGCTGAAGCAGTCGCGTCCCAGCTTATCAGTACCAAATAAATGGCCTGCACCAGGCTCCATGAAGGCATCCTGCATGGTAGCATGTGTGGGATCATACGGTGCCAGCACCGGTGCTGCCAAAGCAATAACAATCAGGGCCAAAACCAAAATCGAGGTTACGGCAAAAGCGCGGTTGGTTTTTAAACCATTGATAATTGTTTCCATCAGCTCTTACCTTACCTTTCTCAGACGCGGATCCAGATAGTTATACGAAATATCAACAACCAGGTTGATAACCATATACATCAAGGCGATCCACACAACAACACCCTGCACCAGCTGGAAGTCGCGGTAGGTGATAGCTTCAATTGCCAGGCGGCCGAGGCCGGGCCATTGGAATACCATCTCGATAACGGCAGCACCACCCAAAAGGTTACCAAGGGACAGACCCAGCAGGGTAATCAAGGGCAGCAAGGCGTTCGGCAGAACTTCCTTCCACAGGATATGGCTTTCGCTCATGCCGCGGGCACGGGCGCCAACAACATAATCCTGGTGCAACTCTTCCAAAATAGCGGCGCGCACCTGACGTGTGTACTTAGACGACATGGCAAACGCCAGCGTCGCTGCAGGCAGGATAATCGTATCCGGGCCGATAGTACCGCCGACGATAGGCAGCAGATCCAGCTTCAGGCCGAAAATCCACAGCAGCATCAGGCCAACCCAGAAGCCAGGCATGGAAACGCCCAGGAAGGTGAAGGCACGTACAACGTAATCGAACCAGCCGCCACGCTTTACTGCAGAGTAAATGCCGGCAGGAATGGATACGATCATCATCAGGAACAAAGATGCCAAAGACAGCAGGATGGTGCCGGGAAGACGTTCAAAAAGCTCCTCTACTACAGGCTTTTTGGCCATGTAGGAGAAACCGAGATTGCCTTGCAGCGCACGACCCAGCCAATCCAGGTACTGGAAGAAGAAGGGTTTATCCAAGCCTAATTCCGCACGCAGTGCGTCAATTTCGGCCTGGCTGACAATAATGTCCTCGTTACCTGCTATCATCTGGCGTACGACATCACCAGGAGCAAGCATTACCAGGGCAAAGGTAATGAAGCTGATACCCAGCAGGACAAGGACGATCTGACCCAGGCGGGCCAGAATCTGCTTTTTAGACAAAGCGCATCATCTCCATCAAAAAAATAACCTTTCCCGCATAGACGCAGAAAAGGTACATAATACAACGTGCACAATTGTAGTATATATTTCTGTCGCTAGCAGGAATATATCAACCGAGGAAATCGACCTGACTTGGCTATTCGCCTCACAGTGGCTTGACCGCTACGGATTCGCACCGTATTCCGACTATTACACCTCAGTAGATTACAGAATATGAATTATTCTTATACTGACACAAAACGGCAAAATATCAGTTATAAGTTTATAATAGCACTAGTTCTCACAATTTGCAACAAATTTGTTACAAATTTGTTGAGTGTGTGATATCCCTTTTGAGCTTAGGTAAATAGTATAGCAAAATTATTGATTGTGCTACCATAAAACCCAAAAGTGCCAGCCACAGACCGGAGTTACCCCATTGCGGCACCAGCTGCCATTGCAGAAGATAAAATACCAAAAGTGCCAAAAGCATCATATTGCGCACAGGCGCAGTGCGGGTTGCACCGCAAAAAACACCGTAAAGCACCATGCCGATGCCTGCACACACCGGATAAAAGAAAACATAGATATTATAAGCAGCAGCCGTTGCCACCACCTCTTCGATGTTTGTAAACAGACGGATAAAGAAATCACTGCCTGCATAGTAGCCACCCATCAAAATAACAGCCAGCACCACCAGCCATTTGAAGGTCATAAAAATGGAAGCATCAAACATTTTGACGTTCTTGGCACCCACAGCGCGGCCGCTGAAGATAGCAGCGCCGTTAGCCATGCCGTCAATCAAATAGCTCATGATATCCTTGAGCTGCAAAAGTACGGCGTTGGCGGCCAGTACCACCGTACCAAGCGAAGCACCCACAGCAGCAATAATATTATTTACCGTCAGCAGGCAGGCTGTGCGTATCATCAAATTGACGTTAACCTTAAGCATACCGATAAATTCACGCCAGTCCAAAAGCTCGCCCCAGGGCAGGTTGCCATAATCAAATTTACCGTAATAGTACATCAGCACCGCGCCTAGCACGCCGCCATACACCTGGCTGAGCAGCGTCGCCACTGCTACGCCTGTAATATCCATATGCAGCCAAAAAACAAACCACGCGCTCAGGATCATGTTAATCACGTTCATCGACACCTGCATAAATACGCTGGCATGCACACGCGTCTGCCCCATGAGCCAGCCAAGCGCCACATAATTGAACAGCACCAGCGGCGCACCCCAAATCAGGATATAGTAATATTCACGGCACAAATCATTGACCTCGGGGGCAGCACCAATCATTGCCAAATACAGCTCTAATATGGGCTTTTGCAGCACTATGCACAGCAGGCTGATGATGAGCGCCAGCACAGCAGGCTTAAAAAATGCCAGCATCCCCAGCCGTTTATCCGCAGCGCCAAAGGCCTGTGCTGCGTAGCCGGTTGTGCTGACACGCAAAAAACCAAATAACCAATATAAATTGTTAAACAAAATAGCTCCCAGCGACACTGCCGCAATATATTTAGGGTCAGGCAGCTGTCCCATAACCGCTGTGTTCACCGCTCCCATCAGTGGCTGCGTCATAGTTGACAGCATAAATGGCACCGTCAGCCCCAGGTATTCCTTGTCCGTAAGCAGGCTCACGCTATCTATCCTCCTTGCTTATTTGCACTTAATTTTATTTCAAAAACTCTCTTGTGTGAATAGCTTATCATATGTTATAATTTATTGCAAGTGAGAAATCATAACCACTATTCAAAAATATTATATGCAGATGTAAATTTGCCGCAACCGGGATTTACTTTTTTTGTTTCCGACACATATTGCGGAAACAAAAAATTTTACATTTCGGTAAGCATCTGCTAACATTAAAGTATGAGCAAAATATATCGAAGGAGTGAGCAAATGTCTGACACACTAAAAATATGCGGACTGACTATTGAGCGCGGTGCCAAGCTGCGCACCTATCTGCCTGTTCCCGATACGGCAGTAAAAATTCCTATGACGATTATTAACGGCAAGGAGGACGGCCCCACCCTGCTGATTACCGCCGGCATCCACGGCGGCGAATATCCCGGCATTGCCGCAGCCATGGAGCTTGGCCGCGATATTGAGCCTGAGCACGTTTTCGGCTGCCTGATTATGATGCATCCTGTAAACATCCAGGGCTTTTGGGCGCGCCGCGAGATGATCGTCCCCGAGGACGGCAAAAATCTGAACCGCGTTTTCCCCGGCGACCCGCTGGGCACGCTGGCAGATAAAACTGCCTATCTTATCAGCAGCAACTTTTTCCCTATCGCCGATTTTTATGTAGATATGCACAGCGGCGATATCCATGAAAGCCTGCATCCCTATGTTTATTATCCCGGCCAGCCCACACCCGAGGTTGAAAAGAAATCGCGCTCCGTTGCCCGTGTGCTGGACATGGAATATATGGTACGCTCGCTGGCTACAGGTGGTGCCTATAACTACGCCGCCAGCACCGGCCTGCCGTCCATCCTCATCGAACGCGGCGGCGCAGGACTGTGCCTGCATGAGGATATCGAAGCCTACAAGGACGATATCCGTAACATACTGCGTAAGCTCAAGATGTTCTCCCTACCTGTAAAGCCCCGTCATCACTCTCCACGCGATGTAGAAAACCTTATCTACCTGGAAGCGTTGGAAACAGGCTGCTGGCTGCACCACATCCACAGCGGTGACTTTGTTGAGGAGGGCCAGATTTTAGGTCGCATTACCGACGTATTCGGCAATACGCTGACCACCTACTACGCTGAGCAAACCGGTGTTATCCTGTATGTCTGCCCGGCACTCGCCTCGCCCAAGGGTACTATTTTAGTCGCCTACGGCACCATCAAGGAAGAGGACGACGATTAATTTTGGCAAAGAAAAAGCTGATGATTAAGCAACTCCTGCTTTATCATCAGCTTATTTTTATTCTACATGCACCACGTTGGCTGCCTGCTCGCCACGGTCGCCGGTAATAATGTCAAATTCTACCGTCCAGCCTTCTTCCAAAGTTTTAAAGCCTTCGCTCTTGATTGCGGAAAAATGTACAAACAAATCCTTTCCGCCTTCTCTTTGAATAAAGCCATAACCCTTTTCTGCATTAAACCATTTTACTTTGCCTGTCATTTATAGGCCTCCCTAATAACTATTTGAGCAAAAATGCTCTTCTAGCCATTATAGCCTACTTCTAGATTAAAAGCAATTATTTTTCTGAATCTTTATAATTTTGCTTTTGGCTTTGCTCTTCCCAGACAGCAGCAAGCAACAGCTTTTTAGCACGCGGCATAGCCTTAATAGCACATTCACGCCGCAGCGCGCTTTCCTTATCCGCCAGCTCCTCGGTATATACAAGCTCCAGCGGCCCGCGTCCGCGTGTGTATTTAGCGCCACGTCCGCTGCGGTGCATAGCCAGACGATGCGCCAAATCATTGGTCCAGCCTGTATATAAGCTGCCATCCTTACAGCGCAGCATATATACAAACGCCGCCATTTATTTTACAACCTCTACCTTTTCCATTGTGATAGTCTCACGCGGACGATCGCGGAAATCAGTCGGGGCAGCGCCGATCAGACGGACAACGTCCATGCCTTCAACAACCTTGCCAAAAATAGCATGATGGCCATTGAGCCAGGGAGTAGCTGCCAGCGTGATAAAGAACTGGCTGCCGCCGGTGTTAGGGCCGGCGTTGGCCATAGACAAAATACCCTCGTCGTCATGCTTCAGGCCGGGACCGAATTCATCCTTAATTTTGTAGCCGGGGCCGCCCATACCAGTGCCGGTCGGGTCGCCGCCCTGAATCATAAAGCCATCAATAACGCGGTGAAAAATGATACCGTCATAAAAGCTTTTTTCTACCAGGTCAATAAAGTTCTTTGTAGTCAGAGGTGCTTTATCCTCAAACATTTCGGCAACAAAAACGCCCTTATTGGTCGTAAATTTAATTTTTCTGTTTTCACTCATTGTATTTACCTCCAGATTATATTAAAAGTCTTAAACTACCTCATGCTTCATCAAGGCCACAAACAGGTACAAGCCGCAACCGGCTGCAGCAGCCACTGCCGGCAGCAGCGAAGGCACAACTGCATCACCATGCATAAAGGTGAGCGTGAAAAGCATCATGCAAAAATATCCCTGCATGGTCTGCAGACGCTTGGGCAGCAAGCGCTTGCCGTTTTTGTCACCCTTAGCCTTAACGTAATCTGCTACACGGATTTCGGGCAGGAAAAGGATGAAGGCAACAGCCATGACGATGATATTGCTCATAGACAAATTGTTAGCGATAGTACCGTACTGCGCAAAAAGCAGGCAGGCCAGCGAAACACCGGCCAGGTACAGACTGCGGAAGTAGCCTGCCTGAATCTGGCTTTCTAAAATATAGGCCGCACCTGTCAAAAGCGGGAACACCCAAAATCCCTGCACTCCAAGCCAGGCAGCCGAACCAATCATAATCACATTATCAATCAGGCGGTGTCTGTCACCGGAGCTGCGGTTGAGCATACGCAGGATAAAGAGCAGCCACAGCATTACCAGGATATTGCCCTCACCCACAAAAAAGTAGGCCACAAGCGTGAGACCGCCGCCGATAAAACCACCCAGACCACGGTCGGGATCCAGCTCCAGCGCTATCATATAGCTAAACAAAAAGCCTAACGCATAGCCAAGCGCGCTCACGACAGCGTCACCGGATTCCATGCCTGTAGAGCACTTCCACAGCGTTACTGCCACAGAAATAAAAATAGCGCACATCATTGCGATCTTTACAGGTCCCTTATCAAAATCGATAGGCCTGCCCAGTCCCAGATATTCACTCATGCCTGTAGGGTCGTAGGCTGCAGGCTGGTCGCCGGCGTATTTATTACTTTTTTTTGACATATTATCACACCTTATCTGAAAGATTTTAGCTTATATATTATAACACAAGTATAAGCCTGCGTCATTAGCAAAAAGCCCGGGACTGCCAAAGCAATCCCAGGCTTTTGCGGTCTTAATCCTGCTGCCAGGTGTCTGCCAGCTCGGCCAAAGTCAGGGCAAATGCCGTAGTACGCGGCACAGCTGTGTTCAAATCTACAGATTCATGATCAGAATGCTCGTCATAATTTTCTACGCCCAAGGCATCCAGAGTCGGCACGAATTTGGCAGTACGGTTGCCATCAGTCAGGCCGCCTGCTACCCATTCGTTCACCTCGCCGCCAAATTCCTCCTTGACGATGCGCTTATAAACATCCACCATTTTTTGTGCCTGCGCCGTCTTTTGCATAGGTCCCGTAACAATACCACCGGTAATTTTGACGCTGGTGCCGGCAATGACAACCTTGTCGGCCAATGCCTTAATTTCGGCATCCAGGCGCTGCTGCTCTTCGACAGTAAAGCAGCGCACATTAACCTCACACCAGGCATCACCGGGGATGACGCTGATTTTGTCATTAGTAGAGCCGATGGCACCCACATTTACCGTATTTTGCGGGATGAACTGGCCTGCGTCCACAATGCCGCGTGCCTTGAGCGCTTCGGCAGTGAAGTCAGCAGGATCGCCGGGCATCGGACTTGCCAGCTTGTGCAGCTCGGTAATAGTGTAGGCCAATTGGTGGATAGCGTTGGCGCAGCTTTGCGAAGCGTTACCATGATGTCCGCCCTTGCCTGTAACCTCCACACGGTATTTGGCGTTGCCCTTGCGCTGGGTGACGATGCCCCAGTTAGGACGTGCCACATCCATGATAATAGCGAAATCTGCCTGCTGCGACAGCTCGGCAACAATGCCCTCGGCCGTTTTGCTGCCGCCCTCTTCTTCACCATTGGTGTAATAAATAATTTCCTTATAATTATCAAAGCCTGCTTCCTTAAGCGCAGCCAGACCATAAATAACCTCTACCACCGTAGCCTTGTCATCGCCCACGCCGGGGCCCCAGGCAAAGCCCTTTTCATCTACACGGAAGGGACGGCGTGCTGCCTCGCCCTTGTTAAAAACTGTATCAACGTGCGCTACCAGCAAAATAGTATATTTACCCTTACCAGCCAGACGCGAAATTAAATGACAGGCTCTGTCATTATATCTAAATTCTGTACTAGCACCGATAGCGGCCATCTTGCCTGCAACAAATTTATTTGCAGCCTCCGTACCCTCACGGTCACCATTGCCGGAATCGATATTAGTCAAAGCTTCCAAATCCTTTACATAATCCTCATAATGCTCTGCAATATACTTTTTTACTAGGTCCCTCATTTCGTTTCTCCTTTCGCCTTTACAGGTGTATATGTTTATTTATTCGTTAGCAGAGGCTGATTTTCCTGCTTAACACCCTTATGTAAATTGAAAAAGAAAAAGACTGCCGCACACTTTAACCATACCATGCTATGACAACAGGCAAAAAAATGCACGACAGCCTTTTATAATTGTAAAATTGAGTTTTAGTGCGTCCCGTCAACAATCGTGATGCCTGCATCCTGCAGCTCATCAATAATTTTTTTGATCGTAGGACATAAATACTTTTCACCATCCGGCTTTTTCTTATGGGTGCAGTGGCTGATATGCAGAGCATCCAGCTCCAGTGCCTTCATACGTTCAATCTTCTTGCGTACGCCCTCCTGGTTTTCCAGCTTAGACGCGCCGCAGCCGTTGCAGGTCCACATGGCCATCAGGCGCAGCTCCTCATCACCGTACTGTGCAAAGGCCTTATCATGCTCATAGAGGGCACGCAGGCAACCGGCCCCGGCGCAGCTTGCAGACGTAATCAGGCAGCGTAAAATTGCTATTTTTTTCATATGCTTTTCCTCCAATACTACATATGCTACCTTTATTTTATCATCACTAGTAATGATTTTCAATAGCTAAGTAATTGCAGGAAAGCAATAGAGACAATAGCTGTTTCTTTAAATTTCCAAGCACTTTCTTATATATTGCAGGGTGGTAGGCAGCTCCGCTCCCGGCGCTACTACTTACGTACGGATAAAAGCACCGACAGCCGCATTTTTTCTGAGTCTTCACACAAGCAAATACTTCAATTTTATGAAACCCACACTAAAAAAAACTATGCTTGCTTTTTCGATACTAGTAATATATACTATGTATCATGAGAAGATTATAGCAACCAAAATCCTGTAATTTTATGCCTTGCCGGGCACACGGATATCTATGTTTTTAGTTGCTGTAATACGTGTATGAGGAGGCAAATTCATGGAAGCAATTCAACAAACAATCATGTATTTTCACAAGGGCGGCCTTGTCATGTGGCCGTTGTTATTCTGTTCAATTGCGGTTATCGCTATCGCTATTGAACGCTTTTTGTTTTACAAGGGGGTAGACAGCGGAGCACAGTTCGCTGCCCGATACTGCTCACTTTTACGCGATAATAACACTGCCGAGGCATTGCAGCTTGCCGAAGCAAGCAATGGCGAATGTGCACAGATAGTTGCCGCAGCTGATAAAATTGAAGGCGGCAACGAGCAAAAAAAGGCCTTCATGGAAAGCCAGGCAGGCATCTTCATCGCTAAGCTGAAGGATAAGCTGGATTACTTAAGCATTATCGTCACCATGTCCCCGCTGCTGGGACTGCTTGGTACCATTGTAGGTATGATTGGTGCCTTCAGTATCTTTAACCTGCAGGCAGGCGCTCCTATCGCCATCACCGGCGGCATCGGCGAAGCCTTGATTGCGACTGCGACCGGTCTGTGCGTAGCTATTATTTCGCTATGTGCACATTCCTACTTTGCTCACCGCATGGACAATATGATCACCGACATGGAGCAATGCTTCAGCGCTCTCTTAGAAGCAGGGACAAGGAGTGGTAAATAATGCAGCTGCGTGATGTACGTAACAGAAAAACACCGGAGCTGATTATCATCCCGATGATTGATATCATGTTCTTTCTGCTGGTCTTCTTTATGCTCAGCACCATGTATATGATCGATCTGAAAACTATCCCCGTAAAGCTGCCGCGGGCAGCTAATGCTGCCACCGATACTACCACAACCTTTGCTGTCAGCTTAAAAAATGACGGCAAGCTATATCTTGGTGATGCTCCGACCGATGTTCAGTCCTTAGTTGCGCAGGCTTCTATCGAGCAAAAAAATAATCCCCGCTTTGCCATTGTTATCAGGGCAGATAAGGATATTGATTACGGCCGCGTAATTGAGCTAATTGACAAATTGAAGGGCGCAGGTATCACCCGCTTTGGTTTAGCAACGGATGGAGCTGGTAAATAATGGATAGTCGTCAGCGAAGCAAGTATGGTATTTTAGGCTCGGTTGCCGTCCATGTCCTGCTCTTTTTGCTTGTCAGCTTCACAGGATTATTTGCCTTTAGCCAGCATCAGCAGGACGATATCGTCGAGGTATCGCTTTTTGGCGGCGGCGGCGGTGGCGGCGGCAGTGATGCCGAT
This sequence comes from Segatella copri, assembly GCA_963597755.1. Classification (GTDB taxonomy): domain Bacteria; phylum Bacillota; class Negativicutes; order Acidaminococcales; family Acidaminococcaceae; genus Phascolarctobacterium_A. The sequence goes on from CAVBQX010000042.1 coordinate 14,161, forward strand.
ATAGAAGATAGCCGGGATGATGAAACCACTGCTGAGGATGAGCAAGCCCAAGAGGAAGAGGCTCCCCAGCCTGATGCTATCTGGCAAAATGATCAGAATAAGCCACAGCCTGCACCTGTACGTAAGGCTCACGTTAAAAAGGCCGCGCACAAGGGTAGCGGCACAGGCCAAGGCAGTGGCACAGGCAGCGGCACAGGCCCTGGCAGCGGCAGCGGCAGTGGCGGCGGTCATGGTAGTGGTCACGGCACAGGCACAGGCAGCGGTACAGGTCCCGGCAGCGGTGGTGGCACAGGTAATGCAGTGGCTATTCCACCGCGCATTACACACAAGTCAGACCCCGTTTATCCTGCAGCAGAAAGAAATGCCGGTATCACAGGCTCCGGCATAGTACGACTTTTGGTCAACACCAGCGGTACAGTTGACAGTGTAGAGCTTGTAAGCTCCACTGGCAACGCCAACTTAGACCAGGCAGGCATAAACGCCGCCTACAAATGGCGCTTCACCAGCGCTGTTGGCAAAAACGGTCAAAAGGTTCGTTGTTATCTGAAGCTGCCCTTTACGTTTAGAATAAGATAAACAAAAAATTAACTGCTAGTCTGTTTTGATATGTACAGACTAGCAGTTTTGTTATGCCTATTTTAATATTCTCTTTTACTTTTCAATTAAGTAGGTCCAGCCATTTTCCTGACGGACCTTGCCTTCCTTCATCAAATGCCCCAGGGCACGCTTAAAGGCTGCCTTGCTGATGCCAAACTTCTGCTTAATGATTTCCAGCGGTGTAGAATCACAGTACGGCATACTGCCGCCACGCTTTACCAAAAAGTCATAGATATCCTGCGCGTCAGCAATCAAAGCATTTTCCTTTTGCAGACGCATAGATACATTAATACGCCCGTCCTCGCGCAAATAGGTGACACGACAGGTAACCTCCTGACCAAAGTCCAGGCGGCCGCCAGGAACCTCGCTGCGGTGCAAAAAAGCAATAAAACGCTGATTGGTAAGGATAAAGAAGCCTTCAGGTAAGATGTTATAAATCGTGCCTGTAACCTTATCGCCAATCTTTAAGCCCTCTGCAGGCTTAGAAGCACGCAGCATATCCTCCTCCACGCGCATGGTAACAGCAGGACGGCCGCTCTTATCACGGTAAAGCTTTACCCAGACAAGCTGCCCCTCACTCACGTGGCCACGCATCTGGCTGTAGGGTAAAAATACGCCACGCTCAGCGCCGATATCTACAAAGCCACCATCACGTGTCACACTCAGCACGCGCACATATCCCAGCTGTCCCTCACGCATTTTGGGCAGCTTCATGCTGGCAGTCAAACGCTTGCTGGGGTCAAGGTATAGGTAAACCTTAACGGTGTCACCCACCTTAACCTGATCCGTCTGCTGCAGGTTATGCAGCAAAATATCATCCGACGTATTGCCTGTGCCGGCATCCAAAAAGGCACCGGCCTCACTTGTACGCACAACCTTCAGGCTCACCACGTCACCAGGACGGTATTTGGTATTGTTAGTTACAGCAGCAGCCCTCGCTCTGCCGTATTTTTTCTGCTCAATCATCAATATTCTCCACAAAGGCCTCAGACGGAGCATCTGCCCACAGCTGCTCCAGATTGTAAAAATCACGTTCTTCCTCCAGGAAGACGTGGGCAACTACATCGCCGTAATCCAGCAGCACCCAGCGTGCATCACCATAGCCCTCCTTGTGGGTAGGATGAACACCTGCCTCCGCCAGCTTATCCTCAATGTTATCAGCAATAGCCTTCACAAGCGTGCTGTTGCCGGCGCTGCAGATAACATAAAAATCCGTCACCGGCGAAAGTCCTTCCATATTCAAAAGTAAAATATCCTTAGCTTTTTTGTCGTTGGCCGCAGCCGCAATCCTTTGGGCAAGTTCCTTAGTATTCATTAAATATCCTCCTTAATTGTTCTTTGTTTTCTCAGCAACTTCTGCTTCCTTAGCCAGCTCATCCTTATCCTTAGGCTGTAAATGCTCCCTCGGTTCTTCTTCCACAGGTTGCTTCTGCTCCTCTTCGTCCTTCAGATACGGGATTTGCAGCTCATCAAGAGATTTGTTGACATCAGCCTGGCTGGCAGACCAGTAGCTCACACCGCTGGAATCGTCAAACTGGCCATATAGCATGCAGCTGCGCAGCTTGTCATCCCCAAACAGCTTAAAGCTATTGGCAGCCTTGAGCATCGTCAACGTATTCAAATCAGTTTCTACATATTTATCCAGCACTGCCAGCAGACTGCTGATCTTCGTCACGTTCTGCACCGAAAACATCTGCTCTGCAGCCGCCTTCAAAAACTTTTGCTGGCGCTGTACGCGTCCGATATCTCCCAGCTCGTCCTTGCGAAAACGCACGTACTTACCTGCTGTTTCGCCATCCATGTGCTGATAGCCATGCTTGATATCAATCACAAGGTCCGCATAAGGATCCTCGTAGTACATATCCTTATCTACATACAGATCTACGCCGCCAATCAAATTGACAACATCTATAAAGCCACGCCAGTTAGCTAACGCATAGTAATGTATAGGCACGCGCAAAAGATTGGCTACTGTCTGCTTCGCCATCACCGCCCCACCATAGGCATAGGCAGCATTAATCTTTTCCGGATCCTTATGTCCCGGCAGCACCACCTTGGTATCACGCGGAATACTCAGCACCGCAACCTTGTTATTTTGCGGATCAACACTCAGCAAAATGATAGCATCAGTTCGCTTGGGCTCTGTTTCTGCTGCCTCGCTGTCACCGTCATCAATACCTAAAAGCAGGATATTAATGCGTTCGTTAAGCTTTTCGTCCTCACGAATTTTGTCATCTGCAGCTGCAACTGCGGCATGCGGCGGATTAATAAAGTTATTATACACCCATACCGTACCAAAAAAGAGCGCAGCAACCATAAATCCCAGCAGGACAATAAAGCACAGCAGCCTGCCCCAGCGCAGCCTGCGTCTTACGCGGTGCGGTGGTGTCTGTTGTTCATTAGTATTTTCGTCCATATTATCCTTCTATTTATTCTTCAAATTTTGCAGTAAAATTAACTCATTGTAGCCATCAAGGCAATGCGGATGCACTAAAAGCGCACTATCTAAAAGATAACGTATCGTATTGCTGTAGGCTAAAAGCATCGCCTTATCTAAATTCTTATAGGACAGCTCACGTAATTTTTCCACCCCCGGGAAATCCCGTCCCGGTTCAATCATATCAGCCAAAAACACCACCTTGGCCAAAACTGTCATCTTGGCAGCACCTGTCGTGTGCTGTAAAATACCTGTCAAAATTTCTTTATCATTAACACCATACTTGGTTTGTGCATAGTGTACACCTAATTTGGCATGCAGCAAAATCGGCTGGTTGCGTTCCACCTCATCAATAGCAATGCCCAGCTCATCGGCCTTAGCCGCACTGTCCTTGCTGGCAACCTCGCGACCGCAGTCATGTAAAAGCGCGCAAACGGCAATCTTTTCTTGCGGCAGACCGTACGATTTTGCCAGCTGCAATGCCGTTTCATATACGCGCACCGAATGCTTGTAGCGCTTAGGCGGAAGTGATGCCTCCAGCAAGCACCTCATTTCATCTATAGTCATCATGTTCTATGCCTTCTCCTGCCCTTGATACAAATTATGCTCCCTGATATAGGCTTCTACAGCCTGCGGTACGAGGCCTGCCAAGCTGCGGCCCTCGTGCAGACGCGTCCTTATTTCTGTGGATGAAATATCATATTGCGGCGTATGGAGCAAAATAATTCTTTTGGCGGCTGCAGCTCCCAAATTACGCACAACCTCCTCCATCACGCCCTCATAGCCGGGACGGCCGGCCGCGACGAAGGTTGCCAGCTGCAGCATTTCTTCAATGCTGTTCCACGTATGCAGCTGCGCCACCGAATCCGCTCCGATAATAAAGTAAAGCTCCCGCTGCGGAAAGCATTCACGCAGCTCACGCAGCGTATCCACCGTATAAGAAACGCCGCTGCGCACCAGCTCCATATCCGATACCGCAAAGTGCTTATAGCCCTGCACCGCCAGCTCCGTCATCGCATAACGGTGCTGCGCCGGTGCATAATCCTGCCCCAGCTTATGCGGAGGAACATACGCAGGAATAAAAATAATTTTTTCCAGCGGCATCTGGCTGTAAACAGCCTCGGCAATATGCAGATGTCCCATATGAATAGGATCAAAGGTCCCGCCTAAAATACCAAGCCCATTACCAGTCACTGTCATCCTCCTCGATAAACACTTTTCTATTATTTTATTATATCAATCAGCAAGCATTTGTACAACCTTTTGCAACACAATTATTATCGCAAGCATGAGTAAAAGCCCCTTTGTGCGATCCTTAATATCAAAAACAGTTTTAGGCCTTCTCAGATAATCCAAGAAGGCCTGCAGATAATCCTTTATTGTTGGAGGTTTGGGTTGCTTCATAAATTTCTCCCGTAAAGATTGCTATAATTTGTAAAAAACGCCAACAGCATAGCAACAAGGCAGCACTATCCTTTAGACTAATA
>CAVBQX010000043.1:0-17689 GCA_963597755.1 Segatella copri
GCGTTAGAGGTACCACCTTGGTACACACCCATACCAACAAAACCATTTGTACCGTTCACAGCACCTGCATAAGCAATTGAAGGAGAAATCGTTTCGTTATTGGCAGTAAGCGTCAACTCGCCGGTTGCCTTTAAATTAGCACCTTCAGCCACGTTGATAATAGCATTGGCATCTCTATAGCTTATATCAACCGAGCCACCTATACCAGTATCACTGCCATTGACAACATAATATGGAAATGCAAGCTCTGCATCGCCATATTGATCCTTTATATACTTTCTCATAAACTTGGGAAGCTTATTCCATAAAGTTACTGTAGAAGGAAATCGTTGTCCTATAGCCTCTCCATAGTTGTAGGGGTTAGCCGCACCAGTAATGCTTGCCAAGCAGCTCTCAGTCGTCGAGCTCATCTCGATATCGCCTGCCGTGGCATCAAGTACAGCATTTCTGCCCACCAAAACCTTAGCGTTATTGTTAACATCATTATAGTTTAGCGTACCTGCAACGGAAACACTGATTTTACTACCCTCTGAACTGCTTGAAACAGCGCTACCAGCAGCAAAATTAGCATAACTAGTAAAGGCAAGAAAATCCTTAGCACAGCTTATTACTTTCTTAATACGAGCCTTAACGAGATTATAGCCTCTAGTTGTAGTATCAAGGCAAACCGCCTGGTAAAGCTTTTCGGCAGCTTCGTTCATCTTCACCAGATTTTCATTAGTCGGGTTCTCTTTATATGCCTTTTCTGCACTATCGTACTCAAAAGCGGCAGGAATTCTATCTACAAGAACTTTTACATCTTCCGTAAGCTTGTTACAAGCATCTTGTAACGTTGATTTCATATTACTATAACGATCCCAAGGAGCAGTGGCCTCGGACTCGAGTGTGATAGCTGGAGCTGTCAGCTCTGCATGCTGCTTATCCGTACCAGATTCAATAGTAGTTTGAGCATTATTATTTAACTTAGCAACCAAAACAGCGGCACCAATAGCCTTTTCTGACTTATCATCCTTGTCCTTGGACTTAGAAATACTGCTGAAAGAAAGCATATTCATATCGTCCCAGGTGCTTTCAGACTTAAGATCGATAGAGGGCGTACTGGTAACTTTGCCATCCTTATCTACGGTAGGCTTGCCTGTTACATTAAGCTTGGCTGTTTTGCCAACATTTGTATTGGCCTTAATGTCACCCTTGGAGATGTTGAGACTCATGCCAACGCTAAATAAATCACGCCAGGTGTTGTTTACTGCATCGCCGGCATCTACGTTCTCGTCAGCCAATTGATTAAGCACATCACCTATAGCATTGGCAGCTTCGTCACGCTCCTGCTCGTTATTAAATTCCATCACACGGCCATTCAAATTGGGATCAGGCTCATCTTCTTCCTTAGTGGAATTGTCCATCGTAATAGAATTGCTGACGTCGGTGTAATACTCCGTTTCATTCTTACTATTAGCACTAATGCCATCCTTGGCAGTAATTTCGCCGTTAATATTTACCTCACTCGTACCATTGACTGTGCCAAGCAAAACACTGGTTTCCAGCATAGCGCCCTTACCAGTAGAGGTCGAAACACTCCAAATTGAGCAGGAGGTTACTGCAGAGCTCAGCTCTACACTCCCCTCGTCAGCGGTAAGCTTAGCATTCTGTTGGATATTAACCTTAGCATTAGTATCATTATCACCATACAGAAAAGCAAACTTGAATGTAGAAGATTTAGGCGTAGTACCTGCAGGATCATCATCATCATCATCGTCATTCTCAAGCTCAGCGGCACTGGCCTCAGCATAACTGAAGCTTTCACTTTTTGCTGTCGCCGTAATATCTCCAGCCTCACTTGTAACTTCACCTGCAATATCAATAGTAGCGTTGGTATCAGTCTCTGAGTAGGCAAAAGACGTAGCAGGAATATATTCCATCTGCTTGTCAACTATACCCATTTCCTGAGCATCACGCAGCTTTGCAGAAAGCACGGAAGACTTGGCAGTAGCACCAGAGCTAGAATACATATTAGAGTAGGCATTCATGCTTACATTGCCCTGTGCGTGCACCTCCGCATCCTTACCAATAGTAATCGTGGCATCAGCACTCATCTTGGCAAGACTGAGAGAAAAGTTTTTACTCTTCTCAAAGCTCTTCAAAAGCTTGCTAATCGTCGTATCTGTAACAAAACTCAAAAAGGCAGTCGGTTTGCCGGCAGCATATGAGTTTGTAGTGCTGGCATCCAAGGTCACGGACGGGTCATAGCTCTCGCCCTTAATGTTTATAGCTTCGGTATATTTACCGGTGGTCACGTCGTAGCCGGCGTTTATCTTACCATCAACGGTAATAGCAGCCTTGGTGGTAGCCATAGAACCCAAAAGATCCATTAGTGTTGAGGAAGTAATATCTTCAGAAATCAAGGCCGACTGCCCTAGACCGTTGGTGGATTTAGCAGTCGCAGTTACATTGCCATAGCCCTGCACAGCAGCATTTTTAGCCACAGTAATATCGGTTTTGACAACATTATCGCCATCAGTATCTACATCTAGCCATGTAGAATCAGCATCAAAGGCATTGCGGCTGTTAGCCTTAGCGCTCAGCTCAATATCGCCGTTAGCAAAATCGCCCTTGTAAAGTTCTCCCAGCACGATATCACCATTGCCAGCACGTGTAGCCTTCAATGCTTCACCAGTCAAACCAGATTGCACAGTACTACCTTTATCGATATTTACCAGGTTGGAAAAATCTACCACGCCTGTTTTAAGCGCAGCCATATCTATACCGTTACCGATGGTAACACTGCGACCTGCCTTCAGGCGCACACCATCTATGGTGTTAATCTGTCCATAGACCTCAATTGTGCCGTGCTTGTCGGTATACGTGTCGCTTTGCTTGATAATGTTGGGCGAATTTAAATACAATTGATCAAGTGTGTTAAACTCAGTATCATACTTGTCACTCACCGTATGCATGTTAAAGGTACCAGCGTTAATGACGCCGGTCTTACCCACAACCAAACCCTGCTGACTCAAAAAGTACAAATTGCCACCAATCTTGCCGTTACGGATGGCGTTAAGCGTACCATTGATATTAATTTTGCTGTTAACAAAGTTGATAAGGCTTTCTGCCTCGCCACCGGCAGCATCTGCCGTATGGAAATGCATGTTGGCAATATGGTTCTGATCCAGGTCAAAATTTTGGAATATGCTGGTACCAACAGAATTCTGCACCTTGCCGGCGTAGATATCTACCTTGTTACCGCTTGTTTCGATTTTACCACCATCCATACGGCTGATATTCTGTGCCTCTACAGGTGCAGAAGTAAAAAATAAGCCCAAAACAGCGGCTGCACTCAATGCACTGGCGCTGAATTTGGACCTGCCGTATTTGTGGAATCTACGAAAGCTACCCATATACTATCCCTCCTCAAGGAAATTTTACAAGAAATATATAAACACCAACCCTGCACAACTGTGCACAGGTAATAATTTTTATCTACAATCCTCTACTGTAATTATAGCATTTCCTTGTATCTGCAACAAGTAAAATTGCAAGATTTCACGTTTGTATACAATATAAATTAGACCCATTTTATTGGGAAAACATTTATAACAGTATATTTTAGAAAAAGCGAACCCGCCCTCGTGCAATGCACATCGGGAGCGGGTTTGCCTTCACGTTATGCAGTTTTTAAGGGTTCACTCATGCTTCCTTGCGTTCAGCGATAATCTTTTCGGCCATCTTGGCAGGAACATCCTCGTAATGATCAAACTTCATTTCAAATGTTCCCTGCCCCTGGGTAATGGCGCGGAGATCTACGGCGTATTCCGTAATTTCTGCATAGGGTACCTGGGCCGTTACTACGCTCAGGCCTTCTTCTACGCTCTGCATGCCCAAGATGCGTCCGCGCTTAGAGTTCAAATCGCCGATAACGTCGCCCATCATAGAATCAGCACAGGTTACGTTTAAGCTGTAAATAGGCTCAAGCAGTACTGGCTTGCATTGTTCCATGGCCTTCTTGAAGGCGATGTTAGAAGCAGTTTTAAATGCCATTTCAGAGGAATCAACTGTGTGGTACGAACCATCCAGCAGAGTGATGCGCATATCCACTACAGGGTAACCGGCCAAGATACCTTTTTCCATGGCCTCGCGCATGCCCTTTTCGACAGCGGGGATGTATTGGCGGGGGACAGCGCCGCCAAAGATCTTATCAACAAACTCAAAGCCGCTTCCGGGAGGCAGTGGCTCCATCTTAATGACAACATGACCGTACTGGCCATGGCCACCAGATTGCTTTTTATGTTTACCCTCCACTTCTGCACTGCCGCGGATAGTTTCGCGATATTCAATAATAGGCGCTTTGAGCATAGCCTCTACGCCAAACTTGCGCTGCATACGCTCCATAATAATCTCGATATGCTGGTCGCCCATGCCGCTGATCAAGGTTTCCTTGGTTACAGGGTTCTTGGTCACGATAATCGTCGGGTCTTCGTCCATCAGACGGTTCAGAGCAGACATAATCTTGTCCTCATCACCCTTCTTCTTGGGGTAAATCGCTCTGGTATACATCGGCAGCGGGAAGTTAATGGGCGGGAATTCTACCTCGGAACTCTTGTCGCACAGCGTATCGCCGGTAGAGGTGTATTGCAGCTTAGCAACGACGCCGATATCCCCCGCAGTTACCTGCTTCATCGGGATCTGGGTCTTGCCGCGCATCGTAAAGATGTTACCGATGCGCTCCTCTTCCTCACGACGGGAATTGTAAACGATGCTGTCGGCTTTGATAGAACCTGAGAATACACGGAAATAAGTTAGACGGCCAACAAAGGGGTCGGAAGTTGTTTTGAAAACCAATGCTGCCATAGGTGCATTGGCATCGCGGATTTCCTCTTCACCAGTTTCCTTGTCCATAACGATATAGTCATTCAAGATTGCCGGATAAGTAAAGTCAATGATCGCATTCATCAGACGGCCAAGACCGATGTTTTTGTAGGCACTGCCACACAGCATCGGGTAGATGATGGCGTGGCGGATACCCTTGATCAAGCACTTCATGATATCCTCGTCGCTGATGGTCTCGCCTTCCAGATAGCGCATCATGCAGTCATCGTCAGCCTCAACTGCAGCCTCCACCATTTTTTCGTGGGCGGCTGCGGCGGCTTCTTTGTACTCGTCCGGGATTTCTATCTCATCGGAGCCGTTGCCATTGGCACGATAGGCCTTCATTTTGTAAAGGTCGATGATGCCCTGGAAGCTATCCTCCTTACCAAGCGGCAGCTGCAGCGGCAGCACATGCTTGCCGAACTTACCACGCAGATTATCTAGTATGCTGTCAAAATCAGCGTTTTCACGGTCCATCTTGTTAACGAAAATGATACGCGGCAGGCCTGCCTCCTCTGCTAGCTTCCAGCACTGCTCGGTGCCCACCTGTACGCCGCTGGTAGCGCAGACCACGATTAACGCACTGTCCACAGCGCGGAAGGCTCCCTTAACCTCAGCTACGAAATCAGCAAAGCCGGGAGTATCGATAAAGTTAATCTTGGTGTCACGCCATTCTACAGGTGCCAGGGTGGCATTAACGGAGACCTTACGTTTGATTTCCTCGGGCTCATAGTCTGTGGTGGTAGCACCGTCCTCAACCTTGCACATTCTGCTGATTGCTCCGCTACGATACAGCAGGGCTTCGGTAACAGACGTGGTTCCTGCTCCACCATGACCCACAATGGCCACATTTCTAATCTTATCTCCAGTGTATTCTTTCATACTAAATCCCCCTTTATCAGGCATTTGTTATGCTAGGTATTTCGCTGAATTTACTGATTTATCCTGCTTTTAGCTGAAAATTTCTCATTATTTTTTATATTTAGGCTAAACTGTAAAGCATATTACAGTTTAGCAGGATTGTTAATCCCTACGCAATCGGAGCTGGTGTGTACGGCTATAACCGCTACAAGATATTACAGTTTAGCAGGATTGTTAATCCCTACGCCTTATGGTAACACAAAAAGGACTGTCTCACCAAGCAATTTTGCTAGTGTAACAGCCCTTTTAATTTTGTCTTACGTTACCTGCATTTGGCAAAAGCGTTACCAAACGACAGGTTAAAGCCTGCGTGCCTGCTCTTTGATGTGCGCCGCTGCTAGTCTTATGTCAGCCTGCGCCAGAATGCCGCTCACGATGGCGGCTCCGTCTGCACCCGTCTGCCGCACAAACGCATAATTGGCCGCCGTCACGCCGCCGATACCTACGATAGGAATATCCACCGCCTGACGGATAGCATATAAATTTTCCAAGCCCAACGCAGTCACGTCTGCCTTAGTGCTAGTGCCAAAGACAGCACCACAGCCAAGGTAGCTGGCACCATCCCGCACTGCCTGCAGCGCTTCACTCACGTTATGCGCCGATACGCCGATGATATAATCCGCACCCAAAATTTTACGTGCCACGCAGCAGGGCAGGTCGCTCTGCCCCAGGTGCACGCCTGCCGCCCCCACCGCCTGCGCTATATCCAAGCGATCATTGATGATAAGCGGCACTTCAAATTCATCACACAGGTGCTTCAATGCCAATGCTTCAATGTACATTTTGCCGCCTGCTGCGTCCTTGGCGCGGTACTGCACACAGGTCACACCACCCTCCAAGGCCTGGCGCACGCAGGCAATCAGATCCCTGCCACCCAGGCAGGCCTCATCCGTAACCAGATAAACGCTGTAATCCACCGCACGCATCACGACACCTTTTCCTCAGGCTTCATTCTAATCAAATTCCACTTAGTCGTTACATGGTAAATACAGTCAATAAGGCGCACCTTAAACATACCGGGACCATCCTTTTTTTCGAGCAGGTTGGCCGCCAGCTCCGCACTTTGACCCATCACGGCCACACCTGCAGCTGCTGCAATCAGCATATCCTTGGTAACGGCAGCGCAGCAGGCCACCAGCGTGGTAGTCATGCAGCCGGCGCCGGTAATATCCTGCAAAAGCGGGTGACCGTTGTTTAAAACAACCGCCTGCTTGCCATTGCTGATGTTGTCAATAGCGCCTGTCACGGCAAATACGCAGCCGAACCTTAGTGCTGCATCCTTAGCCGTGCGCAGGGCCTCGCCCTCGTCCTCACCCTTAGGGGCATTGCTGTCTACACCACGTCCTGCAGCCGCCCCCGAAAGCAACGCGCTACATTCGCTGTAATTGCCGCGCACAATATCGACGAGCCCTTCAGCCAAAAGCTGCAAGGCAAAATCCAGACGCATGGTGCTCGCCATCACGCCCACGGGGTCCAAAATTACAGGGATACCCTTGTCCTTGGCCACACGGGCCGCACGCTCCATGGCAATCTGCTTATTAAAGCTCAGCGTTCCTAAATTCAGCACCAGGGCATCCGCACCGGCGGTAATCTGCTCCACCTCCTCGGGCTCATCGGCCATCACCGGAGAAGCTCCTGCCGCCAGCGCTACGTCCGCACAGCTTTCGGCAGTAACATAATTTGTAATGTGGTGGATGACAGGCCTTTGCTTGCGCAGCTTGTCCACCAGCTCACCAATTTTTATCGTCAAATCCATTAGTCTAACATACCAGCCTTTCTATATAAGTCAACAAAATGATGTGTAGGTCCGCAGCCGCTGCCCAGGGCAATGCCATGCTCGATGGCCAGCGTCACGTAGTCCTTGGAGGCACGCACAGCGTCCTTAAGCTTCAGGCCCTTGGCAAGGTTAGCCGCCAGGCTGCTAGATAGCGTACAGCCAGTACCATGCGTATTTTTGGTGTCAATGCGTTTGCCGGTAAACCAGGTCTCCTCGCTGCCATCAAACAGCAGATCATCAGCAGTATCGGCCAAGTGACCTCCCTTTACCAGCACTGCCTTAGCACCCAGGTCAATAATTTTTTGTGCCACGGCACGCATATCGCTCTTTTGCACGGCCTTACAGCCTGTAATCGCCTCCGCCTCTGGCAGGTTAGGAGTTACCAGCGTCGCCAAAGGCAGCAGCTCGCTGATCAACGTAGCGCAGGCTTCTGGTGCCAAAAGCGGATAGCCGCTCTTGGAAATCATCACAGGGTCAACCACAATGATTTTGGGCGCATAATGGCGCAGGCAGGCAGCAATTGTTTTAATAATCTCGGGACGCGATACCATACCTATCTTCACAGCGTCCACACGGATATCATCAAAAACAGCCTCAATCTGAGCCTTGACCACGTCACAGTCTATATCCTGCACACGTGTCACGCCACAGGTGTTTTGCGCCGTCACTGCTGTAATTACGCTCATACCAAAGGTGCCATGCGCGGCAAAGGTCTTTAAATCGGCCTGGATGCCTGCACCGCCGCTGGAATCACTGCCGGCGATAGTTAAAAGGTTTTTCATAATATCACATCTCCCTTATCTGGAACAGGTGCGTTCATCCTCCCTGCCCTCGTAATTAAAAAGGCCGTCATTCTTTTCCTCTATAGCCTTAATCATATGGTAGGTATATTCGCAATATGGCGTGGAGATGCCCAGCTCTGCGCCCATCTTCATCAATGCCAGTGCAAACATATCAATTTCGGTGTGACGCTTAGCGTCCAGATCCTGCAATGTGCTGTAGCGTGCGGTAGGCGGCGCCATGCTGCCACGCTTACTGCTTGCAGGCACCTTGGACATATCAATTCCCTTGACAGCGGCAATAGACTCCAGCTCACGGCGCAGTCCCTGCTGAATGGCCTGCATATGCACGCTGTCACGGTAGCAGCCAATGCCTGCACCCAAAATAGCCTGGGGCAGATTGTTGCACACATTCAGGCGAAATTTGCTCCACATCTCCTCACGGATGCACTCTGAGGAGCGCGCGTGCAGACCTGCCCTCTTAAGCAACGCATCAATTGCCTGGATACGGTCGCTGTCATACGGCGGCTGTGCCTCGCCAAAAATTATGCCTATGGTTGCTTCAGGATCAAAAACGTAACCGCCGTCCTCGCCGTGCGAAGCAACCTTGATCAGCGAATAAACAATCTGGCTTTTATCCACCTGCGTAGCGATGATCTCCTCACTGTCTACGCCGTTCATCAGGCTCATAACCGTGGTATGCGTGCCTGCAGCTGTTTTAATCGCAGGCAGTGCGCCGGAGAGTGCGCCGTATTTGAGCGCCACAATCAGCAAGTCCGCACCCTGCGCCTCCTCGGGCGTCCACACCTCGGGATGAAAAATCTGCCCGTTAATTTTGCAGCCGTTATTTGCAAGACGCTCCGCACGCGCACCCTCGGCAACAAGGCCCAGCCTTACGCCCTCTAGTCCGCAAAGCCCCCAGATGACATACGAGCCTACAGCGCCGGCGCCAAGCAGCGCCACCTTTTTTATTTCCATGATGAACCCCTCACTTTTGTTAATAATAATATAAATTACACATGTCTATATTTTACCATTTTTGCAGACAATAGACAAACTAAACAGGCGAAGGCAGAAAAAAGGCTGCAGGAACAACTGCTTGTTTACGGCAGCCTGCAGCCTCAAGATTTACTTATATTTACTTACTCAGATATTCGTCAATAGCGGCAGCAGCCTTCTTGCCTGCGCCCATAGCGCTGATGACGGTGGCAGCACCGGTTACGATATCGCCGCCGGCAAAAACACCGGGGATAGAGGTCGCGCCTGCTTCGTCTGCTACGATGTTGCCGCGCTTGTTAACCTCCAGGTCAGGCGTGGTCTGCTTGATGAGCGGATTGGGACCCTGGCCGATGGCCATAACCACCATGTCCACATCCAAAACGTACTCGCTACCTGCGATAGGCACAGGACTGCGACGACCGCTGGCATCTGCCTCGCCCAGCTCCATCTTAACACATTTGAGACCATTTACCCAGCCCTTTTCATCGCCCATGATGGCAACAGGGTTGTTCAACAGTCGCAGCTCAATGCCCTCTTCCTTAGCATGGCCGATTTCCTCCTTACGGGCAGGCATTTCCTCCTCGCTGCGGCGGTAAACGATATATACCTGCTCTGCACCCAGGCGCTTGGCAGTGCGTGCTGCATCCATAGCAACGTTACCTGCACCCACGATGGCAGCTTTTTTGCCAACGTATACAGGAGTTGCGTAGTTGGGGAATTCGTAAGCCTTCATCAGGTTGACACGGGTTAAAAATTCGTTAGCAGAATAAACGCCGTTCAAATTTTCGCCGTCGATATGCATAAAGTGCGGCAGGCCTGCACCCGTGCCGACGTAGACGGCACTGAAGCCCTCCTCTTCCATCAGCTCCTTGATGGTGAAGGTGCGGCCGATGACAGCGTCAACCACGATCTTTACGCCCATATCCTTGAGAGCGGCGATTTCGTGCTGCACAATTTCCTTAGGCAGACGGAATTGCGGAATGCCATACATCAATACGCCGCCTGCTGCGTGCAAGGCCTCGTACATAGTAACGTCATAGCCAAGCTTGGCCAGATCGCCGGCGCAGGTAAGACCGCTGGGGCCGCTGCCGACAACGGCAACCTTTTTACCCTTATGCTCTGCAGCAGGTGCAGCATCGTTATCCAAGCCGTTTTCGCGCGCGTAGTCGGCAACAAAACGCTCCAGGCGGCCGATAGCTACAGGCTCGCCCTTGATGCCCAGCACGCATTTGCCCTCGCACTGGTTTTCCTGCGGGCATACACGGCCGCAAACAGCAGGCAGAGTGCTCTTACGCTTTAGGATTTTATAGGCCTCAGCAAAATTTTCCTGAGCCACCTCATGAATAAACTTGGGGATTTCAATATTTACAGGACAGCTGCCCACGCAGCGGGGCTTGGGGCAGTTAAGGCAGCGCTGCGCTTCGTCCACAGCCATTTCCTTGGTGTAGCCAAGCGCTACCTCCTTAAAGTTTTTATTACGCACGTCTGCCGGCTGCTCCGGCATAGCATTTCTCATTCCTCCACGCATTTGCAATGACCTCCACAGCTATATTCCAGAGCCTCCTGGTTTTTGTACATCTGCTGACGCATAACCAGGTTGGCAAAATCCACCTCATGTGCATCAAACTCAGGGCCGTCTACGCAGGCAAATTTGTTTTCTCCGCCCACCATTACACGGCAGCCGCCGCACATGCCTGTACCATCAACCATAATGGTATTGAGGCTGGCGGTGGTCTTTACACCAAAAGGCTTGGTAGTAGCAGCCACGTTCTTCATCATGATAACAGGACCGATGGCCAGGCACAGGTCCACCTTATCGCCTGCCTCCAGCATTTCGCGCAGGGGGTCGGTAACAAAGCCCTTACGGCCGGCACTGCCGTTATCCGTGGTCAAAATCAGCTCATCGCTGACAGCAGCCATCTTGTCATACCAAATTACCAAATCCTTGTCACGTGCGCCGATGATGGAAATAACCTTGTTGCCGTTTTCGTGATAAGCGCGGGCAATGGGATAAACAGGTGCTACGCCAATGCCGCCGCCCACAACAACAACGGTGCCAAACTTGCCCATTTCGGACGGATGCCCCAGGGGACCTACTACGTCTAAAATTTCGTCGCCTTCATTGAAGGTGTCGCACAAATGGCGCGTGGTGTTGCCCACAGCCTGCACGACGAGGTTGATGGTTCCCTTTTCGCGGTCAAAATCGCCGATGGTCAAGGGAATGCGTTCACTGAATTCATCCGTGCGGATGATGACGAACTGTCCCGGCTGGCATTTGTGAGCTACCAGCGGTGCTTCTACGACAAATTCGCAGACAGCAGGTGCTAAAGTTGCTTTTTTAAGAATCTTGCTCATAATTTTCCCCCATGTATTAAGTTTATCTATTCAACAGCCTTTTGGTGCAGGCCTCTGCCTCGGCATAAATTTTTTCCTCATCAAATGTCAAAAGACGTCCGCCCTCCACCAGCTTTTTACCTGCTACGAAAACAGTATCGGCGTCAGTACTGCTTGCGGCATACACCAGCTGCGACAGCTTATTGTGGCGCGGATACCAATAAGGCTTATGCATATCCCAAAGCACGATATCGGCCTCCTGGCCTGCTGCGAGGCGTCCCAGGCTGGCAAAGCCCAGAGTCTTGGCACCGTCAACCGTCGCCATCTCCCACGCCTTTTGCGCAGGCACGACGAGCGGGTCAAATGTGGTTGCCTTGTGCAGCATAGCAGCAGCACGACATTCCTCCAGCATATCCAGGTTGTTGTTGCTGGATGCGCCATCCGTGCCCAGGCCCACGCAAATGCCCTTTTCGAGCATTGCCGCCACCGGCGCGATACCGCTTGCCAGCTTCAGGTTGCTTTGCGGATTGTGTGCCACACGCACGCCCTTGGCCGCCATAATATCCATATCGCCGTCCGTCAGATGCACGCAGTGCGCGGCAATCGTCCCCAGCTCAAACATTCCCAGGTTATCCATCAGCTTGATGGGAGTAACGCCATGCTCCTTAATAACTGTGTCCACCTCAAACTTGGTTTCGCACAAATGCATCTGGATTTCGGCGTTGTTTGCAGCGGCCTCCTTAATCACCTTTTGCAGGTAGTCCACAGGACAGGTGTAAGGCGCATGCGGGCCATAGGTAACACGGATGCGGCCGTTATCATAACCCTGCCAGTTTTTGGCAAGCTCAGTGTTTTCGGCCAGCTTTTTGTCCTTATCCGGGGCAACGCCGATCAGGCCGCGGCTGAGGTTGGCACGGATGCCGGTTTCGGCGCAGGCACGCGCCACGTCCTCCATAAAGGCATACATATCTGCAAAACAGGTAGTGCCGCCCTTGAGCATTTCTACAATGCCCAGCATAGCACCCCAGTAGATGTCGTTAGCGTCCATCTTATCTTCCACCGGCCAGATTTTGTTCTGCAGCCAGTCCATCAGTGCCATGTCGTCGGCATAGCTGCGCAACAGCGTCATAGAAACGTGACCGTGGGTGTTCACCATACCTGCGGTAGCCAGCTTGCCTTTACCGTCAAGCACCTCGTCCGCTGCAAAGTCAGCAGGCGTATTTGCTCCCACGTAAGTAATTTTGTTATCCTCTACAGCGATACATTGCAGTTCACCATTAGGAGTTTCCAAAAGCTCCACATTTTTGATCAATATCTTAGACAAAAAATCACATCCTTCTACTCTTCCCCACGCTGACGCTTAGCATAATGCTGCTCGTAAAACTTATGCATAGCGTCAATCTCCGTAGCATCAAGCTCAAACAAGCTACCGCCTGCGCTTTGACAGATGATATCTATCTGTGCCGTCTTCTCCAAAATCTCGGCCACCATCAAGGCATCCGCCAGGCTCGTCCCCCAGCAGACAGCTCCATGGTTGGCCAAAAGCGCAGCCTTGCGGCCGCCAAGCGCTGCCACAGCGTTATTAGCCAGCTGCTGCGTGCCGCACATAGCATAATCTGCACAGCGCACCCTGCCGCCGATAATCTGCACAATGTCTTCGATAATAGCAGGCACGTCCTGATGCATAGCGGCCAGCGCACTGGCATAAATGCTGTGCGTGTGGATGATGGCCTGCGCCTGGGGATAGGCGGCGTAAATAGCGGTATGCAGCCTGCTTTCGGACGAGGGAATGTGCCTGCCATCTACTACAGCACCTTCGGCATCAAGAATAACTATATCCTCCGCCGCAAGGCCCTCGTATCCCCGCCCGGACGGCGTGATGGCAATGCAGTCTGCATCCGCGCGGCAGCTGATGTTGCCCCACGAGCCGGCAACCAAATGCTTTTGTATGAGCGTGCGACCCATTTCGGCAACGGCCGCACACGCTTCGTTTCTATCCATAGACATCTTATTCTGCAGCCAGGTAAGCCTTTTGCTCCTCGGTGAGGGTGTCGATGCCTGCGCCCATAGCAGCCAACTTGAGTGCTGCAACCTGGGTGTTGAGCTCCTCAGGCAGCACATACAGCTTGTTTTGCAGCTCGCCCTTGTGATCCAGCAGATACTTCATAGCCAAAAATTGCATTGCAAAGGACAAATCCATAATCTCGATGGGATGACCGTCGCCGCAGGCCAGGTTTACCAAACGGCCCTCGCCCAACAGGTTCAGCTTACGGCCGTCAGCCATGGTATAGGTCATGATATTTTTGCGCACCTCATACGGAGCCTCTACGCTCAGCTCCTCAAGGTGGTGCTTGTTAACCTCGCAGTCAAAGTGGCCGGCATTGCACAGCACGGCGCCGTTTTTCATCACCTGCATATGCGGCTTGGTGATAACGTCCTTACAGCCCGTAACGGTGATGAAGATATCACCATGCTTAGCAGCCTCTTGCATAGGCATCACGCGGAAGCCGTCAAATACTGCCTCCACGCCCTTGATCGGATCCACCTCGGTGACAATGACGTTGGCACCCATGCCCTTGGCACGCATTGCCACGCCCTTGCCGCACCAGCCGTAGCCTGCAACGACAACGGTTCTGCCTGCAATAGACATATTGGTGGTGCGGATGATGCCGTCAAGCGAGGATTGGCCGGTGCCATAACGGTTATCAAAAAGATACTTGCAATAAGCATCGTTAACAGCGATCATCGGGAACGCCAAATGACCCGCAGCAGCCAGCGCCTTAAGGCGGTGCACACCCGTGGTGGTCTCCTCGCTGCCGCCCATCAGGTTAGCGATCAAATCCTGGCGCTCACTGTGCAGCATATTCACCAAATCACCGCCGTCGTCAATAATCAGCTGCGGTGCGCTTTTGAGCGCCTCACGCAGATACATGTCATATTCCTCGCCCGTGCAGGCGTGGGTAGCAAAAACAGTAACACCACTATCTACCAGCGCAGCTGCAATCTCGTCCTGGGTGGACAGCGGATTGCTGCCTGTAACCACCACGTTAGCGCCGGCGTTCTTCAGCACCAGTGCCAGGTAAGCAGTTTTTGCCTCCAAATGGATGGTGACAACCATGTTGATGCCGCTAAACGGCTTGGTTTTGCTGTACTCCTCATTCAGGTGATTGAGTAGCGGCATATATTCCTTCGCCCAGGCAATGCGCTGGTGACCTAAAGGTGCAAGTGTAATATCCTTAATCATGCTTTCCATAAGCTGTTAAATTCCTCCCTTGGCCTCTGCGGCCTTTTGCTTTAGCTTTTTAATATTTTCTATATATGGTGCGGTAACCACGCCATATTCCGTAATAATACCGCTGATGAGCGCGGCCGGGGTGACGTCAAACGCAGGGTTGAACACGTCCACGTCCTGCGGCGCCGTCTGCTCGCTGCGCAGGCAGCGCACCTCATGCGCACTGCGCTCCTCAATGGGAATGCCCTCACCCGTCGCCAGAGTGAAGTCAAAGGTGCTCACCGGAGCAGCAATATAAAAGGGAATCCCATGTGCCTTCGCTGCCAGCGCCACGCCATAGGTGCCGATCTTATTGGCGGTATCGCCGTTGGCGGCAATTCTATCAGCACCCACGACAACGGCATTTACGCCCTTGGTGTGCATCGTCCAGGCAGCCATACCATCGGTAATAAGCGTCACAGGGATGCCGTCCTCGTGCAGCTCAAAGGCCGTCAGGCGTGCTCCCTGCAGCAGCGGCCGTGTTTCGTCAGCATACACGCGCCGCAGCTTGCCCTGGGCGTAGGCCGTGCGGATAACGCCCAACGCCGTGCCCCAGCCACAGGTAGCAAGTGCGCCGGCGTTGCAATGCGTCAAAACCACTGCGTCCTGCGGCAGCACGGCAGCGCCATATTCACCCATAGCCTTGTTGGCAGCAATATCCGCAGCAAAAATATCCTGCGCACCACGCTCCAAGGCAGCAATAATTTTGTAAGGGGCAAGCCCCTCCTCGTGCAGGCTTTTTGCCAGGTCATACTGCTTGTTTGCTGCCCAGGCCAGGTTTACCGCAGTCGGCCGTGCTGTGACCAAATCGTCACGCACAGCAGCCAGCGTGCCCAAAAAGTCCGGCGCATCAGCCACAGCACGCGCACCCAAAGCCATAGCAAAGGCAGCAGCCGCACCGATGGCAGGCGCACCGCGCACCTCTAGGCGTTTAATCGCCAGCTTCACGCGTTTATAATCTGTGCAGGTAATCCACTCTATTTTCTGTGGCAGCAGTGTCTGGTCCAAAAGCACCAGCGCCCCCTGCTCCCAGCGCATTGTTTCTACCATAATTTCTCCTTACAGCTTAAAGCCGCCAAATTCCTGCATACAGCTTGCGCAGCCGCAGGTGGCCTCTACCGGCTCGTCATACGCCACAAAGGCCAAAATCAGCTGCTCCATATGCTTAATGCTCTGCGCCATGGCATCGCACACTTCCTTGTGCGACAGCGGCGTCGGTGAAATGCCTGCGCCCATGTTGGTGACGATGGAGCAGTTAGTGTAGCAGATTTCGGCCTCACGCGCCAAAATTGCCTCGGGCATATTGGTCATACCCACCACGTCACCGCCAAGCATAGCGTACATTTTGATTTCGGCAGCACTTTCAAAGCGCGGACCCTCGGTGCACACATACACGCCGTGCGTATGGAAGGTAATATCGGTCCTTTGCAGGCATTTGATCACCTTCTCGCGTAGCGCGGGGCAATACGGATGCGTAAAGTCGCAGTGCGCAACACCACGCTCCGGCGTATCATAAAACGTATTGATGCGGCTCTTGGTAAAATCAAGCACATTGTCGCACACAACAAAATGGCCTGCCTTCATCTCACTGTTAAGCGAGCCGACAGCAGTAGTAGCAAAAATTTCCTCCGTCCCCAGGCTCTTCACCGCCCAGATATTGGCGCGGTAATTTACCTTGTGCGGCGGCACCGAATGCCCTGCGCCATGACGGCTGACGAAAACAACCTGGTTACCGTGCATCATACCAATGTTGCACAACGCCTGTCCATAGGGTGTGTCAATAATCTTCTTTTCAAAGCCGCTCAGCGTATCCGGGTTCTCAATACCGGTACCGCCGATGATAGCAATTTTGCGCATTATCTCAGCCTCCTTTTATAGCTGCCAGTAGATAGTGTATAGTAGCTTGTTATTGGTCACCGGAATTACACCCACAACCATCCACTAATCGCTATTAACTGACCACTAGTCACTAGTTGGTTATTCTTAAACACTTTATCTATTATATAATAGCACACTTTGGAGGTAATTAAAAGGAGCAATAGATTTTGCTGATAGGTTACTCAGAGCGTAGAAAGTCACTGTTCCCTGCTTTAGAAGCAATGTGTGAACGGAGAGGAACACACCGTAATGAGCCGCCTACAAAATAGGTAATTATCTCCAATAGCACGCAGCAATCCCCTTGCAAAAATCACGTCTGTATAGTAAAATGAAGATGAAAAGAGTGCTACCGGTAAACGGTTGCCCTCGTGAGTTTAGTTATAAAAAATAACCGCTAACTTTGGAAGGGGGAGCGGTTATTTTTTATTTGCGTCATTATAAGTCACAACCAAAAGCTTCAGGACCTCAAGTCCCAGCTTTAAAGCCTCGACCGCTATATAAGCGATCAAAGCCAGCAGCGCAATAAGCTCTTGCAGGCTCAACCGATCACCCCCTCTCTACGTGAATTCCGACAAAGAACTCCTTTCGGGAGGGACGCAGCCCTCCGCCGTAGCAGAGGGCAACCGCTTACCGTTTGGTGATAACAC
The DNA here is from genome assembly GCA_963597755.1 of Segatella copri. Lineage (GTDB taxonomy): Bacteria > Bacillota > Negativicutes > Acidaminococcales > Acidaminococcaceae > Phascolarctobacterium_A. The sequence continues at coordinate 17,470 of CAVBQX010000043.1, forward strand.
CCTTTTCATGCTTAATATTTTATCGTAAAACATAAGTTTGTGCAAGCTTTTATTCTGTTTTGCGTATGTTTGCTAAAAAGCAGCATAAGCCTAGGATGATGAGTCCTAGTTTATGCTGCTTTTGGTTTGTTGGGAAATGCTGTAACTGTAAAATCTTACTTGAAGGTTTGCTCTATTGTTGCCATTCTTCTTACTTCGTCACCAAATCCAATAAACTTTG
>CAVBQX010000044.1:0-17455 GCA_963597755.1 Segatella copri
AAAGCTGAAAACAATCCCTTTATATCATCCCGACATATATTAACCAATGCGTTGGTATAAGAAATAAATAAAATATTACCAGGATTTTCCATACGTGAAAGAGCAATAACTCTAGCAATGGCGATATTTGTTTTACCTGTTCCTGCTGCACCTAACAACACATTATCTCCAGTTAGATTCTTTTTTAAGAAAGCCCGTTGATCCGGGTCATTAATATAGCCACTGTACATGTCTATCACTCCAATTCAGAGATTATCATCTAGTATACCTAAAGTAAAGCTAGATATACTAGATTCATCTCTTATCATTTAAAACAGATACGATTCCCTTAAAACAAATACAGTTTAACTTTTTTATTCGTAGCTGATCTCTACCTGCCCCAACCCCTGAGCGGTTAGGCGGCCAACACCTGCAAAACGGGCATATTCTGCCAGTGCAACAAATATTGCCTGATATTCCTGTGGCAAAAGTGAAAGCTTGTAGCTAAAGCTGCCAAAGAAGCAGCTTACTCCCTGCTTTTCAGACAGCCTGATATATCTTGTCCGCCCATGCCACCTTTCCGGGACAAGGTTGTCTGCTGCTATTTTCTTCACGAGGTCAACATTAAAATGCTCTTCACCGCTTACACGGTTCCATCTATCCGCTAGTGATCCAAACACCAAATCCGGTCTGGGCAGCGGATAATCCTGCTCAAAGCAGCGGAATGTTGTTGGCGTAACAAACTCAAGGGTAACGCGCTGCAAAAGCGGCAGCTTTTCGCAGGCAGCTTCAATGAACTCAGTAGAGGTTATCCCTGCCTTTTTATTTATTCTTTGATCAGAAATAATCTCCTGTACTTTAAATTCAATGCTGCCAAGGCGAAAGCTTATTCCCTTCTGTAAAATATCCAGCACCGCATCAACGTAGTCACCCATGACGCAAACACGCCAGCAGGCATCAGCATTCGCTAAAACCTGATAATATTTTTTCTGTATTGGTGCTTCCAGTTCTAATGCACTTGCGGCAAAGCTCTTATTTTCAGCATCATGCAGCCACGCGCTCAACTGCGGATTCTCCTTCTGCAGCCTGCTTAAAAGAGCTGCATGCAGCAAGCGCCCGTAAAACAGCGGCAGCCTGCCGTTATTTTGTGCCTTTAAATCTAAAACTAATGCTGCCAGCTTCATTTTTTTGTCCTCACTACAGCATCTATAGCAGGCAGTGGAACGCGGTTGTTATTTATTTTAACAGCCTCCTTTTCCAAGCCCATATACTTAACCCTTTGCGGCCAGTCTTTTTCCTGCAAGGTCTTGGCATTCATAATTAATCTCAGCTCCTGCATTCTTTCTGCGTAGAGTCTGCGTGACTCACCTTCAAGGACGCTTTGCATATACTTGTCAAAGGCAGAAATATAGGTCCGCTTATCCGTCAGGCGCAGGCCTGCATCAAAGCCTGACTCGCCAAAAAGCTTCGTATAATAATCCTTTTGCTGCAAATACAGCTTGCTTTCCATACGCACGCTTCCCATACCTATGGGTTTACCCGACCCCAGCTTGTAGGCAGGTTCAACAAAGGCGTCAGCTTCATCACACAGTGAAAGCGCTCTTGCCAGGGCGCCCAGCTCTTCTGCTGCCAAATTTTCAAAGCGCACCCTGCCCGTAAAGCTAACACCGCTCCTGACAGGAGCTATTTTTTTAGTAACCTTATCGTTTTTTATAGCCTCTGTCTGTTTCCACGATGTTTTTTGATGCCAGTAAAGCTTATAGCCACGGATATTAGTCTTATTGTTCCAATCACAGGCTACGCCATTATTAGTTTCCAGGTAGTTTTGGAACGATGTAGGATTAGCACCCAGCAACGGTTTTCTTAAAGCCGCTTTTTCAAAAATAGCATTTTGTCCTTCAACCAGATACAGATTTTCAAAGAAAACCCTGCTGCTCCACTTGTCCTTATTGCCAAACATCGCAGTGGCAAAATCCAAAACAGTCCTATTTAATGCTTTAGGTATATGCTGGCTGATGCTTTTGCGATAAGGAATGCGGTATAACGGTCCTGAGCCAAAATGCTTGACGGTATTAGCCACATCCGCTACATAAAAGCAGGGAATAATGTAATCATAGGCCTGCGCACCATTTAGAATTGCCAAATCATCCTTGCCGCTTACGGCCATTTTATTATCCAGCAGGCACATGCCCTTACGGTTTTTGTCATCCACATAGCCTGCCATGATTTTTTCCGGAATAGCCAGCTTCTTCTTCCACTGCGCGCCGGTAAATTGATAATAATGCTTTTTGCCACGCATAGGACCTGTAAAAACATCTACTGTAGAGCCATTCCAAACTATTTGGTTATTACGTGCTATGGCCTTACCTTCATCCTTAATGCGCTTAAAGGTGGCAGGGCAAATATAATAATTTTTCCCCTCACGCACCAAAAAGCCTGCTTCTGTGTTGGCAACATCAATGGTTTTACCGTCACCTGTCAGCTTGGTCGCTGTCATTTCCTGCTTATACGCATCGCGCAACGAATGAAACGGTGAAGCGAAGGTGCGGTAATATAACAGCTTGTCTGTCACATCAGGGTCATCACCCGTGCGCATGCTGCCATTAGTGATAATCTTAAAGTAATTTTTGATAGCACCACGCACGCTGCTGCCGGGAATAAAGCTGTTTTTGCCATCACTAAAGAAGGCATCACCCTCACCGCCTATGAACAATGCTGTCAGGCTGGTAGCAGTAAGCTCAAAATAACCGCTATATTTAGGCTCATCGTTCAGCAAAAAGCTTTTATACAGCTTTTCCTCGGTAATTTCATTGCTATTTTTTGCAAGCGGTGCCTCAACAACCACATCGTTCAGCTTGACAAAATTATAGGGAGCGGTAGGAGCAGGCAAATTGAGCTTTGTGGCTACATTAGCCTGCTTAGAATAATTTACCACAAAAGCTTTTTTTGAAGAAGCGGCAGACCTTGAGACCGCAGGCTTGGGAGCTGCTTTTTTCAATTGCTCCTCCACGCTTGTACCAGCTGCCTTTGCCTTTTTCAAGGCTGCCAAATTTGGATTGAACCCCATTACTCTTCACCCTCCTTTACAGCGGCAATATCCACCCAGCGATAAGTGCTATAGCCTGCCTGTCCGGTTTTTGCGTCATATTGCACATAGCTGCGGGTAACAAGCTCATACCTTTCCGCCTGCTGCTTGGCTGGCAGCAGCAAGGAAATTTTACGTCCGGCCTCCCACAGCTTGATAAAGCCATTAGCAAAGGTTCCCTCTACGCTGTGACCAAAAAACTGCGAGCTGCTGTCAACAGCCTGCACGCTGTCTGTACCCTGCGTATCATTAATATATTGCAAACACCAGGCTTCTCCCTGCCTTTGCAGGTAAAGCTCTTCCTCCAAGTTAAAGATTCGCAGCTGCTCCAGGTACTTTTCTTTCAGCTCACAGCCATCAGCAAAATAAAAGCTACCCTGCTTATAATAGCCAAACTGCACACAATTGACAAAATGCGCTACAACCTTATATTCAGCTCCCCTGAGCTTTACTAATGCCGCCGCCAGCGTCACGCTAAAAGCCGTTTCCAGCAATGTTTTGTGCTCTGTGAGCTTACCTGCAACTGCCTGCTGTGCAAAAAAATTATCCATTCAGATCACCTACCAATTTTTGTACATAGCCTTCAAGAACATCCTTTGCTCCCTGCAGGCTAAAGCCAGCTTTATCGTCTAAAACGTAATCCTTGCCCTGGTAGCTTATTTCGCAATGACTGCCACGCAGTACGCCACGGCCGCTGCCCTTGCCACTGCCAACGTTTATATTTCCCAGCCACAAATCCTTAAGCAGCAACAGCATTAAACCAGCCTCTGCCTCGGTGCAATTTTTCATGCAGACCCTAAGCTTGATTGGTTCCTGACCCTTTTCCTGCTGCCAAACAGGCTCATCAGTAAAAAGCGCCGTGTCAACCGTGCTACCTGTAAAGCGATCTATGCGGTTACGGCTGTGCTTTTTGGGGAATAGTGCTGATTTTTTGATATAAGTTTCTTCGACCTCCAGCCTGCTTTTTTTACCGCCAATCTGCGCACCATCTGCACCGTTTCTGGCAAAGCCAAAGCTATCATTCTGCAGCTCTTCTACCTTAGCTACGTTGTTATGCGTCAATGCCAGCAAAATCTTGTATGCCTGATGACGCAGCACACCCTTCCAGCTTGTGCCGGGAATTACATAATCATCGCAGCTTTTCAGTTGTACTGCTACAATATTGTCTGCCTTCTGCTCTTCGCTGACATCCGTATCTCTAACCAGCAATCCACCCTGCAGCCTGCAATCTACAGACAGATAAAAATCAGCTGCACTCTTTACGGTTTGGCCGTTGGCTACATAAAAAGCCTCCGGCAGCTTTTCCTTTTCAAGATATTGCAGCCATTTTGCCGCTGCCGAATGCTGGCCAAAGTCAAAATCACAGACGCGTGCAGGCTCTACTGCCGCCACCTTGCCATAACCCTTGCTGGTCATAGCACCCAGCTTAATGCCACTTGTTAACAAATCTGCTAAAGAAGCTGCCATTTCTCCGTAGCAATCGCCTTTAGCAGCAAACGAATTATGTTGATAGCTAAAGCCGGAAACCGATTTATTTAAGAAAGCCTTGCGCACCGTAAGCTCCAAAAGCACTGTGCCTTCAGCGCCACGCTCCAAGGCCTCATAATCAAATTTGGCACCGGTCTTGGCTACACCTGTAAGCTCGTCAACCGCCACACCATCACGAATCACTATTCCCTTGGATTCCAACACCACATCACTTACGCAAAGCATGCTTTGCCTGCCATCATCTGCATCAAGATTTCCAAACAGGCTGTCTGCCGCTGCCTCGCCATAAATGCCGGCCATTTCGCTGCGCAAAACTCCGGCGAGTGCTGTACCGGGTATAAACGGTTTTCCCTGCTTATCCTTCAAGAGCAAAATATCTGTCAGTCCATCGTCCTGTCCGCTGCCAATCAGCAAGGGAGACTCAGTACGCAATTTGCAGTTAATAATTAATTTTCTTGCTAACTCCGCTTCCATTATTCACGCTCTCCCTTTCTGCCCAGCTTCACTGCATGACGCATAAACCACAACCAATATTCACGATAAACCTGGCTTTCATCCGGCTCGAAAGCTGCTTTCCCCAACATTTCTTTTAGCTTGGCCTGCTTTTGCTTATCTAAGGTCAGCTTGTCTGCCCAATTGATGCCATGATATGGCTGCCTGTGGTTATTTTCCTCAGTCAGAATATCATACAATGAATCACCCTTGTATTTCATCGCCTTTAGTTTGTTTTTTGCTGTGGACTTAAAATCATTTTTCATGATGCTCTGCAGCAAAGCTTTACTTTTATCTGTATACATCAAGCCTTCCACACGCTTAAGGATATGCTGCGCATTTTCTTCGGTTATTTTTAAGCTGCCACCCTGGACATCATCGGCAGCCTGCTGATGTACTGCCTGCAGCAGACGCTCCTGCAAAATTGCAGCCGCAGTCTGCTTTACCGCTTTACTCAGATACTGCACGCTCCCTGCTGCCTGCGGCAGCTCGCTAAATGACGGCTGCAAAAGTGGCTGCCATATCATAAACTGGCCATAACCATCTACAGTATTTTTGCCCAATCCCTGCAGCAAAACAGCATCTAAGGCTTCACTGTCGATATTACTCTCTGCGCTAAGCTCAATAAGCGTACCTGCACTAAGCGCACGCTCCACTTGCTTTTTGGCCTGCCACACGCCAACGTAGCCATCTATGTTTTCGGTAGCAGCAAAAAGCTCCAATCCCTGTTTGCGCAGCCTTACGCCAATTTTTGTCTCCAGCTCAGTCAAAAGCTCACTAACGGCATCCTCGGCACGCTGCCAGGCACCAAAGGCAATATAGGGAGTTTTAGCGAGCAGAAACAATTTGTTGCCAGTAATGCTTGCTGCATTATGACTGCTTTCCAATGCCTTGTAGATGCATTTACCATATTGCGCGCTCTTAGAGCGGCCCAAATATAGGCTGCTTAAGGCAGCCTGCTGCAAAAATTGCTCAAACTGCTCTGCTATAGCATCATCTACCGCATAAGCACCCTTAAAAAGCTGCCCTGCCTCCAGATATTCATAGTTGTAAACATTGCCGTCCCGGCTGGTGCCGGTAATGCGTTCCGTAGCTCCGCTGCGCGACATATGCAGCTCAATTTTTACTTTAGTGCTTATCGGATAAAATTTATCCTGCAACTTCACAGCAAAGCCAGTCAGCTTTTTGTAGCCTGCCTTTTGTTCATTTGCTGCAGCCAGGTCAACTATCTGCCGCTTGTCCTTGCTGCGCATAAGCGAAAGCGGCAGTACAACCGTCTGCCCCTGCACCATCTTTCTATCTCCCACAGGATAGGCAGGCAAAAAGCGAACCCTTCCCGACAAAAAGAAGTCATAAAACTGCGCATCCAAACAGGCCTGCTTGGGCTGCAAGTTGTGCATGTTTATATACAAATGCGCTAACGCGCCACGCATTGCGCTGCCAGGAACATAGTGCTTGGTGGTAAATAAAATATTATCCGCGCCACGCTCTGAAAAAATCAGAGGATCAATATTTTCTAATATAAATTCAAATTTTTGCAAAGCTGTCACTTCCTTCCGTCAGAATTTATCAGACTGCACTTAATGCGTCCGCAGCCTCTGTTGCGCTTGGCACCGGCGTAGCGCAAATTAAGCAGCGCCTTGCTGATAATCTCGGTGTCTTTTTTGCCTGCGCCCAGCAGATAGATGCTGCCAAAGAAGCAGTTACCACTGTCTACAACCCGCAGGTTGCGCAAACTGCCATCATCGGCAATGCCTGTTTTTTTATCAATAGCTGTCTGATAGCGGATAGATGTATAGCTTTCCCACAGGCTCTCAGGCGTAAAAAGCTCCGGATATTCTGCCTCTAGCTGCTGCCACTGCTCCTGCAGCTGTGCGTAGTTTTCCAGCGTCAGGTTATCTATACGCAATAAAACCGTGTCATCCCCTGCGTGTCCAAACAACGCAGCCACATCCGCCTTAGTAAACCATTCACCGCCACTGATTTCGGCCATTTCTATGGCACTTTCGTACAAAAGTCCCCTAAACCGCTTGCCGGGAAAGTACGGCAGGCCATACTTATCATGCACCGCCTCGCTATCTATGATTACATCGGCGCGCCCACTGCCCAGCTGCAAGGGTGAAAGCAGCTCCACCTTAATCTTTAATTCCTTCATCATTTAACCCCCATTCTCTTTTGAGGATAAATAAAATCCATAATTTCTATAGCGTCAATAAACCTGGTAGCACCATTTGGGTCCCACAAAGCATCTGCTGTAATCTGCTTTTTATTATTCAGCTCCTGCAAAAGCTGGTGCAATTCTGTGCAATTATCCAAAAAGACTGCCATACTGTGCTTGTCCTCATGCAGCACCCTGCGCAAGTCCTTGACCTTGTTTTTGGGCATCTTTTTATCCAGGAAATCAGCCAAAAGGAATAAAGCATCCATGCTGTGGGCATCCTTTTTGCCACCAAGCACATTATAGGGGCCATAATGCAGGCTGCCTGCTTTAGTTTTATACTGCTCCTGGCGCAAAAGTGCGATATCGCCGTATTTTTCACCGTGTAAGATGGCAAAATCCAAATAGCTGCCATCATCCTGGCGTGACAAGCCTTTAGCTTCGTCACAAAGCTGCTCTGCCAGCTCGTAAGCGCGGAAGAACGGATATTTTGCCGGCACAATGGCCACGCCGGCGCAGCAGCTCAGGCTTTTGCTAATCTGTCTGCCTGTTGTCCTTTGGATGTGCGCATAAAGCTCATCATCCAAAAGATCCTCGCTGTTGACGTAGTTAATAAAGGTTTTTGCATATTGCAGGCCCATGCGTCCGGGACAGATAAAGGTTATGTCGTCGCCGCCAATGATAATGGGACGCAACGGTAGCAGCCTTTTGTTTCCCTGCCGCAGCACACGCATATCCAAAACAGCTTCATAGCTGTCATATTCGGTAATAATACTGTTCACCAGATAACCAAAGGCGTTTTGCACAGTTCTTTTTACTGCAAGCGACAAGGCCTTACGCTCGCTCATATTGCGGCAGCTGCTAAACTTAACACCCATGTTATTGCCATCTATATGGATAACGCTGATATAGCTTTCGCCATCCTTGTAGCCAATCCGCTCCAGCTCGGAGGCAAATTCGTATTCATCGCCCAGGCTTTGTGCATAATCGTGCTTATTTTTGGCTGCTGCGTAAGCAAAGGCCTGCGTTTTAGCCTGCACCTCGGCAGAAACAAGCCGCTGGTACTCCTTGTTGAACACATTAACAGCCTTGCCGCTATAATCACACTCAATAGTAAAGCCTGTATATGGTAAATCAACCTGTGGCATAATATTATTTTGGTTTTCCTTAAGCTGACGGTAAAGCCTGCCCAGGGAAGCCTGAAAAGCATCCTTGGCCAAATCTATCTCACCTATTGCCACGCCTGTTTTTAACCCAGGTGCGTTAAGCAGCAGCTGCAGGCTCCATTTTTGTACCAGCTCGCGGCAAATTGCTAAGGATGCTGCGCCCTTATTGACCAGCACCAGCATATTGCCGCCGCCAATATAGGCTATCTCGCACTCAATACCATTATCCCGCTCCATTTGCAGTGACCGCGTATCCTCCCAGCTTGCAGACGGCATGTTTAACCTGGACTGCTGCAAAACCCTTACCATAGCTTCACCAAAGATGCTATCCACTAACCAGGACGCACCTGTATTGGTCTTCAGCTTGTTGCAGCCAAATACATATTTTTGAATAGAACGTGTATCCAAAAGGATCGCACCAACTAATTTAGCCATCTAAACAGCTCCCTTCTAAACTTTTACCCCAATATTAGGGCTTCTTATTGGGCCATGCAGCTTTTAATCAGCTGCAGCTCATCTGTAATCAGCTGCGACAGGGTAAGGTCTGCACCATTATCCGCATTATTGCCAGAGGCATGGCTGATTGCATTGCGCTTATCTACAATTTTTACATACTTATTAACGATTTCAGCCAAAACATCCAATTTTAACGGTGTAGAAAGCAAGCCCTGACTACACATATTTGCTATAATTCTTCCTCTTCCCTTTAGCCTTGCTGTGACAGACTCGGCAGATAAATCAACAGCAAATAGCTCTGTAACCCTTTCCTTAGGAGCTAACCTCAAGCAGCCTAAGATGACTTTATCTATATCTCCTCTAGTTGTTGAGTATCTTGTGTTAAGATATTGCTCTATACTAACATTGGGTGATACACCGGCAGCTATTATAGCCTTCACCAGGCTGTCAGCCGGTAACCTTTTATATTTAATATATAGGTCAGCGCCATTAACAAATGCCTGCTCCTCAAAGGCCAATGCCTGGTCAAAAAATTTATTTATGGTATCATTTGATGCTTTAGCAAATTTGTCCTGCAGCTTCTTAATAGTCATTGCCTGATCATCTACAAACCATCTAAATCTTTTATAGTTAAACTCGTCATCGGCGACAGCAAGCGTTGATGCTGGTGGCTGATAATTTTTGAACAAATGCACCTGCCAGTTAGACCACAGCTTACCGCCACTCTTGCACGCTTCAGCAACCTCAGCAGCTTCGATTTTCACCATGCCGCTTTCTGTAAAGTACACAGGCAAAAGCTCGGTGGCCATAGTCGCAGCCTGCTGCAGCAGGCCTTTTCTGATGCACCAGCCTATGATTGCCAAAACAGCCTCACAGGAGCCATTGCATTGCAAAATTTCGGCATAATCGCGCTCTATCGCCGGCAGCATCCTGCTAAAGAGCTTCTCCTGTTCGTCGGCAATTGCAGGCAAGTGCTCCTTATAGCTTTGTATAGCTTCATTGAGGTCGTTAACAGTTTGCTGCCACAAGCTTTCCTGACTGCAAATTTTAATGCGCTCTGAAAAAATTTCCATCTGCGCCAACAAATTTTGCAGATAAGCAGAGCAAGCTTGTTTAGCAAAATATTCCTTAAGCTGCATAATGCTGCCACTGTTAGAAAATTCAGCAGTGCCGCCAATCATGTTATACATCTCTGCCAAGGCATTGACATTTTCAATGAGGTTTTCCTCCGCAAAGCGGTTATAATTGGCATAAGTAATGTAGCCTGTTGGCATCCCTTCATATTTAATCAGCTGCAGCATGGCCATCATCAGCATACTGGTATGCCTGAAGCCGCCCGTCAAATCCAAATGCACCACTGTATCATCTGCTTTATGGTCGGCTAGTATCTGAAAAATGATATTCATACCATAAAATGAGCCTGCTAACTTTTTATCTTCATCAAAATCAACGCTATAGATATTGCGATAATAATATTTATCGGCAAAAAGCTCCTTGAATTTGCGGAAGCCTGTACGTCCAACGCGTTTAGAGGTAAGGCAATAAACTGCATCAATGCCTTCACCCTTTTGCGCCAGCTGCCATTCTATATATTTAAGTGCAGTCTCATTGGTTTGGGTACACATGGTGTTGAACCTGCCTGTAACATCTGTGTAACGCGCTTGAGAAGCATTGTCCCGAAACGGACTCAAGAAAAAAATCACTATATTCTTTGGCATATTATTTTACCATCCTTTACTTAGCTTTGAGTGTTACCGCTCATCACCTGAAGATATTTTCTTTTCATTGCCTCACTATCTACCCTGTCCTTGCCACGACTTACAAGATAACGGTTGATAATTTCTTCCCTGTCGTCTGCGCCAGCTGCGTTTGCCATATAAAAGTCTATAATCCTTTTATATCTTGTTTTAAACCATTTGCTTTGGTATTGGCCAAGTCCCCGCTGCTTTTGACCGGCAAAATCCCTGTACATATCTATGCTCAGCCTGTATGCCCAATAATCCGCTTCTCCGGAGGTAAACTGCTCGCGACATGCTTCCAAAGATCGCAGGCACAATACATAGCTGGCTATTTTTTCCTGCGCCAGCAAGCTGTAGCTCACATCCACGCTTTCCATAATCGCTTCAATTTGCGCTTGGGCAGACGGGTATTTATCTTTAACTCCCCAGCTGTCAATAAGGCGCAAAATTTTGGAGTACAAAAAGGTATCTTTTTCCGTGCTCAGATTTCTCGTCTGGTTGCTTATATCCTTAGAAGCAACCACCCTCTTGCCGGCATAATAGGCATCAACCTTTTCCTTGTTCTCATAATATATCTTCATCAGATAATCGTGCATTTTTTTGCTTCTTGCTGCATAAATAAGCTTTTTGTCCAGATCTTCGGCATCTGGCAGTTTATCTGCCCGATGCTTCATGTCATTCCTATAAAACATAAAAAAGATATTGTAAAACGACATTCCCAGGTAGGCAGGCCTTTGCGTCCTGCTGGCATATATAGGAAGCTTGTCATCCACCGAATAAAGTAGCTTGGTTTTGTTAAAATTTGTGGAAAAAAGCATCCCGTCATAGGGATATCTTTGGGTATCATCACCCTCCTCACCCCTGGCAAAGGATTGTTTGATTTGGCTAAAGCGCAGATACAAAGTCATGAAGTTTTCCTTCTCCCCCGCCGAAAGCATTGGGCGCTGCCCGTCCGGCAGCGGCAGCATGGGGTTAGCTGCAAGAAGCCGGGTAAAATGCTCCTTACGGTTTTGCAGCTTATGCCTGCATGTTTCTGCTGTTGCCAGCAGCTTCTGCTCATATTTGCTCAAATTCGTCCTGTTTATCTTTTTTTCGTCTGCAGCTGCCGCCTCCCGCCTTCTTTTGAGTTCACCTGCAAGACAAAAAATATCTGCCACCTGCTCTGCCGCATCAGAGTGCTGCGCATCGTCAGGCAGTCTTTCCCAGCTTGTGACAAAATCAAGACCGACACCATGCGACAGCGGAGCAACATACTTTTCCCAAATGCAGTCCCTGATGGTGATTTTTGCTTTAGCATCTGTGCCATTTGCACCAAAGTCAGCTAAACCATCATTAAAGGCCGCTGCCCAATAGCTGTTAAAATAAGCTTCATCAAACAGCTTTTGCGGCACCATTTGGTGCAAGCTCCTGCTGTTTCTGGTCATGATGCTCACCAGCTCACTTTTTAGGCTTTCCTGCTTATTTTTCTGCCCTTGCTTTTGCGCTGCAAGTATCTGTCTGGCAAGATTGTTTTCGTAGGCAAAACCCTTTGATTCACTTTTTTCCATAGCCACACCAATCCCAAAACAATTAATCTGTGATAATCATATCAAAAATTTTATCCAGGCCGGCTCTCTGACCGTTATAGGAATTGCCGGCAATTTCGTTGATGTAGTAGATGGAGGATATATCCAGCAATTCTGCTGTCTGCTGTGCGCCAATTTGCGTGCTGCCGGTATATTTTTGCGAATACATCATGCAGCGCATTTTTATGTTTTGCGACGAGCGGACAACATAAGTCATAGCGGTGAACATCGCCAGGGTGTATGCCTTCAAGCCAAAGGTAAAATCGGCATAGATTTCATCACCATCCTCAAAATATCTGGTGATCTTCTTAAAGAAGGTGGTAAAGCTTGTGGCATCAGGACGCTCCGTGGTAACGATCTCCTCAAACCTGAGCGTAACGGCGCGCGTAGCCAAAATTTCTTCTACCTCTTTTTGGTAGTCCTGATAGTTTGCTTCCGAGCGGTTTTTGGCTTCGCCTGAAGCGCCATGCTCTACAGATGTAATTATCAGGACCTCATCTCCCTGCTGCACCTCGTTGTTAATCAAATAGCTTATGGGAAAATAAAATTGCTTTTCTCCTATAGCAAAATCCCTGCTGATGTATTTGGTCGCCGTTTTCCCATACAGCATCATGGTCGATAAAAAAACCTTACGCATAAATCCTTTCTCCCTGCTGCACTTAACGGCAGCCTGCTTCACAAAATCTGCCAGACTAGCCAATAAATTCCCCGCCGTTAATGCGCAATTTTTGTAGTTAGTATTCTATGTTTATTCAACAAAATCCTGCCAGCTGCAGTAAAGTGCAAATGAATTTTGCTTAATACCTTGCAATTTGTTCTCACAGTTTAAACAAAAGTTGTTGCACGCAATGACAATTAAAGGACGCTCAGGCACTTGCAGCCGATTACCTCGCCTTGTTCATTGCGCACCAGCTCACCCGGCTTTACCAGGTCGCTGCGCTCCGGACAGGCCTGCAGCACGATATGCGAAACAATATAGGTAACTCCCTGCTGCCTTGCGGGCAGATTTTCAACAGCTCCCATCTGCACCCTGCTGACAGGTATGCCGTCAATGCTGTCAATAACCTGCTCCTGCTGCACACAGCGTGCAGCCCTTGGCGCAGGCTCCAGGCTTAATATGCTGCCATCACCCTTTATAATTTTTACTGTATGCGGTGTCAAATTAACCATCATTTGCACATTCCTCCTCATTTTCACAATCACTGCCAATGTATTTTCTTATACACAAAAGCTCTGCCCTGATAGCCTCATGCAGGGTTGTGCCGTCAAAGCTTGTGCCGTTGATAAAATCCTCAAAAGCACTGACAAAGCGTCTGCGTGCCGTTTTTTCCAGGTAACAGGCGTCGCCTGCCAGCTCAAAGGCATCCGGCTGCACAATTTTTTTGTTAATACAGCGAAAGACAAACCGTTCTGCCGCCGTGGAGCGAAAGCTTTCCATGATATCGTAAACAAAGCCGTCCTTGTAATCATTAACGCCATGCAAAAAGCCTATGCTCGTCGTCATTCCCGACTGCATCACCATCAGCTTAACCTCACGCTCCAAAAGCGTATAGGCAAAGCTTAAAAGCGCATTTACAGGATCCCGCGGCGGCCTGCGGTTGCGGCCGTTCCAGCTAAAGCTGCTGCTTTTCAAAAGATAAGTAAAGCAATCATAATATTCCCTGGCCGCCATGCCCTCCACCCCCAAAAGCGAGCTGACGCTTTTGCAGGCTTCAGTCTGCGCTAAAAAGCGCTCCAGGCTGGCGGCGGCAGCCGTCAGCTCGTCGCAGTGCAGGGATTTATTGTAACGCTGCAAAAGCTGCCTTTGCGCCTTTAGCTTGTGCTGCAAAAGCAGCCTGGCGACTGCCAGATGTCGCTGCGCGTCCAAATGCGCTGCAGCCTGCGCCAGCACCTGCCTGCCCTGCTGCACATCCAGGCCTATAATGCCCTCCAGTACACCGTTAGACGACATATAGGTCACCGTGCCGCCGCGCCTGAGCAGGTTCATGATAACTGCGTGAGTTAACTGCACCGTCGCCATAACGACAATATCATCAACGTAGATTTCGGGGATGCTTTGCAGCCTTTCGCCGCGCAGGCTGATAACAAATTGACCATGCTCCAGATTAACCTTTGTACCATGCTGCGACAAATAGATAGTTCCCATAATCTGTACCTCCCTACATACTGCAAAATCTGTAATCAGATATATAAATAATCCAGTGGGATCTTGGGTTTATTTTTCCACGCAGTGTCCTTTATCGGAAACACCAAAAAGCTGGCATTTTCATCATCATAGCTTTGAAACAGCATTTCTACAAATTGCTGCAGCACCTCTATCTGCTTTGGCTGCAAATCACCATAAAAAACGCTGTATTGTATGCGCACTGCCATACGCTCCAAATATTTTACCAGGCGATAGCGCAGCTTATCGTTGCTTGTGTCGTAGCAAATTACCACCTGCATTCCCACGCACTCCTTTCCTCAAGCTGCAGCCGGCGCGGCAGCCCTTTTTCACTACAAATATCTGAGAAAATCTTGCCCATTTTACCTAGCAGCCTTTTTGAAACACACGGAATTAAAAAAACTGCCTATTATTTTCTGTCAATTTATTTTTTGTTTGCAAAAGGTCATTCGCAATAATATTACAATGCCCGCAAAGGTTAAAATTTAGCGTTTTTCTTGTATGCCCCCTTGTCATCAGCTGTTCGCTATGCTATACTATCGTTAGTGAATTTGCAAAATCATTTTCCTAAAGCCCACAATCCTTGTGCCAGGCGCATCAAGCGGTATGCATGGGCAGGAAAATGGCAGGCTTCACCAGGTTTTGTCGTTTTTTACGCAGAACTTATTTTCTATTTTCCTTTTTGGGCTTTTTCGCCCGCTCTGTGAGCCGGTTTCAGGGCACAGAGTTTAAGCGCTTCATAGCCGCGTGCGGTTTTGTAACATTTTTTGTGCTTCTCTTTTAGGTCCATACTTTGAACCGTTTAAGCGCTTCATAGCCGCGTGCGGTTTTGTAACTCTTTGGTATCGTCGATAAGGAACAAACCGTTAAGCGCGTTTAAGCGCTTCATAGCCGCGTGCGGTTTTGTAACGCAGCTTGTTTAGCTTTGCGCGCGGCTATTTTAGCCGGTTTAAGCGCTTCATAGCCGCGTGCGGTTTTGTAACCTCCAAGGAGTTCGCCATTATAAAGCGCTTTGATGTTTAAGCGCTTCATAGCCGCGTGCGGTTTTGTAACAGATTTTCAACGGCGCCAAACTCTATCTTGTAGATGGGGGCGTTTAAGCGCTTCATAGCCGCGTGCGGTTTTGTAACGACGATCCAGCATCCTGGAGCGAAGACCCTCAGATCGTTTAAGCGCTTCATAGCCGCGTGCGGTTTTGTAACGTTCATCATAATGTAAATCTCCTTTTCTCTTCCTATGTTTAAGCACTTCATTACCGCGTAATGAAAAGGGGAAATTAGTGGGCGCATTAATCTTATTTATCTAATAAGGCCACTCTGTAAAACGTATAAAAAATATAAAAGGCGCACTGTATAAACACACTAACTAACAAAAATTAGTTATATGCTCATACAGTACGCCTTTTATTATTGCAAAAATAAAAAAGCACCTACCAAAGATTTTTCTTTTGATAGGTGCTTTATGGATTAAAATTCATAAACTGAATA
This sequence comes from Segatella copri, assembly GCA_963597755.1. Classification (GTDB taxonomy): domain Bacteria; phylum Bacillota; class Negativicutes; order Acidaminococcales; family Acidaminococcaceae; genus Phascolarctobacterium_A. Next base: position 15,780 of record CAVBQX010000044.1, read on the forward strand.
CTTTATATCTTCATCTGTGAAATAGACAGCACGCATTGCATCGTCTTCATCTCTTTCTACTGTAGTCGGCACAGCAACGGCACATAAAAAATCCATATTTTTGAATTTTTTAGCCCAAAGAAACTTTTCTATAGTAAGCTTTTTTACGCCACCATAGTTTTTATCTTCGTCATCCATAGAAATATAGACATATTTATCAGATATTCTTGTATCATAGATTTTACACATGATAATATTTTCTCCATTACTTAAAAAGGGAATCCTTATTCTCTTTTATCATCGGACAAGGCTCTCAATCCTTGGGTTTTCCCATCTGCTCGGTTAAAGTATAGACGCCTGCTTGCCGATTTCCATCACTTTATCGACGGTAATTTGCGTCATTCTAGCAATATCAGCGCATTTTAAGCCTTCTTTTAACATGTTAATTACGATATTAGTTTTAGTTTCAGCAACAGCTTCAGCAGCTGCTTCAGCAGCTGCTTCAGCAGCAGCTTCGCGTCTGTTTTTTTCGATAATTTCACACATTGTACTCACTCCTTCATCTGTTGTTTTAAAAAGCCTCTTACGTGCAGAGGTTTTAGGAAACCTCTCATCATCATAGGCCAAATCATCAGAGAAAACCTTCATCAGGTCTGCAATATCACTGCCATCATCAATCTTGCAGTTGACATAAATCTCTTTTATGCCATTATCTAAAACCTCTGCAGTTTCCCTGATTATTCTTTCTACGTGATAGGTAGTAAGACCTTTATCGAAGACATCAAATCTAGATATAAAGATAGAAATCACATCCGGCACAAGTTCGTACTTCTTACCGGGGTCTGTAATATTGGCAGTCAGGACAGAAGCATTATAGCGCACACGTCTCTGGTGATCATCATCGTCAGCCTTCTGGACTTCTACGTGTACAGTGTGCCCGCTACCAAGTCTGCACAGGAGATCAAGTACGCAGGACTTTCCCTGCAGATTTTTAATCATGTACTGATAGTTGTTTTCCAGCACTTTGATACCACTATCTCCAAGGATTACCTGTAGCAGTTCTTCGCAAAATTCAAGGTCTTCTGCCATTTTGACGAAGAAAGCATCATCGATAGGATTCAGTTTCATTGCATCCTCGCGGATCTTATCTTTGTAGCGCACCTGCCCACCTCCCTTGGTTTCTATAATCATTATAACATAAAGCTTTTTAAACGTTAAGAAAAAAGTCGAATATTGTTTTTTAACAAACTATCCTGGCAAAAAATTATTTTCACGTCAATTGATGAAGTAGTTTTATTTAACGCTGACGCCGGGGTGGCAGCTAAACAGCTTTTGATACTTATCCAGGTCTGCTGCATTATTGGTTTTTACTTCATCCATTAATTCGTAATAATCAACATGATATTTTTTCCGGTACTCTGCAACGAGCGCCTCTTTTATTTCTCCTATATCCTCCTTATTAATTAGGTTGGTATAGGAGGTTTTTTCATCTTCCGCATAATTGGCGAGATAATCCAAAGCGATAAAAGGATTCAAAAACATAAACCCGGCAAGTACGCTCACTTCCCTGCACTCAAACAGACAAATATCATTAAACAAAATGTTCAGGTATTCTCTATGCTTTGCCATATTTACAAGATCGGTAATACCATAACCTAGCTTAGCCAAGGCTGGTTCCATCTTCTCATTGGATTCCA
>CAVBQX010000045.1:0-16587 GCA_963597755.1 Segatella copri
CTCCAAATAGTCACCACTTTGATTGTTTTTCATAAAAAACAAAATTTCCTGGACTGTTGTTTGTGCAATGAAAATTAAATGCTTTTGGATTATATTCATCTTTTTACCTCCTGCCTTAAAATGGTATCTCATCATCATACGAAATAGCTGCAAGTCTTTCTATTTCCTCATCGTTCTGGTAATAGGTTCTGCCTCCCGGTAAAGCAATGTCTTTGAAATTCACAGCAATATTAGCATTGATAGCATCAATGACGGAAGCTAAGTTTTGGTAAGAAGCTTCATTTGGCAGTCTTTGATTGGAAAAATTAATTTTATTAACAATATCATATATCGTGGAAAGAAAGGTAATTGCTTCTAATTTTGTTTCCAGGCACCAGCTTTTTTGAACAATATTTTCCACATACTCTATTTGTGTATTTATTATTTCAGCAATTTTAAGTACATCTTGTGTATATTGGGTTTTATAATCCACATATTTATCATTAATTTTCAAAAGTGCAGCCAGCTTATAACCTATTAGCATTTTACTGTTTTCATAACAACAATCTACCTGATCATCAAGTCTAATGACTTTCGTCCTATTCAAATGATAATTTGCATATATATCGGATAACTCTTCATACATATACTGTAAAACCGATTCACGCATACTAAACATCTCCTCTTTTATATTTTTACCTCAAATCCGTACGCATTTAAACACTTGAAAAAACATAACTGTTCAAGCCAATGTGATAATGGCCCATCCTATAAATAAGGCACCCGCTGTCGCTCGCGCCCATATTTTTATCATTAGAATTCAGTGAATGGGATATCTTCTTTTGTTAAGCCATCTAAGTATTCTTCGCATTCTTTTATATTCTTATCGAATGGATCTCCTGACGTGTTTCGATGTGCTTGGTAAGTTACTTTTGCAGCTATACAAAAAAATTTTCTAGTTTGTTATTTGACCAGTGATAATGCTTTTGAAGTTGCAAGTATGCCCTTGTTAGCTTCAGATTTGCAATTTTGCTTTCTTTACATTTTCTGTGATCCATGTAGTAGCAATAAACGTTATACAGTTTTGCAATTTTTACTATTTCTTCAAACATCTTATCTGTTACTTTCATTACTGCTTCACTCTCCTTTTCACTATCTATATCTGAGAAAATATTGCCAACTTTTGCTGATTGAGGAATTCTTACAAAAAAAGCGCAGCGGCTGCTTCACCGCTACGCTTTTCTTGCATATAAATGGTGGGTAGTTTGCACAAGTCAAACTACCCACTACTCACTATTTGCTATTTACTAAACACTGCCCTACATTCTTGCTCATCCTTTGCCAGCTGCGCCTTAAGCTGCTCTATCCCGGCAAACTTCACCTCGCCGCGGATGCGCTGCACAAATTGCACCGCCAGCTGCTTGCCGTAGATATCGCCGACAAAGTCAAAAATATTAGTTTCCAAACGTGGCCTTGCCACATCGCCAAAGGTGGGATTGGTGCCTATATTGGCCATACCGTTGTAATGACGGCCGTCAAGCTGCACGCGCACTGCGTACACCCCGCTCTGCGGCACTGCCACCCGTGCGTCCTCCAGCTCCAGGTTAGCCGTGGGATATCCCAGCAGCCTGCCGCGCTCGTTGCCATGTACTACCACGCCGCCAATGCTGTAGCTGCGTCCCAGCATCCTGGCGGCAGCAGCCACATCACCAGCCGCTATCAGCTGGCGGATGGCCGTGCTGCTGATAACCGTGCTGCCGTCGCTCACCAGCTGGCGCACAATCAGCTCAAAGCCCATTGCCTGCGCCGAAGCGGCCAGTGTCTGCACCGTACCGCGGCCACGTCTGCCATAGGTAAAGTTTTGCCCCACCACCAAGCAGCTGTAATCCAGCTGCCGCATCCGCTGCAAAAATTCCTGCGGCTCCAGGTCGGCAATGTGCTGGTCAAAGGGCACGTCCAAAAGCACGTCCACCCCCATGTCACGCAGCAGTGCGTGCTTTTGCGACGCTGTCACCAGCGCCGGCGGCACCATGCTAGGCCTTATCCAGGCGAAGGGATGATTGCTGAAGGTAAAAACAGCCAGCTTCGCCCCTGTGGCCTGCGCCCTGGTGCGGGCTGTGGCAATAACATCCTGATGCCCGCGGTGCAAGCCGTCAAAGGTGCCCAACGCCACCACGCAGGGGACGCTGAACCTATGCAGTTGTTCTAACGAAGTAATTATCTCCATAATCAATCCTCTGGCATGGGGTAATGCGCCAAAATCTTTTCGGCCTGTGCCCTGCCATCCTCGCAGCGCACAATCCCCAAAAATTCATTTTGCGGCCCTATCAAGGCATATCTGCCTGCCTCAACGCCGCCAATAGTAGTGCGCACACCATTGGTGATGCGTGCTGCCTGGCGTGCGTTTACCGCGAGCTTGGGCAGATGCGCCACCGCTGCCAAGGGTTCAGCAGCACAGGCAGCAGGGTCGGCCGCAATCTCCTGCAGCGTGCAGGCATCGGCGATAGTAAAGTCGCCCACCTGCGTACGCAGCAAAAAGCTCATCGTGCCGCAAGTTTCCAGCGCTGCCGCCAAATCCTCGCCCAAAACGCGGATATACGTACCCTTGGAGCAGGCCACGCGCACCGTAAAGCTTTTGTCTGTAAAATGCAAAAGCTCCAGCTTATAAATCTCTATCGGCCGCGGCGTGCGCTCCACCTCCACGCCCTGGCGTGCCAGCTGATACAGCTTCTGTCCGTTGATTTTGATCGCCGAATACATCGGCGGCAGCTGCATTTGCGGCCCGGTAAAGCGCGCAAGCACCGCCTCCAGCTGCTCCTTGGTAAAATGCGGCACAGGCAGGGTCTTTACCACATCGCCGCTGTCGTCACCGGTTGCGGTCTGTGCGCCCAGGGTGAATTCGGCAATATATTCCTTGCTGCCCTCCACCGCAAATTCCAGCAGGCGCGTTGCAGTGCCTGCAAAAACAGGGAGAACTCCTGCCGCGTCAGGGTCAAGAGTTCCCCCGTGTCCTATTTTTTTAGTACCCAAGGCACGCCGCAAAAAGCCTATAACATCATGCGAGGTCATTTGCGGCGGCTTTAAAACATTAAAAACTGCGTCCATACTATACCAATTTTTCCAGCTCGGCCAAAAGCTGCATCCTTGCCCGCTCCACAGGCGCATAAATCGTGCAGCCTGCCGCGCGCAGATGGCCACCGCCGCCAAAGGCCAAGGCCACGCTGGCAACGTCAATGCTCTTGGAGCGCATGCTTACGCGGGTGACGGCAGGCTCTACAGCCTTAAACATTATTGCCACGTCTACGCCCTCAATGTAGCGCGGATAGGAAACAAAGCTGTCGGTCTGGACATCCTTATCATATAAATCGTTGGTAACTGTGAGGTAGGCAATCCTGCCGCCACAGGCAAAGGACAGCGACGGCAATACCTTCCCCAAAAGCTCCACCGTTGCACGCGAGCGCACGTCCAGGCAGTCGCTGATTTCGTTAGGCTGCACGCCATGCTCCAATAGCATGGCAGCGTTGCGCATCGTTTTAGGCGTAGTATTGGCATAGCGGAACGAGCCACAGTCCGTGCTGATCGCCGTATAAAAGCAGGTGGCGGTTTCCTTGTCTATCGGCCAGTGCATAGCCATAAACAAATCACACATCACCTCGCCTACAGCAGCTGCTGCTGCATCCAAATACAGGTATTCGGCAAAGCGGGTGTTGGAAATATGATGATCAATATTAAGCAACGTTTTTGGCTGCACCACCTCGCTCACCAGACCGACGCGGTCAAAGGAGCTGGCGTCCACCACTACCAAAAGCTCTGTAGCCAGCGTGCTGCCAGCCACAGGACGCTCGCACAGCTCAATTCCGGGGATAAAGCTCAGGCTGCCATTTATAACATCATCACAAAAGACGCGCACCTTTTTTCCCTGCGCCAGCAAAAAGCGTGCCAGCCCCAGCGTACTGCCCAGCGTGTCGCCGTCCGGGCTCACATGGGTGCAAAGCACGATGTCCTGCGCCGCCATCAGCAGCGCGCCTGTCTGCTCCAGGCTGATTTCCTTACTCATGCTCTGCTTCCTCACTGGCAGCGGCAGGCTTTTCCTCCTGCTTAATTTTATCCAAAATGCTCTGGATATGCGCACTGTATTCTGCCGAGGTATCCTTTTGCAGAATCAGCGTCGGTGCAAAGCGCAGGCGGATGCGTTTAGCGATTTCCGTACGCATAAAGCCCAAAGCCTTGTTAAGCGCCTTCCAGGTTTCTTCCTGTTTGTCCTTGGGGCCGTACATGCTCACGAAGATCTTGGCATAGCTCATGTCATCCGTCAGCTCCACGCCTGTCACAGTAACAAACTGGATGCGCGGATCCTTGACGTCATGCAGTAGCATCTTGCTGATTTCGTGCTGGATGGCCTCCTGAACCTTTTCTACTCTTAGTCTTGCCATAGTTGTTCACCCTAGTCACGCGCTAAGGCCGCATCTACTTTATAACGGCTCCTAAACGTACATCTAGTACGCCGTCGTCGCCGTTATTTCGTATCTGCAGCCTTATCACGCGCCTTAATTAAATACTATTCTATCTCAATTTCTTCCATATCATAGATTTCAAAGATATCGCCCTCTTTGAGATCGCTGTATTTTTCCAGCGTCAGGCCACATTCAAAGCCTTGGGCAACCTCCTTGACATCGTCCTTAAAGCGGCGCAGGGATTCGATAACGCCCTCGTGTACCACGATGCCGTCACGTACCACGCGCACCTTAGAGCTGTTGGTAACCTTGCCCTCGAGCACATAGCAGCCTGCAATCTTCAGCTTGGAGATGGTAATCAACTGACGCACCTCGACACGTCCCTGGATAACCTCCTTGAACTTGGGTGCCAGCATACCCTTAATAGCTGCTTCTACATCGTTGATAGCGTCATAGATTACGCGGTAGGTGCGTACGTCAACCTTTTCGGTTTCGGCAGCCTTGCGCGCGTTGGCATCCGGGCGGACGTTAAAGCCGATAATGAGGGCGTTGGCAGCAGATGCCAGCATAACGTCGGATTCGGTGATAGCACCTACGCCGGCATGCACAACAGCAACCTTAACCTCATCGTTTTTGATCTTCTCCAACGAAGCCTTCAATGCCTCGATGGTGCCTTGTACGTCGGCCTTGACAACGATATCCAACTCCTTAATCTCGCCCTCCTTGATACGCTGGAACAAATCATCCAGGGATACCTTGGAGTTGAGCTTAATTTCCTCTTCCTTCTTCTTGGCAATGCGCTTTTCGGCAACGCTGCGGGCAATCTTTTCGTCCGTGCTGTCCAAAATATCGCCGGCCTGCGGCACGTCGTTGAGACCCAAAACCTCTACAGGGGTAGAGGGCAGTGCCTTTTTAACCTTTTCACCACGGTCGTTGACCATCGCACGAACCTTGCCGTAGCAGGTGCCTGCGATGATGGTGTCGCCAACATGCAGCGTACCACGCTGTACCAAAACAGTGGCAACAGGACCGCGGCCCTTGTCCAGCTGTGCCTCGATAATGGTACCATGTGCAGGCAGGGCAGGGTTAGCCTTCAGCTCCTGCATTTCGGCAACCAAAAGAATCATCTCCAAAAGGTCAGTGATGCCGGTTTTTTGGTGTGCGGAAACAGGAACCATGATGGTGTCGCCGCCCCAGTCCTCAGGAATCAGCTCATGCTCGGCCAGCTGCTGCTTTACGTGGTCGGGGTTAGCACCCGGGCGGTCCATTTTGTTGATGGCCACGATGATAGGCACCTTAGCGGCCTTGGCATGGTTAATAGCCTCAATGGTCTGCGGCATTACGCCGTCATCTGCTGCTACAACCAAAATTGCCACGTCGGTAACCTGCGCACCACGCGCACGCATAGCGGTAAAGGCCTCATGGCCTGGTGTATCCAAAAAGACAATCTGCTTGCCCTGGTAGTTTACCTTATAAGCACCAATGTGCTGGGTGATACCGCCGGCCTCGCGGGCGGTGACGTTAGTTTTGCGGATAGCGTCCAAAAGGGAGGTTTTGCCGTGGTCAACGTGGCCCATAACGGTAATCACAGGCGGACGCGGCAGGCGTTTTTCCTCGGGATCGTCAACCTCGGGGATTTCCGTCGGATCCTCCTCGGGAGCCTTCTGGCCAACCTCTACGCCAAAGTTGTCGCCAATCAGCTGGGCGGTTTCAAAGTCGATATCCTGGTTGATGGTAACCATCATACCCAGCATAAACAAGGCCTTGATAACCTCGTTTACCTCGCGCTTGATCAGCTTGGAAAATTCCTGTACGTTGATAGATTCGCCAACCTCAACATAGGTAGGACGAACAATCTCTGCCGGTGCTGCCTTGGGTGCGTTAAGCGGCTTTTTGCCACCTCTATTGACAGGCATCTGATGGCCGGCGCTGCGGTTAGGACGGCTTTCGCGGGTAGCATAGCTGCCCTTAATCTGCGGCTTGTTGCTGTCCTTGCGGCTCTTGCCGGCATTGCGGCTGCCCTGACGGTTATCGGCGCGGCCACCCTCGCTACGGCCGCCTGCGCGGTTATCACTACGGCCTGCGCTTTGCTGCGCGCGGCTTTCGCCGTGCATGCCCTGGCCACCCTGGCTCTTGGGACCTACAAAGATGCCACCCTGACGCTGTGCGCCTGTGCGGCCGCCCTGGCGGTTATCACGATTTCCCTGCTGTGCGCCGCCCTGGCGATTGCCTTGGCGATTGTCAGTGCGACCACCCTGACGGTTGTCACGATTGCCCTGCTGGGCAGTGCCTTGGCGGCTGCCACCCTGGCGGTTATCACGATTTCCCTGCTGTGCGCCCTGGCGGTTACCCTGACGATCATGCTGTGCGTTGTTGTTATTGCGTTGGTTAGTTTGATTTTGTCGATTTTGCTGCATATTCCTCTGTCCGTTATTTCTATTTTTATTATCGTTTTGCTTGCTGGCCTCCTGCTTAGCTGCAGGGGCTGCCTGCTTATTTACATCGTGCTTTTCCACCCTTGCCGGCTTGGGCGGCTCAGGCTTTTTATCGTACGCTTTACGGATAACAGACATAACATTGTCATCAGCAGCACTAAAATTAGTCTTGCTAATATTGTTTTTCTTTAACAGGTCTATGACCTCGTTAACCGGTTTGCCATAATCCTTGGCAACCTCGTATATTCTTTTATTACCCATTCATCCACCTCCAGACCAGATACTAAGGAGCAGGCGTTGCCAAAGGCATACACCTGTTATACGGAGAATTACTTTTTCAGCAGCATGTTGGCAAAGTTAGTATCAGTAACCGCCACCGCTGTTCTTTTGGCCTTGCCGATGGCGTAACCCAGCTCGTCGCGCGTCAACAGCTCCACGACAGGTACACCTGCCAGCTCTGCCAAAAAATACATATCCTTTTTGGAATTGGGCGCTGCGTCCGTCGCCAGCACCAGCACCTTGGCCTTGCCATTTTTCAGCGCGCCGCGCACCGATAAATCACCGGATGCGGTTTTGCCTGCCTTCTGTGCCAGGCCCAGGGCAAAGGCTACGTTATTGCCTGCCATGCTCAAAATCCTCCAGCAGCTGCTTGTACACTTCCTCGCTGATGGGCTTTTCCAAAGCGCGCTCTAAGCGTTTTTCCTTCACGGCCTTGGTAATGCAGGCCGCATCGGGGCAGACATAAGCGCCGCGGCCATTCTTCTTACCTGTAAGATCCAGGCTGATTTCACCCTCAGGCGAGCGCACTATGCGCAGCAGCGCCTTTTTATCCTTCATTTCATTGCAGCCCACACATTTGCGCTGCGGTACTTTTTTAACCTTCATCATTATTCTTGCTCTTGCGCTTCCTGTTGCGCACCTTCCTCAGCAGCCGCATTGGCAGCCTGAGTTTCGCTCTTAATGTCAATCTTCCAGCCGGTCAGCTTGGCAGCTAGGCGGGCGTTCTGGCCCTCCTTGCCGATAGCCAGGGAAAGCTGGTAATCAGGAACAACGACACGGCAGATCTTTTCGCCCTCGTTAATCGCCGTCCTTACAACCTTAGCAGGGCTCAAGGCATTAGCCACATATTGTGCCGGATCCTCGCTGTATTTGACAATATCAATTTTTTCGCCACGCAGCTCGTTGACAATGGTCTGCACACGCATGCCCTTATGACCTACACAGGCACCAACGGGGTCAACATTGCTGTCCGCAGTGTAAACCGAAATTTTAGAGCGCATACCAGGCTCACGGGCAACAGATTTAATTTCTACTACGCCGTCATGGATTTCGGGAACCTCCAGCTCAAACAAACGCTTTAAAAGGCCCGGATGTGTGCGGGAAACCATAATCTGCGGTCCCTTGCTCGTACGCTTAACCTCTACAATATAGGTTTTCATGCGTTCATGGTATTGGTAAATTTCGCCGGGAATCTGCTCGTTGGGTGTGAGTACGGCCTCCACCTTGCCCAGGTCAATGTAAACGTTTTTGTTTTCCATACGCTCGATGATACCGGTAACGATGTCGTTAGCACGGCTTTGGAAGCGTTCATATACCTGTCCGCGCTCTGCCTCGCGGATACGTTGCACAACCACCTGCTTGGCGTTTTGGGTAGCAATACGGCCGAAGTCCTTGGATGTAACCTCCAGCTCGACAATATCGCCAGCCACGTAGTTGGCGTTGATTTCCTGTGCCTCTGCCAGGGAAATTTCATTAGCGGATTCGGGCTCGCCCTCCACTATCATGCGCTGTGCATATACGTGGATCTCGCCTGTTTCCCTATTCAAGTCTACACGGACATTTTGAGTAGCACCTGTATTCTTTTTATAAGCAGCAACCAAAGCGTCTTCAACAGCCTGGAACAAAAGCTCGGAGTCAATACCCTTTTCCTTTCCTAATTCCTGGATTGCCGAGATAAAATCTGCGTTCACTTAATAAGCCTCCTGTTGTATCAATTAAAAGTCTATATGCGGTCTGATAGTCGCAATCAATTTACGCTCAATGCGGTCCGGGTCTTTAAACTCCTTACCCTTGATAATTTTCTTCACCTGCACTGCCTCATCGTCGTGAGCAACCAAAACAGCTGTCAGGCTCTTGAGCCCCTCCCAGGGAGCAAAGAACATAATGTCCACCTTGGTGCCATAGGCAGCCTCAAAATCCTTATCCTTTTTCAGAGGACGGTCAATACCAGGGGATGAAACCTCTAAAAAATACTTGTCAGGAATCGGGTCCTTGGCATCCAACACCTCTGTCAGCTTTTCGCTGACCATCTGGCAGTCGTCAATTTCAACTCCGCCAGGCTTATCGAGAAAAATCCGTAGGTACCAGTCCTTTTCGCGCACATATTCCACATCCACCAGCGTCAGACCGGTGTCCTGCAAAAGTGGTTCCACCATTGCGGTAATCAGTGCTTCAACTTCCTTTGCCTGCATCATTTCCACCTCCATATTAAGTTTTTAATTTGCACGCGGCAAGCGCCACATACATCATAATAAGCCGAAAGAGCGGGCTGTTAACCCACTCTTTCACAAGTCATACTTATTTTGGCTATTTCTATTATAACATCTAGCTTTAGCGCTGACAAGTAGCTGACGCCTTATCTAGCGCGCATAGCTGTAAAATTTTATACAAAATAAAGCTACTTACAGTCACAATAATGTATACATGCTCCTACCTATTGCAGTATAGGCAAAATTCTGCTACATTAATAAAGTAATTTAACAGAGATTGTGGAAAAAGTGTCAGTTTTTTCAAGGGCGCTTTATCGACAAGCTTTTAGTGAAAGGTGGAATTTATTATGTCATATAATTTTGATGCTGCTGTATCTCCGTTTATCAAGGCTCTGCCGCCCTCCGGTCTGGCCAAGTTTTTGGATATCATGGCAGCCAATCCCAACATCGTACCGCTGAGTGTAGGCGAACCCGATTTTGATATTCCGCAGGCCGTAAAGGATGCAGAAATCGTAAGCATCAGCGAGGGCAAAAGCTGCTATACTCCCACCCTGGGCCTTTTAGAGCTGCGCCAGGCCATCAGCGACGATATTTACAAAAACTACGGTGTGAGATATAACCCTGCTGACGAAATCATGGTTACCGTCGGCGTCAGCGAAGCGCTGTACACCACCATCACCACCATCATGCACCAGGGCGACGAAATCATCCTGCCCGAGCCCTGCTACGTTGCCAACAAGGCCTGCGTTATTTTGGCAGGCGGCAAGCCTGTTTCGGTCGAAACCTTCCAGGAAAACGGCTTTGTTCCCACCATCGAGGATTTGGAAAAGGCTGTCACTCCTAAGACCAAGGCCATCATGCTGGGTTACCCCAACAACCCCACCGGCGCCATCATGAGCAAGGAGCAGATCAAGGCTATCGGCGACTGGGCAACCAAGCATGACCTCATCATCATCAGCGACGAGCTGTACGCCCACCTCACCTACGGCGGCAAAAAGCACGTTATGTTCACCTCCTTCCCCGAATTCCGCGACCGCACCATCGTCTTCAACGGCTTTTCCAAGGCCTACGCTATGACAGGCCTGCGTCTTGGCTACATCATGGCTCCGGCTGCCATCATCAACGCTATGAACGTGCTGCATCAGTACGTTGTACTCTGCCCCAACGTCACTGCGCAATACGGCGCTATTGCCGCTCTCAAATATTGCCAGCAGGATGTTGATAACATGGTTGCCGAATACGGCCGCCGCCGCCAGATTATGATTGACGGCTTCAAGAAGATGGGTCTGGCGCTGTATGAGCCCGAGGGCGCATTCTACGTATTCCCCTGTATTAAGGAAACAGGCCTTAGCAGCATGGAATTTGTCGAAAAGCTGCTGGAGGAGCAGGAGGTGCTGGTCGTTCCGGGCAACATCTTCGGCGCAGGCGGCGAGGGCTATATCCGCTGCTCCTATGCTTATAGCGAGGAGATCCTGCACACCGCGCTCGAAAGAATCGCTGTGTTCGTAACTAAATACAGAAACTTAAACAAAGCAAAATAAGCTTCGGCTATAGGAGCATTGCCCGCGTCGGCAATGCTCTTTTCTTATGGCTATACTCACAGGCGCAAATGGAGTATAATGATAGGAAATAAATTTTCTGCTTGAAAGGAGTTCCTATGAACCTCGAAGGCCTTACTTTAAAATTACTCACAGATACATTAAACACCGAGCTGCTGGGCAGCAAAATTTATAGAGTTTTTATGCCAGGCGCACATTCACTGCTGCTGCTTGTGCGCCGCGCGCAGGACACCAGCGCGCTTTTGGGTGACATGGGCGGCGGCAGCGGCGTGCTGTATATCCCGGCGCAGCTGCCGCAGAACCCCGAGGTGCCGCCTGCCTTTTGCATGCTGCTGCGCAAGCACCTGGAGGAGGGACGCATCACCAAAATCAGCCAGAGCGGCCTGGACCGCATCATTACGCTCGAGGTGGACCTTTTGGGCGCGTCCAGCAAAATTATCACCAAAAAGCTCATTTTTGAGCTGACAGGCAAAAACAGCAACATCATCCTCACGCAGGACGATGTTATTATCGATGCCCTGCGCCACGTCAGCGCCGCCCAAAGCAGTTACCGCACCATTTTGCCGGGCAGGCCCTACGTCGCCCCCCCGCCGCAGGCAGGCCTGGACATTCTGCGCACTGCTCCCGCCCAAATTGTGCAGGCTGCCAACGCCCTCCCCGCCGCGAGCTTCGCCAAGGCGTTTATCAACGCCACCACGGGCATAGGCAAGAGCACGGCGCAGCAGCTTTTGGCCGCTGCCGACATCCTGCCGCAGGAGGTGCATTTGGATAACGCAAGCTGCAAGGCGCTAGGGGACGTACTGGCGCAAATGCAGCAATCGCTAAATAATACAAATACGGCGCCTCCCGTATATGCCCTCATCAGCCGCACCAATCAGGTCAAGACCATCCTCGCCCTGCCGCCGCAGGCCTTGGAGCAGGGGCTGCAGATGCGCCGCTTTGACGATATTAACAGCGCCATCTGCTACGCTGTCAGCCTGCAGCCGATTCAGCTGCCGCAGCACGAGCAGCTGCAAAAGATCGTCAGCAGCGAAACGGCCAAGCTGCAAAAAAAGCTGCTGGCACTGCAAAAGGACCTGGCCCACGCCGATGATGCCGAAAGCCAGCGCATGCTGGCAGACACCATCATGGCTAACATCTACCAGATCAAAAAGGGGCAGACGCAGGCAAACCTCATCAACATCTACGACGGCCAGCCTGTGACCGTCAGCCTGTCGCCCGTGCTGTCGCCCACCGACAACGCGCAGGCCTATTACAAGCGCTACAACAAATACAAACGCGCGCAGACCGAGGTGCGCCTGCAAATTGACGCCACGCAGGAAATGCTCACCTACCTGGCGAGCCTGGATGCGTCGCTCGTCACAGCGGCCAGCAAAAGCGAAATTGAAGAAATCCGCCAGGAGATGATCGCGGCAGGACTCATTAAAATTATCGGCAAAAAGAAAAAGACTGCTTCCCTGCAAAGGTCGCAGCCGCTGCACATCCGCCTGAGCGAGGATACAGATATCTATATCGGAAAAAATAATAAGCAAAACGATTACGTCACCTTCACCATCGGCGCACCGCGCGATTTGTGGCTGCACACCAAGGATATCCCAGGCTCGCACGTTATTTTAAAAACGACGCTGCCCGAGGCGCGCCCCCAGGACGTGCAGCTGGCAGTGCAGCTGGCGGCCTATTTCAGCAAGGCGCAGGGTGGCAGCAATGTGCCTGTGGACTGCGTGCAGCGCCGCTACGTCAAAAAGCCGTCGGGCAGCAAGCCTGGCTTTGTCATCTTCACCAACCAAACCACTTATTACACCACGCCTGACGTAGACACAATCAAAAAATACCTGTAAAGAAAAGGGATGCACCCACAAGCTGCGGATGCATCCCTTGTTTATTTTATGCTTTTGTCCTTAGAGCCTGCAGCGGCAATTATTTTGCCAGCTTGCTGCCGTAATGGTCGCGCTCAGTCTTGGGGCCGTTTACGCGTACACGCTCAATCTTACTGCGGTCGCCATCCTTACCGCTGATGCGGTCTACACGGATGCGTCCCATCTCAGGAGCGAACTCGTTGATAATCTTGCTGTCGAGCTGTGCACCGTTTTGCATTGCACGATACAGCATTGCAGCAAATTCATAACGGCTCATCATGCGGTCGCCGTCAAATTTGCCATCAGGATAGCCTTCCAGAATACCGTTGCCAGCCAGCTTAGCAATATATTCATATGCCCAGTGGTTTTCAGGAACGTCCGGGAAGAGCTTCAGCTTGTCCTCATCGATGCTACCCAAGCCGCCTTTGGCTACCATAGCCTTCAGCTCTGCCACCTCGGCACGCAGATCCAGGATCTCGCGGGCCATAGCGGTGCGGCTGTTGCTTACATGGTTGGTGCGGTCCAGTGCAAAGCTGATGCCTGCGTTCACCATGTTCTCGCCGTTGCCGACAGTGCCGCCAACGCTGAACATAACCTTTTCATCCGGACGGTAGTAAGCGCCGACTGCGGCTGCATTTTCGCCGGCATAGTTGCCATAGCCTGCAGCAAAGCTCCACTTGTCATCCGGGTCAAAGTCCATCGGGTGCAGCGCTGCGAGTGCTGCAGCACCGGCGCCAACCTTGTTCACGCGGTCGCCCAGCTTGCTGATGCGGTTGCTGTTGTTGATAACCTGCTCGTTAGTAGCGTGCAGCTGACTGCCGTTAACAGCGTCTTTGGATGTGGCGCTGACTTCTCCATCAGCTACATTAGTAACCTTTTGGCTGTTAGCGTTAAGGCCATTGCTGCTTACATAGGTCTTGTCGCCGACCTTGAGGCCATCGTTGCTGATGGAGGTGCTGCCTGCAGTTACTGCGTCCTTGGTTACGCTCACCTTGTCGCCAACCTTGAGGCCGTCCTTATTCATAACAGTGTCGCCGGTTTTTACGCTGTCAAGAACCTGGTTCTTGTTGAGGCTGATTTTGTAATCCTTGCCGCCTGCTTCGCTAGTACCTGTGTCATCAATGATGATATTGCTATCTGTAGTAGAAACGCTGCTGTGCTTGCCTGCTACCTCTTCTACCCTGTTCACACGGTCATCCAGTTCGGTAATATCGCCTCTAATTTCGGTAATACTATTGTCAATTCTAGTAATGTCATTTTTAATGTCGGTAACATCGCCCTCAATAGTGGTTACGCGGTTATCAATGCTTGCAACCTTATCATTAGTTTGCTTCAGCTGGCTGCCGTTGATTGCGTCAGTGGATGTCTCGCTGATGTCGCCCTTGGCAACACTGGTAATCTTGCTGTGTGCTACATCCAGGCCGCCGCTGATAGTGGTGCCGTTTTCGCCTATCATGACGGACTTAGAGCTGTAATCGACAGAGGAAGTATAATTCATACCGATACCTGTGTTGGTAATAGCAAAGCTCTTGTTGCCGCTAGAAATGTTGATGCTGTCGTTATTCAGGCGGACAACGGAACCACCGTTTTGTACGGAGGTGATGTCCTTCAAATCACCTTGAACGTTTACCTTATAGGTCAGCTGTCCATCAGTAGTATCAGCTTCAACTGTGGTGTTTTTGCCATTTTTCAGGATAGTCTGCTTGCCGGCCTTTGCTTCCACAGCCCTCAGCTGTGCTACGTTAACTGCGTCAGTATCCTCACTGCCTGCTGCCACATGAGTAATTTGGCGGGTTTCTAACCAGGAACCATTGTGTTCGTTTACTGTACGGCCCACAGATACGGCGCCATGATACGATTTCCAGGTGGCTCTGTCATCGCCGCGGTAATTTTCATCCTTAACAGCCTCAGGAGCAAGATAACCAACCTCGCCGGCAGCTCTATCTGCGACACTAACATAACCAAGAGCAACGCCACCCAAAACCTTTGATTCAGCACCACTGCCAATTACAGTATCACTGCCGCTAGTTGCTTTGGTATTTCTACCAATCGCTATTGAATCGAAAGCCGAAGCTTCACTATAATAGCCAATTGCTATTGAATTATAGCTAGTAGCTTTAGAGTAGCCACCCAAAGCAACAGTATACTTGCCTGTAGCATCAGCAGCCATACCAATTGCAGTGCTTACATAAGCCCAATCCCACTCATCATTACTATTGCCAGCCTTAGTACCGTCACCAATCGCAACAGATTGCCTATGTGCGTATGCCGCATTGCCCAAGGCAATAGAGCTTCTGCCTACGCCGTTTGCATTTGTGCTCTTAAGAGAACCTGCCGGGTTACCACCCGCATACACAACAGCCTGCTTTTGTTCCACCACAGCATTCAGCTGTGCCACGTTAACTGCATCGGTATCCGCATAGCCTGCTGCCACGTTGGTAATCTGACGGGTAATGCCATCAGCCACAGAGCCGACAGATACAGCACCAGAAGTAGAAGTCCAGGTAGAGTTGTTAGCAGCACCACTAGGTGCTCCATAGCCAGTCACGTCTGCAGCCCTATCTGCTACAGAGCCTGCGCCGAGAGCTACAGATTTCTCAACTTTTGCTTTAGCAAAGTCGCCTATAGCAGTAGAGCGATATGCATTAGCAGCGCTTGCATAACCCACCGCAGTTGCATACCGACCACCTGTTGCAGCCCAAGAGCCAAGAGCTATAGAGTAGTCATGGGAAGCTTCCGATTTGTAACCAAGAGCAGTAGCTTCTGCACCAGAAGCAGTACTATTATAACCATTTGCCGTTGCCAAATCCCCTTCTGCCTTAGCAAACATGCCCGTAGCAGTAGAGTAATCTCCCCAAGCAGCAGAATATGCACCAATGGCGGTAGATTGCACGCCAGCCACCCTGCCCGGATTACTACTATCAACATTGGTCAGCGCGCCGATAGCAGTAGACCACTCCCCGGTTGCGTTTGCCTGCTGACCCATAGCAGTTCCACCATAGCTAGTAGATTTAATATCATGACCAATTGCAATGCTATACATATTATCAGCCGTTACAGCATTACCAATAGCAATGCTGTCAGCACCACTTGCTACAGCCTGGCTGCCAATAGCAATGCTGGCCAATCCAGTTGCTGTAGTGCCATGACCAACAGCAACTGCATCCTGAGCAGTAGCATTAGCCTGATCGCCAACTGCAATACTCCAGATTGCGCTAGCAGAGCTATCTACACCGGCAGCAATGCTATCTGTCCCACTTGCACTAGCGCCATGACCAATTGCAGTACTGTCATAACCCGTTGCACTTGCATCCTTGCCCACTTCAATCTTAGTATCCTCGGGTGCAGGGTTTGCTGCCATTGCCGGAACAACACCTGCGCAGGTCATCACGCCTGTAGCAACCAGCATTGCCAGCAGCTTTTTGGTAGAACAGCTTTTACCGCCCATGTTTTTGGCCATTTCGGATACCACAACGTAGGCATTACGGGCTTCACTCCAGATAACCTTATAAACCTTATTCATACAAAATCCTCCCCTGTGCATTTGCGCTCTGCCTTTACTACGTACAGCACTACACCTGCAGAACATTTTCTGTCTGCGTTCTTCTTTGTTACTTAATCGCTTAATTATAACTGACAGCTCATACCCCTATGCAGACGACTATACGTGTACAATGCGCACACAATACACTATTATATATTGTATATTGCGATAATTTTATCATAATTATCTTTTTATTACAAGAACTGTATAACAATAAAAAAGCAATCTTAAAACCGAACGCATACAAAAAAAAAAAAAAAAAAAAAAAAAC
>CAVBQX010000046.1:0-16030 GCA_963597755.1 Segatella copri
CGTAGCGAAGTGAGAAATCGAAAGGGTGGAGCTTTCTCCGATAAATGCGACCGAATAGGGAGCATTTTCGGAGGGATAGATACCTAAATGTGCTATAATTAATACATACATGATTCCACCAACCTTAAGGAGGCCATTTCCCCATGGATACACGTGATCTCTGCTATTTTCGCCTTGTATACGAGGAGCGCAGCATTAATAAGGCAGCAGGCCAGCTTTTCATTACTCCGCAAGGACTCAGCCGTATTATCGGCAAGCTGGAGAGTGAGCTGCAAAGCAAGCTGTTTGTGCGGACGGTAAATGGTACGCAGCCGACGCAGGCAGGAGATTACCTTTATACGCAAAGCCAGGAGCTGCTTTACCAAATGGAATGCCTGAAGCAGAAGATGCAGCAGCTTAGCTGTACGCAGATCAGCCTTCGTATAGGCTTTGCCTGCGGTAGCTTGAATGTGCTGCATTTAGAAAGACTGCTGCAGGTGGCCACTATGTATCCTCAACTGCAGCTGCAGTGGCAGGAGATGGAAAACCAGGAGGTAATAGAAAAGCTGCGTAGTGGTGCCTTGGATGCAGGCTTTATTATCGGGACAAATGCGTGCGCTGAGCTGGAGGCAGAAACTGTATACGCCGGTGCGATGACCGCACTTGTGTATGAGGGACACCCTTATTATGAGCGCCAGATGCTTTATATTAAGGATTTGCAGGGGGAGCCGCTGATAACGCTCAACCAAAAATATGCCTGCTACCACAATTTGCTGCAGCGCTGCAGCGATTTTGGCTTTGTTCCTAATATTGCTATCAGTACGATGGAAAGCTCATTGATATACGATTTTTGCGAAAAGCGGATAGGCATTGGCATTGATGCGGATATTCATCCGACGGCCAAGCTTCCTTGCAGCCTGCACAAAATTCCTATCCAGGATGCCATTGCCTGGAGAATATCATTGGTGTACCGCAAAAATGACAATAATACCGATATCCTGGCAAAGCTGCGGGAGCTGTGCGCGTTAAGGTAGACTGCTGCGGGAGTATAAACATTTTGCTACAAGGGCATTGCTGTCTAGTTGATAGATGGCAATGTCCTTTTGTGTTACGATAATAACAACAAAATCAAATGGAGGAATGACAATGGCTAAGCATTTTAAAGATTTAGAGGATTTTATCGGCACGCATTTTATTTATACCTATGACAATGGCTGGGAATATGAATGGTATGCCAAAAACGAAAATACTGTAGATTACCGCATCCACGGTGGTATGGTGGCAGGCCGCTGGGTTACTGACCAAAAGGCAGAAATCGTTAAGCTGACAGATGGCGTATTTAAAATTACCTGGACCGAGCCTACAGGTACGGATGTTGCCCTTGACTTTATGCCTAACGAGGGCAAGCTGCATGGCTGCATCTTCTTCCCCAAGTGGGTACACGAGCATCCGGAAATCACTGTGTGCTATCAAAACGAGCATATCGACAGGATGGAAGCGGCACGCAGCAAATATGACAGCTATCCCAAGTACGTTGTGCCGGAATTTGCTACCATTACCTACATCGGCGAGGCAGGTGTGAACAACGAGGATGTTATTTCGGAGGCACCGTATGCAGGCATGACGGATGATATCCGTGCAGGCAAATATTTTGATGTTAATTACAAAAAAATAAAACGTGCTTAAGCTTTTAACGGCTGCTGAACATATAGTTTGGCATGCCGTTTTTGTTTGTCTGTTGTCTTTATATAAAAAAATAGAATTTATCTCAATATTTTCAATACTCAATAGTGTTACGGATTTACAAAAAAGTGTAAACTTCATAGATTTTTCTTGACTATTATATTTAGAAGTGGTAACATATATCCCATCTGTTCCGTAGAATGAAGCATAGAAGTATAGAAGAAAAGGAATAGTAGCACTTATATTTTTTATTTAGAAGGGAAAGAATTAAAAATGAAAATGACAAACTTTCGTTGGAAGGTTGCGTGGCTGATTTTTGCAATCAGCTTTGTTTCTTATATGGACCGCGTAAACCTTTCTGTTGCAACCCCAGTTATCATGAAGGAATTTGGCTTTACCAAAATTGATATGGGTCTTATCCAGTCCTTCTTCTTTGCCGGCTATGCGCTGATGCAGGTTCCGGGCGGTATGTTCGCTGAAAAGTTCGGTCACCGCTTTACCGGCTCTATTGCCTGTGCCTGGTGGTCGGTATTCACTGCTTTGACTGCTATTGCCAGCGGCAAGTATACCTTTGCTATTGTCCGTTTGATGTTTGGTCTGGGCGAAGCACCGATTTATCCTGCTTTTGCTATGGCAGAGCATAAATGGTTTAACAAGGACGAAAAGGGCAAGGCAAGCTCCTTTATCCTCAACGGCTGCTTCTTTGGTCCTGTTGTCGGTCCTGCTATCGTAGTTTGGCTGATGACCACCTTTGGCTGGCATCACGTTTTCCTGAGCTTCGGCGTTGTCGGTTTGCTGCTTGCCTGGGCATGGCACAAATTTGTAGCCGATGATCCTAAGGACAGCCCCTATGTTAACGAGGCAGAGCTTGCTTTCATTAACGAGGACCGTGTAGAAGCAACCGGCGAAAAGCAGATTGCTCCCTGGGGTCGCCTGCTGCGTTCCTCCCAATTTTGGGCTTTGGGCATTCAATTTTTGATTACTGACTATATCATGTACGTTTTCCTGGCCTGGCTGCCTATGTATCTGATGGAGGTACACAAATTCTCCCTCGCTAAGATGGGTATTTGGGCTGCAGCTCCCTGGATTTCGCTGATGGCAGTTGTAACCCTGTGCGGCCATTTCTCCGACAAGCTGCTGCGCAGCGGTATGTCGCAGAACACGGTAAAGACTGTTACCGGTGCTGCAGGCATCATTTTGTGTGCCGCTGCCCTGTACGTTTCTACCCGCACTGCTGACGCTATGATGAACGTGTTCTGGCTGTCCGTATCCCTGGGCTCCTTGGGCCTGACGATGAGCGCATCCTGGTCCAGCGTTATCACCATGGGCGGCAAATTTGCCGGCTCTGTATCCGGCTGGATGAATTTCTGGGGTAACATCGGCGGCGTGCTCGCTCCTACCGTTACTGCCTGGTTTGCTACCAACTACGGCTGGCAGGCAGCGCTGGCAGCAACTGCTGTAACCGGCGTTTGCGGCGCTATTGCCTGGCTCTTTGTAAAGCCTGATAAGGCCATCGTTTAATATTGTCTTAGCTAAGAGAGGTGCTGTTGCGCCTCTCTTTTTATATGCTGGACAAAAAGGATATTTTGCTGTATAATATCTTGGTAATCTAATAACAGACAGTTCGTAACCATCCTGTCTCTAAACAAAACTACGGGCGAGTTACCGGCGCCAGCTGGTATTTTTATTTGAATGTGGGGATTTCGTCTGTAGAGGGCGGAATCCTTTTTTTCGTATAACGCCCCTATTTGGGAGGTATTATGAAGGCATTAGTATTATTGAGCGGCGGTGTAGATAGCAGCACCTGCCTGGCTTTGGCAAAAGAAAAATTTGGTGACAACGTGGTGGCGCTTTCGCTGGCCTACGGTCAGAAGCATGAGCGTGAGCTGCAGGCGGCTCAGGCTGTGGCAGCCTTTTACAACGTTCCGCTTTTGCGCATGGATTTGGCACCCATATTCGCACACAGCAACTGCTCGCTTTTGCAGCAGTCAACAGAAGCTGTGCCGCACGAGGCCTACGCAGAGCAGCTGAAAAAGCGTGACGGCGAGCCTGTGACCACGTACGTCCCTTTCCGCAACGGCCTGTTTTTATCTGCTGCTGCCAGCATTGCCCTGCAATATGACTGTGACGTGATTTATTACGGTCCGCACGCTGATGACGCTGCAGGCAACGCCTATCCCGACTGCAGCCATGAATTTAACGAGGCTATGAATCAGGCTGTTTACCTAGGCAGCGGCAAAAAGTTGCGCCTGGTTGCACCCTTTGTGGATAAAACCAAAAAGGATATTGTGGCCGAGGGTTTGCGTCTGGGCGTACCCTACGAGCTCACCTGGAGCTGTTATGACGGCGGCAAGCACCCCTGTCACCAATGCGGCACCTGCATTGACAGGGCGGCAGCCTTTGCAGCTAACGGCGTAACTGACCCACTTATAAAGGAGGAATAAACATGGATACACATACAGCTAACAAAAGACTGGTATTTTCTGCACTGTGCATAGCTTTATATATTGTGGTGATGGTGGCAACGCAAAGCTTTGCTTTCGGCCAGTACCAGGTCCGCATCGCTACCGCGCTCTACGGCCTGAGCGCGCTGTTCCCGTTTTTGGTAGTGCCCTTTGGCCTGGCTAACGTCATCAGCAACACCGTAATGGGCGGCCTGGGCCTGCCAGATATCATTGGCGGCTTTATTGTGGGTGTTGTGACGACAGGCGTGATTGTTTTGGCTAAAAAACGCGGCTGCGGCAACTGGATTATTTGGGCAGCAGTAACCTTTGTGCCTGGTTTGGGCGTACCCGTGTGGCTGAGCGCGCTTTTGGATATACCCTATCTGCTTTTGGCAAGCAGCCTGCTGGCTGGCCAGTGCATTTGCGGCATTGCCAGCGTGATGCTGGTTACAGCCTTGGAAAGAGTTGGCGTTGTTAAGATGGCGTTTGCAGGAGGTAAGGACAAATGACAAGTGGCAGAAGTAAGCAAGAGCTGCAGGGCGTCAGCCTTTTGGGCAGCAAAACAAATTATAAAAGCGACTACGCGCCGGAGGTGCTGGAATCGTTTCCCAATAAGCATCCTGAAAATGATTATTGGGTAAAGTTTAACTGTCCGGAATTCACCAGCCTGTGTCCTATGACAGGGCAGCCGGATTTTGCGACGATTTATATTTCCTACGTGCCTGATGCGCGTCTGGTGGAAAGCAAGTCGCTGAAGCTGTATTTGTTCAGCTTCCGCAACCATGGTGATTTTCATGAGGACTGCGTGAATATCATCATGAAGGATTTGGTTAAGCTGCTGCAGCCCAAGTATATCGAGGTGTGGGGCAAGTTCCTGCCCCGCGGTGGTCTTTCTATCGACCCGTTTGCCAATTACGGCAAGCCGGGGACGGAATGGGAGCAGGCAGCCAAAAAGCGCCTCTTTATGCACGATATGTATCCGGAAATGGTAAATAACAGGTAATGTAAAAAATTAGGCCTGTCTGCTGATAGTGTTGCCAGCAGGCAGGCTTTTTGTGTGGGGTGAGGGCGTGGCTTGCGTGGTAAAAGTCATATTATACCCAAAAACCTCGGTGAAAACAACATCGTGATGCTATTTTCATCGAGGTTTTACTAATAGCATTATCTTTCTCTTCTACCAGTCAGGGTTCTGCAGATAATATTCTGCCAAAGCTATTACCAATATAAGCAACTAAAACTGCAATTAGCAACCGCTAACCACGTGTGCAACATTGAAAAATTTTTCTTAGATTTTAAAATGTTGCACTTTATTTCTGCATTAGAGTATGCTACAATAGGGGTAAGCAAGTGAGTGGAAACCCATTTGCATTTAGTCCGTGGGACACAAAAAGTACCACGAGGGACAAATTGTGTCGAGGAATCAGAATGGATAGTATTATTAATTTGCAAAAGAAGATTGTACCCGAGCTGACAGATCTTTTGGTGCAGCGTTATCAGATTTTGCGTCAGGTGAGCCACGAGCACCCCATTGGCAGACGTGCGCTGGCAGCAAGACTGGGGCTGAGCGAAAGGGTGCTGCGTGCCCAGGTTGATTTTCTCAAAAAAAGTGGTCTGCTGGATTTTTCCTCCAGCGGCATGAGCGTCACTGACGAGGGAGCTGACATCTTAAAGGAGCTTGCCGATTACGTGCGTAAGCTGCAGGATATTTCCTTTTTGGAAAAGGCGCTCAGCAATACGCTGAAAATTGGCAAGGTTGTTATCCTGCCAGGCGATTCGGACCAAGAGGACGTGGTAAAGCGCGAAATCGGCCGTACGGCAGCGCATATCCTCAGCAAGCTTTTGAGCGATGGCAGGCGTCACATTGTGGCGGTCAGCGGCGGCACTACCATGGCGGCCATGGCGGCCAACATCACAGGTTCGCAGCCAAGCACAATGGTTGTGCCTGCGCGCGGCGGCTTGGGTGACAACGTGGAGCTGCAGGCGAACACCATTGCCACGGTGCTGGCACAAAAGCTGGGGGCGTCCTACCGCCAGCTGTACGTACCCGACAGCGTCAGCGAGGATATCCTCAACAGCATTCTTAAGGAGGATATCGGTGTGCGCGCCGTTGTTGATATCATCAAGCAGGCAGATATCTTAGTGCACGGCGTGGGTCGTGCCAGCGTAATGGCGCGGCACAGACGTCTCAGCAGCAGCATTATCGAAAGGCTGGAGCAGGATGGTGCTGTGGGAGAGGCATTTGGTCAGTACTGCGCGCTAGATGGCAGGCAGGTTTATATGACCAATAACGCCGGCCTGATGCTGCAGGATTTGCAGCATATCGGTACCATCATCGGCATTGCCGGCGGCAAGTCCAAGGCAGCAGCAATTTTATCTGTAATCCGTGCGTCGCGTCAGGACATTTTGGTGACGGACGAGGCGGCAGCGCACGAAATATTGCGTATGGCAGAGCAATAAGCAGTTATTTA
Source organism: Segatella copri (assembly GCA_963597755.1). Classification (GTDB taxonomy): domain Bacteria; phylum Bacillota; class Negativicutes; order Acidaminococcales; family Acidaminococcaceae; genus Phascolarctobacterium_A. Next base: position 6,575 of record CAVBQX010000046.1, read on the forward strand.
GCACACAAGTGCATTTTTAGATTCTCTTATGATTATTAAGGAGGCAGTTATTATGACAAAAGTAGGTATTAATGGTTTTGGCCGCATTGGCCGCGAGGTTTTCCGTGTTGCTTTTACCAATCCCGAGGTTGAAATTGTCGCAGTCAACGACCTGGGAGATATCCAGACTCTGGCTCATCTTTTAAAATATGATTCTGTTCATGGCACCTTTAACCATGATATCCAAATTGAAGACAATTACATCGTTGTAGACGGCAAAAAGGTAAAGGTTTTTGCTAACCCTGATCCTGCCCAAATCCCCTGGGGCGAGGCTGGTGCCGAAATCGTTGTAGAATCTACCGGCCGTTTCACCGAGGGCGCTAAGGCCGCTGCTCACCTGCAGGGCGGTGCCAAGAAGGTTATCATCTCTGCTCCGGCCAAGGGCGAGGATATCACCATCGTTATGGGCGTTAACGAAGAAAAATATGATCCTGCTAAGCATAATATTATTTCTAACGCTTCCTGCACTACCAACTGCCTGGCACCCTTTACTAAGGTACTGCTGAACAAGTTTGGTATTGAAAGCGGCTTGATGACCACCGTACATTCCTATACCAACGACCAACGTATTTTGGACCTGCCGCATAAGGATCTGCGTCGTGCGCGTGCTGCAGCCTGCTCCATCATCCCCACCACCACTGGTGCTGCTAAGGCTGTTGCCCTGGTACTGCCCGAGCTGAAGGGTAAGCTGAACGGCTTTGCTATGCGTGTTCCTACTCCTAATGTATCCATCACCGATTTGACTGTTCTCTTGAAGACTGATACCACCGCTGAAGAAATCAATGCTGTATTGAAGGAGGCTGCTGAGGGCGAGCTGAAGGGCATTATGGGCTATAGCGACGAACCGCTGGTATCCCGTGATTACAACGGCTGCCCGCTGAGCTCTATTATCGACGGACTGTCCACCATGATGGTTGGCCCGCGTATGGCTAAGGTTGTCAGCTGGTATGACAACGAATGGGGTTATTCTAACCGCGTAGTTGACCTGGCTGCTTATATTGGCAAAAAAGGTCTGTAATTAAAGGAGACAAGTATCTGTGGATAAAAAAACTGTACGCGATTTAGACGTTGCCGGCAAAAAGGTGCTGGTGCGTGTAGATTTTAATGTTCCGTTAAATGATAAGGGTGAAATTACCGACGACACCCGTATAGTTGCTTCCCTGCCCACCATTCAGTACCTCGTGGAGCACAAGGCTGCTGTTATTTTGATGGCGCATCTGGGCCGTCCCAAGGGAGAAGTAAAGTCGGCGCTGTCGCTGGCACCTGTGGCCAAGCATTTGGGCAAGCTGCTGGGTAAAAAAATTCTTTTTGTTACCGACTGTGTGGGTGATGCTGCCCAAGCTGCCGCTGCCAAGCTTAAGAGCGGTCATATCCTGGTTTTGGAAAACCTGCGCTTTCATAAGGAAGAAGAAAAGAATGATATGGATTTTGCCGAAAAGCTTGCTTCCCTGGCAGATCTGTATGTAAATGACGGCTTTGGCGTTTCGCACCGTGCGCACGCCTCTGTAGAGGGCGTAACGCATTTTCTGCCTGCTGCTGCAGGCTTCCTTTTGGAAAAGGAAATTGAGTACGTGGGCCGCGCAGTAACTAATCCGCTGCATCCCTTTGCTGCTATTATCGGCGGTGCCAAGGTCAGCGATAAGATCGGCGTTATCAATAACCTGCTTGATAAGGTTGATACCCTGTTGATTGGCGGCGGTATGGCCAACACCTTTTTGGCTGCCCAGGGCTGGGCTATGGGCAAATCCCTGGTAGAAGAGGACAAGCTGGAGCTGGCACGCGAGCTTTTGGCTAAGGCGAAAAAGAACAAGGTTAAGCTGCTCTTGCCGACAGATTTGGTGATGGCTGACAGCTTCTCTGCTGATGCTGCCTATGTGACCGAGGATGCAAAGCATCTGAACCAGGAATATATGGCACTGGACATCGGCGAAGCCACCAGCAAGGTCTACGCTGAAGCTTTGGCAGATGCTAAGATGATCGTATGGAACGGACCTATGGGCGTGTTCGAGATGGATGCCTTCTGCAAGGGCACGGAGGCTGTGGCCAAGGCTGTAGCCAAAAGCCGCGCTATCAGCATTGTTGGCGGTGGCGACAGCGTTGCTGCTATCGAAAAGCTGGGTCTGGCCAAGCGCATCAGTCATATTTCCACCGGCGGCGGAGCTTCGCTGGAATACCTGGAGGGCAAGGTGCTGCCAGGCGTTGCTGCACTGGATGACCTGCGCCGCAAGATGATTGCCGGCAACTGGAAGATGCACAAAACTGTGAGCGAGGCTGTGGAGCTGGCTGAGGATATCGTTATGGAAACTAACGGCACGCTCAACGAGGTCGTTATTTTCCCGCCGTTCACTGCCTTAGAAACTGTTGCTGATGCCATCGACGGTAAGCATGTCGGTTATGGTGCGCAGGATCTGCATTGGGAGGACAAGGGTGCCTTCACCGGCGCTATCAGCGGTGCGATGATTGCCGATATTTGTGCGGAATACGTACTCGTTGGTCACAGTGAGCGCCGCACTATCTTTGGCGAGAACGAAAAAATTGTTGCCAGCAAGATTGTTGCTGCTTACCGCAACGGCCTCAAGCCTTTGCTGTGCGTGGGCGAGGATTTAACTGAGCGTGAGTCGGGCAAGACTGCACGCAAAATCAACATGCAGCTTAAGAGCGCGCTGCGCGTTATCACAGCCGAGCAGGCCGAAAACCTGGTTGTTGCCTACGAGCCTATTTGGGCCATTGGCAGCGGCAAGGCAGCTACTGCTGCTGACGCACTGGAGGTCTGCACCCTCATCCGCAGCAAGATCGGCAAAATCTTTACGCCGGAAATCGCCCGTAAGGTGCGCATTTTGTATGGTGGCAGTGTAAACGAAAAGAACGCTGCTGATTTCAACATCAGCGGTATTGATGGTGTTTTGGTTGGCGGTGCTTCGCTGAAGGCGGATAGTTTTGCTAAGATTGTCCGCACCTTCTAAAAAGACAATCGGATAAATAATGAAAAAACCAGTTTTATTGATGATTTTAGACGGTTGGGGCGTTGCGCCTGCAGTCAGCACTAACGCTGCTGCTATGGCCCGCACCCCCAATCTTGACGAGTTTTTTGCCAGCTATCCCCACACCACCCTGCAGGCCAGCGGCAGGTCTGTCGGCCTGCCTGTCGGGCAGATTGGTAATTCGGAGGTCGGACATTTGAATATCGGCGCCGGCCGCATCATTTACCAAAGCCTTACCCGTATTGATAAGGCGGTAGAAGACGGCGAGCTGCAGCAAAATCCTGTACTGGTGCAGGTTATGGACCAAACACTGGCAGCAGGTAAGGCGCTGCATCTTTTAGGTCTTTTGTCTGACGGTGGCGTGCACAGCCACATTGAGCACTTGATTGCGCTTGTGCGTATGGCCAAAGCTAAGGGCCTGCAGCACGTTTATGTGCATGCCTTCCTGGATGGCCGTGATGTCGGGCCTAAGACGGCGCTTACCTATATCGCACAGCTGGAAGCGGCGATGCAAAAAATCGGCGTAGGCCAGCTTGCTACCGTCAGCGGCCGTTTTTACGCTATGGACCGCGATAAGCGCTGGGAGCGTGTGGAGCGTGCCTATAACGCTATTGTTGGCAGGGCGGACAAGACGGCTGTCAGCGCTGCTGCAGGGGTAGAGGCTTCGTATGCGGCAGGCGTGACGGATGAGTTTGTGGAGCCATTTGCTATAGCAGGCGTGCCAGGAGCGGTCAAGGCAGGCGACGGCGTTATCTTCTTCAACTTCCGTCCGGACAGGGCGCGCGAGCTTACGCGTGCGCTGCATGACGAAGATTTTAATTATTTTGCCCGTCCTGCAGACGTGCGTCCTGTTAATTACGTATGCATGACGCAGTACGACGCTACGATTGACGCACCTGTTGCCTTCCCACCGGAGGAAATTGCTGATACCTTGGGCGAGGTGCTGGCAAAGAACGGCCTTGCGCAGTTGCGTATTGCGGAGACCGAAAAATACGCGCATGTAACTTTTTTCTTTAACGGTGGTGTGGAAGTGCCAAATGCTTGTGAGGAGCGTATTTTGATCCCTTCGCCGAAGGTAGCGACCTATGACCTGCAGCCGGAAATGAGCGCAGAAGAGGTTACGCAGGCACTTTTGGCCGAGTTGGATAAGGATAAGTTTGATGCCATCATCCTGAACTTTGCCAATCCGGACATGGTGGGGCACACAGGCGTATTGGCCGCAGCCATTGCCGCTATGGAAAAGGTTGATGACTGTGCCGGCCGCATTGTGCGCAGAGTGTTGGAGCTGGATGGCAGCGTGTGCATTACTGCTGACCACGGCAACCTGGAGAAAATGGCCGAGGCTGATGGCTCGCCTAACACAGCGCATACCACTAACCCTGTGCCGTTTATTTTGGTCAGCAGGCAAAAGCGCAGCCTGCATAGCGGTATTTTGGCTGATATCGCGCCGACGCTGCTGGAGCTTTTGCAGCTGGAGCAGCCAAAGGCTATGACTGGCAAAAGCCTGATAGATTAAGAATTTAGCTTTGCATGAGGTGATATAAAATGTCGATGATTACTGAAGTTTATGCACGTGAGATTTTAGATTCCCGCGGTAATCCCACTGTAGAGGTGGAGGTGTGCCTGGAGGATGGCTCTATGGGCCGCGCTGCTGTTCCCTCCGGTGCTTCTACCGGCGTGCACGAGGCTGTAGAGCTGCGTGACGGTGACAAGGAGCGTTACCTGGGCAAGGGCGTAACCAAGGCTGTTGATAACGTCAATGATATTATTGCAGAGGCCATTATTGGCTTGGATGCCACACGTCAGACCGAAATTGACGAGCTTTTGGTGCGCTTAGACGGCACGCCGAATAAGGGCCGCCTGGGGGCTAATGCTATTTTGGGCGTGTCTATGGCTGTTGCCAAGGCTGCTGCTGTTTCCGTAGGCTTGCCGCTGTATCTGTATCTGGGCGGTGTTGCTGCTAAGGAGCTGCCTGTGCCGATGATGAATATCTTAAACGGCGGCCAGCATGCAGATAATAATGTAGATATTCAGGAGTTCATGATTATGCCTGTAGGTGCTAAGTCCTTTAGCGAGGCACTGCGCATGAACGCCGAAATTTATCATAACCTTAAGGCACTGCTGAAGGAAAAGGGTCTGAGTACCGCGCTCGGTGATGAGGGCGGCTTTGCTCCTAACCTTGGCTGCAACGCCGATGCCATCGAGGTTATTCTCGAAGCTGTAACTAAGGCAGGCTACAAGCCCGGCAAGGATATTGTGCTGGCTATGGACGTTGCCTCCAGCGAATTTTACGAGGACGGTCTGTATAAGATGACAGGCGAGGGCGTAGAAAAGACCAGTGACGAAATGGTGGAATATCTGGCAGATTTGTGTGCTAAATATCCCATCATCTCCATCGAAGACGGCATGGCCGAGGACGATTGGGACGGCTGGAAGAAGCTCACCAAAAAGCTGGGCAAAAAGGTGCAGCTTGTGGGCGACGACCTGTTTGTAACCAATGAGGAGCGCCTGGTGCAGGGCATTGAAAAGGGCGTAGCCAACGCTATTTTGATTAAGGTTAACCAAATCGGTACCCTCACCGAAACCTTTAACGCCATCGAAACAGCTAAACGTGCAGGCTATACCTGCATTATTTCGCACCGCAGCGGTGAAACCGAGGATACCACTCTGGCAGATATCGCTGTAGCAGTGAACGCGGGCCAGATTAAAACCGGTGCGCCGGCACGTACTGACCGTGTTGCCAAATACAACCAGCTGCTGCGCATTGAAGAGGATCTTGGCAAGGCTGCAAAGTATAACGGCAAAAAGGTATTCTATAACCTTAAATAAGCTTGGAGTATCGGTATAAGCTGCAAGAGCGCAGCTGATAAAATAACAGCGGTCCACACCGCAAAGCAAAAACCTCGGGGAGCATCCTGAGGTTTTTGTTTTGCGGTAAAATATCGCACAATAGCTATCAAATGATTGCAGATGTATATACATTATGCTATAATGAAATCGACAAAAGGGGGTGCTAGTATGGCACAGGCAGTAATAAGCTTTCGTGTTGATGAGGCTTTAAAAAAACGTATGGAGGATACGTGTAAAAACATGGGTCTGAGTATGACGGCGGCCTTTACGTTGTTTGCAACTAAGGTGACCCGCGAGCAGCGCATACCATTTGAAATCACAGCTGATCCGTTTTACAGTGATGAGCATATGAATATGCTATCTGAGCGTGCCGATGATATGAAGCACAAACGTAATGTATCTCAGCACGAGCTGATCGAGGTGGAATAAATTGCCTAAAACATGGCACGATGATGCGTGGGAGGAATATCTTGCGTGGCAGGAGCGTGACAAAAAGGTACTCAAGAAAATTAATGCTTTGTTAAAGGACATAGCACGTAATGGGTATAATTGTGCTGCTCAGCTTGAGCCGCTGAAGGGAAATCTTTCAGGGTTTTATAGCGTACGTATAGATAAGAAAAACAGGCTTGTTTTTAAAATAGCAGATGACGGTATTGAAATTCTTGAATGTGGCGGACATTATGGGGATAAATAAGCTCAGATAGTGAAAAAATACTAGCTTTATGCTACATTTTATGGTAGAATACTATGGTACAAAAATGTGAGGAGGTAAGCTTTGTGATTGAAACTGTCTTGATGGTTCTAGAAGTTATCGTTTGCATAGCTCTCATTGGCGCAGTTCTGCTGCAGTCCGGCAAGGGCGGCGGTATGGGCAGTACTTTCGGCGGCAGTGACGGCGCTTTTTTTGGCAAGGGCAATGATTTGGACACAGTAATGGCTAAGGCAACCGTTTGGCTTGGTGCGGCCTTTGCAGTGATTACGCTGGCCTTGGCTAAAATCAATGCTTAGTTCATCATGTTACAAAGAGTGTAACGGCACTCTTTAAATTTTAAATTTTTTTATAAAAAGAAAGGGGTTAGGGTCTTGAGTTATTTAATGATCTCTATCGTTGTTGGTATCATCGCACTCGCAGTTGCTTTGATGCTCAGCAGCGCAATCGGCAAGGCTCCTGCTGGCAATGCACGCATGCAGGAAATCGCCGGTTACATCCATGAGGGCGCTATGGCGTTCCTGTTCCGCGAATACAAAGCTCTGGCAGCATTTGTAGTCGTAGTCGCTATTGTAATTTCTATTTTCTTGTCTCCGCTTACTGCTGTATGCTTCGTTTGCGGTGCTATCTTCTCCGTATTGGCTGGTTACATTGGTATGACCGTTGCTACCAAGGCTAACGTTCGTACTGCTGCTGCTGCTCAGCATGGCGGCATGCCGGAAGCTCTGAAAATTGCTTTCTCCGGCGGTGCTGTAATGGGCCTCGGCGTAGTTGGCCTGGGCATTGTTGGCGTTGCTGCTGCCTACATGATTTTTGAAAACATTGATATTGTTACCGGCTTTGGCCTGGGCGCAAGCTCCATTGCTTTGTTTGCCCGTGTTGGCGGCGGTATCTATACCAAGGCTGCTGACGTTGGCGCTGACCTCGTTGGTAAGGTTGAAGAAGGCCTGCCTGAGGATGACCCGCGTAACCCGGCTACCATCGCTGATAACGTAGGCGATAACGTAGGCGACGTTGCAGGCATGGGCGCTGACCTGTTTGAATCCTATGTTGGTGCAATCATCTCTGCTATCACCCTGGGCGCAGTTGCATATCCCGGCGGCGAAGGCGTTATGTTCGTATTCGAACTGGCATTTGCAGGCATCATCGCTTCTTTGATTGGCGTTGTTTATGCACGTAGCAGCAAATCCACCAACCCGCAGGCTGCTTTGAACCATGGTACCTATGTTGGCGGCGTTATCGTAATTGCTGCTGCATACTACCTGTCCACCTCTATTTTTGGCAACACCGCTGCTTTCGTAGCTATTGCCTCCGGCCTGATCGTTGGCCTGTTGATCGGTAAAATCACTGAGATCTACACCTCTGCTGACTATGCTTCTGTTAAGAAGATTGCAGCTCAATCCGAAACCGGTCCGGCAACCACCATTATTTCCGGCCTGGCTGTTGGTATGTATTCCACCTTCCTGCCGATGATCTTCATCTGCATCGGTGTAATCCTGGCATTCTTCACCATGGGCGGTGCTAAAGACGCTAACATGGGTCTGTTCGGTATCGCTCTGGCTGCTGTAGGCATGCTGTCCACCACCGGCCTGACCGTTGCTGTTGATGCTTATGGTCCTATCGCTGATAACGCCGGCGGTATCGCAGAAATGTCCGAGCTTCCTCCTGAAGTACGTGAAATCACCGATACCCTGGACTCCGTTGGCAACACCACTGCTGCTATCGGCAAGGGCTTCGCTATCGGTTCTGCAGCACTCACTGCTCTGGCACTGTTCTCTGCTTATGCACATACTGTTGGCCTGAAGGCAATTGACCTGCTGAACCCTGTAACCCTGATCGGTCTGTTTGTCGGCGCTACCCTGCCGTTCGTATTCGGCGCTATGACCATGGAATCCGTTGGTAAGGCTGCTTACGAGATGATCGAGGAAGTACGTCGTCAATTCCACGAAATCCCCGGCCTGCTCGAAGGCAAGGCTAAGGCTGACTACCAAAAATGCGTAGACATCTCCACTGCAGCTGCCCTGCACGAGATGATTATGCCTGGTGTTATCGCTATCGTTGCTCCGCTTTTGGTTGGCTTCCTGTTTGGTACCGAAGCTCTGGGCGGCTTGATTGGCGGCTCCCTGGCTTCTGGCGTATTGGTTGCTATTTTGATGGCAAACGCAGGCGGCGCTTGGGATAACGCTAAGAAGTTCGTAGAAGCAAGCGGCCGCAAGCACACTCCTGTGCATGACGCAACCGTTGTAGGCGATACCGTAGGCGATCCGTTCAAGGATACCTCCGGACCTGCTATGAACATCCTGATTAAGCTGATGACCATCGTATCCCTGGTATTTGCACCTGTATTGGCTGCAAACGGTGGCGTTCTGCTGAGCCTGTTCAAATAATTGTTAAGTAAATAGTTACTTATGAGAGCTGCTGCACGTAATTTTGCAGCAGCTCTTTTATCTTGTGACAAAAGCAGCAATTGTTAGAATTATAAGTTACTTTTATTAATGTATACTTTAAACACAACAAAAAATGCTTGTATTAAAGATATTGATATGGTATACTTACACCATTACCAATGGCATTGAACAATGCTGGAGGTATAACCCCGCTTTATAAATCATCACAAAGGATGTATTGGCAAAGGATGACAGAGGAAACAAGGCAACTCTTGAGCGGAATTTGCTTTTGCTCCTTGCAGGTGGTTTGTAAAAATATAATTATGGTGGCTTATGAAGCTGCCGTTTCCTGAGGAGGAAAACAAAATGAAAAAATCTTTAGTACTCGCTATGGCTATGGCTCTGGGCGTAACCGCTTCTGCCTATGCTGCAAACCCGTTCTCTGATGTACCTGCCGGCCACTGGGCTTATGACAGCATCAACAAGCTGG
>CAVBQX010000047.1:0-15455 GCA_963597755.1 Segatella copri
GAGCAGGGAACCTAGGAGAAGCGACACCCGATTTGTCACGAGCGTAAGCGAAGTGAGAAATCGAAAGGGTGGAGCTTTCTCCGATAAATGCGACCGAAAAGGGAGCATTTTCGGAGGGATAGATAGCCAGTTTTGTAGGAGCGCAGCGACGCACAAAACTGTGTAAGTTATGACATGTCGTTTTTCTTTTACCGTCACCTATCTATCCATTCTTCTTGCCTTATTCCCATAAACTATGGTATAATTTTTTCGGACTTTTTAGAAAAAATGTGGAGTGAATTGTATATGAGAAAAAACAACTATCTGTTCTTAGCCATAACATTAGTACTTATGGCAGTGCTTTTTTATGTTAATGGTCTAAGTCCTGCTGCTATTGATCCCAAGAACTATCATCCGGCGGTGTATTCTACAATAGGCGCATTACTGCCGCCAGTTATTGCAATAGCCTTGGCGTTAATAACTAAAGAGGTGTATTCCTCTTTGTTTGTTGGTATAGCTATTGGTGCACTGCTGTATGCTGATGGCAATTTGGAGCTTGCGCTCAACACCATGCTCTTTAACGAGGATGGTGGTATGATTACTAAGCTGGCAGATAGCTGGAACGTAGGCATTATAGTATTTTTAGTAATTTTGGGCATTATGGTTGCTTTGATGAATAAGGTTGGAGGCAGTGCTGCCTTTGGCCAATGGGCTTCACAAAATATAAAAACACGTGTGGGAGCGCAGCTGGCTACTATTGCGTTGGGAGTTTTAATTTTTGTTGATGATTATTTTAACTGCCTGACTGTGGGTTCTGTTATGCGTCCTGTTACTGACCGGCATCAGGTGAGCCGTGCTAAGCTGGCCTATCTTATTGATGCTACAGCCGCACCTATTTGTATTATTGCTCCTGTTTCCAGTTGGGCGGCGGCCGTCACCTCTTCTGTGCCCAAGGGAACGGATATCAACGGCTTCAGCATGTTTTTGCAGACGATCCCCTACAATTTTTATGCCTGGACTACGCTTCTGATGATGGTGCTGCTTACAGTAATGAAATTTGACTTTGGCAGTATGAAGCAGCATGAGGAAAATGCGCGCAAAGGCGATTTGTTTACCACTGCTGTGCGTCCCTATGGCGATGATGAGGAAGATACAGATAAGCCTAACGGCGCAGTAGTTGATTTGGTGCTGCCGGTTATGGTGCTCATAATTTGCTGTATTATCGGTATGATTTATACTGGCGGTTATTTTACAGGTGAAAGCTTTGTTGACGCCTTTGCAGGTGCTAATGCCTCTAAAGGCTTAGTTTTTGGTAGTATGGTAACGCTGTTTTTTACATTTTGCTTTTATATGTTCCGCAGCGTTATGACCTTCAAGGATTTTACCGATTGTATTCCTGTAGGCTTTAGGGCGATGGTGGCACCAATTATGATTTTGACTATGGCCTGGACCTTATCTGGTATGACAGGTCTTTTGGGTGCCAAGTTTTATGTACATGATCTGGTGGCAGGTTCTGCAGGTATTTTGAAGATGTTTTTACCTGCTATTGTCTTTGTTGTAGCTATGTTTTTGGCTTTTTCTACTGGTACCAGCTGGGGTACATTCGCCATTTTGATACCTGTCGTGTGTAATGTTTTTGGCAGTGGTGATACCTATGAAATGCTGGTAATTTCTATAGCTGCCTGCCTTAGCGGCGCAGTGTGCGGTGACCATTGCTCGCCTATAAGCGATACTACTATTATGGCGTCTGCTGGCGCGCATTCTGACCATGTCAACCATGTTTCCACCCAACTGCCGTATGCTATGACAGCTGCAGCCGTATCTATTGCAGGTTATGTGCTGGCTGGTGCTATTGCTTATGTGACTGAAAGCTCCTTGGCGCTTGTGGCTTTGCCGGTTACGCTGGTTTTGCTGTTTGTAGTGCTGCTAGTGCTGCGTGCAAGGGTGTGCAGAGAAAACTAAATAGCTTTATTTGTGGCTGGCGTGCGGTTTGTGCGCCAGCTTTTTTTGTTTGCGCTTGACAATAGTCCTAAATCGTACTATACTAAAATAGTATTAAATCATACTAAAGGAGCGAACATGATGATTGACGAACTGCAGCAGAAAATATACCGGATTAATTTTTTGGCAAATACTATAGATGCACTTTACCATCAGGCGGCCAAAAGCCTGGGAGTTGCAGACAGCGTTTTGTATATCCTTTATATGGTGCATAGTAATGGTGCAAGCTGTCCGTTGAGTGATCTATATAAGATATCTGCCATCAGCAAGCAGACGATAAATTCCGCAATACGCAAGCTGGAGGCTGAGGGAAACATTTACCTTAAAAAGCATGACGGTAAGTCTAAAATTGTCTGCCTGACAGAAAGGGGCAGAGATTACGTCAAAAAAACAGCTGAAATACTATTAGCTGCCGAGGGCAATGCCTTTGCTGACTGGAGTGCTGAGGAATTGGACATATATCTGCATTTGATTGAAAAGCATGTCGCATCCTTGCGCCAGCAGTTTGGCAGGCTATGAGCGGGGAGAAAATATGCAGGATATCATAGAACTATCTGACCACTTTGACTATAAGCGACTTCTGCGCTTCACGTTTCCATCTATTCTGATGATGATTCTTACATCCATCTATGGCGTGGTAGATGGCTTTTTTGTTTCTAATTTTGTGGGTAAAACTGCTTTTGCCGCCGTAAATTTCATCATGCCGTTTTTGATGGTGGTGGGAGCTATGGGCTTTATGCTGGGTACAGGTGGCAGTGCGCTAATCGCCAAGACCTTGGGTGAGGGGGATAGAGCGAAGGCGCAGAAAATATTTTCTCTTGTGGTCTTTGCCACAATTGCTTGTGGCTGTGCAATTTCTGTTATCAGCATTATCTCTTTGCGCTCCATTGCCTGCACCTTGGGAGCAGAGGGCGAGATGCTGGAAAATTGCGTAACCTATGGCAGGATAATCCTTGTGACGCTGCCATTTTTAATGCTGCAATATGCTTTTTCCAGCCTTGCGGTTACGGCGCAGAGGGCTAGGCTTGGCTTGGTGATTACAGTGGCAGCAGGGCTTATCAATGCTGTGGGCGATGCCCTCTTTATGGTGGTGCTTCCCTGGGGGATAGAGGGCGCGGCGCTTGCTTCAGCCTTGGGCGAATTAGCAGGAGGCCTTGTGCCGCTCATTTACTTTGCCCGCAAAAACAGCAGCTTGCTGCAGCTGGGCCGGCCGCATTGGGATGGTGCAGCACTTTTTAAGGTTTGCACCAACGGTTCCTCCGAGCTGATGAGCAATATTTCGATGTCCGTCGTCGGTATGCTCTATAATGTACAGCTGATGAAGTACGCCGGCGAGGATGGTGTAGCTGCCTACGGTACGATTATGTACGTGGATTTCGTTTTCCTGGCTATCTTCATTGGTTATGCGACAGGCGTTATTCCTGTAATCAGCTATCACTATGGCGCAGGCAATAGGGCGGAGCTGAACAATTTGCTACGCAAAAGTGGTGCTATCATTTTGGCAGGCTCGACGGCGATGGTGGTCATTTCGCACGTATTTCCCAGACCGTTGGCGGCAATTTTCGTGGGCTATGATGCCAAACTGCTGGATATGACGGTGGAGGCCTTTAAGATCTATGCCTTTTCGTTTTTACTGGCAGGCTTTTCTATTTTCGGCTCTGCCTTTTTTACAGCGCTTAACGACGGCCTGACCTCGGCAGTGATCTCCTTTATGCGTACGCTGGTTTTTGAAAGCTCGGCTGTGCTCATTATGCCTTTATTTATGGGTACAGCAGGAATCTGGTATTCGATAAACATTGCTGAATTTATGGCTGTGTGCATGATTGGCTATTTTCTTATCAGTAAGAACAAAATTTATGGTTATTGGTAAAAAAATCACGTATGGTACAGGCAATAAGTCTGAATAATATGTAGTGCATTTGTATATTGGAATTTAGCGGCATTTTTGTTATAATTAGAGTTAGCTTAAGCAAGCTGCTATTGGCTTTTTGTAAGACAATACATGAGGAGGAAGAGCCATGAAGATAGAATTTACTAAAATGCACGGTGCCGGCAATGATTATGTATATGTTGACTGCACCAAGGAAATGCTGCCGAACCCGGGCGCTATTTCCGAATACGTCAGCCACAGACGTTTTGGCATTGGCAGTGACGGCTTGATTTGCGTCTGCAAGTCGGATGTTGCTGATTTTAAGATGCGCATGTTTAATGCAGACCGCAGCGAAGGCAAAATGTGCGGTAATGGTGTGCGCTGCGTTGCCAAGTTTGTACATGACAAGGGCCTTACAGATAAAACTACGATTGAGCTGGAAACGCTTTCCGGCATCAAGACGATAGAGATGGTTGTAGAAAATGGCGAGGTCGTGGGCGCTAAGGTTGATATGGGTAAGCCTGTTTTTAAGGCTAACGAAATCCCTATGAACTGCGACCATTACATTTTTGTGGACCAGGCCATCGTTCTCAACGATAATTATAATGATGTGACCAAGGAAAAGGTGTTCTATAACGGCACTGCTATTTCTATGGGTAATCCGCATTTCGTAACCTTTGTAGATGATGTGGACAGCCTGAAGCTGGAGGAGCTGGGACCGCAATTTGAGCATCATAAGCTGTTCCCCGAGGGCGTAAACACTGAATTTGTACAGGTGGTGGATGCCAATACCGTCAAGTTCCGCGTCTGGGAGCGTGGCAGTGGTGAAACCTGGGCCTGCGGTACTGGTGCCAGTGCTGTTACTGTAGCCTGCAATATGCTGAACCGTGCAGGCAAAAAGGGTGAGCCGCTGAATGTGCATTGCAAGGGCGGCTTGTTAAAGGTTACTTATGAAAAGAATGACCATGTAACCTTAGAGGGCAATGCTGTTGCTGTTTTTGACGGCGTTATCGACGTTCCTGACAGCGTTATTAATGGGTAACAAACTGGTATTTTGCTAGTCTGTAATAAATTTATATTTAATTCATGGGGGTTTTTCAATGGCGTTTGTAAACGAAAACTACTGTAACTTAAAAGAAAGCTATCTTTTTGCTGATATTGCCCACAAGGTGAGCGATTATGCCGCAGCGCATCCGGATAAAAAAATTATCCGCCTGGGCATTGGTGACGTTACCCTGCCGCTGGCAAAATGTGTTGTAGATGCAATGTCTAAGGCTGTTGCCGAAATGGGCGTGCAGGCTACCTTCCGCGGCTATGGTCCGGAGCAGGGCTATGATTTTGTACACGAAGCACTGGTTAAATATTATGCTTCCTTTGGTGTAACCCTGGCAAGCGATGAAATTTTCATCAGTGACGGTGCTAAGAGCGATTGCGGCAACATCACCGATATTTTCAGCAATGCCAACACTATTTTGATTCCGGATCCTGTTTATCCTGTATATCTGGACACCAATGTAATGTGCGGCCGCAACATCATCTATATGGAAGGCAAGCCGGAAAACGATTTCCTGCCGATGCCGGATGACAATGTAAAGGCTGATGTAATTTATCTGTGCTCTCCTAACAACCCGACCGGTGCTGCCTATACTAAAGAGCAGCTGGAAAAATGGGTTGCCTACGCTTTAAAGAACGATGCAGTTATCCTGTATGATGCTGCTTACGAAGCCTTTGTAACTGATCCTGCTATTCCGCGCAGCATTTTTGTGATTGAGGATGCAAAAAAATGTGCTATCGAGCTGTGCTCCCTGTCTAAGACTGCTGGCTTTACCGGTACCCGTTGCGGCTACACCGTTGTACCGCACGCCTTGGTGCGCAAAACCCAAAGCGGTAAAGAGATGGAGCTGAATAAAATGTGGCTGCGTCGTCAGACCACCAAGTTCAACGGTGTTCCCTACATCATCCAACGTGGTGCAGAAGCAGTGTTCAGCGAAGAGGGTATTAAGCAATGCCGTGAAAACATTGCCTACTACCAGGAAAACGCCCGCATTATAATGGCCGGCTTTGACAAGGTTGGCATCAAATATTACGGCGGCGTACATTCCCCGTACATTTGGCTGCAATGCCCGAATGGTATGAGCAGCTGGGAGTTCTTTGACTTCCTGCTCGAAAAGCTGCAGATTGTTGGCACTCCGGGTGCAGGCTTTGGCACTATGGGCGAGGGTTACTTCCGCCTGACTGCGTTTGGCAGCCGCGAAAACACTATCGAGGCTATGGACCGCATTGTTAACGGACTGAAAAAATAATAAGCCATAAGCTGATAAAACCGTACTGCCGCCTTTAGGTAGTGCGGTTTTATCTTAATGGGAGAGCTTTGTGCTTGCATTGATGTGTATACATTATATCTTGCACCTAAAGCTTGCTTTTTTGACAGCAATATAGTAAAGTAATAATTAGTTTAGAAGCTTATTTCACGAGAAAGGTGTGTTAATGATGAATCTCAAAAAATTTTTGAAGGCTGCCCTTTGCAGTGCTATGGTTGTTGCTATGGCCGTAACTGCCGGCTGTGGCGGTGGTGATAAAAAAGCCGACAGCGGCAAAAAGGTGCTGAAGGTTGGCATGGAGTGTGCTTATGCACCGTATAACTGGTCGCAGCCCTCTGCTGACGGCGGCGCGGTAAAGATTGCCGGCTCTAATGAATATGCCTATGGCTATGACGTTATGATTGCCAAAAAGCTGGCAGATTCTATGGGTGCAGAGCTTGAAGTACACAAAATTGAATGGGACGGCCTGGCTCCTGCTGTAGTAAGCGGCAAGATTGACGCTGCTATCGCCGGCATGTCTATTACATCTAAGCGCAAGGAAACCGTTGACTTCACAAAACCTTATTATTATGCAACTGTTGTAGCACTGGTTAAAAAGGATTCCCCGCAAGCAAGCGCTAAGAGCGTTGCTGATTTAAAGGGCTCTGTTGCAACCAGCCAGCTGAATACCATTTGGTATGACCAGATTGACCAGGTTCCGGATGTTAAGAAGCTGCCTGCTATCGACAACGTTCCCGGCATGATTGTGGCACTTAAATCCGGCAAATGCAATTTGATTGTTACCGATATTCCGACTGCTAAGGCTGCTGCCTTTGCTAACCCCGAGCTAGTAATGGTAACCTTCCCAGAAGGTCAGGGCTTCAAGACCTCTGCTGAGGATGTAGAAATCGGTATTGCCGTAAAGAAGGGCAACAAGGAGCTTACCGAGGCTATGAACAAGGTACTGGGTTCTATGACCGAGGCTGACTTCAACAAGATTATGGACGAAGCAATTCAAAAACAGCCCTTGGCAAAATAATCGCAGTAAAATTATAGGGCGCAGTCATGTGAGTGCGTTCCCCAATAGCGAAGGGGCGGCAGTAGCTGCCCCTTTTAGTATTTATAGTTAGGGTGGTGTGATAGATGCCGGAAACATTTTTTGGCTGGGTAATATTTTTGCTGCAGCAATATGGTCCTGTGCTTTTGAAGGGCGCTGTTGTGACGCTGCTCTTGGCAGTTGTGGGCACCTTTATCGGCTGTATTATCGGCCTCATTGTGGGCGTAATCCAGACAATTCCTTTAGAGGATAATGACAGCACGGTAAAAAGGGTGCTGGTACGCTGCGTGCAGCGCCTTTTGGATGCCTATGTGGAGGTGTTCCGCGGTACGCCTATGATCGTGCAGGCGATGGTGGTTTATTATGGCACGATGAGTATTTTTAATATTGATATGTCGCCGATGTTTGCAGGCTTTTTGGTTGTTTCTATCAATACGGGTGCCTACATGGCCGAAACCGTGCGCGGTGGTATCGAATCTGTTGATTTGGGGCAGAAGGAGGCCGCTATCGCTATTGGCATGGACCACATCCAGACCATGCGCTGCGTTATTCTGCCGCAGGCTTTGCGCAACGTAATGCCGCAGCTTGGTAATAACTTGATTATCAACATCAAGGATACGTCGGTATTAAACGTTATCTCGGTTACGGAGCTATATTTTGCTTCTAAATCGGCAGCCGGCGTGTATTACAAGTATTTTGAGATTTTCTTCATTACCTGTATCGTATATTTTATTATGACCTTTACAGCCTCGCGTCTTTTGCGGTGGGTGGAAAGCAAGATGGACGGTCCCAAGGATTATCAGCTGGTGACCTATGATCCTATGATGGATCCCTGCGGTGACATTCCATTGCCGACAAAAAAGCCGAAAGGACGGTATTAAGCTATGGAAAAGGAACTTTTGTTATCTGTGCGTGATCTGCAAAAAAGCTTTGGTGAGCGCCAGATTTTGAAGGGAATCAGCTTTGACGTGCATCGTGGCGACGTTGTCTGCGTTATCGGTCCGTCCGGCAGCGGCAAGTCTACGCTCATCCGTTGCGTTAATTACTTGGAGCATCCTACAGGCGGACACATTGAGTACCGCGGCAAGGACGTTAGCGAGGCCTTTAAAAAGCTGACGCTGTTTCGCACGAAGGTGGGAATGGTGTTCCAATCCTTTAATTTGTTTAACAATATGACGGTTTTAGAAAACTGCATGGTGGGACAGATTAAGGTTTTGGGTAAGAATAAGGATGCAGCTAAAGCAACTGCTATCAAGTACCTCAAGCACGTCGGCATGGACAGCTATGTTAACGCCAAGCCGCACCAGCTGAGCGGTGGCCAAAAGCAGCGTGTGGCTATCGCGCGTGCGTTGGCCTTAGAGCCGGAGGTGCTGCTGATGGACGAGCCGACGAGCGCGCTTGACCCGGAGATGGTGGGCGAGGTGCTGCGTGTTATCCGTGATCTGGCGCAGCAGGGACTGACGATGGTTATCGTTACCCACGAAATGGCCTTTGCCCGTGATGTATCCAACCGCGTTATCTTTATCGACCAGGGCGTAATTGCCGAGGAGGGCGAGCCGCAGCAGCTGTTTGCTCACCCCAAGAACAAGCGTACCCAGGACTTTTTGAGCAGATTCGCTAATGCTTGATTAGTGCTGCTTGATAATAATTTGCAAATATCGCAGGAATTAAAACCCCGTTTGTAGAAATATACAATCGGGGTTTTTGACCCTTATTAAAGATTTGGTTAAAGGTTGTGATGGAAGTGATGAAGGCTATACGCAGCCTGCTGCTGTGTGCAATGCTAGGACTGTCTCAGACAGCGTTGGCAGCAGGTGGTACTATATTATACGTGCCCATGGATAACAGGCCTGTGTGCCTGGATTACACTGTGCAGTCGATGCGCTCTGCCGGCTGGGATGTGCAGCTGCCACCACGTGAATATATTGCAGGAGCAGCTACAAGTGGTGATAGCGAAAAATTATTTAGCTGGCTGGAGCAAAATGCCGGGCAGGCTGTGGCGGTGGTGGCCTCTGGCGACGCGCTGCTTTACGGTGGCCTGGTGGCGTCGCGCACGCACGAAATCCCGCTGCCTGTTTTGGAGCAGCGGGCGCAGCGTCTGGTGCAGCTAAAACAGGCTCATGGTGGCAACAAGGTGTATATCTTTAGCACAATTATGCGTTCGCCCAAGGCCAGCAGTGCGCCGACGGAGCCTGCCTATTACAGTGAATGGGGCAGCAAAATCTTCCGCCTGGGGGCGCTGGAAGACAAGCTGGAGCTGAAGCAGATAAGCCGCAGGGAAACGCGCGAGCTGGCAGATCTGCGGCAGGAAATACCGCAGGAGGTGCTGCAGGATTTGTATGGGCGCCGTGCTAATAACATCCGTGCGACCGAGCTTTTGCTGCATGGAGTGGAAAGCGGTGATTTTGATTATCTCTTGATTGGCCGCGACGATACGGCCGAATACTCACAGGCGCACCGTGAGGCACGCAACATGGATATCCTGGTACGCGAGCTGCCGAAGGAGCGCATCCGCTTTTTTGCAGGAGCTGACCAGCTGGGAATGCTGCTTTTGGCGCGTGCTAATAACCGTCTGCAATACGAGCTGCCGCTGGTGAACGTAACCTATGCTGCAGGCAGGGGGGGCGCGACTGTACCGTCGTATGAGGATGATACGGTGGCCGAAAGTGCTAAGCAGCACATTTTGGCAGCAGGTGGCTTCCCTGTGCCTGTGCGCAAAAATGCGGACATGATGCTGGCGGTAAATACGCCTGTTGATGGTGTGACGCGCGAAGCATCTGATGCGGCCAACGGCTATAGCGTGCCTAAGGAAACAGCAGACTTTGCCCACAAGGTGGAGGATTTGCTTGCTATGGGTTATCCTGTGGCAGTGGCGGATGTTAAATTTGGCAACGGTGCGGATAACGCGCTTGTTAAGACGCTGCATGAAAAGGGTCTGGCCTACCGCTTGGCGGCCTACGGCGGCTGGAACACGGCAGGCAACAGCCTGGGTTTTGCGCTGGCGCAGGGACTATTAGCCAAGCAGTATACGGCAGACGTGCACAAGGATTTGCTGAATGTGCGCTATCTGGACGATTGGGCCTATCAGGCTAACGTGCGTATGCAGACGTACCAGCAGCTTATCTGGCCCAGCTATTGGCCTAACAGCGGGCTGGACGCAGAGCAGCAAGCGGCAGCGGAGGCCTTTATTACTAAGGAAATTGTCAAAATTACCAAGCCCTATATGGGTGATACTGCCTGTGGCTACAGCTTTACGCTGCCATGGAGCAGAATGTTTGAAGTAAAGGTGGAGCGCAAGAATGAGCAAGAAGTATACGCTGCGCCTTGCCCAAGTGGCGGACGCTGAAGCGTTATTAAAAGTGTATGCGCCCTTTGTCGTAAGTGAGGACAGGGCGCTGAGTGATGTATCCTTTGAGTACGAGGTGCCAAGCGTGGCCGAATTTGCCGAGCGCATAAAAAATATTTCGGCAGGCTATCCCTATATTGTGTGCGAGCAGGAGGGCGAGGCCATAGGCTACGTGTACGCACATCCCTATATCCAACGTGCTGCCTACCAGTGGGGGGCCGAGGTGACGATTTACCTGGCACCTGCGGGGCAGGGCTGGGGACTGGGATGCGTAATGTACACGCTGCTGGAGGATTTGCTGCGCCTGCAGGGTGTGGTGACGCTGTATTCCTGTATCACAGCCAGCAATGAGCACAGCGTGGGAATGCATACTGCTATGGGGTATAAGATTATCGGTAGCTTTAACAGCACGGGCTTTAAGCACGGACATTGGCTGGATATGGTGTGGATGGAAAAGGTTATTGCACAGCATCTAGAAACGCCGCAGCCCATAAAAACAATTGGCGAGCTGCCACCGGCTGTGGTGGCAAAGCTTTTGAGCGAGGCTGAAAGCAAGCTCAACTGATATGGATATCAAAAATTATCACAAAAAGCATACCACGAGCGGTCAGGCGCGTGAATTTTTGCGTTACCTGGGACCGGGTCTTTTGATTACCGTCGGCTTTATCGACCCCGGCAACTGGGCCTCGAACCTGGCGGCGGGGGCAGATTACGGTTATCTGCTGCTGTGGATGGTGACGCTGTCGACGATTATGCTGATTCTGCTGCAGCACAATGCAGCGCATTTGGGGATTGCCACCGGCCTGTGTCTTGCGGAGGCAACGACGAAGTTTTTGCCTAAATGGTTGGCGCATCCGCTTCTAGGCTCTGCTGTGTTGGCGGCTATTGCCACCGCTATGGCCGAAATTCTGGGCGGAGCGATTGCCCTGCAGCTGCTCTTTGGCCTGCCATTGTGGGCTGGTAGCATTATGATGGCGGCGCTGTGCTCCTGGCTGCTGCGCTCCAACTCCTACAGCAAGCTGGAAAAAATCATCATCGGCTTTGTATCGCTCATCGGCCTGTCGTTTTTGGCAGAGCTGGCTTTGGTGCCGCTGGATTGGGCGGCTGCAGCCAAGGGGTGGGTGACGCCGTCCTTGCCGCAGGGGTCGCTTCTGGTGGTGATGAGCGTTTTGGGCGCGGTGGTGATGCCGCATAATTTGTTTTTACATTCCGAGGTTATCCAGAGCCGGCAATGGAACTTGCAGGATGAAGCGGTTATTCAAAAGCAGCTCAACTTTGAATTTCTGGATACGCTGCTGTCAATGACCATTGGCTGGGCGATTAACAGCGCGATGATTTTGGTGGCAGCGGCGGTGTTTTTCACCAACAACGTCAAGGTTGATGACCTGGCGCAGGCAACGGAGATGCTGCAGCCGCTTTTGGGCAATAGTGCGGCTGTGCTCTTTGCTGTGGCATTGCTCTTTGCAGGCATTTCGTCCACAACGACGGCAGGAATGGCCGGTGGCAGCATTTTTGCCGGTATTTTCGGCGAGGAATACGATGTCAAGGACTACCATTCCTGGCACGGCGTGCTGCTGACCTATTGGGCTGCGGTGGCTGTAATCCTCTTTATTGATGAACCGTTTACGGGCCTAATTTATTCGCAGATGGCGCTGAGCGTGCAGCTGCCCTGGACGATAGGTCTTTTGATTTATTTGACATCATCTAAGCGCGTCATGGGTAAGTTTGCCAATTCGCTAAGGCTGAAGCTTATTTTGGGTACAATAGGCATTATAGTCATAGTGCTTAATATTATGCTGCTTTTAGAGGCGTTTGGCGTAATGCTGTTTTAATTCGTTAGCAGATGGCTCGTGCCTTGACTATAGCTCGTATGGTGAGTTGCTACAAAATACTCTTGACAAGCAGCTATTTTTCTTGTTAAGATATGAAGTATAGCAAAATATTGACAGGCAAGGAACGGAAGGCCTTTTTTGTAGGACGCTTTAGAGAAGCAGCGGTTGGTGCAAGCTGTGCGGTGGCAAAAATGGTGTAGTCCGGGAGCCGCTTTGCTGAAGTAATAGTAGGCAAGGACGCAGGCGCACGTTACGCGCATCAAGTGCCCTGTGCGTTGCATGGGGAAGATAGGTGGTACCACGATAATATTCGCCCTGTCCGTTATGGACAGGGCTTTTGTATTGTAAGGAGGAATTAAAAGATGTGCGAAGAGCATAATATCCCTAAGGTTTACGACCCGGCTTCGGTAGAGAAGAAATGGTATAAATTTTGGGAGGAGCATCGTTATTTTCATGCAGAGGTAGAAGAGGGCAAGGAAGCCTTTAGTATCGTTATCCCCCCACCGAACATCACCGGTCAGCTGCATATGGGCCATGCTTTGGATAACACACTGCAGGATATTTTGATCCGCTGGCACCGTATGCTGGGACACAACACCCTGTGGATGCCTGGTTATGACCATGCAGGCCTGGCAACCCAGATTAAGGTAGAGGAAGTAATTAAGAAGGAAGAGGGCAAGACCCGTTATGACCTGGGCCGTGAGGAGTTCCTAAAGCGCGTATGGGCGTGGAAGGAGCAATACGGCGACCGTATTATCAACCAGCTGAAGCATTTGGGCGTTTCCTGCGATTGGGAGCGCAAGCGCTTTACTATGGATGAGGGCTGCTCGCGTGCTGTCCGCGAGGTGTTCTGCAGCCTGTTTGAAAAGGGTCTGATTTACAAGGGCACCCGCATCACCAACTGGTGCGTAAACTGCAACACCGCTTTGAGTGACATCGAGGTAGAGCATAAGGATGACCCTGGCCATTTGTGGTATATTAACTATCCTGTAGTTGAGCAAGAGGGCCGCAGTTTGATGATTGCTACCACCCGTCCTGAGACGCTGCCCGGCGATACCGCTGTAGCAGTTAACCCCGAGGATCCGCGTTATGGCGATTTGGTGGGCAAAACCCTGCGTCTGCCGACTACGGATAGAATTATCCCCATTATCGCCGACAGTTATGTTGATACCAAGTTTGGTACCGGCGCTGTAAAAATTACGCCGTCGCACGACCCCAACGACTATGAAATGGGAATTCGTCACAACCTGCCCAGCATCGTCGTTATCGGTATGAACGGCATCATGACCAAGGAAGCAGGCAAATATGCAGGTATGACGCGCGAGGAATGCCGCAAGGCTATTGTTGCCGACCTTAAGGAGCAGGGCCTGCTGGTTAAGGTGGAGGACCATGCGCATGCTGTCGGTCACTGCCAGCGCTGCGGTCATGTTGTAGAGCCTTTGGTTTCTACCCAATGGTTTGTTAAGATGGAACCATTGGTTAAGGCTGCTGTGGACTGCGTCAACGATGGCCGCACCCAGTTCGTTCCCGAACGCTTCACCAAAACCTACACCGGCTGGATGGACAATATCCGCGATTGGTGCATTTCGCGTCAGATTTGGTGGGGTCACCGCATTCCTGTATGGTATTGCGACGACTGCGGTGAGATGACTGCCAGCCGCATTGATATCACCACCTGTCCCAAGTGCGGCAGCGCGCACATCCATCAGGATGAGGACGCACTCGATACCTGGTTCAGCAGTGCGCTGTGGCCGTTCTCTACCATGGGCTGGCCTGATAAGACACCGCTTCTTAAGCAGTTCTATCCCACCGGCGTTTTGGTAACAGGCTACGACATCATCTTCTTCTGGGTAGCACGTATGCTGATCATGGGCATGGAATTCATGAAGGAAATTCCCTTTGAGAAGGTATTCATCCATGGTCTGGTACGCGACAGCCAGGGCCGCAAGATGAGTAAATCTCTGGGCAACGGCATTGACCCGTTGGAGGTTATTGATAAATATGGTGCTGATACCCTGCGCTTTATGCTGATTACCGGTAACACACCGGGCAACGATATGCGCTTTTACTGGGAGCGTGTTGAGGCAACCCGTAACTTTGCCAACAAGATTTGGAACGCTTCCCGCTTCGCGCTGATGAACATGGAGGGCTATGATGCTAACGCCGAGCTGGCTTCGTATACATTGGCTGATAAGTGGATTCTGTCGCGTCTGCAGCACACTGCCAAGGGTGTAACCGAAATGCTGGGCAAGTTTGAGCTGGGTGAAGCAGGCCGTATGATTTACGACTTCATCTGGGGCGAGGTGTGCGACTGGTACATCGAGCTGGCCAAGCCGCGTCTGTATAACAAGGAAAACGCTGCCGAGCGCGCTACGGCGCAGCATGTGCTGGCAACAGTACTGACCAGCGCTATGCAGCTATTGCATCCCTATATGCCGTTTATCACCGAGGAAATTTACCAATGCCTGCCGCATGAGGCTGAAAGCATTATGATCTCTAAGTGGCCCGAGGCTGACGAAGCGCTGATGGACGACGAGGCAGAGCGTTTGATGGGTGCGATTATGGAAAGCATTAAGGCGGTGCGCAACATGCGTGCCGAGGTCAACGTACCGCCCGGAAAGAAGGTTCCTGCCATCATGCTGGTGGCTGCCGATTTGAAGGACGGTGTGGAGGCTAACGCTAATTACATCCATCTGATGGGTGCTATTAGCGAGCTGACAGTGCTTGATGACAGCGCAGCTAAGCCTGAAAACGCTATGGCAGCAGTTGTGAGTGGCATTGAGGTTTACTTGCCGCTGGCAGGCCTGATTGACGTAGAAAAAGAAAACGCCCGTCTGGCTAAGGAGCTGGCCGCTATCGACAAGGAGCTGGCCCGCGTTGAGGGCAAGCTGGGCAACGCAGGCTTTTTGGCTAAGGCCCCCGAGGCTGTTGTTGCCAAGGAAAAGGCCAAGGCTGACGAGCTCAATAGCAAAAAGGCTGCTATTAACGAGCGTCTGGAGTACTTAAAGACAATCTAAGTTATATATTTTTGTGGCTGCCGCAGGCTTTGCGGCAGTCGCTTTATTTGTAT
>CAVBQX010000048.1:0-15229 GCA_963597755.1 Segatella copri
GAGTTTTGCATTGACATTTTCTCCGAAGGATTCTATAATTGAAATGCGACTTTCGAATAGATTCTATTCGGAGAAAACATCTTGTTAATCACTGCAATGGTTAGCAGGATGTTTTTTATTCAATACAAGCAATATAATCACCCTCTTTTATCGGCACTTATCATTATGCCCACTCATATCGAACAATCTTATCAGGATATTCTGACCAATCAAGGTACTCGTCATTCTGCAATCTGCCAAGCACAATAAATGGTTCTACTCCAATCACTTCTGCAAATGCCTCTATATTTTTCCATGATGTACAATCTCTTGATAAGATAAACCTTCGATACAATTCTGGTGGAATCAACACATCCCTTGCGTAACAATTAGCTAACTCTTCAGCTTTACTCTGAACAGAGTCAAAATCAACGAACCGCATCTGATAATCACCATTAAGAATGTGCGCAATTTCATGAAACAATGTAAACCAAAAACGATCTGCACGTTTTCCTCGAATTGTCAAACATAATATCAGTCTCTTATCAGTAGTTTCTTTAATAAAGCCCTGTACCGGAGCTCCTCTAAAATTCTTAACAACTTGAAATGCAATGCCACAATCTGCAAAAATACTCTGAAGTCTTTTTATTCCATTACTAATATCACCAAACATCAATGATTTTATGTAAGGTATACTGCTCTTAAGTCTATCTTTATCTACAGATTTAGTAATAGTAAAATCTTCCGTTTTCTTTTCGCATAAACGTTGCCAAGCAAACAGTACATATGGATCCACTTTAATATTTGCAGTCAATTGAGCTCTATAAGCAGCATTATATGTTATCTTAGGAATTAATGTTAAATTACTGATGTGCAAAAAATCTCGAAGTTGCATTACCTTGGAAGAGTCCCCACAATTATTACGTATATAGCCACATTCAACAAAATATAATGTAATATCATGCAACGACTTCAATATATCAAGTTCGGACTGTGTTATTGCATTTTCTTCCTGAAGCCGCAACTGTTCCTCATCATATTGAGACTGAAGTTTAATCCAATAAGCAGAACTTTCAAATACATATCCCAGTTTTCTGGCAAATCCAGCAGAAATAGACCTATCACCATTAATAACTGTACATATATGCTTTTCGGTAACGCCGGTTCTAATAGCGAGTTCTTTACGCGACATACCAATTTTATTTAATTTTTCCTGTAAAACTTCACCTGGCTGTTGCATATCTATCACCTCGCATACAATTACACCACAACATTCGCCGCAAAACATTACCAATTTGGTAATGTTTTGCTATTTTTTTATCAAAAACATCGGTAATAACCTTTCCTGTTTCCATCATACCACAGTCTGCCACTACTTGCAAGTATTAAGCAAAAACTTTTTTATATTACAAGTCTTTTATTTGCTCTAATTTCAAAGCCCTTCTCCCCATCTTCCGTTATCTTCATTCCTTATCCCTCCACCAAATTAGCACCAGCCGCCGGCTTATATACGCGCACAAGCAGCCAAGCGCCGCACCTGCCAAAATATCCGTAGGAAAATGTACATATAAATACATCCTGGAAAAGCACACCAAAAGCCCCACAAGCAGCGCCGGCCAAAACAGCGTGCGCAAATACATCAAATATAGCGCGGTAGTAGCGCAAAATGCCAGGCACGCATGCCCCGAGGGGAAAGAATAGCTGTGCGGCCGCGCCACAAGCAGTTCTGCCGCCAGGTTCACATTGCAGGGCCGCACCCGTGCAAAAATATGCTTAAGCGCGCCGTTACCCAGCACGTGCCCCAGCACCAGCGCCACAAGCAGCACTACCCCCGCCCTGCGAGTGCGCTTTGCGGCCAAAAGCACCGCCGCCAGCGCCAGCCACACCAGTCCCTTATCCGCCAGCTGCGAAAAGGCCAGCATGCACGTATCCAAAGCGCCAAAGCGCAGCGTCTGTATATAATTGAGGATAGTAAATTCAAAATCCATATTCACAAAAGCCTTTCCTTATTATCTAGCAGACATTGAATAAACCTTTTGGCAGCAAGTGCCTGAGAGTGTTTATCCTTGGTAACAATGCCCATAGTACGGGTTACAGGCGGTTCAAGCGGAAGAACTGCCACATTATAGCAGGTCTTGTGCAGGACCAGCTCGGGCAAAATGGAAACACCCAGTCCCTGCTCCACCATAGATAATATCGAATAATCATCATGCACACACAGCTTAATATCAGGCTGAACCCCTGCCGCACGCAAAGCCTCCAACGGCTCGCTGTATGCTCCCTCTTCCAATAAAAGAAAGGGTTCTGCTGCCAGATCAGCAAGTGACAGCGACGCTTTCTTTGCCAGCCGGTGATGCATAGGCAAAACTGCGCGGAATTCATCCGACTTGATGGTGGTTACCTCCATACCCTTGACCGCGCAGGGATTGACAAAGCCAAAATCCACCTCCCCGGTGCGCACCCATTGGGGAATACTGGTATAATCACCTTGATGCAGCACAATTTGAATATTGGGATACTGCTGCCAAAATTCACGGATAATAGCAGGCAGCCAGTGACAGGACACGCTGGAAACCGTCCCGACACGCACAATCCCCGAATCCAGGCCGCGGATTTCATCTGCCTGGCGGCGCATAGCTTCATATTGCATTGCAGCACTGCAAATGAAGGGATACAGGCTTTTCCCTTCCGGCGTCAGGCTGATACCATAACGTGAACGATATAAAATTTTGATGGACAATTCCTTTTCCAGTGAAGCAATCATCTGGCTGAGAGCAGGCTGGGTATAGCCTAAAAGCCGGGCCGCCTTAGTAAAGCTGCCCAGCTCGACCACCTTCAAAAGCGCAATGTACCTTTGCATTATTCAAATAACCTTTCCGCATATACGAATAACAAATATCAATTTTACTTATCCATGATAATGAGTATATAATAAAAGCAGTCGTAATACAAGTATTGGAGGGGATTATTATGAAACAATATATAGTTGACGCGTTCACCAACAAGGTATTTGCAGGCAATCCCGCAGCAGTCTGTGTAATGGATAAGTGGCTGGATGATACGACCATGCAAAGCATTGCCATAGAAAACAATCTTTCAGAAACTGCCTTTGCCGTCAAGGAGGGCGGAGCCTATCATCTGCGCTGGTTCACACCCGGCGGCGAGGTGGAGCTTTGCGGCCACGCAACGCTTGCCACTGCCTACGTCATTACACGCTTTGTGCAGCCGGATTTGCAGACCGTAGCCTTTGATACGCTCAGCGGCCGTCTGACGGTAGCACGGCAGGACCCCCTGCTGGTAATGGATTTTCCGTCCTTTCAGCTGCAGCCTGTTGCTGTAACCGAGCAGATGGCGCAGGCCCTGGGAATAGAGCCTGTAGAGGCATATTATGGTGCCGATATGGTCTGCGTGCTGGCAAACGCCGAGCAGGTGCTAAGCGTGCAGCCCAACCTGGAGCTGATCCGCCAGCTAGACGGCGTGTGCCTGCATATCACCGCCCCCGGCAGCAAATATGACTGCGTAACCCGCAGCTTTGCCCCCAAATGCAATGTAGCAGAAGACCCCGTCTGTGGCCGCGGACATTGCCACGTCATTCCTTATTGGGCAGCACGGACGGGCAAAACAGAATTCACCGCCTACCAGGCATCCAAGCGCGGCGGCGTGCTGTATTGCACCTACGCCCAGGAGCGCACAGTGCTTCGCGGCAAGGCTGCATTGTTTGCCGTCTCGGAAATCTTTATTTGATTGCAGGCTGCTTATGCGCAACCAAAAAACAGCAACGCCCCCGGCTATGGGTACTATCCGCAGCCAGGGGCGTTTTGCCCTTTGCTTCAAAGCAGCCAGCTGTGCGCAATAGCGGTTCATCTCTTATATCTATATTGTCCTTCTATATTCAGACGGATTTTTATTACACCATTTGCGAAAGCATTCCGCATAACAACTGCTCAAATTTTTCAGGATGGTAAAACCACTGTTGAAATATCCTCAAAATCGCAGTATGATTATAGTTTGAAGAAATAACCATATCAATGAGGGGACAAAAATGGAATCTGAAAATAAAATGGCCTGCAGACCAATTAACCAGCTTATATTGCAAATGTCTGCCCCGCCGCTTATTTCTATGTTTTTACAATACTCATACAATCTTGTAGATAGTATGTTTGTTGCCCAAATCAACGAACAGGCACTAGCTGCTGTCTCACTCTCGTTTCCAATTACAACACTGATGAACGCCCTGTCCATCTGGATAGGCGTTGGTGTAAATGTTCTGATTGCCGGATATTTAGGACAGGGTGATCAAAAGAAAGCGGATTCAGCCACAACCCTAGGTCTCACCTTATCCTTCATAATTGGTGTACTAGTCAACGCAGCTGTGCTTTTTTTCATCAAACCTTATTATGCTGCCTTTACCGAAAGCAGCGTTATTTTTGATTACGGCATAACCTATATGCAAATCTGCGCATACATGCAGATTCCCAATATGGTGCATATTACGATTCAAAAAACACTTCAGGCGACCGGCAATATGCTGGCACCTATGTGGTTTCAAATCGCAGGCGTATTGTTGAATTTTATTCTTAATCCATTACTTATATTCGGCATAGGGCCATTTCCCAAAATGGGCATTGCAGGCTCTGCACTTGCTACGGTTTTGGGCTTTACCCTGTCAATGCTTATTGCTTTGCTGCAGCTCATTTTTACCAGACAAAAGGTAAAGCTGTGCTTAAAAAATTACCACTTTGAACCTCAAATGCTGAAAATGCTTTTTTCCTATGGTCTGCCATCATTTATCATGAATGCCTTAGGTTCTTTCATGGTAAATTTTGTCAATCTGTTCCTGGTGCATTATTCCGATACTGCCGTAGCCTTTTTTGGCGCATACTTTAAACTGCAGCAATTGATCGTTATGACCGTAAACGGACTTATACAAGGCTGTCTGCCAATTATGCGCTTCAATTACAGAGCACAAAAGCCACAGCGTCTGTGGCAGGCTTACCAGACGGGAACGTTTATTGCAACAGTCATGATGCTTGTCGGAACACTGCTGCTGCTTTTGCTGCCACGGGAACTCCTTGGCTGTTTCTCTGCGTCGGAGCAAATGTGTGCCTTAGGTGTCATGGCAATGCGTATTATGTCTTTGGGCTTTGTGTTCAGCGGACTTTCTACCATGATCGCTACCTATGAGCAGGCAACAGACAAAATAGCGGCAAGTATGTTCATTCAGCTTCTGCGCCAGGGTCTTTTACTGATTCCCCTTATGTGGTTATTGAATAAGTACCTGCGCATTAACGGGATCTGGATTGCGTTTCCTGTAACAGAGTTTATTGTCTGCGTGATAGCTGCATTATGCATTAGGCATGATAAAAAATTGCACATTCCTATTGGTTGAATTGATGAATACCAAAATCATCCTGCAAATTTAAATACCGGCATTATTGCTCCACAACAAATAAAGCAAGACGAGAAAAGCCCTTAGCTATGAACACCACAGCTAAGGGCTTTTGGGTTTACTTCTTATTCAAATACAATATTGCCATTATTCCCATTTCACTGTCTTGCCACGCCCACAGGCTCACCTGGTAAACGCCGCATCGTTTTTAGCAAGCAAATACACACAATACTGATTCATGCTGATCCCCTCACGCCTGGCATGCTCGGTCAGGGAGCGATGCAGACTCTTCGGGATGCGGAGCTTGAACTGGCCGGAGTAGTTCTCCAAATCATCCGGTTCATGGATTGTAATTCCTTCTTCCAAAGCTGCGGCAATCCACTCCCGCTTTGCGTCCATAGCGTTCGCGACAGCAGCTTCCACCGTCTCGCCACAGGTGATGCACCCCGGAAGTTCAGGAAACGACACAACATAACCGCCCTCATCGCAGTCCTTTACAATCTCCATGCGGTAAGGCAGGGCAAGATATTCATTCAATGTTTTCATTAGCACCCTCACTTTCCACAAATTGCTTTACCAATTCCACATAAACCTTCTTGATCGGCTCATGCTTCGGTATTGTAATCGGCTGACATCCTGGCTTTCGGAATGTATAGTGACTGCTGCCACCTCTGGGCGCGTTCAGCGTATACCCATAGGATTCCAAAACCCTGCGCAGCTCATCAAAACGGAGGTCACGACTAAGAGAACAGATTCTCTCCAATAGTTTTTCCCACTTCGACATCGTTATCCCTCCTGGACACATTATATATGGTGCCGCATTTGGTGTCAAGATTGTTGTTTCTCAACTGCAAATACAATCACCGCCCTTTTGTGCCTATATTATATGTGTAAATAAACACGTTCGTTAAATTTTATCGGAGGAACTGCGCTTACCAGCATCAGATGTCCAAAACAGCTCACAATAATGCGATAAACCCAATTTGCCAAACACTGTCTGGCATATCTGACAAAACTGGTTTTCTACATCGCTGTCAATGCCTTTACTATATCCAAAAAGCCCTTAGCTACGGCATTACATGCAGCTAAGGGCTTTTACGTTCACTTCTTATTCAAATTCAATCGTTGCGGGCGGCTTGGTGGTGTAGTCAAACAGCACGCGGTTGATGTGCTTAACCTCGTTGACGATGCGGTTAGCAGCAGTTGTGATGGTGGCCGGCGGTAGCATGGTCACCTCGGCCGTCATAAAGTCGGTGGTGGTCACAGCACGCAGGGCAATGGCGTAATCATAGGTGCGCTCGTCGCCCATAACGCCCACGCTACGCATATTGGTGAGCGCAGCAAAGTACTGGCTCGGACGCTCGGACGCAGGCAGCTTGTCCACCTCCTCGCGGTAGATGGCATCGGCATCCTGCACGATGGCCACCTTTTCGGGGGTAACGTCGCCGATGATACGGATAGCAAGACCGGGGCCGGGGAAGGGCTGGCGTGCCACCAGGTTTTCGGGCAGGCCCAGCTCACGGCCGCTCTGGCGAACCTCGTCCTTAAACAGGTCGCGCAGAGGCTCGACAATTTCCTTAAAATCAACAAAATCAGGCAGGCCGCCAACGTTGTGGTGGCTTTTGATGGTGGCAGATTCGCCGCCCAGGCCGCTTTCGACAACGTCCGGGTAGATGGTGCCCTGCGCCAGGTAATCCACAGCGCCGATCTTTTTGGCTTCCTCCTCAAAGACGCGGATAAATTCCTCGCCGATGATCTTGCGCTTGCCCTCGGGTGCGCTTACGCCCGCCAGCTTGCTGTAGAAGCGTTCACGTGCATCAACGCAGATAAAGTTGATGTCGAACTGGCCGCCCTCGCCGAAAACAGCGCACACCTCCTCGCGCTCGTTTTTGCGCAGCAGGCCGTGATCAACAAATACACAGGTGAGCTGCTTGCCGATAGCCTTGGCCAGCATGGCGGCACACACGCTGCTGTCTACGCCGCCGCTTAGGGCGCACAGCACCTTGCCGTCGCCGATTTTAGCCTTCAGCTGCGCCACAGTCTGCTCTACAAAGGAATCCATCTTCCAGGTGCCTGCACAGCCGCAGACGTTGTAAACAAAGTTGCTCAGCATCTTGGTGCCGTTTTCGGTATGCAGCACCTCGGGGTGAAACTGCACGCAATACAGGCCGCGCGCCTTGTCCTGAGCAGCGGCAACGGGGCAATTGGGAGTGCTGGCAACAATTTCAAAGCCGGGGGCCGCGGTTTCGATGTAGTCGTTGTGGCTCATCCAGCAGACGTTTTTAGCGCCTAAGCCGCTAAACAGCGGGCTTTCGGTGTCCAAATCCACCACGGTCTTGCCGTATTCACGCTCGGGGGCAACGCAAACCTTGCCGCCAAGCATGTGCATCATCAGCTGGCTGCCGTAGCAGATGCCCAGCACGGGCACGCCCCAGGTGTAAATTTCGGGGTCAATGGTGGGAGAATCCTCCAGGTAGGCGCTGTTGGGGCCGCCGGTAAAGATAATTCCCTTGGGGTTTTTGGCCTTGATGTCTGCCAAATCGTGTTTATAGGAAACAATTTCGCAATATACGCCGCTTTCGCGTACGCGTCTGGCGATCAGCTGGTTGTATTGGCCGCCAAAATCAATGACGAGCACCATTTCTTGTGCATTTTGCTGCATCTATCCTTCACTCTCCTTCAAAATAAACAGGCTGCGGCTTGGGCGCAGTTATGTAAGAAATTTGACGTTTTTAATATACAATAGATTACCATAATCAGCGTAAAAAAGCAACGAAAATGCCGCTCTTACACGCAAGCTGCGCCAGCAGCAGGCTTTTTGCAGCGTAATATTTTTCATAAAACCACCTTTAGCTTCCACCTTACTTTAAAAATAAATTTTACAGATTTTTAAGACAATGATATAATGACTACAGCTGTGTCCGCGGCCGCGTGCAGTGCAGCCGCAAGCAAACCAGGCAACGCCTGATGCAAGGAGGAGTATTATGGATAAAAACACACATGTAAACGACCTGGCAGCACAGGTCCTCAAGGAAAACAAGTCCCAAAAGCAAAGGCGCAGGCTAGTCCTGTGGCTGCTGGCGCTGGTGATTGGCGCGGCGCTGGGCTATTTGGGCAACAAGCCGCTCAACGATTTATTTAACTTTATCGCCACCGTGTATACGCGCCTGTTCCAGTTCATCGCTGTCCCCACCATCGCGCTGGCTGTGATCACCACGCTGGCCGCACTGGGCAGCAAAAAGGAAACGGGGCGCATCTTTGCCCACGCCGTTGTCTACACGCTGCTGACTACGTTCTTCGCCGCCGGCATCGGCCTCGCCATTTACCTGTGGGTGGCGCCGGGCAACCTGCCTGCTGACGTAGTGGGCCTGGGCGCCGGGCAGGTGCCGCAAAAGCTGGGCACTGTGAGCTATTATGACCACATCTTGGGCGTTGTCCCCAACAATATGCTGCAGCCCTTTTTGTCGGGCAACGTGCTTTCTGTGATGCTGATTGCCGCCGCCCTGGGCCTGGGGCTGGCGTTTATGCCTAAAACCGAAAACCGCGAGGTGCTGCTAAAGGGCATCTTGGGCTTGCAGGAGCTGCTCTTTACGCTTATCAACGCCCTGCTTTTTGTGCTGCCCCTGGGCATTTTGGCCTTTGCCGCGCAGCTTTCCGCGCAGATTGAGGCAGGCGTCATCGTGGGCGCCCTGGGCAAGTACACCCTGGTGATCATGGCCAGCAACTTTGTGCAGTTCTTTTTCGTACTGCCGCTCTTTTTGCTGGCGCGCGGCCTCAACCCCGTCACCGTCTTTAAGCAGATGTCCCCTGCCCTGGCGGTGGCGCTCTTTACCAAAAGCAGCGCCGGCACCCTGCCCGTGACGCTGGCCTCGGCTGAGCAGAACATGCGTGTCAACACCGCGGTGTCGCGCTTTGTGCTGCCCATCTGCACCACCATCAACATGAACGGCTGCGCCGCCTTTATCCTCATTACCTCGCTCTTTGTGATGCAAAACGCGGGTCTTGAGCTTTCTATGTCCACCATGCTCACCTGGCTGGTGATCGCGGTGCTGGCAGCCGTGGGCAATGCCGGCGTACCCATGGGCTGCTACTTCTTGACTCTGTCGCTGATGAGCGGCATCGGCGCCCCCATCGGCATTATGGGCGTAATTTTGCCTATTTACACTATTATTGATATGATCGAAACTGCCGAAAACGTGTGGTCCGATTCCTGCGTCTGCGCTATGACCGACCACGACCTGAAGGGCAAGCTGCAGGAGGAAAACGCGTAAGCTATAAATTGGTAGCCACTAAAAAAGAGAGGCACAGCGCCTCTCTTTTTTTATGCCTATAAGCTTATTTATCCTTATTTTTGAGCATCTCTTCCAGGGTGTGCCAGCCAAGCACGGCGCACTTTACACGCGCAGGCATGTGCGACACGTCCTGCAGCACGCCTGCCTCCTCCAGCTCGTCAATTTCTTCCTCGCCGGCGTTGCCCTTGATCATGCGCAAAAAGATGTCTGCCAGTCGCAGTGCCTCCTCCTCGCTTTTGCCGATGACCAAATCGAGCATCATATCAGCGCTGGCCTGGCTGATGGCGCAGCCGCTGCCTATAAAGGCACCGTCGACCACCTTGCCGTCTGCGAGCTTCAGCTTCATGGTGATGTCATCGCCGCAGCTGGGGTTGTAGCCACGCATTTCCATGTCAGCGCCCTCCAGCTCGTGCTTGTGGCCTGGGTGCATGTTGTGATCTAGCAAAATTTCGTTATAAAAGCTTCTGTTATCTGCCATAACCCATTCTCTCCCTTATCGTGCTCAGGCTGCTTATAAAGCGCTGCACGTCCTCTGTGGTGTTATAAAATGCCAGGCTGGCGCGTGCGGTGGCGCCTGTGCACAGGTGGTCCAATAGCGGCTGGGCGCAGTGGTTGCCTGCGCGGATGTTCACGCCGTCGGCATCCATAATAGCGGCAATATCGTGCGGATGCACGCCGTCCACCGTAAATGTGAGGATGCCCTTGTGTTCGTCAGCGGTTTGGCCGCCGATGATGCGCACGCCTTTGATTTGCTGCATAGCGTCAAACGCCAGCTTGGTGAGTGCTGCCTCACGCGCTTCGATGACGTCAAAGCCGATGCTGTTGATGTAGCCGATGGCGGCAGCAAGGCCTGCGGCGCCGGCAGCGTTGACCGTGCCTGCTTCAAATTTGTGCGGCAGCGGTGCGTACTCCTGGCCGTCGCGGCTCACGAAGCTAATCATTTCGCCACCGCTGAGGAAGGGAGGCATAGCCTCGAGCAAAGCCTTTTTGCCGTACAGCACGCCGATGCCCATGGGACCAAGCATCTTGTGGCCGCTGAAGGCGACAAAATCGGCATCCATTTTTTGCACGTCAATAGCCATATGCGGCGCGCTCTGCGCTGCGTCGATTACAGCCACGGCACCCACCCTATGGGCGGCGCTGATGGCCTTGGCGATGGGGTTAAGGCGGCCCAAGACGTTAGACACCTCGGCCATAGCCACGATTTTGGTTTTGGCGGTGACAGCAGCGTCAATAGCCTCATCGCTGATGCTGCCATCGGCCGCACATTCGATGTACTTCACCACTGCGCCCGTCTGCGCTGCCACCATGCGCCACGGCAGCATATTGCTGTGGTGCTCCATAATAGTGGTGACGATCTCGTCTCCTGCCTTAAGGTTGTGCAGACCGTAGCTGTAGGCGATCAAATTCAGGCTTTCTGTGGTATTGCGGGTGAAGATAATCTCCTGCTCACTTTTGGCGTTGATGAATTTTTGCACACTTACGCGCGCGTCCTCATATATATCCGTTGCCTGCATAGCCAAATCGTACAGGCCGCGCAGGGGGTTGGCGTTGTGCGCCAGGTAAAACTCGCGCTCTGCCTCAATTACGCACAGAGGCTTTTGCGTTGTCGCCGAATTATCCAGGTAGGCAACGTCCTTAGATGCAAGCAGCGGGAAATCCTTTTTATAATCAAAGGCAAGTATGTCCTTATCATTGACCATCTGCCATCACTCCTTCCAGATAACGCTGCACCAGCGCTACAGCTTCCTCGTCATCTATTTGGCGGCACAGGGCGTCAATCTTGGCCTTAGCCATCATATTCACAGCCTCCTGCTCGCTGAAGCCGCGGCTCATCAAATAGAACAGCAGCTCCTCGTCCAGCTTGCCGATGCTGGCGCCGTGATTGCCCTGTACATCCTCCTCGCTGCACAAAATCAGCGGGATTGTCTGGTTCACCACGTCGTCGGAAAGCAGCAGCACGGTTTCCTTTTCGTCGCCAATAGCGCCCGCGCAGCCGTTTTTGAAATCAATCGTACCGCGGTACAGCTTGTGCGCTCCCTGCTGCAAAACGCCGTCTGCGCTCATGCTGCTGGTGGTCTTTTTGCCGTAGTGGTTGGCGATAAAGTTCATATCTAATTTTTGGGCACGGCGGCCGTAGTAGCCCACGGCGGCGCTCAGGCTGCTGCCCTCGCCCGTAAGCTCTGCACGCACACCGTCGTAAATTTTGTCTGCGCCCAGTGCCAGCTGCAAAACCTCAAGGCTTGCACCGGCGCCAAGGTCGGCACCCACGTCGTTGATATGCACAAAGCCCCTGCCCAAGAGCTGTACCTGCACCAGCTTCACCCTGGCACCTGCGCCCAAAAGCAGCTTGGTCTGCACACTGGCCTCGCCCGCAGCCGCAGCTGTAGAAATATAAGTCATAATCACCGTCAGGTCGCTGCCTGCGTGGGCATCAATTTCCAGACGGTTGTAGCATTTAGTGTTATCGTTATAGCGCAGCGTTACAGCGGCCACGCTTTTGCCGGCATCGGCCACCAGGCGCAGGCTCTGCCCCTCGCCCAGCTTGGCCATATCTGCGCCCACGCCCGTAGGCACTGCGGCAAAGGCAGCGCCGTGCACCGCGCAGGGGGCAGCGCCGCAGCCGCAGGCAGTGCTTTTATTTTTATTTAGGCACACGCTACCCTCTAAGGCTACGCGCGGCTCGCAAACATCCTGCGGCAGGCTGAGGCCCTGCACTGCGCTCTCGTTCATCTTTAACCTGTTCCAGGTGGGAGCTGGAAGCTGGTTTAATGTTAATTCCTCTAGCATTTCCGTTCCCTCCTTAACCTATGCTGCCCTGCATCTCCAGGCGGATGAGGTTGTTCATCTCCACCGCGTATTCTAAGGGCAGCTCCTTAGACACGTTATCGGCAAAGCCGCTGACGATCATCGCCCTGGCCTCCTCCTCGCTGATGCCGCGGCTCATCAAATAGAACACGGCGTCATCGCTGATGCGGCCGATCTTGGCCTCGTGGCCGATGTCGGCGTCGGCAGTGCGCACGTCAATCGCAGGGATGGTGTCCGAGCGCGAAATATTATCGAGCATCAGGCTTTGGCAGGAAACCGAAGACTTGGCCTGCTTGGCCTTATTGGTAACAACCACGCTGCTGCGGAAGGTGCTTACGCCGCCGCTCTTAGAAATAGAACGGGTGTTGACCACGCTGGAGGTTTTGGGAGCATTGTGCACCACCTTGCAGCCTGTGTCCAGGTTCTGCCCGTGGCCGGCGAAGGTGACGCCCGTAAACTCGCTGCGCGCGCCCGTGCCGTTTAAAATGCTCATGGGGTACAAATAAGAAACGTGCGAGCCAAAGGAGCCCGACACCCATTCGATGGTGCCGCCCTCGGCGACGATGGCACGCTTGGTGTTGAGGTTATACATATTCTTAGACCAGTTTTCGATCGTGGAATAGCGCAGCTTGGCGTTTTTGCCGATAAACAGCTCCACGCAGCCTGCGTGCAGGTTGGCCACGTTATACTTAGGCGCGCTGCAGCCCTCGATAAAGTGCAAGTCCGCACCCTCCTCCACAATAATCAGCGTATGCTCAAACTGGCCTGCGCCCTTGGCGTTCAGGCGGAAATACGACTGCAGCGGGATCGCCACGCTGACGCCAGCAGGCACGTACACAAAGGAGCCGCCGCTCCACACCGCGCCGTGCAAGGCCGCAAACTTGTGGTCATAGGGAGTGACGAGCTTCATAAAATGCTCGCGCACCATCTCGGCGTAGGGGCCGTTTAAGGCGCTTTCCATATCGGTGTAAACAACGCCCTGCTCCTCTACCTCCTTGCGCACATTGTGGTACACAAGCTCCGAATCATACTGCGCGCCCACGCCTGCCAGACTTGTCTGCTCGGCCTGCGGGATGCCCAGGCGTTCAAAGGTATCCTTAATATCCGCGGGAACATCCTCCCATTTGCCCTGCATCGCAGTGTTAGGACGCACGTAGGTGACGATATTTTCCATATGCAGCCCCTCGATAGAAGGCCCCCAATTGGGGATTTGCAGGCTGTTATATATCTCCAGGGACTTGAGGCGGAACTCGCGCATCCATTCGGGGTCATGCTTTTCGCGGGAAATTTTTTCCACAATCTCCTGCGTGAGGCCCTCTTGGATGCGGTAGGCGTCCTTGTCCTCGTTACGGAAGTCATAAAGACTTCTATCTATATCTTCAACATAGGTTTTTTCTTCCATATTCTCCACCAGTTACTCTTTATTTTGCCAAAAACTGCTCAAAGCCGTGCCTGCTCACCTCGTCCACCAGCTCGGGGCCGGCGTTCTTGATGATCTCGCCCTGTGCCAGGATGTGCGTTTTGTCAACATGCAGGGCGTCCAAAATCTTGGTGTTGTGCGTAATAATCAGCAGCGCTCCCTGACGGTGCTCCTGGAAGGTTTTGATGCCCTGGGACACAATCTTCACCGCGTCCACATCCAGGCCGCTGTCGGTCTCGTCCAAAATTGCCAGCTTGGGGTTGAGCATTAAGAGCTGCAAAATTTCGGCCTTCTTCTTTTCGCCGCCGCTAAAGCCGGTGTTTAAATCACGCTCCGCGTACTTGGCATCCATCTGTAGCAGTGCCATCGCCTGACGCAGCTCCTTGCGGAAATCCCACGCCTTAATGCGCACACCGCGCTGCTGCTCAAGCGCCGTCTTCAAAAAGCTGCTGAGGCTGATGCCCGGAACCTCCAGCGGGTTCTGGAAGGACAAAAAGAGGCCTGCCTTGGCACGCTTATCCACGGCCATATTGGTAATAAGCTCGCCGTCAAAGCGGATGGCGCCGCCTGTGACGGTGTATTTGGGGTTGCCCATGAGCGCGTAGCCCAGTGTAGACTTGCCTGCGCCGTTGGGGCCCATCAGCACATGGGTTTCGCCCGGCGCGATATCAAGATTAATATTATGCAGAATCTCTTTGTCTTCAACATTGACCACGAGATCCCTAACCTCTAATAATTGCTCTGCCATATTTATCCTCCAATCGAGGCGGCTCAAAGCGCACCACCTCTATAATTTTAATTCCCACATTTCTAGTATGAATTCCATACACTATTATAAAATTATTTCTGTAAGTATGCAAGCTTTCGCCCAAAATATCGGCGCTAAATTTGCAAAAAAGTTGCAAAGTGCGCACCAAAATTTCCTTGTAGCCGTATTCTTATCATTATATAATATTTTTAGAAAAAATTATAGTGAGGTGCGTCAAATTATGGCAAAGCAGACAAAATTTACCGTCTACGAAAAGCTGTCCAAAAAACAGCAGCGCGAAATTGACCGGGCCGGGCGCGGCAGTTGGGGACTTGTTAAACCCGTCACCAGGGTAAAGCCGTCGGGCAAGGTGTATAAGCGCGCCAAAGCCAAGCAGGTTGTGCAGGCCTATAGCAGGGCCGGTGCAGCCTGTTTTTTGCGCGCCAGACGCCTGGTGGAATATGTATTAATAATTTGATTTTTCTTGCAGCTTAGCATATAATAAGACCAACAACTAAATTTACAGCGTAGGACCTGTCGGCGCACGTGCCGGCAGTAACAGTAGCAAGCGGCGTTAGTAGCTGTCATCAAAT
>CAVBQX010000049.1:0-14140 GCA_963597755.1 Segatella copri
ACACGCGCGTAAAGAAACCGCCCGCACTTACAAAAAGGTGCGGGCGGTTTTGTGTTCTTTATAACCCGGCCTGCTCAATGCCGCTGAACAAAAAGCCCAGGTGGTTGGTGGAGTTGAGCAGCACCAAGCGCCAGGTGCCGTCCTTGTATTCCAAAACGTTGATACAGGTATTATCCTGCTTTATTTGCCAAAAGTGCGACATATCCAGTCCCAACAAATCGCAGATAATGGCCTTATTGACTGCGTCGTGTGCTGCTACCAAAACTGTTTTCCCCTCATATTTGGCCGCATATTCGTCAAACGCCGCGCGTGCACGTCGGCGCACGTCCTCCAGGCTTTCGCCGCCGCCGGGCATCTGCACCAGCTGTGGCTGTGTGTGCCATTGGGCGAATTCTGTAGGATAGGCCTTTTGGATATCCTCTGCCAGCACACCCTCCCAGCTGCCGTGGTTAATCTCCAGCAATCTTTCGTCTTTTTCTACTGGCAGGTTGTGCAGGTCGGCACACATCTTGCAGGTCTGGAAGGAGCGTGCCAAGGGGCTTGCTATGCACACATCAATAGGAATGTGGCGCAATCCCTCTGCAAGCAGGTGGCCCTGCCGCAGGCCATGCTCGCTCAGCGGCGTGTCCTCCTGCCCTTGGTAGCGGCCTTGGATGTTCCATGTTGTTTCACCATGCCTCACTAGTAAAATCTTCATATTTAGTAAGCGGCCAATAGGGCACTATCTGCTTTGTCATGGCTCCTAGACGTACTCCTAGTACGCGACGCAAAGTCCCAGTTTGTCGCAAGCTTGCGAAGCGAGAAACTGTTGGACGTGCTAATATCGCTTACGATGAGTCGTCGCCATTTCGCGCATCTAGTACCCTCTTGACCGCTTTCACTCCTTTCATGCTTAGGTAAATTTTAGACTTTGGAGCTGTTCAGGTCGTCACCTTGGTTTAGTATCTGATACCTTATTGAACGCCTGTCACTCCCTTCATATTGGCAATTTTTAGAAACTGATCGTATTTAAATCGCTTTATCAGCCTTCGCAGTTAATCAGCTTGACGTCCAGAATGCCTTCTACGCCGCGCAGCTGCAGCATGATGTCATTGGGAATGTCATCACCTACGGCAATGGCCATGATGTTGGTGTCGGATTTAGGAGTGCTGCCAACCTGCATGCCGTTGATATTGATGCCGGCGTTGCCCAGGATGGTAGCCATCTGGCCAATCATGTTAGGCTTGTTGATGTGCGGTGCCAAAAGCAGGTAGCCTTCGGGGGTGAAGTCTACATGATATTGATCTATCTGCACGATCTTGGGCTGCTTGCCATCAAACAGTGTGCCTTCGATTTTATGCGTACCCTTGGCGGTAGTAATGCGCACGTTGATGGCAGTGGTGAAGTAGCCAGGTTTGTTGGCTTTGACTTCTTTAACCTCCAAATTACGCTTTTTGGCGATACCGGGCGCGTTAACAAAGTTCACGCTGTCTTGCAATATGGGGTTCAAAAGACCCTTGAGGAAGGCGGTGGTGAGTGCCGGGGTTTCGGTTTCTGCCAGGGCGCCGGTGTATTCCACCTCTATGCTCTTGATGGGGCCGTCTGCCAGGTAAATACCTACGGTGCCCATGCGCTCTGCCAGCTTAAAGTAGGGTTGGATAACGGCAGCCACGCTTTTGGGAATGGGAGCCATGTTCACAGCGGTCATTACCGGGCGTCCCTCCAGGGCATCAATTACGCCGTAGGCAACGTCCACAGCAACGCCGATTTGTGCTTCAACGGTGGATGCACCCAGATGCGGTGTTTGTACTACGTTGAAAAGTCCCAGGAAGGGGTTATTTTCTTTGGTCAAAGGTTCGGTAGGATATACGTCGATGGCAGCGCCGGCGATTTTGCCGCTCTTGACACCATCGGCAATAGCTTGCGGGTCCATGCAGCCGCCACGGGCGCAGTTGACGATGCGCACGCCGTCCTTCATCTTGGCAATGGCCTCAGCGTTAAGCATCTTTTCAGTTTCCTTGGTGAGCGGGGTGTGGATGGTGATGTAATCGGACTTAGCCAGCAGGGTGTCAAAATCCACCAGCTCTACGCCAACCTGGTGCGCACGTTCCTCTGTAATATAGGGATCATAACCGATAGTGGTCATTTCCATAGCCTGCATGCGCTTGGCAACGCGGCTGCCGATGCGGCCAACGCCGATGATACCCAGGGTTTTGCCCTGTACCTGGATGCCGTCAAAGGACTTGCGGTCCCATTTGCCTTCCTGGATGGATTGGTGTGCCTGCGGAATGTGGCGTGTCATGGCCATCATCATAGCTACGGTATGTTCGGTGGCGGCCATGGTATTGCCCTCGGGGGTGTTCAGTACAACAATGCCCTTGGCGGTGGCTGCAGCTACATCGATGTTATCAACACCAACACCGGCGCGGCCGATAACCTTAAGACGGGTGGAGGCTTCGATAACCTCTTTGGTAACCTTGGTCATGCTGCGTGTTACCAGACCGTCATAATCATTGATAACCTTAACCAGCTCCTCCGGCTTCATATTTGGCATTACGTCTACATCAAAATGCTCGCGCAGCAGTGCTACGCCCTTTTCACTGATATCGTTGCTGACAAAAATTTTCATGTTAATCTTCCTTTCGCTTTATCTATTTTCTTTCATATAATCTGTCATAAAATCGGCCAATGCCTTGCAGGCCTCAAGTGGTACTGCGTTGTAGGCGCTGGCGCGGCAGCCTCCCACCAGGCGGTGACCGCCAATGCCGACAAAGCCTGCGGCCTTGCCCTTGGCGACGAAATCCTTTTCCATCTCCGGTGTTGCCAGGTTAAAGGTGATGTTCATCAGGCTGCGGGCATCCCTTTGGGCGTGGCCCTTGTAAAAGCCGTCGCTGTTATCAATAACATCATAAATCAGCTTAGCCTTGGCAGCATTATTTTTGGCGATAGCGTTTACGCCACCCTGCTTTTTGATCCAGTGCAAGGTTTTATTTACCATATAGATAGCAAAAACCGGCGGTGTGTTGTACAGGGAATCGTTAGCAGCAAAGGTGCTGTATTTTAGCATAGTCGGCAGGTCCTGGCGTGCCGTTTCCAAAAAGGCTTTTTTTGCGATAACGATGACCACGCCTGCAGGACCCAGGTTCTTTTGCGCTCCGGCGTAAATCAAATCAAAATCAGCTACGTTTACCTTACGGGACAGGATATCGCTGGACATGTCGCAGATGACGGGTACGTCAAATTTGGGGAAGTCCTTGTATTCGGTGCCGTAAATGGTATTGTTGGCTGTGAGGTGTACATAGCTCGTATCGGGACGCAGCTCAAACTGCTGCGGTATGTAGCTGTGATTTTGGTCGGCGCTGCTGGCGGCTTCGTATACTTCGCCGTAAAATTTGCCTTCGGCCATGGCCTTTTTGGCCCAGACGCCGGTGTTGACATAGGCAGCATATTTTTTAGTGTGGAAGTTGGCTGCTGTCATTAAAAATTGGGTACTGCCGCCGCCCTGGATGAACATAATCTCGTAATCCTCAGGGATCTGCATCAGCTCGCGCAGTAAGGCTTTAGTTTCTGCGTGCAGGGCAGCGTATTCAGCGCTGCGGTGGCTCATTTCGATAATGCTCATG
Source organism: Segatella copri (assembly GCA_963597755.1). Classification (GTDB taxonomy): domain Bacteria; phylum Bacillota; class Negativicutes; order Acidaminococcales; family Acidaminococcaceae; genus Phascolarctobacterium_A. Next base: position 3,603 of record CAVBQX010000049.1, read on the forward strand.
CCTGTGTTGGCGTAATTCAAAAATTCTTCTTGTGCTTCTAGCAGCACCTCCAGCGGCATGGCTGAAGGTCCGGCGTTGAAGTTGTATGCTCTTTTCATTTTGCTCAACCTTTCTTTAAATAAAAATATGGCAAGCCTCATCCCTTTGGGACGAGCTTGCCATTAATCTCGCGGTACCACCCAAATTGCCATGCTGCGCCTTGTGTACACCTGCTAAAAAAATAAAGCCCTTCATCCCAAAATATTGGGACGAGGACTGCCTCGCGGTGCCACCCAAATTGCCTATGGCCAACTTTTAGCCGCTGTATCGGGCGAACCCGTCAAATTCTTCATTTGCCGCTCCGGAGCGGAACAACCATGCCTTGCTACTGCCTTGCATCAACCGGCAGCTTTCTGAAAAGCGCAGCACGCTGCTTCTCCTTCATAGCGTTACGTAATGTGATTTGTAGATGATTATAGCACGCTTGTGCCAAGAGTCAAGTAATTCGCTAAGAAAAATTTTTGCAGGTAATATTTTATAGATTTTTGTAACGTAGGTTACAGAGTAATAGGGAAGATTGACGAAAAAGATTTTGCATGATAGAATACATGAGTAAAACAACCGTATTACAAGGTGGTGTTGCCCCCATTCTACAAGAATGGAGGTGATGTCTATGATGTATTTTACGTTCCAGGATCTTATGATTTTTGGTATGTTTATACTGGCATTGCTGACGTTCATTTTTCAGAACAAAAAGTAATCGTCACATAGAAAAACCGCCTCTGTAATTTGCCTAACCAGAAGGCGGCTTTTCGCTCTTAAGGTGAGGCAACCCACCTTGTGGGCGGTTGCTTTTACATTTTTAATATAGCACAAATGCCCAAAAATTGCAAGACGGGCAGGTGCGCTGATAAAGCTTGCAATCTGTTGTGTTTCGTGCTAAAGTAGGTGTATAACATAATAAAGAAACCGCTGGGGGCGCATTTTGCTGAGAGGACGCACGTCCGACCCTTTGAACCTGATTTCCGGATAATACCGGCGTAGGAAAGCGAGCACGCATTTATAAAGGGCTGCAAGTTATACCGTTTCCTGCGAGGAGGCGGCTTTTTTTGTTATCAAGCTAAGGAGGAAGAAGCATGGCAACACAAATGCAGCTGGCGCGTCAGGGCGTAATTACTGACGCAATGAAGATCGTAGCAGAGCAGGAGCACGTTTCCGCCGAATTTATCCGCGAGGGCGTGTCCAAGGGAACTATCGCTATTCCCTGCAATATTAATCATAAAAATATTATTCCCCGAGGTGTAGGCCAGGGACTGACCGTTAAGGTTAACGCTAACATCGGCACCTCCAGCAGTTATCCTGACCCTGCGCCTGAGCTGGAAAAGCTGCAGGCAGCAATTGACGCCGGTGCGGATGCTGTTATGGATTTGTCTACAGGCGACAACATCAGTGCGTCCCGTCAGGCAATCATTGCAGCCTCCAGCGTAATGGTGGGTACTGTGCCGATGTATCAGGTTACTGTAGAAACCATCAAAAAGCGCGGCGCGGTTGTGGCTATGACTAAAGAGGATATTTTTGACGTTATCCGTATGCAGGCGGCCGATGGTGCTGACTTTATGACGCTGCATTGCGGCATTAATAAAAATACGCTGAAGGCGCTTTTGGACGAAGGTCGTGAGATGGACGTTGTCAGCCGCGGCGGCAGCTTTATTACCGGTTGGATGCTGCACAACGATGCCGAAAATCCGCTGTATGAATACTTTGATGAAATTCTGGATATTTGTGCGGAATACGATGTGACCATCAGCCTGGGCGACGGTCTGCGTCCAGGCTGCATTGCCGATGCTACCGATAGGGCGCAGATTCAGGAGCTTTTGAATTTGGGCGAGCTGACGCAGCGCGCCTGGGATAAGGGCGTGCAGGTGATGGTGGAAGGCCCGGGCCATGTACCTTATAACCAAATTGCTGCTAATATGCAGCTGCAAAAGCGCTTGTGCCATGGTGCGCCGTTCTATGTTCTGGGACCCTTGGTTACAGACGTTGCTCCAGGCTATGACCACATCACCAGTGCTATCGGCGGTACGTTGGCCGCAGTAAGCGGTGCTAACTTCCTTTGTTATGTTACTCCTGCCGAGCATTTGGGTCTGCCTGATTTAAACGATGTGCGTGAGGGGGTTATTGCTACTCGTATTGCAGCCCACGCTGCTGATTTGGCAAATGGCAATAAGGCAGCCTGGGAGTGGGATTTAAAGATGGCCAGGGCGCGCAAGGTGCTGGACTGGCCGGCGCAGCTGGATTTGGCAATCGACCCGGTTAAGGCTAAGGAATACCGCCGCCGCAAGAACAAAAGCGATGACGAGGCCTGCTCGATGTGCGGTGACTACTGCGCTGTAAAGATTGTGGGTCAATATCTGGAAGAACACATGAGAAAGCACGATAAATAATAAGTGCTTTATAGCGGTCTGATGCTTGGGCGTCAGGCCGCTTTTTGATTGCTGGCGGCAGCGGCTGCACATGAAGTGTTTCTTTAGATTTTTAGCTTGACTTTTGGTTAACCTGGTGTTACTCTTGGGTTATTAGACAAGATAATTGATAAAACTGCTAATAAGAGAATGAGAGAGCGGAAGATAAATGGAGGTAGCATCATGCGTAAACGTATTTTGGAGTTGTTGAGAAAGAGCGGTGCCGAGCCTGTGTCCGGCGAAGAGATTTCGCGTCAGCTGGAGGTGTCGCGTACAGCTATCTGGAAGCATATCCAGGCCTTGAAGAACGAAGGCTATGAAATTGAATCTGTGCCCAAAAAAGGCTATATTTTGCGCGAGGTGCCTAATCGTCTGTTCCCGCAGGAGATTTTGTCGCACTTACAGACCAAATGGCTGGGACGCAATATCTGCTACCGCGATAGTGTGGATTCGAGCAATAACTTGGCGAAGGCATTGGCGAACGAGGGCTGTGAAAACGGTCTTTTGGTGGTTGCCGAGGAGCAGGGAGCAGGCAAGGGACGCCTTTCGCGCGGCTGGATTTCTCCCTATGCCAAGGGGATTTGGTTTTCGGTGGTGCTGAAGCCGCCGTTTTTGCCGCAGGAGGCTTCTAAATGCACGCTGCTGGCAGCTGTGGCCGTGGTTAAGGCTATCAACAAAATTGCCGGTGTGCACGCCGCCATTAAATGGCCTAATGACGTGCTGCTGTTGGGTCGTAAGCTTGTGGGCATACTGACGGAGATGAATGCTGAATTCGGCCATATTAATTATGTAGTTATCGGCACAGGCATAAATACCAACGCTACACCTGATGATTATCCGGATGAGGTGAAGCATTTGGCTGTATCCATCGCTGATGCGGCAACGGAGCCGTTTACCCGCGTGCAGCTTTTGTGCGATATCTTAAAAAATATGGAGGAGCTGTATGAGCTGGCCATAGCTGAAGGCTTTGCGCCTGTGTTTGACCAATGGCGTCAATATTCCTGCACGTTAGGGCAGGAGGTGAAGGTTATCGCTCCGGACATGACTTATTTTGGTACAGCGGAGGATATTGATGATGAAGGACTCTTAATTGTGCGTCGTGAGGACGGCAGCAGGGAAAAGGTTGTAGCAGGAGACGTTTCTATCCGTCCTGCCAAGGCCAAGGACGGCGCCTATGCCTGAGGCGGCTGCTGCGTAGCTTTTGTTATCTGCAACTTTTTGATAGCTTATAGCGATAATTTTTCTTGCATTATTTTGCCTATGTGGTAAAATAATAAAGGCTTTTATGCCGTATTTTGCAAACGGAAAGCATACTTTCCGAGGAGGAAGCTATAATGTTACTTGTTATGGATGTGGGAAACACCAACATCGTAGCCGGTGTTTATGAAGATAAGAATTTGAGAGTACACTGGCGGTTTTCTACAGACCGTTCTAAAACAGCAGATGAGTTTGGAATTATGCTGCGCAGCATGTTTGAATATAGTGATGTAGAGATGAGTAAAATTACCTCTATCATTATCTCTAGTGTTGTGCCACCGGTGCTGATTCCCCTGTGCCATATGTGCGAGCGCTATTTTGGCATCAAGCCGATGGTTGTGGGTCCTGGCATTAAAAACGGCATTTTCATCAGATACGATAATCCTAAGGAGGTTGGCGCGGACCGTATTGTTAACGCTGTTGCCGCCTTCTACAAATATAGCAGTCTGGGCAGGCCGATGATCGTTTTGGATTTTGGTACTGCCAATACCTTCTGCGCTCTGCTCCCGAATGGCGAATACTTAGGCGGTGCTATTGCCCCCGGTATCGGTATTTCTACCGAGGCGTTGTTCCAGCGTGCTGCCAAGCTGCCGCGTATAGAGCTGGTTAAGCCCAAGAATGTTATTTGCCGTAATACTGTCAGCTCCATGCAGGCAGGTGCGATTTATGGCTTCGTAGGTCAGATGGAGGGTATCGTCAACCATATGAAGAAGGAGCTTGGCGGTGACGCTTATGTTATTGCCACCGGCGGCTTTGCTAACACTATGGCTGCTGAATCCGATTGTATTGATGTGGTGGAACCGTTCCTTACCTTGGACGGTCTGCGCATTTTGTACGAAAAGAACGCTAAATAAGGGCAGTTTGCCCTATAATACAAAGTAAAGCTGTCGTGAGTAGCGTTTTGCTATGCGGCAGCTTTTTTCGATAGGAGAATTGTTATGCGGATTGGAAAGATAGAGCTAAAGGCGCCGCTGGCGCTGGCACCCATGGCGGGCGTGACGGATTTACCGTTCCGACTCATCTGCCGCCGTCACGGCTGCGGTATGACTGTGTCCGAGATGGTGAGCGCCAAGGGACTGCTGTATAAAAATGCCAAGACAACAGAAATGCTGCGTATAGCAGAGGGTGAGAGGCCTACTGCTATCCAACTGTTTGGCAGCGTACCGCAGGAGCTGGCCGAGGCTGCACGTATGGTGGAGGCCAGCGGCGCAGATATGATTGATTTTAATATGGGCTGTCCTGTAGCTAAAATCGTCAATAATGGCGAAGGCTCGGCCCTGATGAAAAACCCGCAGCTGGCGCATGCTATTTTGGCAGCCATGGTGCAGGCAGTAAGCATACCTGTGACTGTCAAATTCCGCGCCGGCTGGGATGATGCCCATATCAACGCTGTAGAAATTGCCAAGGCGGCTGAGGCGGCGGGTGTGGCAGCAGTTGCTGTGCACGGACGCACGCGTCAGCAGTTTTACGAGGGTAAGGCAGACTGGAGCGTCATTGCTGCTGTCAAGCAGGCGGTGCAGGTGCCTGTCTTCGGTAATGGTGATATCTTTAGCGTAGACGACGGCCTGCGTATGCTGCGCGAAACAGGCTGTGACGGCTTGATGATTGGCCGTGGCGCGGACGGCAACCCCTGGATTTTTGGCGAGCTGGCGGCGGTGCTGACAGGAAAGCCGCGTCCCGTAGCTCCTACGGTAGAGGAGCGCCTGCAGCAGGCAGCGGAGCATTTAGCTATGCTCATAGATTATAAGGGTGAATATGTTGCAGCCAAGGAAATGCGCCGTCATATTTCTGCTTACCTAAAGGGTATGCCGCATGCGGCAGAATTCCGCGGACGCTTTCACAAGGTGGATACGCAGGAGCAGTTTATGACGCTTTTGGCAGAGTACGGGGAATGTGCACGACAATATTATGAAACAGAAAAACATTTTGCACATAGCATTGCCCAAGCAGGTCAAATATGTTAAAATAATAATTTGTAAAAGAAGCAATTAGGGAGTTAAAAGCATGGAAGCAGCTAAAACAGCAAAGCATGTAGTAAGCATCAGCCTGGGATCATCAGCGCGTGATGCCAGTGCTATTTTGGAGCTTGGCGGACAAAAAATCAGTATCGAACGCCGCGGTACGGATGGCGACCTGAAAAAGGCGCGCCAGCTTTTGGAGCGGTGGGACGGCAAGGCGGATGCCATTGGCCTTGGTGGTACGGATTTATATGTTTATGCAGGCAAAAAACGCTATACCTTCCGTGAATCTGCCAAATTGATCAGCAATGTACACCAAACGCCCGTCTTAGATGGCAGTGGTTTGAAAAATTCACTGGAGCGCAAGCTCATACGCAGTTTGGCTGCAGGCGGCGAGGTTGCTATAAAGGGCAGCAGGGTGCTGCTTGTGTGCGCGGTAGACCGCTTTGGTATGGCTGAGGCACTGCTGGATGTGGGGGCGCAGGTGACCTTTGGCGATCTGATTTTTGGCTTGGGGATTAACAAGCCGCTCAAATCGCTGCCGGCGTTGTCCTGGTGGGCGTCACTTTTGGCACCTGTGGTGACAAAGCTGCCGGTCAGCTGGTTTTACCCTATGGGTAAGGAGCAGGACGTGCGCGTTGTGCGTCACCCTGAGTATTTTTTAGAAAATGACATCATCGCCGGAGATTTTCATTACATAAAAAAGTTTATGCCGGCTAAGCTGCCTGGTAAAATCATTATTACCAATACTGTAACAGCTGCTGACAGACAGATGCTGCAGCAGGCAGGTATAAAAATGCTTATCACCACTACACCCTGCATCGAGGGCCGTAGCTTTGGCACCAATGTGATGGAGGCCATGCTGGTTGCCCTGCACGGAGGTAGCGGACCATTAAGCGCTGAGGAGTATTTAAGGCTCTTAGAGCATTATCATATAGAATCTTCTGTGGAGTACTTTAGTACGAAGGAGTAGTTTGTTCTCATGGAAAAATTTGCGTTTATTTTACATCCATTATCCCTGCAGGATATGGAGCATTTATCACCCTTGATGAAATATATACCTGACAAATTGATTGAAGCCTGTTTAAAAATGAAAAAACCCTTTAAGGTTTCGCACATTACAGGCATACAAAGTCCTTATGCTGAGGCAGAGGGTTGGTTTATCGGCTGTCCGCTGACTGCGAAGCAGATGGTGGAGCTGCCGGAGGAATTTGTTATGGACAGGATTATTGAATCCGGCAGAGTTGCCCAGGAGCTGGGTGCCAAGATTGTCGGCTTGGGTGCTTTTACATCTATCGTTGGTGATGCCGGTATTACTGTCGCCAAGAATTTGGATATTGCCGTGACCAGCGGTAACAGCTACACAGTAGCTACTGCCATTCAGGGTACTAAGCAGGCTGCGATGATGATGGGCAGGGACCTGAAGGAATGTCGCGCCGTTGTGGTTGGCGCTACGGGCTCTATCGGTGCTGCTTCTGTACGTCTTTTGGCCAAGGAGGTTAAGCATATCACCTTGGTGGCACGTCACCTGGGGCCGTTAGAGGAGCTGGCGCAGGAGCTTATTTCGCAAAATAATTGCGAGGTTGCTGTGAGCCAGGATATCCACGCTGCCTTGCAGGAGGCAGATATCGTCATTACAGTAACCAGTGCCTTAGACTTTTTGATTGAGCCGGGGGATTTGAAGCCTGGTGCCGTGGTTTGTGACGTAGCGCGTCCGCGTAATGTATCACGCGAGGTTTCGCTCAAGCGTAACGACGTACTGGTTATTGAGGGCGGTGTTATTAATATACCGGGAAATGTAGATTTTCATTTTAATTTTGGCTTCCCACCACACACGTCCTATGCCTGCATGGCAGAGACGATGATACTGGCATTGGATGGTCGCTATGAAAACTTTTCCCTTGGCAGGGCGCTTGATATCAACAAGATTAACCTGATTTCGCAGCTGGCAGATAAGCATGGCTTTAAGATGGCAGGCTTCCGTAACTTTGAACGTGCTGTTTCCAATGAGCATATCGAAGAGGTGAAGCACAACGCCCAGCACGCGCTGGCAGTGCATGGCTGCTGATATTGACAATTAAATCAGGCAAAGCTTATAATCAATGTATGTGTAAGTAAAATATTAACATAAAATAATGATAAAGGAGCAGGACAATGGCCACTAAAGAAACAATTTTAACAGCCGATGGTTTAAGAAAATTACAAGAGGAATTAGCAGAGCGTAAGGGCGCAATTCGCGAGGAAATAGTTGAACGCTTGAAGGAAGCAAGAGCGCAGGGCGACTTGAGCGAGAACTCCGAGTATGATCAGGCTAAAGAGGACCAAGGTAAAAACGAAGGCCGTATTATCGAGCTGGAATACATGATTAAAAATGCTACCATTATCGATAATACTGCAAGCAAGGAAGCAGGCGTTGTTTCTCTGGGTTCTGTTGTTCTGCTGAAGGATGTAGAAACCGGTGAGGAGGAAACCTATTCCATCGTTGGTACTACCGAGGCAGATCCATTTGAAAACCGCATTTCCAATGAATCTCCTGTAGGTGCTGCTATCTTGGGCAAAAAAGTAGGCGACACCGTTATTGTGAACACCCCTGTAGGCGAGCTGTCCTACAAAATCGAAGAAATTAAATAAGAAGGAGCAGGGCAAAGTATGGCAGAAGCAAAGAATAAGCAAAATGTAGAAGAAGCTGCAGCGCTCACTGAAACCGAGGTTAACGAGCAGATGCAGGTCCGCATTGATAAAATGCATAAAATTGAGGAGCATGGCTGGAAACCCTTTGGCCATCGCTACCTGTGGACACACCGTGCAGCAGATATTGCCGCACAGTTTGAAGAGCTGTCTGCAGACGAGACCCAGGTAAAAATGGCAGGCCGCGTTATGGCTATCCGTGGCCATGGCAAAACCTGCTTTATGGATATGCAGGATAAGACCGGCCGTATTCAGGTTTATGTGCGCAAGGATGTTATCGGCGAGGAAAACTATGCGTTGATTAAATTGATGGATATCGGCGATACTGTAGGCGTTACCGGTACTGCTTTCCGCACTCATATGGGCGAGCTGTCTATTAAGGCAGATGCTATCGAAATGCTGTCTAAATCCCTGCGTCCGCTGCCAGAAAAATGGCACGGTCTGAAGGATGTAGAAACCCGTTACCGTCAGCGTTACGTAGATTTGATTGTTAACCCTGAAGTGCGCGACACCTTTGTTAAGCGCAGCCAAATTATCAAAAGCGTACGCGAGGTGCTCGACAGCCATGATTTTCTGGAGGTAGAGACCCCAATTCTGAACACCATTGCCGGTGGCGCTGCTGCACGCCCATTCATCAGCTATCATAATGCGCTGGATATGCAGGTTTATATGCGTATTGCGCCCGAGCTGTATCTCAAACGCCTTATTGTAGGTGGCATGGACCGTGTATACGAGATGGGCCGCGTATTCCGTAACGAGGGCATTGACAACCGCCATAACCCTGAATTCACCAGCGTGGAAATTTACCAAGCCTTCGCTGATTATCGTGATATGATGGACCTGACAGAAGAAGTGGTTGTAAAAACCGCTGAAAAGGTTTTGGGTACCACCTCTATCGTATATGAAGGAACTCCTATCGAGTTGGGCTCTCCGTGGAAGCGCATGAGCATGATTGAAGCTGTAAAAGAATATTCCGGTAAGGACTTTACCAACGTCACCGACCTGGAGGAGGCACGTGCCATCGCTAAGGAGCTGAATGTTGCTGTTGAGCCTACCTTTGGTATTGGTAAAATTATTAACGCTTGCTTTGAGGAATATGTTGAAGACAAGCTTATTCAACCTACCTTTATTACCGGTCATCCCAAAGAAATTTCGCCTTTGGCAAAGAGTAATCCCGAAAACCCCGAAATCACTGATCGTTTCGAGGCTTATATCTATGGCCGTGAAATCTGCAACGGCTTTACCGAGCTTAACGACCCGATTGACCAGAAGGAGCGTTTCTTGAAGCAGGTAGAAGAGCGCGCTAATGGCGATGAAGAAGCAAATATGATGGACGAGGACTTTGTCAACGCCCTGGAATTTGGCTTGCCTCCGACAGGCGGCCTGGGTATCGGCATTGACCGTCTGGTTATGTTCCTTACAGATAGCTCCACTATCCGTGACGTACTTTTCTTCCCGACAATGAAGCCTATTGGCAAGGCTGTAAGTGAAAAGCCTGACTTCATGCAGGCTGCACCTGTGGCTGCTGCAGAGGTGAAAGAAGAAGTAATTGACTTCTCTAAAGTAAAAATTGAGCCTCTGTATGAGGAATTTGTAGACTTTGATACCTTCTGCAAGTCTGATATGCGTGCAGTTAAGGTTAAAGAGTGTATTGCTGTACCCAAGAGCAAGAAGCTGCTGAGGTTTACTCTGGACGATGGCACCGGCACTGACCGCACTATTTTGAGCGGTATCCATGCCTTCTACGAGCCTGAGGAGCTTGTTGGCAAGACCTTGATCGCTATTATTAACCTACCGCCGCGCAAGATGATGGGTATTGACTCCTGCGGCATGCTTTTGAGCGCCATCCATGAGGAGGAGGGCGAGGAGAAGCTGCATCTGTTGATGGTAGATAACCATATCCCGGCAGGCGCAAGATTACATTAACATAAACAACCTATGGCGTTGCACGTAGCTGCAGCGCCATTTTTTATGGATTTTTTTAGAAATTTTTTCGCGAATCCAGCAAAAATCACGAAGATTTTTGCTAAAAACAGGGTATTTTGATGGAAAAAACGATGATTTTTACAAGTTTTTTTGAAGAATTTTGCAGCCTGAAAACCTTTTATACAAGATACTTCTTTTGCCAACTGACCCTAGTGTTTCGCTAAAATTTGTTAAAAAAGTTACGAAAAAGGTGTTGACATTACTAGGG
>CAVBQX010000050.1:0-13825 GCA_963597755.1 Segatella copri
TTGGAGTATGCGGTATAGCACTTTCGCCGCTGTTTTCCGCGAATGTCGTCAAGAATGCGCCCTTGCCATAGATACCGCCGCTGGCATTATGTGCAACGCCGTCACCACTGCCCTGCGCTGCAATATTCACCTTGCCAAAAATAGGAGTAGAAATAAAATCACTGATGGCCTGCCATTTTTCCCGCACCCAAGCAAGCGCATCGGAAAACTTATTTTTTAGCCCATCAACAAATTGTTGAATTGCCAAAGATGGATTATCCCACAAAGTTATAAACCACTGTTTTACAGTATCCCAGTTTGCTATTAAACCCGTTGCCGCCGCGGTCACCCAACCTAAGGGTCCTGCAATAAACATCAACGTTTTTGCCGTAGGGGATTCCCACAAATTTACAAAAAACTGCTTTACGGTATTCCAATTAGTGTAAAGTAGATAGCCTGCTGCAATAATCGCAGCAACGCCAGCAATAAACAATCCAATCGGGCACGCCAAAAGAGCGCCATTGAATGCCCATTGCGCCGCCGTAGACAACACAGTAATACTTTTGAAGGCAGCGCTTGCGACATTGTACAATAGCACCGCAGATTTATAAGCTTTGAATACAGCCATTGCTCCAGATACTACCATAACAAAACCGCTAAGAGCCACACAGCCGACAGTAAAGCCAATAGCCAAATTCCTTACCCACTCATGCTGTGTGAAGAGATTTGCTACTTTAGTACCTGCCTCAGCAACTGCGGTTAATGTAGGTAAGAACGCGTTGCCCATGCTAATTTGTAAAGATTCAACTGCGGATTTATAGCGTATTGTTGCGCCTGCTGCATTATCTTGCATTCTGGCGGCCATCAATTCCGCTGCGCCTTTTGTGCCGCCTTTGCCATCACTGACCTCATCTGCCTTTTCTAGCGAATCCACCAGCTTTTCAAATTCACCTTGTCCGCTTTTTAACACTGCCAACCAACCGGTCGCGCCTTCAGTGCCAAATATCGCCTTCATATTAGCTAATTGCTCTTCCTGACTCAGCCCGTTTATCTTGCCCCTTAATTCTGTTAGGATTCTAGCCATTTTGTGTGGTCCTTGGTAATCTGACATTTTAATACCTAGGCTTTCCATCGCTAGAGTAGCTTCTTTTTGTTCCGCAGTTATATCATTAAGGGATATGCCAAGTTCATCCATAGCTTTTTGCGCCATTTTGGGCGGCCCGGCTAGACGTAAAAAACCACTTCTCAACGATGTACCCGCTTGGCTTGCTTTAATACCGCTGTTAGCCATTAAACCGCTTAACGCAGCTGTTTCTTCCATAGTTACGCCAAAAGCCGCTGCTACCGGCGCCGCATATTTCATTGTTTCACCCAGCATTTCGACATTGGTATTAGTATTAGTAATTACAGTAGCATATACATTCGCCATATGTGTTGATTCATCAGCAGCCAAATTAAACGCTGTTAAATTATCGCTGACAATATCGGCAGTACGTGCTAAATCAGTGCCACCAGCAGCAGCTAAATTTAACATACCAGGCATACCAGTTATAATTTCGTTTGTTTTCCAGCCTGCCATACCTAAATAACTCATCGCTTCAGCGGATTGTGTGGCAGTATATTGCGTTTTTTCACCTAATTCTCTAGCTGTTTGTGTCAGTTTCCTCATATCCTCGTCGTTTGCGTTGGCGATCGCTCCAACTTTAGACATTGCAGCTTCAAAATTTGCGGCAACATTTGTGGCGGCCATCATTGGCCCCGCAAATTTTTTTATCATATCTAGGCTCTTTCCAAAAGCTGCATTAGATACTTTTACCGCCGTTATACTGCCAGCCATGCCCGCAAGCGGTTTCATTTGACCAAGTGCATTTTGAAAATTTTTTTGATTTATTACGCCTTCTGAAAAAGCTTTATTTAACGCTTTTATTTGATTGGTGTAATTAGTAGTGTTCTTGGCTGCACTCGAAAATTTTTCAAACACTTGCCCAAAAACGCCATTGAAATTACCTTGAAGTTTTGCACCGATCAAAAAAGACATTGCAAATTCTTTACCGCTCACATTGTTTCCTCCTTCCTTAAGTGATATAATGTTCTTTAGAGAGGTGATTTTTGTGTGGAATGCCCTAGTGAAATTTGTTATATATGGTTTTTTTATCTCGACAATAACAGCAGCTGGTACTTTACTAGGTACTTTAATTGCTTGTGCAATCGGAGTTTATTTAAACCTTACAGCAACTAGCCTTGCTCCTGTGATTATCCAGCTTGTTTTTATAGCTTTATCGTTCATTTTTAGTTTGTTTATCGGCTCATTTTTCTATAGACTATATCAACGTATCAACGCACTTTTTGATTATTACACACAGAATTGATGATTTTTAACCATTCCGCCAATTCCTCTAAAGTTTCATCCAGAAAGAAGTCAATACTGGTAAATGTATTAACAGAGCAGCTGAGTGCTGCTTTTTTTATTTCTCTACCGTCATTGACTCCGAACCGAATAAAAAACTGCTTACCGAAGCCATAACCTGAACAAATTGGTTCGCTGGCAGTTCCTCAATTTCTTCTTGCGGAACGTGCAATGCGTTTGCAAGTAAAATCATCTGAAAATTACTTGATAACATGATAGAGGGTGTAATATCGCCCTGCTGTCTTGTTTGTCGCTCCGCTTTTAACACGTCTTTACCTGTGACATTTTTTAACGCTGCGTCAATCTTTGTTAAATCAATCATTTTACACCTCGATATTAAACTAAGCCCCCAGCTTTATGCCAGGGGCTGTTTTATTTTTACGCCAACCCCAAAGCTTCGCGGATATCGGCCATATAATCCACACCGCCGATGTTGCAGATGTAGTTATATTTGTCCAGCTCCAGCACAGTCTCCCCATCAATAGCCACTTTGATATAAGCGGTTTCAATGGTGTTAGACGTGCCTGTGGTAGTACCTACGTCCAATTTGCCCAGCTCGGTCTTTTTGGTAATGCCTCTCACTACGCATTTTACAGCGCGGGCAACATATGTGCCTGCTGCGCTGTCATAAATCTGCTGTGCGCCACGCAGGTCAAGGTTTACGCCAGTCTGCGCCGCCAGTGTAAGGTTATGCTTTTCCAGAGTGCGCCAGTTCAGCACAGTTTCCATGCTGCCGAAGTGCCCCAAAACAGGGCTGTCAAATTCGCCTGCAATGCCTGCGCCCTTGACGGTTTCGGTCATGGAGTCCAAAGAAGGCAGCTGCACATCTGCAATGCCCACCAAATCGGTGCCGTCCTGGTATACACGGAAATTAATTAATTTCTCAGGTACCTGCATTTATTCTTGCCTCCTTCTTAGCTAAAAAGCGTTTCAAAATATTCAGGGTCATATTCCAGTACGTTCTCAATCTCGCGCGCCGGGGAGCACGGAGTAAGGTATGTATGGAATTTAATAATGCCGTCCATCAAGTTGGTGGTGGGGTTATCATCCTCGCGGAATTCAATACGGCCGCCCAAAATACAGCCTTGAGCGGTCAAGCCGTTCAAGCGGATGTTTTCACTGTCGACCACGGTCTGAATCAGGCGCTTATTAATCGGCTTGTCTACCTTTGCCCAGTAAGTTTGAATAAAGGTCTGTGCGTGCCAGTAGAACATACGGCGGATAGAAATAAACGCATCCTTTACGTCGGTATTGGACGGATAGCAGGCAGTGCGGTTGCCCCAGCATTTCCAGCCGCCGATGAAATTCAGGGCGGTGACTACGCCCTGACCGTTAAGGTATTCCGCTTCATCAGGTCCCAATGCCACCTCGGTGCCGTCAGCCAGACAGGTGCCGTTAATCTGCATGGTCTTGTTGGACGGGCTTTCATACGGTACATCATCATTGCTGCTGTCGACGGTTGCAATAACGCCTAAAACGTGGGTAGACATATGATAGATAGCGTCACCCATTTTTACCATCGGCCAACACACAACTTGTGCCGTGTCGGTATAGTTGTTATTGTTCATCCATGCCTTTACATCAGTATATTTTTTTACCGTGCTAGTAGGCACATCGTTCAGAGTGATAGCCTGGAAGTGGCTGTTAATGTTGCCGGCTTTAGTTTTCATAATTGCTGCAACAGTTGGGTCTTCGCTCCAGCCAGGGGCCAAAACAATACCAGGTACAAGGCCAGTCAGTGGGAACACTTTATTGAGTGCTTCCAAGCCTTTATAGCTGCCATCTGCCACGCTAATGCCGCCGATAATATCGTCTGCGTCAACTGCACTTGCGTCCAATTCGTCATAATCAACATACAAGGTAGTAGCGGTTGCTACGCTGCCGCCATCTAATACAGTGATATTTAGCACGCCGTCATCATCGTAGGCAGCTTCATAATCAGTGCCTGCTACCAAAGCAGCACCGGAGCTGGTAGCTTTTACCTTTAAGGTTTCCAGTAATACAGCGGCCTCCACCTTACCCACCTTGTTGGTCAGCTTCACTTCTTTGTTGCTAACAGTGTTTTTGTGGGTCGCAGGGTCAAGCACATTGACGAATACGACCGGCGCACGGTTATATAATGCGAACTGGCTATAGATAACCTCACACAGGGTATATTTTCCCCAGTCCTTGCTATAGCCAAACTGCTGCACAGCCTCAGCATAGCTGTAGCACAAAATCGGCTTATTAACTTCTGCCCTGTCAGTTGCCAGATGAACAGGGGCAGTGCCAAAAACCACCGGCAGGCCTGCAGTAGTATTTACCGCAGGTACGATGCTGGTAGCCACCTCACTGACATACACACCATGTTTATATGCCATGTTTTACACCTCCATAGCTTGTTGATAATACTTGTTTAAGGGAGTGCCTGCTCTTTGGCTCTGTTCAACCGCTTCTTCCATTTCAGACAGCGGGACAAACAAGCGCTCCAATGCTGGCATGCTTTCAAATTCAGCAGCCAGATGTGTAGGTAGGCCGCCAATATAAACTGCGCCATGCTGCAATCTGCCGTGGCTCAGATTCGGCCCGATGTATATTTTTTTCTCTGTCTTTTTAGCTTTCGCCATAATTGATATCCTCCTCGTAAGGTTGCCCTATTGTGTAGACAGCAGTAAGCTTTCCCTGCCATTGCGGTGCGGGTTGCGTAGCTGGCACCTCCAGCTTTAAGGGCAGCTGCAAGCGGTGTCTTGCCGCGACAAAACGATGCTTTAGCAGGTGCTGCCGCACGTGCTCCATAAGATTGTACAAGCTGCGCCAGTCGTCTATATCGCTGTTATCGTAGATGCTAAAGCCGATTTCCACCGTCGCAGTGCTCATGCTTTCATCTGCTGCATCCTGCGCGTCTGTCACCAGCGCGTAAATAAAGGATGCCTGCTCTTCGGCAGTAAGCCTTGCAGGAGGGAAGCCTGCATACACCTTAACAGAACGCTGTCCCGAAGGTTGCTTGGTGCTGTAATCTGCCACAACAGGCCGCAGGAATTCTGCCAGATTATCCATTAATTCTACTGTGGTCATAATTGCTCCTAGTTGTTTTTACTGAATTGATATTCCACCTCGTGCAAAAAGCGTTCATTCAGCGTTTTTTCTGCCATTGGTGTAAGCTCTGCCATAACATTTTTAGAGCCGAACATTTTAGGCACGCTGGGACCATAGGGTATTTTTAAAGGATAGCGCGCATGGATCTTTTTGCGCATCATAGCGCCGACATAGCCCTTACGCGACGTTCCCAAAAATAGGCCAGGCACAGCCTTGGCACTAACGCCCTTGCGCACCTGCACCTTTACAGGCCCGCGCTTGTTTACACGCACTCTAAAAGCTGTCAATAACGGCGAGCTGCCTGTTGATGTAATAGAACCCTGAACCCTTGCGCCTGAAGCGCGCTTTATACTCAGGGTTCCTTTTACATCCTTGGCGCTTACCAGATAATTTTTGCGTATGCTCTTGGACACCTGCGTTTTCATCTTGGTGACAGTACGGTTAATGGCGTTAATTGCTGCATAGCGCACACCCTTGGGTGCGCTTGCCAGCAGCCTTTTAGCGTAATCCAGGTTTTTCGCCTCTATGCTAATCATCGGTTGTTAGCCACCAGCTGAATAGTCAGGATTCCCATATCATCGCCGGTGCTTTCCACCTCATACAGCCTGTCATCCAGATAAAACTGCATACCGTACACCGGTACCTCCGGCAAAGCGTCCTTTAGGCAGTTCACCTGTAGGCGTTCGCCGTAAATACCAAAATAGTTATCATCCTTGCCAATATCAATGCTCAGGCTTTGCGCAATGGATATATCCTGCACTATAGCCTTGCATTCGATGCCGTTCAGATTGTGCAGCTCCGCAAATTCCATATCATTGATAAATACCGCCGCATTATCTGCCGCTATCTGCTCTTGAAACGGTGTCATTTTACCAGTGAAGAAGCGTCGATATCAGGCAGAAAGTCGTCCTTAGACGCTTTTTTAGCAGTCCTGCTTTTCTTTGCAGGCTGTTGTTCTGCCTTCACCAGCGCAAATTCCTTAGGAGCATTATCAACCAAGCTTGCGGCAACGTCGTCGGGCAGATCCGCAACCTGCCCGGCAACAAACTGCTCGCCGTTATACATCAAAGAAAATTTTTTGATAATAACCTGCATAGCGCACCTCTTATTTTACTTTCAGTACGGCCCATTTATCCAGGTAATCCGGGCAGATTACACAACGGGAGCTTACAGCCAGAGAGCTGGTGTCGCTTTCCACGTCGATAGTAACCTTGGGAACCTGGGCAGCTGCATAAGTATGGAACTGCTTATCCTCTTCAAGCTGGGTTACAGCACCATACAGGCGACGGCCTAAGCCGGGTACACCAATAATCATGTGGTCATCAGGCACATAAGTAGTGTAAGCACCGGTTTCTTCATCAGCATAGCCGCCATCATAGGAATAAATCTCCAGATTCAAGGATTCAATATAACCTACACGCATCAGATCAGGGCGTTGCAACTTCGGTTGCAGGCTCATAAGCGCCAGGTTGTCACGGGACGGAACCAGCAGATATTTATAAAGCTGCTCATTTGCCAGCAGGTATTTAACTACATTGCTAGAGCAAATTGCCACGGTGGGAATATCACCAGCAGCACGGCGGATAGTTTGGGAAGCGTCGCCGATATTGTCGTAAATCTTTGCGCTTGCATTATCCCAGGTATCGGAGCCGCTAAGAGTGGTCTTGCCTTCAAAGCCGAAGCTCATAGTGTCCACTACAGTGGCCACGCCGTCATCAGCAAAGCCTTTGATATCGTATTCGCCGTTAATCAAGAGCTGTGCCGCCATCCATTCCTCACGACGTGCGCAGGCCTCGCGCAGCTCCTGCAAGTCTTTGGCGCGCATTTCGGTAGCACGCTCTTCGGGAGTGCGGGTGCTGTAAATATTTTCACCGAAGCCACGCTTTGCAATATCTGCAATTTCAATAACACGCTTCGGACGCATCATAGGCGGTTTATACTCACGTACAACGCTGCCGTTGCGTGCTACGTTCACGCCTTTGCCGCCAGGCACTACAAACGGCGCCATGTTGCGGCCGCCCTTGCGGAATTCCATGGATACGGTGTTAGTGGTAAAGGTTTGGGCGGTAGGGAAGAAGGTATCTACCAGAGTAGTGGTAGGAGCGTAGCTTTGCTCAATCACGCCCAAAAGAGTACGGGTATCGTTAATATCAAATGCCATAATTCAAAACCTCCTTATTTTACGCTGGTCAGATAAATGCCAACCTTGCGCAGCTCTTGCTCATGAGCAGAAGCGCTGTCAGATTCAGCCTTTACAACCAGCTTTTCACGGTTAAAAATGCCACGGGTATAGACAGTTGCTACAACGTCAGCGGTACCAACTTCAATATCCTTTGCTAATACAACGCTTGCCACCTTTTCGCCGGTGGTTGCCGCACTATCAACAATAGCATACTTGCCGCTGGCAGTTACTA
This sequence comes from Segatella copri, assembly GCA_963597755.1. GTDB lineage: Bacteria > Bacillota > Negativicutes > Acidaminococcales > Acidaminococcaceae > Phascolarctobacterium_A. The sequence goes on from CAVBQX010000050.1 coordinate 7,876, forward strand.
CACCCAGCAAAGTGCCGCGCTTGTAGCTGGCTGCCGCGCTCAGGGCGGCAATGGTTACGTTGGCGGTCATCGCTGCCACAGCAGTGCCGCCAAAAAGTTCATCATAGGTTACGCCGTCGAATTTACTTGCCAATTCAGCCATTATTTTTTACCTCCATACTTGTTCATTGCTGCCACCATGTCAGCCATAGCCTTCACGTCAGCTTTTTTGCTCTCTTCTGCCTGTTCGTCAGGCAGTGCCTGCAGCTTATCCACGCCAGACTCTGCGTTGTCCTTCAGCATATCGGCAACAAAGCTTTGTGCCTTGCTTTGAGGTGCGCTTTTAACAGCGTCGATATACACCTGCACATCCTTTACGCTCTGGCCTTCCTTCATAGCCGCATCAATAATTGCAGCTACAGCAGCATTACCCTCGGTATCAACAGCTCTAAGCTCATTAATACGCGCGCGCTCAGCTGCCACGGCCTGCTGCACTACCTGCTCATGGTCTACAGCTTGCAGCGCGTTCACTGCTTTTTCTGCGTCCACCTCGTCAAGCAGGCCCAACTTGTTTAGAATTAAGTCTAATTTAGTCATCGCCTTTATCTCCTTTGTTTTTATATGATTTTTTAGCGAAGCAAGATTTTTGAAGCCACCAATATCATAAGCAGCAGAATTAACCACCAGCTTGTTATTATCCAGCACAGCGTCTACCTCGCCCTCGATAGCGTCAACAAAGCCTTGTGCCAGACATTCCTCAGCACTCAGCCACGTTTCTGCATCCATCATCGCCTGTAACTGCTCCACGCTTGCCTTGCAGCGCTTGCGGTATCCGGCAATAATGCTGTCTCTGATTTTATCCAATGCCGCCGTCACCTTTACCAATTCTGCAGATTGGTAAAAATCGCTCAGGCCAATCATGGGGTTATGTATCATAAACAGCGCGTTTGCAGGCATAATCACCTTATCACCTGCCATAGCCACGATTGTGGCAGCGCTTGCGCACAGGCCATCAATAACAACTGTTACCCTGCCCTTGTAGGCCGCAAGCAGATTATGAATTGCATGAGCTGCAAAGACATCACCGCCGCCGCTATTAATGCGCACGGTGATCGGCTCGCCGTTCATGCTCTCCAAATCGTCAGCAAAGTCCTTTGCCGTCACCTCGTCCCCCAGCCAGCTGTGTTCACTGGCAATGGGGCCATATAGCAAAATTTCGCTATCGGCATTGACATAGTTTTTTACCTGCCAAAACTTACCTTTACTCATTTTCCTCACCTCCCCCGGCACTATTGCCAGCATTTCCAGTATTATCAGCAACAGGAATAGCCAGGCCACGCTTGGACCATGTAGCATTTTCCAGCGCAATCTGGTCTATATTATCGTCATAATCCGAACCGGTAAGCTCTGCAGCCTCCCTTTCACCTGTGCTAAAGCCGTACTTGCGGCGTAATGCCGCACCTGTAACCTCCTTCACAGGGTCGAGCATACCCATAACAGGGCCAAACCAGTCTGCCTTGCTCCATGCCTTAGTAATCAGCGGATCTGTGCCATAGCCAGGTGCACGCACGCGCCCTGTAGCCACTGCCTCAGCTAACCACGCCTCATAAACAGGCTGGCAGAAGTCACGGACAAACCATGTGCGCCGTGTTTTGAATAACGCAGCCGCCTGTAGCAATGCGCCACGGCTCGCAGAATAGGAAGCTTGGAACCTGCTCATAAGCACATCTGACGGAATGTTTAGTGAAGCGCCCACCTGCGTGATTAAGCTGTTGGTAAACGCCTCGAACGTCGACATGGTACGGCTGCCGTCAATCGCCTTCACGTCTATGCCTTCAGGCAGAAGGTTAACACTGCCAACGCCCAAGTCGATTCCATCCAAAGCCTCGCGCTTATCGTCGTAGCTCATAGGTTCATCCACAACATCAAATACATCACTGGTACTACTGGAATTTGAAGTAAAGAAAAGGGTAAAGAATGATTTTATTACCGCCGCCGTCAGCTCTGCATTGCCATAGCGTGTTATCTGCTTAATAACCTCGATAACAGGTGCAAGATATGGCACGCCCCTGTACTGCTCTGGGCGTTCCTCATGGCTAACCTGCAAGACGTTGGGCATCCCCGTGCGCCTGCCAAAAGCCTCCACTCTTTCCCATTCCAGCACTTTAGAGGTGTTGGCAAGGTCTAAGGGCACTCTGTTGGCCACCCAGTAAGCAACAACTGCGCCGTCGCTGTTGATTTCTATGCCGTTGATAATGCGGTTGCCGTTTTTGGGGTTATGCATTTCGACGGTATATGGTGCTAAAGGCCCATAAGCCGCCGAGCTGTCAGGATTGCACACCCTTGCTGCCTCGAACAGCTGTAAGCGCAGACAATAGGGATTATCTGCCACCGGCGGCCTATATTTCAACGCCACCCAGCCGTCGCCATCCATAAGATAGCTCAGATAAAGCACGTCCTGCATATCGTAGAAGTTGTTTTTGTGGTACAGGTCGCAGCTGGTGCTTTGCGCCCACAGCTCAAACTCCCTCAGCGTATTGCGCTGCCATTTTTTTGCTTGGTCTGCCGTAATCCCCAGCGTGCGATAGTCTATTTTAGGGAACACCTTCAGCCCTGCGCCGATGGTGTTATTCCTTGCAACATTAAGAGCAGCGGACCCTATAGGGCTGTTACAATAAAGGTCTGTACTCCTACTGCGCAGCGTGTTTAAATTCGCGTCAACGTCCGCCTGCGTACTGCTTTTTATAGGATTATACGCCCTTAGCGTGCTCTTGGTTTTAGAAGCACCGCCCTCAGAGTATCCGCTGTTCCTAACCTTAGGAGCTGCGGCCCCGGTAGGGTGCCGCGCTCGTGATTGGTATGCTTTACGACGTCTTTTCATGTTTCACTGCCTCCTAATCATGCAAAATTATCTGCGCCGTGCGCCGCCCGCGCCTCGGTGCATTGTCGTCGGTAGTCGCCCCTGCTGCCTCCAGCGACTTTATTTCTGCCCTTATTTCGGCCAGATCCGCCCTTGTAAGCGTGCGGTTGCCAATGCGGTAGCTCTGACCGCTGGTTAAAATAGCCGTTTCGGCCGCTACGTACCGCCTTAACCGTTCATTCATCCATGCATCTGCCATAATATCACTCCATATTTCCCCGCTTCAGGCAGCCGTATTTGCGTCTGCTGCCGTTTGCCGCCTTCTTCGCCTTGGGTTTTTCTTCTGCTGTCGCTTCATCAATCGCTTCACGCAGCTGCTCCCAATCCGCCTGAATACTCAACATGCACGCCAGATTATAAACGCGCAAATCCAGCGGTTCGTTACGCTTATCCTTCGCGATAACTTCCCATTGCCAAATCAGGCGGCCGTTTTTCTTCCTTGGTACACGTCTTTCAGAAATAAGCCCCTTAAAATAAACTTCATCGTAACCACGCTCGGGCAGACTTTCACAGTCATCCAGCGGGAAATGGAAATACTTGGGACCAGCCGTTTCTATCGCAAGTCTGTCCATAACATATTGCTTGCCACTGTCCACGCCCAGCATAATAAGCGGTATTGTGTGCCTATTGGTAACGTGGGCAGTGCGCTTTGAAGATTTATCCATCACTGGCAGGCCAGGTACAGAGGAGCCTTTAATAGCAAAGCGTCGTTTTCTGATATGTGTCAGACAGTATTGGTATACTTCTTGGGTGTAATGGCCGCCACTGTCGATAAACGTGCGTGCCACCATCAGGCTTACGCCGTTTTTGAAGCGATAACGGCGGTCAAGCTGCATGTCTAGCTGTTCCCATGTTTCTTTTACATCAGGCACACCCCAGATAACGCCCTTTTGAATACCCCAGCACTCTTCGCCCACGCCCCAGCCGCACACTTCGTATTCTAGGCGGTTGTCCTGCACGTCCACAGCAGCAGTAAGTAGCAGCACGCCGTCTGGCAGCTCTGCACCATAGCTTTCGCGCCGCCGCATAAACAGCTCTGGCCCTTCAAATTCGCCTGTAGCCTCATAGCTTTCACCAAAGCGCGTATTATAGACAACCTTTTCCCTTTCAGGGTCTCCCTTAGCCTCCAGCCATTCCTGCATAACACTTTCCCAGCTCAGCCAAGGTGAAGCCCAACAGTTTACAAAAAAACTCCGCACACCTTTTTCCAGTGCCGGAGCATTTTGCGGTATATATTTTTGTGGTGCATGACGCATCTGCACCTCACTGAACGAATAGCCACAATCAGGGCAGCGCCACTGCACAGAGTTTACTGCTACATGTTTTTGCCCTTTCTTATCAGTGAAGATATCATAATCAGTATTTAACGTTCTATGTGTGATCAAATGGTATTCGCCGCAGTTAGGGCACTCGTGCTGCCATTCTTCCTGCGTGCCTTCCATGTATTCGTCATCAATACGGCTTTCACCTGCGTTTGTAGGCGTACTGAATTCGCCCATTACCCTATCCCAGAAGGTAGACATACGCTTGCTGGCAAGTCCTATAGGGTCGCCCTCACTGCCTGCGCTCACCGGGAAACGGTCAACCTCATCACACAGTAATATCTTTATCGGCCTACTGGCAAGGCCTGCCGGGCTGTTTGCGCCCGCCATAATCAAGCGGCCGCCGGGGAAGCTTTTAGAAAGTATCGTGTTGCTGCTTTCCCTGCTTTTGGCAAAGCTAAAAACAGGCTGCAATGCCTTGCTATCCCTTATCATCGGTGCTATACGGCTTTTAGAAAAATCCTGTGCCATGTCTATCGTTGGCTGTATCATCATTATAGGAGCAGGCGCAATATGTGCAAAGCGGCCTATGACATTATTCATAATATCTGACTTGCCAATCTGGGAACACGATTTTACAACAACCTTTTTAACACCGTACTGGGTGAAGCTGTCCATTATATCCCTCTGGTATGGCGCCCTGTCGGTTCGCCATCGTCCAGGCTCAGAAGCCCCCTCAGCGGATAAGTAGCGGTAACGGTCAGCCCATTCGGATACGCTTAATTTCGGTATAGGCTTTAGTGCCAGCTTTGCAATTTTGGCGAACAGTTCAAGCGTCTTCTTCTTCATCAGCTGCCGCCTCCATATTAAACATCGTCGGGGAATAATCGCTAAGCTCTGACAAGCGTTCCTCTATCTCTTTGGTTAGTGCCTTATCAATATAGCCTGCATCACGTTCTGCCAGCTGTTGCGCCATCTTTGTAGGCAATCCCAAAAGCTGGCTACGCAGATTGGTCAGCATATTCACCATCACTATTTGCACATCTTCGGCATCGTGCACCTCGTTGCGGCGCTTTGCCAGCTCCAATTCTGCCAGCGCGCGCTTAGCCTTTTCATGCAGGGCCTTTTCTTCCATGTAGTCAACTGCTTCATCAGGCTTGTACTTAAAAGCGTAATATTCCGCAATAGCCTCAGGCAAAAGGTAATCCCCTTCCGGCTGTTTTGTAATTATTCCGTCGGCCACAAGCTGGCGGACACGGCGGTCAGTTATGCAAAGCAGTCTTGCCAACTCAACACCAGTGCCCTTTAACTCCTGTTTTCTCGCCATGTTCTCACCCTCTCTAATTCCGCACTTTGCAAATCAAAAGCATTGCAAATTTAATTGACAATTTATGTGCTATATATGTAAGTAATTTGTTACCTGTTTACAGTGTCATATTTACACAGGAAGGAAACTATATTTTTTTAGTTGAAATCTAGATTTTTTTCGGGAGTCAGCCGACCCGCCCGCTCGCCAAAATCCCGAAAGAACCTACCAAAACGCCAGCCGCCACCGCCGCCAGCAGCTTGCAGCAGGTGCTACCCAAACAAAAAAGCCAGCCACGATGCAGCCAGCTCTCTTGTAAGGAGGGATTCACAATGCTTGTGTGTTACTGTTCTCTTGTATCGACGCTATCGGTTTACCCTCTATCGTCATTTTATATTATATCACAGAAAAATGTCGCATTCTATCGCCTCTTTATTTCTTGAACGCTCCATCCTCCAAAGCCTTTAACGCCAGCGCACATTC
>CAVBQX010000051.1:0-11937 GCA_963597755.1 Segatella copri
GGTGTAAGCTTCTTATGGCAACAGGTCAGTCCGCTTGATGTACGTGGCTACCTAGCGGAGCTCAACGAAAAACAATATGCCAGGCGCACGATAGCGCGGCGAATTTCGGCTTTACGCTCTTTTTTCAAATTTTTGGTACGTGAGGCAGTTATTGAATTCAGTCCGCTAACAAAGGTGCGCACACCTAAACTGGAAAAAAAATTACCTGCATTTCTTGATGAGATAGAAATCAATGAGCTGCTGGATATGCCTGATAAAAGCAAGCCATTAGGGGTACGTGACCAGGCTGTCCTTGAAATGCTGTATGCTACCGGCTGTCGTGTATCTGAGCTTGTTGCTCTGACTACGGAACGTGTAGATTTAGGTAATAGGTACGTTCTGCTATTGGGCAAGGGAAACAAGGAAAGGCTTGTGCCTGTAGGGCACACCTGCTGCCGATCGCTAGAAGCATATTATCCTGTACGAAGTCAACTGATACAAAAGTATCATCAAACGGAACATGGATTTATCTTCGTGAATAGCCGCGGCGGCCCTTTAACTGATCGTAGCGTGCGTCGGATATTGGATAAATATATTACAGCGTTAGCAATACACAAAAACGTCAGTCCACACACCATACGTCATTCCTTTGCTACGCACTTGTTGGAGCACGGAGCCGATCTTCGGGCGGTTCAGGAGCTTTTAGGACACGCAAATTTATCAACAACGCAAATCTATACACATATAACCACAGAACGTGTGGCTGCAGTTTATAAAAAGAACCATCCACGAGCATAGTTCTTAAAAAAATATACAGGAGGGGTATAGCATGACATTATTAGAAAAAACAAGAAAAATTAATAAGCTACTGCAAAAGGGTGATAAGGTAGAATTTAATGCCATTGCCCAGCTCTTGCGCGATGTAATTGAAGCGAATACTTATATTGTTGGCCGTAAGGGCGGAGTGAAAGGCTATGCGCTCATTCACGAATTTGAGTGTGACATTATGCGCGAACAGGTACTTGACCCGATGCGCTTTCCTGAAGACTACCTCAATTTTATCATGGGCGTTAAGGAAACCTTGCCTAATATCCCGCATCAAAACCAGAATTGTTCCTTTGTTGCTGATACAAAATGCATTTTTAAAGGCAAAATGACCACTGTTGTTCCTATTTATGGCAATGGTGAACGTCTCGGCACCTTGATCGTTGCCAAGTATGACGCTGATTTTGATGACGAGGATTTGCTTTTGGCAGAATATGCTGCTACTGTATTGGGCGTAGAGATTCTGCACGACCGCGAAGCCGTAGTTGCTGAAGAAGCACGTCGCAAGGCCATGGTTCAAGTTGCTTTCTCAACTCTTTCCTTCTCAGAGCTTGAGGCTATTGCTAACATCATGGCAGAGCTTAACAGCAACGAAGGACTTTTGGTAGCTTCCAAGGTTGCCGACAGAGTAGGTATTACACGTTCTGTAATTGTCAACGCTCTGCGTAAGTTTGAGAGCGCCGGCTTAATCGAAACTAAATCCTTGGGCATGAAGGGTACCTACATCCATGTACTCAACCCGGCTATCTTTGATGAGCTGAAAAAGAAAACCATCACCAAGTTTTAATAATCATAGATGAAGAAAACCCCGGTTGGAAGTTATCCATCCGGGGTTAATTTTTTTGCTATAGTATATTATTTAGAGGCTTTACCAAAGAGAGATTTTCTAGCTTCAATGAAGAGGGCAATTGCCAGAATAAAGAGGACAGTGCCCAATCCAGCAGTGATAATATGCTTTGCCATATTAGCAAAAATAATCTGTGCCAAAGCAACCAATGTTACGCAGAACATGAAAATCATGGGGATAATAACCATCAGGTTGCTCTTGCCAACACTCTTGAGCCATACGCCGACAGCCAGCAGGGAGAGGGCAGCCAACAGTTGGTTTGCTGCACCGAAGATAGGCCAGATGGTGAGATAGGAGCCCAAGGACATATAACCGGAGAGAACTACAGTAATCAATGTAGCGACGTAGGCGTTGGTTAAAATGCCGCCTTCCAGCTTGCCAGTTTCGGGGTTTACCTTGCTGAACAGCTCCTGGAAGATAAAGCGGCCTAAACGGGTTGCAGTATCCAGGGTTGTCATGGCGAAAGCCGAAATAGTGAGGGCAACAAAGCCCTTGGCAACACCAAAGGAGAATCCCAGCTTAGTCATAAAAGTACCAACACCATCAGCGAAAACGTTAACAGGACCACCGGCCTTGAGCAGGCTAGTGAGCTTGTCGCCGCCAACATAGCCGACTGCGACCACAGCAACTACTGCCAAAACGCCTTCAAGCAGCATGGAGCCATAACCGACAAATTTGGCATTAGCTTCGCTGTCCAGCTGTTTAGAGGTGGTACCCGATGATACCAGGGAATGGAAACCGCTGATAGCGCCGCAGGCAACGGTTACGAACAGCATGGGGAACATGGGGTTTGTGCCATGCTTAGACGGGTCAAAAGTAGTGAAGGCAGGCAGCTGCATGGTGGGCTGGTAAATAGCAATACCCACAAGAGCAAAGGCGATGCACGCATACAGCAGGAAAGAGTTCAGATAATCACGCGGCTGCAGGAGAATCCATACAGGAGCGATAGAAGCAACGAAAATATAAACCATCAGAATGCATACCCAAGTGTTTTTAGACAAATGCATGGGATACATATTACCAACAGCAATGGCAGCTACCAACAGGATAACACCGAAAATAGTGCCAATGCTCAACTTTACGCCGCAACGGTAAACTGCGAGACCGAAGATAACAGCTAAAACAATGAACAGCATAGAAGCAGTTGCAGATTCCGGACTGGCAACAAAGGTTGCAGCAACGATATTAGCAAAAGCTGCGATTACAACCAGCAAGGTTACATAAGCAAAGATAGAAAAGAGGAATTTGCCGCTCTTGCCTAAGGTTGCATCAATAATCTGACCGATGGTTTTGCCATCAAAACGAATGGAAGCATACAAGGCTCCAAAGTCATGAACGCCACCAAAGAAAATACTACCAATTAAAATCCACAGCATTACAGGAACCCAGCCAAATACAGCAGCGGTAATTGGGCCTACGATGGGGCCGGCACCAGCGATAGAGGAGAAATGGTGACCCATTAAAACAGCAGGCTTGGTTGGCATATAGTCAATGTTATCGCATAGGCGTTCTGCCGGAGTCTTACGACTTGGATCGATACCCCATTTTTTACACAGCCAGGAACCATAGGTTACGTAGGCAATGAAGAAAATAATCATTGAGCCTACTAACAGTAATAAACCACTCATAAACAACATCCTTTCTTTCCCTTTTGCAGCATTGCAAAATAAATAAATCAGAAAACAATAAATTCCAGTGCACTATATATATCGTGTGCAACATAGAAATAGTATAACACAATAAACGCAGTTGTCAATAAATTGTTACAAAATAGTTGCTTTAATTACAAAACTAAAAAAGCTGTTAAGTTTTATACACAACGCATAAATGCTTAACAGCTAGCAATTACTCATATATCTGTAAGGAATAATTAAGGCTCAGATTCTGGCAGTAATGTTACAATTATGTGACGGAAAATAGCTTTTGATTCTTATCGCCCGCTTTATTAAAGTAAAGCTTTTGTGCAGGAATATCCATTATGTAGAGCGCAAGATCAGCCCAACCCTTGAGCGTAAAGCAGTAATCCTTATGCTGCCTGGTGCCGACAAGCTGCGCTAGTGCGTCACTATCTATGCCGTTCTCACATATAAGGACGAGCGTAAAGACCGAGCTCATGTGCTCAGTGGTGGTCTTGAGTGAATCCATTGCATTTTTCGTAAACTGCAGATAGGGAGCAGCAAGCTCTGCCGTCAAGGATTGGTTGAAGCTGGCGACATAAACATATTCATTGTGCTGCACGCTATAGGTCTTTAAGCTGGGCACAACAAAATAGCCCTCGTCAGCAGCGTTGAGCTCTGCAGCCAGCACAAAGGGGGGCGAGACAGGCAAAGGCTTGTTATCATAATAATGCTGCAGGCGCTGCTGCAATGTTGCTAAATATTCCTTACCATTCATTATATTACTTCCTTATTTACATGATAGCCTTTAGTATATGCTATTTACAATCTTTTGTCTAGTGGCATTTTTCTAAAGGATGGCTATACTAGCACTCTATATATGAAAAATATTTCGAAAACTAATGACAATAGCTATAATTCAAGCTATAATACTTGTATAAGCAAAAATAAATTCAACGAGGTGACCTACAATGCAATTTCCTATAGTTTTAGGCGTTAGCGCCCGCCACGCACATCTGTGCCGCGAGCATATGGATATATTATTCGGAGCAGGTAGTGAGCTGCACGTAAAAAAGGCCATTGGCCAACCGGGACAGTTTGCCAGTGAGGAGCAAATCACTATGGTAACTCCCAAGGCTTCTATGAAGCTGCGCATTATCGGACCCCTGCGCCCGGAAACGCAGATAGAGCTGTCGCTAACAGATGCGCGTAAGGTAGGACTCAATCCTCCCATCCGCAACAGCGGCGATATTGCAGGCTCTGCAGGTGCCAAGCTTGTTGGCCCTGCCGGCGAGCTTGAATTAAAGGAGGGCATTATCATTGCTGCCCGCCACGTGCATCTTTATCCTGAAACTGCAGCTAAGTACGGCCTCAAGGATGGCGATATCGTGGATATCCAGACACAGGGAGAGCGTTCATTAACATTGCACAACGTGTTGGTGCGTGCAGGCACTAAGCATGCAGATGAGGTGCATATTGATACAGACGAGGCCAACGCCTGCAACCTGGAAAGTGGCGTTATGGTTGACATAGTTTACAACAAATAAACAGCAAGCTAGTAAAGGAGCGTGAAGCAATGAAGAAATGTGCCGCATTGGCTGCTGCATTAGTTTTGTGTGCAGGTACTGCCTACGCCTACGAAAACAGCTACGCCGGCTACAGCGTTAAGGATGGCAAGCCATTTTATAAGCTCGAAAGTAAAAAGGCCTATGCCTATACCGAAATGAGCAGCAAGGATGTTGCTAGTGAAGATGCTGTCCAGAAAACAGCTGCCAACATTGTTAATTACTATACGGCAGAGGACATGACGCAGATTTTAGATGCAGACTTTTCTACTGCTTATTTTGAGGCAGAATGGGATAAGCTGGCCGTTTTGGAGCGCTCCGGGCTGAGCCTGAAGACAGTGCCAACACCGCTGTTAGATTTGGATAAGTATGCAGCCTATGACCACAACGGCAATGTAACTATCGTCAGCCAAGTATTAAAGGAAAAGCTGGCGCAGCTTACGCCTGTTATCAAACTGCAAAAAATCGGTAAGCAAAAGGCCATGACCATTTCTTATTTGTATAAGCAGGGCGGCGATATGCTCATTAACATTGATACCACGCTACTTTCCGCCAACAATAGATTGTATATGCTGACTACGGTAAACAGCGATCACGAATTATACGCACCCAAAAAAGATGAAAAGGCAGAGGATACTGCTGTAGAGGCAGATGAAGCTGATGACGACATTTTTGCTGATACCGATGCAGAAGCCGAAAAAAAGGACGCTGCTGCAAGCATCAAGGAAGCGGTGGAAAAGGCTATGCAGGTTGAAAACGTGCCTGCAAGCAGCGTGCCGCAGGAAACACTGCAGCGCTTTGCCAAGTCACATAACAAACTGCTCAAGGGCTTTAAGCCTGTCGCACCAGTTAACACACCCAAGCAGCTGCGCTTTACTGATAACGTCAATGGCAAGACCTTTGATTTGCCGGAGGACTGGTTCTATGGCCAGACCAGTATGAACTTTGAACAGACCGCCACAGTGCACATTGCTGTTGCTGGTTCAATGACGGAAATGGAGCAGATTGCTGCCAATTTGAACTTCGATAATCTTTATGCAAGCTTTGCCACCAGCACCGACGAGCCTGGCCAGGCAACGAAGTTTATGGACGCTTATTGGGAGCAGATGGATAAGAGTCTGCAGTATTGGAATAGCCTGCTTGTTACCTTCAGCGTAGATAACATCAATGATAATGACCTAAAGGAACTGCTGGCAACGCCTGTAAGCAACAGGCTGGCCTTCGAAAGCTTTGTCGATGGTAGCTTAGAGCGTCTCAAGGGCTTCAATAATGACGACTTCGCTCTCAAAAATTACAGCACCAGCTACGACTTTACACGTGAAAAAGCCAATATTGCCATTAACACCGATTTTATGCTGTTGAAGCATTACAACTATAACGGTCAGATTAAGCTTGGCTGCCAGCAGAACATGGCTAGTGCCTTGTTTTTTATACAAAAGGATGCTAAAACGATTGATGAAGCAATGAAACAGCAGATTGACTCTTGGCAGTTTTAATTAGTGCATAGATTAGAATACAACTCCTAAAACGACTGCGTCAGAAAGCGGCAAAATTTAACATAATATACATTATCGGACGTAAATTGTTATTTTCATTATTTCCCACCTCAGGGTAGTAATTTTATAATTAGCCATTCCGTTTTATCTTATTCGCACTAATGTTTGACGAAATTAGTTTTATCTGTTATAATTGTACCAAGGTGATACTATAAACACATGATTGGAGGGTCTATCGTGGGAAGAAGAAAAGCACTCCCCCCTGATTTTGATGGCAATTACACAGAGGATATGCTGTCAGAGCGTCAACGTAATATTTTAAAATTTGTTCGTACATTTATTAATCATAAGGGTTATCCGCCTGCAGTACGCGAAATTGGTGCTGCTGTAGGCTTGTCTTCTAGCGCCAGCGTGCACAACCATCTGAAAAAATTACAGGAATATGGTTTTATTCAGCGTGATGCTGCCAAGCCGCGTGCTTTGGAGCTCATGAGCGAAAGTGATGCTTGGAGAAACAAGCTGCTTGTTCCAGTACCGCTGGTTGGGAAGGTTACCGCTGGTGTGCCTATTTTGGCAGTAGAAAATATTGAAGAAACTTATCCTATCCCGCGTGATTTGATTGGCTGTGATGACGATGTTTTTATGCTTTCTGTTTGTGGTGACAGCATGATTAATGCCGGCATCCTTGATCATGACTACATTATCGCACGCAAGCAAAACTTTGCTAATAACGGGGATATTGTTGTCGCTTTGATTGATGGCGAAGAAACCACCGTTAAACGTTACTTCCGTGAGCTGCGTAGCGTACGCCTGCAGCCGGAAAACGACAAATATCAGCCCATTGTTGGCTCCGACAACATTCAGGTATTGGGCAAGGTGATTTCTGTATTCCGCATGCTCTAAGAACAATGATTGTAAAATGCCTGTAAAATGATGTCATAATCGTGTCAAAAACAAAAAGCAGTTCTTTACGAGCTGCTTTTTTTGCTATATACTTAGAGTATGATACGCAAACAATATATAAAGGAGATGAAAGATATGCTTCACCCTACAACTGACATAATTGCTAATGCGCAAAGCTTTTTCGCGGCTGACCAAAGCGAGGCTAATTTAGTAAAGCTTTTGCACGCCATAAGCATTATATTGCAGGAAGGCAGTAAGGTGCTGATTCCTGCCTTCGTTTCCGGTGAAATGCCGGAAGGTCCACTACAGCTATTGACGCAGACTACTGATAGCGGCTTGATATATGTAACGGCCTTCAGCAGCGAAGAAACTCACGCTAAAAACAACGACTACCCGGTTATCGAGCGCCCGTTGGTCAATTATTTTGAGGCGATTATGGAAATGGATGATATTGCAGGCATCATCTTCAACCCTACATCACCCTCTCCTTTTAATGTCCAAAAGCTGATGATTGGCGAGCTGTTAAAGGATGCCCAAAAGAACGCGCAAAAGAATGCTATCTCCGTTTGGCGCGGTGACATTACCGAGCTAGACTGTGATGCCATAGTGAATGCCGCTAATAGTACGCTTTTGGGCGGCGGTGGCGTAGACGGAGCTATCCACAGAACTGCAGGCCCGCAGCTTTTGGAAGAATGTCGCGATTTACACGGCTGTACTACAGGCGAAGCCAAAATTACCTTTGGCTACAAACTGCCTGCAAGCTATATTATTCACACTGTCGGACCGATTTACTCAGGCAAGACAGAGCAGCGCCTGGAGCTTGCCAATTGCTATAAAAACAGCCTGGACCTGGCCCGCAGGCACCATTTGCACAGCATTGCCTTTCCTGCAATATCCACCGGAGCTTATGGCTACCCTGTAGATGAGGCTGCGCGTATAGCACTGCTCACCTGCACCCAATGGCTCAACGCCAACCCCGGCTATGGCATGAACATTGTGCTTACCTGCTTCAACAGCACAGTGCTTAATGCTTACCAAACATTAATAAAACAGGCTCAGCAAGGAAAGCTTGAATAACACACTTAAAAGAGGCTGGGACAAAACTAACTTCACGAATCAAAGAATCGCTATAATTTAAGTATTTTCTAAAATTCTTGTACTAAAAAACCAGTGGAAATTTATCTGACGGTAATCATCCACTGGTTTTTCTGTTTAAGGCTGGGTTTTGTCCCAGCCTCTTTTTGCATATATGGATATATACTTTATGCACTAATCACAGCGTTAAAGAGTTCTTTATTTGCTTCAATCGGCTGTTTGCCGCCAACTACGCAGATAAGACCGTCGCTGAGCATGTCCTCTACCACCTGCCCCAGCTTTTGTAAATCCTCGTTGGTGACATTTAAAACCTCGTTGCGGATGCGCTGACGCAGCTCCTGCGGCACATGCTTGAGGTATTGTGCTGCCACCTTGTCTACACGCATGCCGTTGGTCAATGGTGTATCCATACTGCTGATGGTGCCGATAACGTACTTGTTCAGCTCACGCTCCGGGAATTCTACTGCCCGCAGCCAAGCAGCCAGGTCCTTATAGGCCTGCAAGGATTTTTCCAGCTGCGGATCACGGTAGGAGGCAAACACACCCATACCGTTAAGCTCAAAGCGCGCAGTAGCGCCATAGGCGCCGCCCTGGATACGGATTTTGGTCCACAGATATTCGTAACGCAGGATGGTTTCTAAAACAGCCATCGCGCCCACGTATTTGTGCCCATGCTTACCAAAGCTGCCGCCGGCAGCGACGTATTGTACCTTACCTGCAGTAGTAATAGCCTCGTTTGTTTCAGGCACAGGTAAGAAATGCGGCAGCTCACCTATTTTTGCTTCAGGCAGGTTGCTGATGAAGTCCAGGCATTGTTGTCTTACGCCTTCCTTGTCTTGTTCATCACAGCTATATATCAAAACAAAGCGGCTTTGCTCAAAGAAACGTTTGCAGAGCGCTTGCAGCTGCGCTAATACGCCAGGTGCTTCGCTGGCAAAATTATCTACAAAATGCTTAAGGAACTGATAATAGGTAAATTCATCCTGCTCATTGACACGCGCACCGGCCGAGCAATAGGAATACAACCTGGTAATAGCTACAGTCTGACCACGATTAAAGAAGTTATCATCCCAGTCCGTCTTTAGTTCTCCAACAAGCTCCTGCAGGCGCTCCTTGCTATCAAGCTTGCTTTCGGTAGCAATCGCCTGCAAGAGATCCAGCATTTTCGGCAGATTGTCTATCAGGCACTTACCCTTGACTGTAAAATAAATTTTGTATTGTTCGGTGCTTTCGGCCTCAGTATAAGCACGTACATTAAAGCCAAGGCCACCTGTGTACATAATGGCGTTGGTAGACAGCTCCTGATAGCTGTAACGCTTGGTATCAAACTTGCCCAAAATATCCGTCAGCAGATAACACAGCGGCAGCTGCTCGGCCGGAATATCTGTAACATCAAAATAAAAGCTGGTATAAGCAATTTTGTTTGTCTTACGAGGCAGGTACAGCAACCTGCTCTCCCCCAGTGCCTCTTCCTGCGTTTCAATCTGCTCTACCGTCTGGCGGATATCAGTTCGCTTGAGCACAGGGATAGATGCACGCGCCTCTTCGCTGTCAGGCTCTGCCTGCAGGCGGTGCAGCTCGGCACACTCGTCGATATATTGCTGTAATTGCTCCTTGCTCATGCCTGCCTTTAACTCGCGCATCTTTGCAGCAGCAGCGGCTTGATCCTCTTCCTCCTTGCCTGGCTGCGGCAACAGTGTAACAATAGCCTTGTGCGTATTATCCAAAAGATAATTTTCAATGAGACTTTCAAAATAATTGCTGTTAATACCTGCGCGCAGTGCATGCAGGTACTTGTTATAGCTTATACTGTTAATAGGATTACCGCCGTAAAGCCAATTATCCATAATGCTAATGCCGATAATCAAGCCCTTAGGATAGCCACCAAAATCGGCTTCGCGCAGCTTAAATTCCAGAGAATTCAAATTTGCCTCCAGCAGCTTTTTGTCTAAGCCATTGATGGTAATATCCTGCAGGGTCTTATAAATTACGCTGATAAACTTATCACGCTGCTCTTTTTCGCTACCACTAGCTCGAATAGAAAATACTGGCTGTAGCATGCTCGGCACAAAGCTACCACTAATCGTCTGGCCTACGCCTGCAGCCAAAAGCGCACGACGCAGCGGCGAGGATTCCCCATCCAAAAGCACATTTTTTAAAAGTCCGAGAGCAGTAACTGTCTGGATGTCAGTAGCCTTTGCCGTAACAATCGAAAGCTCGTGGTAAGTTTTACCAGCGCAGTCCTCGTCCGCACCTACAGGGTAAAAAGCTTCAACCTCGGCAGTACGCGCAAGCGGTACCTGCGGCATGATTTGCGAATCAACCATGCCTGTTTTATTAAAGTGACTCAAATATTCCCCATCTAAATATGCCAGCGTTGCTTCAATATCCATATCACCATACAAATAGATGTAGGAATTTTCGGGACTGTAATAGGTTTTGTGGAACTGCTCAAATTTTTCCTGCGTCAGCTGTGGGATAGCGTCAGGATAACCACCAGATTCAAAGCGGTAGCAGTTATCCGGGAAAAGTGCCTTCATCCCCTCGTTTTCCAGATAAGCATCGGCAGAGGAATACACACCCTTCATTTCATTATACACAACGCCGTTGTAGCTAAGCTCGCCGTCAAGGCTGTCTATGTTGTAATGCCAGCCCTCCTGGCGCAGGGTATACTTGTTTTCATAAATCAAGGGATAAAAAACTGCATCCAGATATACATCCATCAGATTATGAAAATCCTTATCGTTGCGGCTGGCAACAGGATACATGGTTTTATCAGGATAGGTCATAGCGTTTAAAAACGTGTTCAGCGAGCCCTTGACCAAATCAACAAAAGGCTCTTTTAAATGATATTTGCGCGAACCGCAAAGCGAGGAATGCTCCAAAATATGTGCGACACCGCTGTCATCTGCCGGCGGCGTTCTGAAGGAAATGGAAAATACCTTGTTATCATCATCATTGGCAAGATAAAAGAGGCGTGCGCCACTTTGCACATGCTCCATAATATAGGCCTGGGAATTTATTTCTTCCACAAACTGCGCTTGTAAAACCTTAAAGCCGTGATAAACGGCGTTAGTCACTAAATTCATGCTAACCTCCTAAAATTACACTATGCATTAATTATAGCATACTTTCTAAAGTAATTCTTGAAATTCTCGCAAAAGAGTTAGCCATAGCTAAAAAACAGCCTCCATGTATCTCTGCTCTTGCCAAAAACTGTTGTTATACATATAATAGTAATTAAAGTAACTGCCCTGGAGGGAAGATATATGGAAGAAGCTCGTTTTACCCTGCGCATTCATCCCATCATTATGAACAAGATGAAGCATTTGGCAAAAATAAATGGACGTTCAATAAATAAGGAAATCGAACAAATTCTCAAATGGGTTATCGAAGATTATGAACACAAATACGGCCGCATTGAGCTGACACGTGAGGAAATGCCGGGCTTTTGCAGCCCCTCTAATCCCGTCAAGCAGGCACCACAGCAGCCCATGGATATGCTCTTTGATATAGAAAACAAAAAATAAATATATCCTGTCATAAGCACTCTAGCTCCTTGCAACTGCCAGGATGCAGAAAGCTGTACAGCAAAAAAACTAAGAGGCTGG
>CAVBQX010000052.1:0-10462 GCA_963597755.1 Segatella copri
TTCAGTCCGTATCTACATATCCATTTCTGGATACGCTGACTATTTGTTCGCCTAATTCATGACCGAAAGTCACGAGTGACGGCTCACTTTTAATCAAACAATCCTGCAATATCTATTCTTCCTTAATCATCATCTTCGACAACGATTCTGCCAGCACAGTACCATCCTGCTTGCAGATGGTTCCCTGCATTTCCACCATGCGTCCCCTGCGGCGCAGCTCGCGCCCGGTGCATATAACCTCCTCACCGATCACAAGCGGCTGACGGTAGCGGATTTCTATCTTAGCCGTGTAGGAAGGCTTGCCTTCTTTACAAAAAAGGTAATTACCAGTTACCTCATCCAAAAGCACCGCCACCAGACCGCCATGCATTCGTCCGGTGTAGCTTTGATGCTCTCGCCGCGGCGTAAAATAAGCAGTGCATTTATCATCATCGATTTCAAAGCGCATATGCAGCCCATTGGGGTTATCCTTGCCACAGGCAAAGCACCATTTATATTCGTTATTTTCTAATAGTGACTTATCCATAATTCTTCATAGACCTTTCATAATCCTTTTAATCAGCAAAAAATTCGCCAATCTCCTTAAAAACCTTTCCATGCTCCACGTCTAATGTCAAGATGTGGCCGCTATGCTCAAACCACACCAGCTTTTTAGCCTTGCTCGCTAGTTTATCGTATATATATTGCGCACTCCGCGGTTGCACCGTATGCTCTATGAGTGACTGCAGCACCAGGCAGGGAATGTTGATTTTTGCCAGCAAAGTATTTTTACATTCACGTACCAACGCAAACAAACTCATCAGGGGACGCGTTGGCATTTTGTTATAGGTAATGCAATATTTATCCAGCTCATGGTAATTTTTTTTACGCTTGGGCAGATAGTGGATAAAAAAGCGCAAAAATGCCAAAAACGGCTCACGCTTATCCTGCACAAAGATGGGTGCCGAAATAAACGCCGCCTTACGCACCGGCAAAGCTGCCGCCAGCTTGATTGCCAAAAGTCCGCCCATAGAAAGACCTGCAACATAAACGCTGCTAAAGCCTGCCAACAGCTCCACACAGGCACGCTCAGCAGTATTGTACCAATCAGCTGCCGTTGTCTGCTCCAAATCCTGCACATTCGTTCCATGCCCGGGAAGCCGCGGACACAGCACCGTGTAGCCAAGCGAATGTAAATATTCGCCCAAGGGGCGCATTTCACTGGGAGCACCCGTATACCCATGCAGCAAAAGCACTGCCTTATTATTGTTACCCTCCAGCAGAAAGGTTTCTGCACCCTCTAGCACCTGCACGCACTTCACCTCGGTAATTATTCTCCGCTATATTATAGCATAATTAGCCGCACGCTGCTGAAATTTCGCCAGTTGCAACTATGACTGCTGGTTTAATTTTTGTTATTTTGGTGTTTTTCGTCCGCCTGCTGCGATTATGTGCTATACTAGTGGCAGCAAATTATTAGGGAGGCATTTTTATGCGTAAAATTAAAAGCTTACTCTTTGCTCTGCTCACCATCTGCCTTTTGCTGGCAGTCAGCGCTAGCGCCAGTGCCGGCGATGTCCCGCACATCAGCGTCAGCGCCAGTGCCAGCATCGAGGTAGCCCCGGACACAGCAACCATCAACTTTGATGTAAACGGCAAGGGACGCACCGCCGCCGAAGCCACCAGTGCCGCTGCCCAAAAGATGGATAGCGTACGCCATAACCTTTTAGGCTGCAATATCTTAGCCAACGACATCACCACCAGCAGCTACACCCTCTACCCCGATACAGATATAAAGGGCAGGGTCACAGGCTACACTGCCAGCAACAGCGTCCGCATCAAGCTCAAGGATATGCAAAAGCTGGGCAATGTTATCGACAAAATCAGCGCTGCCGGCATCGACAGCATCAACAATATTGACTTTAGCATCAGCAACCGCGATATGTACCGCAACACCCTGCTTGCCCAGGCTACACAAAACGCACGCCAGCAGGCCGCAGTTGTGGCTAGCGCCGGCGGGCGTACGCTCGGAAAGCTGCTTTCTGCCAACATCACCAACTATAGCGGTGGCAGCGGACGTGCCTTTGCCAACTACAAGCTGCTGGCCGTAGCTGATAACGCCGCTGCCGAAACCAGCATCGCCGCGCAGGATATCACCATTAAGGCCAGCGTGGACACCGTATTTGAAATGCAATAAACGTAAAACAAAAAGCTGTTGTCACCATAGCATCTCTGTAGAAAGAAATGCCGGTGGCAGCAGCCTTTTTCTTTGCCTTATTTTTTTGGCAGCCTGTAATCGTGCAACGCCTGCAGCAGCTCACTGCTCCCTGCAGGATATTGCCCGCACAACGTTTTAAGTGCTGCAAAGTTTTTCAGCTCCACACCCCACAAAAAGCAGTCGTTGTCATCATAAGCAGCCACAACAATAAACCCTTTGGCATCAAGCGGTGTTTTGCCCAAATCATCCGTCAGCACAACATAATCACTGCCAAAGTCCATGCCATACACCGTAATATTTTCCTCCGGTGTAGTGTCCTCCCAAAAGCCCAGCTTTTCAAAATCTGCAGCAGTAAGCATAAAGCACCTCGTTTTCTTATATTCTAGCCTTAATATAACACTTTGACAGCTCCTTTGCAACCTCACCTGGCGCAGCAGCCTTGGCCATAAAATAGATATACAAAGTCTATCATTGATTTATGACAGCAAATCCTGACATATTAACACCCTTAAAATAATCTTTTTAACAATTTTTCAACAAATACTACTCTTATTAACCTTTGGTGTAGGGACAGATGCCTCTAAATGATGCATAATGTAGCATAAGGAGTCAGGCAGGCTTGGATAGACGGCTGCTATTTCCGCAAGCAGATTAGCAATATTAAATTTTTCCTCTGTTTAGGTAAGCTCTGTATACAACCATTGTATATTTAAGCCATTGCCTTATTGCAAAAGCTTTAATATTGTACCATACTATACAGATTTAATAAATCACTGAAACTTTAAACACCCAACAGTCACCTATTCCTCATATATGTGAAATAATTATTTTTTATGTAAAGAAATATAGATAAACTTTTACATTATGACTCATTAGTCAACTCCCTCTTAAAAATAAACTTAAATTACCTTTTCTTGAGTATTGTTGACTTAGCATAAATTAATATTACATATTTATATATAATTTTCAATAATTTTCCTATAAAAGACCATGTTTGACCATTGTTTTATTTTTATGCTATAATTTTTTCAAGGAAACAAGAGAAATTGTCTTGCAGATTATTTTTAGCTATGCTTTTCTTGTTTCATTATTATTTTCATAGGAAGTAATAGGAGGTGTCTACTATGGCAGAAATGCAAGACCTGCAAGAATTAAAAAGTATTGGTCTGAATATTAAAACTATGCGTACCAGAGCCAATATATCTCAGTATATGCTGGCACGTAATATTAACATCTCTCAAACCCATCTCAGCAATATTGAAAATGGTAAAACAGGTGTCAGCCTAGGGATTGCTATCCGCATCAGCAAGTGCCTCAATTGCAGCTTGGACAGTCTCATTTACGGTCCTAAAAATGCACCGCAGCAGCCAAAATCTAAAATGCTTACCGACTGCACCGTAACCGACCTAAACACCCTGATCCGTGGTATTATCCTGGAGATTTTTGTCCATTCCCTAGGTCAGATGGGAACTATGAGTTCCAAGCACGCACCTCAGATTAAAGAAGCGTAAGTGAGATTTTCGAAAAATCCTATTAAAGCTCTTTACTAATTGCACAAAAAAGGCTATTATTAAATGAGAGACTTTTAGCTTACTTTAATTGGAGGTAGTATTAATGAAAAAATTAATGTTAGTTTTAACCATGCTATTGGCCTTTGCTTTGAGCAGCGTAGCTTTCGCTGCCGACGGCGGTGATCTGAACAAGGAACAAAAATCTGCTGAAAAAATGATGAGTGCTTTCAACAGCGCAACCCCTGTTGAATATACCGTAGTTGCTCCTACCTGGAGTGATGAGCTCAACAAGAACATCGGCGAAAAAGGCTATGCAGAAATCAAAAAACAGGTTAAAGCTCAATTTGGCGAATTAAAAGAAACCAAGTTCTATAGCTTTGAACGCTTTGACCAAGGCGACAGAGTTACCTACATTGCTTCTTTTAGCAAGGAAAATGTTGTTATCATGGCCTTTATGTTCGCTAAAGATGGTAAGCTGCAAAACTTTAACTTTGCTCCGTACAAAGCTCCCGAAAAGGCTGCTGACAAAAAATAATATCTACTAAAAATTCCGTTTTCAAGCCACCTTTATCTGCATGATAAGGGTGGTTTGTTTTATTCTTAATGCTTGTTTAGTTTTCTTATATGGATTATAATAGAATTATCAAATAATTTTAGGGAGAAGATGTATTATGGAAAGAGAGAATTTTTCCTCACGTATTGGCTTTATTTTGATATCCGCCGGCTGTGCCATCGGCCTGGGTAATGTGTGGCGTTTTCCTTATATCACCGGCCTCTATGGCGGTGCCTCCTTTGTTTTGATTTATCTTTGCTTTTTGCTGCTGTTGGGCCTGCCTATTATGGTAGCAGAATTTGCCGTTGGCCGTGCCAGTGTACGCAGTGCAGCCAAATCCTTTGACGTGCTGGAGCCCAAGGGCAGTAAATGGCATCTGTATAAGTATGGTGCTATCGCCGGCAATGTGCTCCTGATGATGTTTTACACTACCGTATCCGGCTGGATGCTCTATTACTTCTACAAAATGGCCGTTGGTGGCTTTGCCGGCCTTGATGCCAAGGGTATAGGCGGCGTCTTCGTAAGCCTTTTGGGCGACCCTGTAACCATGGCTGGCAATATGGTTGTTATAGTTCTGTTGTGCTTTGGCGTCTGCTACCTGGGTGTTAAGGACGGTGTCGAGCGCATCACCAAGGTGATGATGGCCTGCCTGCTCATCCTCATGCTAGTGCTGGCCGCCAACTCTATCATGCTCCCTAACAGCGGTGCCGGTCTCAAATACTACCTCTACCCGGATTTCAGCAGGGTTTTGGAGCACGGTGTCCATGAGGTTGTTTTTGCCGCCATGGGTCAGTCCTTCTTCACCTTAAGCCTGGGCATCGGTGCCTTGGCCATCTTTGGCAGCTACATTGGCAAGGAGCAAAGGCTGACGGGCGAGGCTATGTGGATTATGGCACTGGATACCTTTGTTGCCATCGTTTCGGGTCTCATCATTTTCCCTGCCTGCTTCAGCTTTGGCATCAATCCTGACAGCGGTCCCAACCTGCTGTTTATTACGCTGCCCAACGTTTTTAACGCCATGAACGGCGGCCGCTTCTGGGGCGCGCTGTTCTTCCTCTTCATGCTTTTCGCCGCTATGTCCACCGTTATCGCCGTTTTTGAGAACATTACCTCCTGCATCTGCGATTTGACAGGCTGGGAGCGCAAAAAAACTATCCGCTTTAACATCATAGCCATCATAGTGCTTTCCCTGCCCTGCGTTTTCGGCTTTAATATCTGGAGCAGCATCCAACCTCTTGGCAAGGGCAGCTGCATCCTTGATTTAGAAGACTTTCTCGTCAGCAACAACCTGTTGCCGCTGGGCAGCCTTATTTACTTAGCCTTTTGTACCAGCCGTTACGGCTGGGGCTGGGATAAATTTATTGCCGAAGCCGACACCGGCAAGGGCATCCCGTTCCCCAAATGGATACGCTTCTACGCTACCTATATCCTGCCGCTTATAGTGCTGTATATTTTCTTTAACGGCTACTATGCAATGTTTGTGAAATAAAATGAGCTCCAATGACCACCGCATGCAGGCTGTCATTGGAGTTTATTTATGCTTTATGATATTAGCTGACATTGACAGTTAGACAGCAGACATTTATAATTATTATATTAAATGAAAATAAAAAGAGGTAATAATATGAGCAAAATCATCCTGACCGGCGACCGTCCTACCGGACGCCTGCACGTGGGTCACTACGTAGGCTCCCTGCGCCAGCGTGTACAACTGCAAAATTCCGGTGAATACGATAAAGTATATATTATGATTGCTGATGCCCAGGCATTGACCGACAATGCTGAGCATCCGGAAAAGGTACGCAAGAACATTATCGAGGTGGCCTTGGACTATCTGGCCTGCGGCCTTGATCCTGCCAAATCCACCCTTTTTATCCAATCCATGGTGCCCCAGCTTACAGAGCTGAGCTTTTATTACATGAATCTGGTAACTGTATCGCGCCTGCAGCGCAACCCGACAGTTAAAAACGAAATCAAGCTGCGCAATTTTGAAGCCAGCATCCCCGTAGGCTTCTTCTGCTACCCCATCAGCCAGGCTGCAGATATCACCGCCTTCCGCGCTACCGTGGTGCCCGTCGGCGAGGACCAGATGCCCATGCTGGAGCAGTGCAAGGAGATCGTCCACAAGTTTAATTCTGTTTACGGCGAAACCCTGACAGATCCTGAAATTATGCTGCCGCAAAACGACGCCTGCCTGCGTCTGCCCGGTATTGACGGCAAGGCCAAGATGAGCAAATCCCTAGGCAACTGCATTTACCTTTCGGATGAACCCGAGGAAATCAAAAAGAAGGTTATGTCTATGTACACCGACCCGGACCATGTACGTGTGCAGGACCCCGGTAAGGTAGAAGGCAACTGCGTTTTCACCTATCTTGATGCCTTCTCCCGTCCTGAGCATTTTGCAGAGTTTCTGCCGGAATATGCAGGTCTGGATGAGCTTAAGGCACACTATATGCGTGGCGGCCTGGGCGACGTAAAGGTAAAGAAGTTCCTCAACAGCGTGCTGCAATCGGAGCTTGCCCCCATCCGCGAACGCCGCCAGATGTGGGAAAAGCGCATTCCCGAGGTTTACGCAATTCTGCGTGAGGGCAGCAAGGTAGCCGAGGCTGCAGCTACAGCCACCCTGCATGATGTCCGCGAGGCTATGCGCATTAACTACTTTGAGGACGAGGCATTGATGAACCTGCCCTATGAAAGACAACACTAAATTAATATAATCCAATACCCCCACGACAGGTTGTCGCGGGGGTATTTTTATGTTTGTCAGGATGACGAAAGCATCAGCTTTGTGATTTTTAGTTTGTCCTTATTGCCACATCCTTATTGGCGAAAGCAATGCCATATTTATGTATTGTTTTTATGCCCTGGGATAACAGCTCCGTATCATATTTTTTCTCCTCGATCTGCTCAAGTGCTGCCTGAGCTAATTTAGGCAAATTGTGTTTTTCTTCCTTTGTTTCTCCTGCTTTTATTTCTATAATTATCCCTGGCAGCATTGCGTTTTTCGGAGTCAGCTGGATATCATATCGCCCGTTGCCGCTTTCCCTGTTAGAACGTATGCTATGGGTGTATTCAAATATGGTTATTAGCCCAAGCATCAAACCATGATAATAGTTTTCCCTCAACCCATCGAAGTAGCTAATGGTTTTTGCCATAAACTCGCTTAAGGTCTTTTGAATAGCGGCACTATTTTTTGCCAACAATGCGTCCTTAAGATCTGTAACGGTAGTTTCTCCTACCTCAACAGTAAGCAAAGCTATTATCTCATCACGATAGATGGTCCTGATTTCTTTGTTAGGGATATTGAGCTGGCAGACATAAGCACCGTCTTCATTTATTATTGTGGCAGTTGACTTCAGGTACCCTGTCATAAGCAAAAAACCTAATATATCTGTCTGCGGCTCTTTAAGCCTAGGGTAGATAGTGTTTGTTTTTACAACTGAAGTAACCCTTCCGTTTTCCTTTAGCAGTTCATAAAGATTTCTGTAGGTAGCCTCATTATATTTTTTGAGGATTTCATGAATAATTGTGTTTGCTGAGGTCTGGCTCCAATAGGGAATTGCTTTGTAATTATTGCTAAGATAATTAATTACAGACCAGGGATTATAAATTTCCGTATTGCCAAATTTGTAACCGTCGTACCAGGCTTTTATTTCTGCGACTTTTTCAGGCACACCATAGTATTTGGCTATAGACGTGATTTCGTCCTCAGTAAAGCCAAAATAGCTGCTAAATTGGTCGTCAAGAACGGAATCAATGCGGATATTATTTAACCCGCTAAAAATGCTTTCCTTGGCAACACGCAGGATGCCTGTCATGATGCTCATAGCGATATTGGGGTTATCTTTTAGCGCAGCAGAAAAAAAGTTACGGGTAAATTCTACGGCTTCATCATAGTAATTATTGATAAAGCCTTCTTGTATTGACGTATCATATTCATCGATGATAATAATGGGAGCCTTTTGATAATGCATGTAAAGCATTTTACTAAGCATTTGCATGCTCAGCATATAGTTTGCTTCACTGGCATTTTCATAAATTATTTTTGCATAAAAATCACGTTCTTTTTTTGTCAGCCTACTGCTATTTTCTAATTCCGGATGTCTTGCATATTCAGAAGCAATGATATTTTTTATCAGTTCATATGCAGTTTCCCATTTTCTTGCCTTGATATCCTTTAGGGTTAAGAAAATAACAGGATATTTTCCCTGATGACAGGTATATTTTTCTCCCTGCTGCCAGATTGCTTTATCCTGGAAATATACGCTTGTATCCTCGTCAGTTTTTTCAAAGAAAGCGCGGAGCATATCCATGTTCAGGGTTTTGCCGAAACGTCTGGGGCGGGTGAAGAGGATGATATTAGTCTTTTGGTCAAGCAAATCTTTTATAAGTAACGTTTTATCTACGTAATAGTTTTCACGGCAGATCCTTTTAAAATCCGTTATCCCCAGAGGCATGGGTAATTTATCTTGCATGGAAATTCTCCTTTCTTATGGTTATTCTCGTTTTAATTATAGCATTTCCTAACTGCCTTTGCTAGGTAGCTGCCTAAATATGTATATCAAAGAGCAGCTTGTTATAAGCCTGCCCACAGCGCTTGTCTTAACCTGATAATGACAATATTTTTTTGCAGATATGCTATAATATAGCTATATTTACGAGAGACGGAGTGATACAGATGACGATATCGCAGCAGCAGCAGCGCCTGGCTGTGAAGCAATTTATCAAGGACTGGACAGGCAAGGGCTACGAAAAGGGTGAAAGCCAGCCCTTTTGGCTGCAGCTTTTGGGCGAGGTACTACAGGTGGAGCACCCGTCGCAGTTTATCCGCTTTGAAAACCAGGTTATGCTGGACCATACCAGCTTTATTGACGGCATCATCGCCAGCACCCACGTGCTGATTGAGCAAAAGAGCCTGGATAAAAATTTGAACCAGCCTGTCAAGCAGTCGGACGGCAGCTTGCTGACCCCCTTCCAGCAGGCCAAGCGCTATGCGGCCGAGCTGCCCTATTCGCAGCGCCCGCGCTGGATTGTGACGTGCAACTTTGCGCAGTTTTATATTTATGATATGGAAAAGCCCTTTGGCGAGCCAGAGATTGTTTATCTTAAGGATTTGGAAAGGGATTATTACCGTCTGCAGTTTTTGGTGGACAGCAAAAACAAGCACATCGAGCAGGAGATGCAGGTTTCCGTGGCGGCCGGCGCCATCGTGGGCAGGCTGTACGACGCGCTGCTGGCGCAGTACAAGGATGCCACCAACATGCGCAGCCTGCAGAGCCTGAATATGCTGTGCGTGCGGCTGGTGTTCTGCCTTTATGCCGAGGACGCAGGGAT
Organism: Segatella copri; assembly: GCA_963597755.1. Taxonomy (GTDB): domain Bacteria; phylum Bacillota; class Negativicutes; order Acidaminococcales; family Acidaminococcaceae; genus Phascolarctobacterium_A. The sequence continues at coordinate 9,596 of CAVBQX010000052.1, forward strand.
CTTTGGGCGCAAGAACATGTTTCACGATTATCTGCAGCCTTATGCCGCCAAGGATTTGCGCCGCGCGCTGATTGACCTTTTTAAGGTGCTGGACGAAACTGCCGCCGAGCGTGACCCCTACCTGGACGACGAGCTGGCTGCCTTCCCCTACGTCAACGGCGGCCTGTTTGCCGACGAGGACATAGAAATTCCCCAGCTCACGGACGAGATCAAGGAGCTGCTTTTGCTGCAGGCCAGCGAAAACTTTGACTGGAGCAAAATCAGCCCCACAATCTTTGGCGCCGTGTTTGAAAGCACCCTGAACCCTGCGACGCGCCGCAGCGGCGGCATGCACTACACCAGCATCGAAAACATCCACAAGGTGATTGACCCGCTGTTTTTGGACGCACTGCACGATGAATTTGCCGCCATCCGTGAGCAAAAGCAGGCAGCAGCCAAAAAGAAAGCACTGCAGGCGTTTCAACAAAGGCTTGCAGGACTGGTGTTTTTGGACCCCGCCTGCGGCAGCGGCAACTTTTTGACCGAAACCTACATCAGCCTGCGCAAGCTGGAAAACGACGTGCTCAAAGAGCTTTTGGGTGCGCAGATTGTCATGGGCAACCTAGACAACCCCGTGCAAGTTTCTATCAGCCAGTTTTACGGCATAGAAATCAACGACTTTGCCGTAACCGTTGCCAAAACCGCGCTGTGGATTGCCGAAAGCCAGATGCTGAAGGAAACCGAAGACATTGTGAATATGTCCATAGACTTTTTGCCGCTCAAGACCAATGCCTACATCACCGAGGGCAATGCGCTGCGGCTTGACTGGGAAAGCGTGGTGCCTAAGGCGAAGTTAGATTATATTATGGGGAATCCGCCGTTTGTGGG
>CAVBQX010000053.1:0-10084 GCA_963597755.1 Segatella copri
TAGAAAAATGTTGAATATAAAACAAGAAAGGATTAAAATGTTGCTACATCAACAAAATGACTTTGAGAGGTGGAAATTATGACAGTTGGTAGCAGAATATATTTAAAAAAATGTGAAGACGGACTGGCCTTTGTAGAGGAGTTCGCCAAAATCCCGACAGCCAACATCGCTGATACTATGGGACGCTCCTGCGCCCTGCATCCGCGCATCAAGCTGCATTCCACGCCGCAGCAGCCGGTAACGGCAGGCATCGCGCTCACGGTCAAAACCCGCGGCGGCGACAACCTTTTGATTCATGCGGCGCTGGATATGGCCAAGGAGGGTGATGTAATCATCGTCTCTAACGAGGGCGGTGTTGATAACCGTTCCCTGATGGGCGAGATTATGTTTACCTACGCAACCTACAAAAAGCTGACAGGCCTGGTCTTGGACGGCCCGATCCGTGACGTGGACGCGGCAAGGCAGATGGCACTGCCGATTTACGCTACAGGCACCACCCCGGGCGGCCCCTATAAGGAAGGCCCCGGCGAGGTCAACGTACCCATTTCCTGCGGCGGCATCAGCGTTAATCCCGGCGACATCGTAGTTATGGACAGCGACGGCGTTATCATCGTCCCGCTTAAGGATGCTCCCGAGGTTTTGGCAGCAGCACAAAAGCTGCAGGCTAACGACGAGGCCAAGGTTATTGCAGCAGGCAACGGCACCGCCAAACGCGAATGGGTGGGCAAAAAGCTGGCAGCTAAGGAAATCGATATCATCGACGACATGTATTAAAAAGCCATAAGACAAAATTTAAATGGGGGGATAAATCATGAATGCATTATTTTTTGACAAAAAGCACCTGCCCTACCGCGTAGGTGTGTGTTTCATCCTAGGTATTATCGCAGGCCTTTTCTTCCACGATTTTTCGGTGTGGGTGAAGCCTGCAGGCGATTTGTTTATGAACCTGATCAAGATGCTGATCGTACCTGTTATCTTCTTTAGCGTTACGAGCGGTATCGCGGCGATCGGCGACGTGCAGCGCCTCAAGCGCATCGGCACCAAGGTGGTTGTGGTATATGTAGTAATGACGGTTATCGCCTGCCTCATAGGCATTGTCATGGTCAACATTACGCATCCGGGCGTAGGCTTTACGCTGGAAAACATGCAGGCCTTTGATGCCTCCAAGGTAAAAACGCCGTCGTTTACCAACTTCCTGTTTGACATGGTTCCTGTCAACATCGTCATGAGCATGGCCAAGCAGCAGATTATGCAGATGATCTTCTTCACCGTGCTGGTGGGCGTTGCGCTGGTTATGCTGGGCGAAAAGGTTGCAGGCGTAACCAAAATCTTTGATGAATGTGCACAGATTATCTACAAGATGCTGGATATCGTCATGATTTATTCCCCCATCGGCGTATTTGCCCTGATGGCCAATACCACCGCCGTTTTTGGTCCCAAGCTGTTCGGCGTGCTGGCCAAGTTCGTATTTACCGACTGGACCGGCTGCCTGCTGATCTGGCTGAGCATGAGCGGTATCGTGTGGGCCTACACCAAGGTTAACTACCTGCAGATGTGCAAATCCATGATTCCTATCTGGGTTAACACCATCGCCACCAATTCCAGCGCCGGCACTATTCCTATTACGCTGGATGTTACCACCGAGCGCCTCAAGGTGCCGATGTCTATCGCATCCTTTTCTATCCCCTTGGGCGCCACCATTAACCTGACAGGCGCAGCGCTCTATAAAACCATCCTGGCCTTCTTTGTAGCCGAAATTTACGGTCTGCAGCTGACTATTGACCAGATTTTGATGGTTATTATGATTTCGACGATCATGTCCATCGCCGCACCCGGCATCCCCGGCGGCGGCATCGTTACCGGCGCCATCTTCCTCAACCTGCTGGGCCTGCCGATGGATTTGATGGGACCGATCGCAGGTATGTATCGTTTGATTGATATGTCGCACACCACTGTCAATGTATCCGGTGACGTTATGGGTACCATGCTGGTAGCCAAAAACGAAGGCATCTGGGACGGCAGCGACTTTAATAAAAGCTTAGAATGATTTAGGAGGAAAAACAATGTTAGCAGAAAGAATGAAGCACTTTTCCGGTTCCCCGACCTCTGCCCTGATTGCCAAGGTTGCAGAGCTGCGGGCGCAGGGACAGAATATTATCTCTCTCAACGTGGGCGAGCCTGATTTTGGTACGCCTGATAACATCAAATGCGGTGCCATTAAGGCCATCGTAGACAACTTCACCAAATACACTGCCGGCAACGGCATCATCGAGCTGCGCAAGCTCATCGCCAAAAAGCTTAAGGAAGATAACAACCTGGAATATACCACCGATGAAATCTGTGCCACCGTTGGCGCCAAGCAGGCCATCTTCAATTCCGTGATGGCTATCGCAGGCCCCGGGGACGAGGTGATTTTGCCAATCCCCTGCTGGGTAAGCTACACCGAAATGATTAAGTTTGCAGGAGCCAAGCCCGTATTTGTTCCTGTAAGCGAGGAAAACGGCTATGACCTGGATGTGGACGCTATCGCCAAGGCTATCACGCCGAACACGCGCGGCATCATCATCTGCACTCCCAACAATCCCTCGGGTGCGGTGTACAGCGAAGCAACGCTGCGCAAGCTGGCAAAGCTGGCAGTGGAGCATGATTTTTACATCATTGCGGACGAAATTTACGAAAAGCTGATTTACGACGGCGAAAAGCATTTTTCCATCGGCTCTATCTCCAAGGAGGTATGGGAGCACACAATTACCGTCAACGGCTTTTCTAAGGCCTATGCTATGACCGGCTGGCGCCTGGGCTACGTTGCTTCTACCAAAGAGGTAATCGACGGCATCAAAAAGATCCAGAGCCAGACAACCTCTGCCACCAGCGCTATCTCGCAAAAGGCAGGCGTGGCAGCACTTGCCGGCCCGCAGCACGACCTGGAGGTTATGGTTGCCGAGTTTGACAAACGCCGCAAGTACATGCTGCAGCGATTGGCCGAAATGCCCGGCGTAACCTGCACCACGCCTAAGGGAGCGTTCTATCTGCTGCCTGACTTCAGCTGCTACTTTGGCAAAAAGTATCAGGGTAAGGAAATCAAAAACGCTATCGACTTTGCCAACACGCTGCTGGCAGCCGAGCTGGTAGCACTGGTGCCCGGCGAAGCCTTCAACATCCCGGGCAAGGTGCGCATGTCCTATTCCAATTCCCTGGAAAACCTGGGCGCCGCTATGGACAGAATCCAAAAATTCGTCAGCGAGCTGCAGGACTAAGATAATATTAACTAATAAAGCCTTCATCATGGGTGCTTTCTGCAATCTGCAGTGGGCATCCATGATGTTTTTTGTGGTGAGAGCTATTATAAACGGTGTTTTAGAATAGCTTGCTGTAGCTATTTACAAGATGTGTTTGCAGTCTGTAAGGGTAGTTTTTGTTTGCATAAGTAATGGCAGCTGTGTATAATTAAGCTAGCAACGTGAGAAAGGTGCAAGATTATGGAAAGCTTATTAAAAAAAATCCAGACAATGAATCTGACGAAAACTGAAAAGCTTATCGCCGACTACATTGTCGATAATATGAATACGATCGGGCTGAGCACCGTGACTGACGTGGCTCTGAAGATTGGCGTCAGCGATACGTCCGTCATTCGCTTTATCCGCAGCCTGGGCTTTAGCGGCTTTGCTGATTTCAAGCGCACGATGAACGAGCGTATGCTAGAGCAGTACAATGCCAATCTGTCGCCCATGCAGAAGTTTACCAACACCACCGAAAAGCTTAAGGGTGACAGCGTCATCAACGAGGTGTTTTATCATGCGATGGATAACTTATCCAGCACCGTGCTGGAGCTGGACGAGGATTTGATCAACAAAATTGCCGACTGCATGCTGGCCAGCCGTCACAAATACATCGTGGGCTTTAGGGGTACGAGCTGCTGCGCCGATTATTTTTACCGCAAGGCGCTCTTTTTTCTGCCGCATTTGGTGCTGTGTGACAAGGCCGAAAGCTCGGCGATGGAAATGCTGGTGGACATCACTAGCGAGGACTGCATTTTGATGTTTTCCTTCCCCCGCTATTCGGAGCTGAACTTTTCCATTCTGGACCTTGCCAAAAAGCGCGGCGCGAAGGTCATCATCGTCACCGACCGCATTACCTCGCCGCTTGCCGCCTATGCCGATTTTTTGGTGACGGTCAATATCAGCGGCGTGGGCTTTACCAATTCCTACGTTGTGCCCCTGTGCTTTGCCGAGGCGCTGGCCATTTTAGTGGGGCAGAAGGCAGGCGGCGAGACAGCGCTGCGTATGGAGGATCTGGACACGTATATCTACAAAAACAAGCTGTACTAAGGCTTGGTTGTATTAGAAGGAGGTTGTGTAATGCGTTTTTATACAGCGATGATTGAGGATAAGGAAGAATTATTGGTTGGCTTTGCGCAGGGGAATAAAGCCTACCGCCTGCCGCTTTTGGCACGCCTGGCGCCGGAGCTGGCCTTTGCCGATATGAATGAGCTGATTTTGGGTTATAATGGCAGCGTCAAGGCTAAGCTTATGCAGCTTGCCGCTAATGACGACGTGCTGAGTGGCGCAGCGGTGGATGTTACGCAAATCAAGCTTTTGGCGCCCATCGTGCGTCCACGCCAGGATGTGGTGTGCTTAGGCATTAATTACGACGCCCATGCGCAGGAGGCAGGACGCTTTTCAGATGAAGCCTTTGGCGGTGAGCGTCCGTACACCATTTATTTTTCTAAGCGCGTAAACCGTGCCACGGCTACAGGCGAGCCTGTGCCCGCGTATGAGGGACTGGTGGACAGCTTAGATTACGAGGCCGAGCTGGGCGTGATTTTGGGCAGCGATGCCAAGAGCGTTGGCAAAGAGGAAGCACGCAGGCATATTTTCGGCTATACCATTATCAACGATATCAGTGCGCGCAATTTGCAGACGCGCCACAAGCAATGGTATCTGGGCAAAAGCTTGGACGGCTTCACCCCTATGGGCCCGTGCATTGTGACGGCCGATGAGATTGGCGACGAGCAGGCACTGGATATCAGCAGCAGGGTGAACGGCCAGCTGCGCCAGAGCAGCAATACGCGTTACATGATCCAGACGGTGTGCGGGGCAATTTCCGAGCTGTCGCAGGGCATGACGCTGGAGGCAGGGACGATTATCGCCACAGGTACGCCTGCAGGCGTAGGCATGGGCATGACACCGCCTACATTTTTGAAGCATGGTGATAAGGTTGTCTGCGAGATTGAAAAGATTGGTAAACTAGAAAATTATATAGATTAATTGTGTAAAAGTAGCCTGCCTTATGCAAAAACACTTGTCTTTTTGGAGCAAATGGCATAAAATAAGCTTAGAGACCTAAACTTATTAAAGGAGGCTACATATAATGGGTAAATTTGTAATTTCACAGGCAAAAAATGGCGTAAAGTTCAACCTGAAGGCCGCTAATGGTGAAGTAATTGCCACCTCCCAGGTTTATAAGGCTGAAAAGTATTGCCGCAAGGGCATTGCGAGCGTTATTGCCAACGCACCGGTCGCAGAGGTTGAGGACCAGACGGTGGAAGGCTATGAAAAATGCAAGCATCCCAAATTTGAAATCTATAAGGACAAGGCCGGTGAGTTCCGTTTCCGCCTAAAGGCCACCAATGGTCAGATTATCGCCACGGGTGAGGGCTACAAGGCTATGGCCGGCTGCAAGCGTGGTATTGCGTCCATCCAAAAGAATGCAGTGGATGCAAAAATCGTAGTAGAAGAACCCAAGGCAGAGCCTAAAGCAGAATAATCATATAAAGCATATATAAGACAAAAAAAGACTGTTGTGCGTAACAAAACGGGCCGTCTCCTGTCTGGTTGGCAGAAGACGGTCCGCATAAGGCACAACAGTCTTTTTCTGTGTTTATTTTCCCCGCAGCTCGAGCACCACCATCTCGGGTGCCACCTCGGTGCGTACAGGAGGCCCCCAGAAGCCGTAGCCGTTGCTGGTGATAGCGGTGAGGCTGCCAAAGCTGCTGCGGCCGTAATCAAGCTTATACATGCGTCTGGTCACCAAACGGTTGGGGAAGAGCTGTCCGGTGTGCGTGTGGCCTGCCAGATACAGGTCATAGCCGGCCTCGGCGGCGGCGTCTAGTCTGCGCGGCTGGTGGTCCATGATGATGCTGTAATATTTGTCGTTGGCAGCAGACAGCGCGAAAATGCTGTCTGTGGTGCGGTTATTGATCCAGTCGTCGATGCCTGTGACCTTCAGCCTGCCATCTAAGATAACATCTGCATCCTTGAGCACGTGGATGCCGGCAGCCTCCAGCATACGTCCCCAAAGCGCAGGGTTATCCATGTATTCATGGTTGCCATAGCTCATATAGGTGCCAAGCGGTGCATTGATACGCGCCAGCGCGCCTAGCGAATCCTGCTGCGTGACGTAAAAGATTTTTTCGTCAATAATATCGCCGGCAATCAGCACTAAATCCGGCTGCAGGGAGTTGACGCGTGCAGCGAGCGCAGAGGCGTAGTTGTAGCCCAAAATGCGGCCCAAATGGATATCTGTCAAAAAGACGATTTTATAGCTTGTGCCTGCAGGGAGCTTATCCGTGACAAGCTGCTCGGTGCGCACTGTGGGATGAAAGGCCCGCCAGCTGCCCCAGGCAATGAAGCAGGCGATGCACGCAAGGCCTGCGGCGGCAATTTTGGCGTTGGGAAGCTGCATGCCAAAGCCCCTGGCGATGAGCCAGGCAAGGCCGTGCAAAGCGGCGATAAGCAGGGTGTAATAGCCAAAGGCTATCCACAGTCCTTCAAGCCAGGCGGATATACGCGTAAGCAGCAGCGGCGTTGACGGCGGCAAAAGGATGCTGATGACGGTATTGACGGCCAAAAGCCAAAAGATTATGCCAAAGACCCAGCCGCGGGCAAGGGCAAGGTTTTGGCGGTAGTAGATATAACCCAAAAGGCTCATGATAAAATCTATCGAGCCGATAAAAAGCAAAATACGCATAGGCTACTCCTTCAATTATAATTCATATAAAGTAATATCAGATATATTATACTGTCTGAAGCACGCTCTAAGTCAAGGGATAGTTGTGAAGAATAAGCAAAAAAGAGCTGTCAGGCTGCAAGCATTGGGGGGACCAACAGCGGACGGCCTTAAAACAGCTCTTTTATTTTCTGTTGTCTATGTCTCTGACCTTATGCCTCGGGGATAGCGCCTACGCCTGGCAGGATGATGGAAGGTCGGTAGGAAAATTCCTTGATATTTTCCGTCGTACTTACGCCGCTCAAAACCAGTGCGGTCATCAGGCCGCTTTCCATGCCGGCGACGATATCGGTGTCCATGCGGTCACCAATCATAGCGGCGTCCTCGGAGTGCACGTCCAAAAGGCGCAGTCCTGTGCGCATCATGAGGGGATTGGGCTTGCCTACGAAGTAGGCCTTTTTGCCTGTGGCCAGCTCAATGGGGGCAACCAGCGCGCGGCAGGCAGGGATGATACCAAAATCCGAGGGACCTGTAAGATCGCTGTTGGTGGCAACCAGACGCGCTCCCTTGTTGATCAGGCTTACGGCCTTGATAATCATGTTGTAATTATAGGAATTGGTTTCGCCTACAACGACGTAGTCAGGGTTAACATCGTTCATGGTGATGCCGGCATCGTACAGCGCGTTGACCAGGCCGGGGGCGCCGATGACATAGGCGCTGCAGCCGGGGGCCTGCGAGTGGATGAACTTGGCAGTGGCAAGGGCGCTGGTGTAAAAATGACTTTCATCCACGTCCAGCCCCAGTCGCAGCAGCTTTTGCTGCAGCTCCTTGGGGCTGCGCTCACTGGAATTGGTCAGGAATAAAAAGCTTTTGTTTTCTTTATATAACCAGCTAACAAATTCGCCGACGCCTGGCAGCAGACTGTTGCCGTGGTAAATGACACCGTCCATATCACAGATAAAGCCGCTTTTAGCACGCAGCTTAGCTAGTAGCTCTTCATGTTTTTCTTGCTTTGGCATAATTTTTTACTTCCCTTTCTGTTAGTGTACACCTTTATTATGAAAGAAAAACAATTTTTTGACAAGGGCGGCTGGAAGATTTCACTAAATAAACAGTTAAAAGTTTGTAAAATATTATTTTTGCCAGCATAGCTTTATCGCATAATGTTAAAAGAATTCTGAAGATGGTAAAAAGACGTGCTTAAGGTTGACATATAAGTTGTATAGTGGTAAAATAAAATATTTTTGACATTATCAAAGCGTAGTGCTACAATATATTTATCGAGATTATAAGCTTAGGAGGGTTGCAAATGTTTGCTACAGGTGACCGGGTTGTATATCCGCTCCACGGCGGAGCTATCGTCAGGGGTATTGAGGCACGCATGCAGGGTGAGGAAAACGTAGAATATTATATTTTACAGATGCTGTTTGACAGTATGACTGTATCCGTACCGGTAAAAAGCGCTGATCGTTTGGGATTGCGTTATATAGGTAATGAAGAAACATTGACGGCGATAGAAAGTGCTCTGCACGAAACGCCGGACGTGCATTCTGTCAAATCGATTTCCTGGAACAGACGCTTTCAGCTCTATATGGAAAAAATCAAGAGCGGCAGTGTTACCGAGGTTGCCCAAATTTTTAAGATACTTACGCTGCTTGAGCGCGATAAAAAAATATCTGTGGGAGAGCGCAGGCTGCTGCATAGCACCAAGCAAATCCTGCAGAGTGAGGTTATGCTTATCCGTGATGTAGATGCAGATGAGGCTGGTAGCTGGCTGGATCATTGCTGTGATTAAGTATCGTTCATAGGCCGTTTTAAAGCTGCCGGCTGAGTCTGGCTGTTTTAAAACGGCTTTTTGCAAATATTTTAAGGCCTTTTTTCAGTAATGTCATAATTACTTCTTCGGAATGCTTGTAATTTGCGGACTATGGCTGTATTATATAATTGATATAGTAGCGGAGTAATATGCTACAATTCAAAATTATACAGAAAGGAGCAAATAAATGCTGAGAAAAATTATCAGCCTGAGTATTTCACTTACCATTATTGTAACCGGACTCATACTCACAAACTTCTCATTACCGCTTTTATCGGAATACCTGGGCTATGATTTGCATGGCAATGGTGTTTTGGGCATCACCTTTGCCACGATGATTCTGGCCTTGCCCGGCTTTTTCATTTCGGCCTGGCTGGCCTTGGTTTTGGCGCCGTTTATTACCAGATGGCTGTTTAACTACGCTGAGCGCCTTACTGTGTCGCTTTCGGGTGTGCCGACGAGCGATATCCTCGTAATGATTTTTGGTATCGGCATCGGCCTGATACTGGCCAACCTTATAGGCAGTCCCTTTGCCCGTCTGCCGATTATCGGTCCGTTTATCCCTATCGGCCTCAGCCTGGTGCTTTCTATTGTTGGTGCTAAGCTGGCGCTGCGCAAGCACAACGATATTGTGGAGTTTTTTAACCGCATTCCTGCACGTAAGGCAGCAAAGCTTGCCGCAGCCGAAAAAAACGTGCTGGACGGCCCCTTGGGTGACCGTTTGTACAGCAGCAACAAGCTGCTTGATACCAGCGTCATCATTGACGGACGTGTTATGGATATTGTTGCTGCCGGCTTTTTGGACGGCAGAATGGTTGTGCCCAATTTTGTGCTGACGGAGCTGCAGACCTTGGCCGATTCCTCGGACAACCTTAAGCGCGCCAAGGGCAGACGCGGACTGGATCTTGTGCAGGATTTGCAGATAAGCTACAAGGAAAAAATGCTGGTGGTGGATAACGATTATGATGACCTGGAGGGCGTGGATGCTAAGCTTTTGCGCCTGGCCAAGCAGGCTAACGCTGATATCATTACCAACGATTACAATTTGAACAAGGTGGCAGGTATCCAGGGCGTCAAGGTGCTGAACATCAACGAGCTGGCCAACGCCATCAAGCCTGTGGTCGTAGCAGGTGAGGAAATGAACGTGTACCTGGTAAAAGAGGGCAAGGAGCAGGGACAGGCTGTTGCCTACCTTGACGATGGTACGATGATCGTTGTGGAAAACGGCCGCCGCTCTATCGGCAGCAGTATTGCCGTTGTTGTCACCAGTGTGCTGCAGACGGCTGCAGGACGGATGATTTTTGCTAAGGCAAGATAGGA
>CAVBQX010000054.1:0-632 GCA_963597755.1 Segatella copri
TTATCGTTATGAAAGATATCAAGATAATTTACACAGCTTAACCCCCTACGACTACGCTCAAACCTTAGCAGCATAACGGGGATGTGTCCAACATTTAGGGTCCACATCAAACTTACCGTCCATAAGCTTACAAAATACGAATCTATCAAATAGTCTATATAGTTTTTTATCGTCTTATCGCTGATGGTCTTGTTCTTAACGCTTTTAAATGTCCGCACAAGCTTATTGTGGTTCGTATAACTTCCTATTGCAGATGCAAGAACATCTACCAGTTCATCCAATTCTGCTTTGTTGCGAATATTATGACGTTCAACAATATCTGAAATATAAACCTTTTGAAACAGTAAATTAAGATACTCTGCCTTATCCCCAGACTCTTCCATTGTTAAGATAAGTGGTAATCCGCCATAAACAAGATAGTCATCCCACGCTTCATCCTGCGAGCCTTGGTATACCGACACATATTCAGAAAAACTTAGAGGATAAACGTGAACCTCATCTCCACGTCCTCGAAATTGAGTGATAACATCGGACGAAAGAAATTTAGAATTGCTACCCGTTACATAAACATCGACATTGCGAATATGCAGGAGACTATTGAGAACATCTTCAAATTCGTCCAGATATTGAAC
>CAVBQX010000054.1:642-9881 GCA_963597755.1 Segatella copri
GAATGATATAATAAGTTTCTTTATCCTTAATTTTTCCTTTATAAACTTTAAGATGACATCTGGATCACGCAGTTCTTTATTGCTGCGATCATCAAGTGCTACTTCGACGATATGATCATCCGAAACGCCGCTATCTATCAGATAATCGTGAAAAAGATGAAATAGCAGATATGATTTTCCGCATCTCCTTACTCCCGTTACTACTTTTATCAATCCATTTTGCTTTTTTCGAATCAATTTATTCAGATAAACATCTCGTTTTATTTCCATAACACCCTCCCTATTCCGACAAGAGGTGCAAAATCACCTGTTTTCGGAACAGATAGCTTTTTGTAAGACGCAAATAGGGCCACAGCTCGTCAATATGTAATTTAACAAGATATTATCTGCATTATACCTGCGCTTTGCTGCCATGCGTGATACAACACCCAAAAAGGCACCACACCGTTATTGATGTGATGCCTCAAAAAATGATTATTAAATTTTACAGGCCAGCCTGCTCACGCAGGGCAGCAGCCTTTTCGGTGTGCTCCCACGGCAGGTCCACGTCCGTGCGGCCAAAGTGACCATAAGCAGCGGTCTGCTTATAAATCGGACGCAGCAGATCCAGCTCGCGGATGATGCCTGTCGGGCTCAGGGAGAAGTTTTTGCGAACCAACTCGGCAATCTTGTCCTCGCTGATTTTGCCAGTGCCAAAGGTTTCTACCAGTACGGAAACAGGCTGTGCTACGCCGATAGCGTAAGCCAGCTGGATTTCGCACTTGTCTGCCAGGCCTGCGGCAACGATGTTTTTAGCAACGTGGCGGGCAGCATAGGCAGCACTGCGGTCAACCTTAGAGGGATCCTTACCGCTGAAGGCACCGCCGCCATGACGGGCCATACCACCGTAGGTGTCAACGATAATCTTGCGGCCGGTCAAGCCTGCATCGCCCTGCGGGCCACCGATAACAAAGCGGCCTGTGGGGTTGATGTAATATTTAGTTTCGTCATCAAGCATCTCGGCAGGAACAACGGTCTTAATAACCTTTTCGATGATATCCTTACGGATCTGCTCGCTAGTTACCTCGGGTGCATGCTGGGAAGAAACAACGATGGCATCCACACGGGTAGGTTTGCCGTCATCATATTCTACAGTAACCTGGGTTTTGCCGTCCGGGCGCAGATACGGCAGCACGCCCTCCTTGCGCACCTTGGTCAGCTGCAATGCCAGCTTGTTGGCCAGGTATGCAGGCATCGGCATATAGCTTTCGGTTTCGTTGGTGGCATAGCCAAACATCATACCCTGGTCACCGGCGCCTGTTTCTTCCTCGGCCGCAGTACCCTCCTTGGCTTCCAGCGCCTTATCAACGCCCATAGCGATATCAGGGGACTGCTCGTCGATAGAAATCAGCACGCCGCAGGTGTTGCCGTCAAAGCCAAACTTGGCACGGTTGTAGCCGATGTTGTTGATGGTTTCGCGGGCGATGCGGGCAATATCAACGTAGCATTGGGTAGAAATTTCGCCGAAGATGTGCACCTGACCCGTGGTAACGATGGTTTCACAGGCTACACGGCCCTTAGGGTCCTGCGTCAGAATGGCGTCTAAGACAGCGTCAGAAATCTGGTCCGCGATTTTATCAGGATGTCCTTCGGTGACAGATTCGGAAGTAAATAATTTTCTCATTGTGTGCTCCTTTCATGAACAAAAAATAAATCAAAATATGAGAGTGTTAAGTGGTATAAAAAAAGGCGTTCCCACTCTGAGAACGCCTTAAATTATCTCTAGCATTCTCATCTTGCAGCTTTCCTGCAGGACTTAGCACCTTTTCACAGCTTTCACGCTGCAATGGTTGCTGCGACTTCATAGGGCCATTCCCTCCATCGCTCTTGATGAGTAGTGTTAAATTGTGTACAGTTGCCATTATATAACAAAATCAGCTTTATGGCAAGAGGTTCGGAATAATTTCACAAAATTAGTTTTTGGTACGCTCCTGCCTAAGCTTCAGCGCTGCATCTAAGATTATGTTTGCCACGTCCACCTTAGGCATTTGCTCCAGCTCACGCACCTCGCCATCAGCAAAAAGCAGCTTAACGATATTGGTGTCGGCGTTAAAGCCTGCGCCTGCTGCCGTAACGTCGTTGGCAACAATCATATCCAGATTCTTTTTAACCACCTTTTCGCGGGCATTAGCCAAAAGGTTTTGGGTTTCGGCGGCAAAGCCAACCAGCACCTGATGCGTCTTTTGCGCGCCCAGGGTTTTCAGGATATCCGGGTTTTTATCCATAACGACGGTCAAGGCATCGTCTGTCTTCTTTTTGATCTTTTGGTCTGCAACGTCACGCGGGCGGTAGTCAGCAACAGCTGCGGCCTTAATGACAATATCCACGTCAGCGTAGGCTGCAAGGCAGGCCTCTAGCATTTCGTTAGTGGTTTCCACCTGCACGCAACGCACGTTAGCCGGCACAGCCAATGCCGAAGGGCCACTGACCAAAAGCACATCCGCACCGCGCTCGGCTGCCATCTGCGCCACTGCGTAGCCCATCTTGCCGCTGGAACGGTTGCCCACATAGCGCACGGGATCGATAGGCTCACGCGTGCCTGCTGCCGTCACCAGCACCTTCAAGCCGTGCAGATCGCCCTCACGTGCGGCAAAAAACGCGCTCAAAAATTCCACTATCTGCTGCGGCTCGGGCAGGCGGCCGGGACCGCTGGTGCCGCAGGCCAGATGACCGGTTGCAGGCGGCATCACTATCACGCCACGGTCCTGCAGCCTGGCGATGTTTTCCTGGGTGGCAGCGTTTAAGTACATGCCTGTGTTCATCGCAGGGCACACAATGATGGGAGCCTGCGCTGCTAAAAGCGTCGTGCTCAGCAAATCATCTGCCAGACCGCAGGCCATCTTTGCCAAGATATTGGCAGTGGCAGGTGCCACCACAAAGGCATCTGCCCAGTTAGCCAGCGCGATATGCTCTACGTTAAATTCCTGATTGCCGCTCCACATGCTGGTAGCAACGGCATTACCACTAATCTCCTTAAAGGTGAGCGGCGTAACAAATTGCTGCGCGTGCTCTGTCATCACTACGCGCACCTCGCAGCCCTGCTTGCGCAGACGGCTGACAAGATCCACGGCCTTGTAGACAGCAATGCCGCCGGTTACGCCCAAAACAATCTTTTTACCCTTTAACAAGGCTTTGTCCTCCTGCTGTTATACGTTTTTAGTACGTTCGTAGGTAATGCTCTTGCTGTAAATTTCTTTCAAAGCACTGCTGACCTCTTTTTCGGGGGAATTAACTCCAGGCACGGTCAGCTCACGTGCTCTTTTGGCTGCCAAAATAACCAGCGTATACTTGCTATCAACCATTTCAGCCAATTTATCAATAGAAGGGTCCACCATAGACATTATCTAATCACTCCTTAATGCTTCTTGAACTTAATTTTTTGCCTGACAAATTCTATCTACGATAAAATACGTCCTGGCAACACGGTAACGCTCTGCCTCCATAATCGTCAGCACCTTTTGCGCTGCCCTTTCGGCGATATCGTTAACAATAATATAATCATATTCTGCCGCATAGGTCAGCTCGCCGGCAGCAGACGCCATGCGGCGCTTGATAACATCCTCGCTGTCAGTGCCACGCTTATAAATGCGCGCCGACAGCTCGTCTAAGGACGGCGGTACGATGAAGACAAAAACGCCCTCAGGAAAACGCTTTTTGATCTGCAGTGCTCCCTGGATATCAATCTCCAGCAGCACATCGCGGCCGGAATTTAGCTGCTCCTCCACATATTTGCGCGGAGTGCCGTAATAATTGCCGTATACCTCGGCATATTCCAAAAGCTCGCCCCGGGCAATCATCTCCTGCACCTGGGGCACAGTTTTAAAGAAGTAGCTTTCGCCCTCCACCTCGCCTGTGCGTGGGGCACGCGTCGTCACCGAAATCGAATAGCCTAAATCCGGCAGCCTGTCGCGCAACAGCTGGCAGATTGTGCCCTTGCCTGCTCCCGACGGACCGGAAACCACCAAAAGAACTCCCTTAGGAGTAACATTTTCTACTTCGTTAGCCATAGCCGCTGCTTACTCCTCTTCCTCTGCATCTGTTGTTTGCGCTACCAGGCGGTTGGCAACCGTTTCAGGCTGCACGGCCGACAAAATAATGTGACCGCTGTCCGCTACAACCACGGCACGTGTGCGACGTCCATAGGTGGCATCCACCAGCATGCCCTTGTCACGCGCCTCCTGGATAATGCGCTTAATCGGAGCGGATTCCGGACTGATGATGGAAATAATGCGGTTGGCGGCAACGATATTGCCAAAACCAATATTTACAAGCTTAATATCCATAGCTTCCTCCCGTTTTTATTCGATGTTCTGAATCTGCTCGCGGATTTTTTCAATCTCCGCCTTAATCTCTACGACAATCTGCGCCAGGGTATAATCATTGGCCTTAGAAGCAATAGTATTAGCTTCACGGTTAAACTCCTGGATCAAAAAGTCCAGCTTGCGTCCCACCGGCTGGTCAGAGGCAAGGATGAGCTTAAACTGCTTGATATGGCTCTTTAAGCGCACAATCTCCTCGGTAATGCTGGTGCGGTCGGCAAAGATTGCCACCTCCTGCAAAAGGCGCTCAGGCTCCACCGAAATATTATTATCTGCAAGCAAATTGCTCAAGCGCTCCTGCAGCTTGGCCTGGTATTCCTCCACCACCTGCGGCGAACGCTCCTCCACCAAGGCCAGCTTTTCGGCAATCAGGTCGGCACGGTAAATAAAATCACCATAAATATTGCCGCCCTCGGCCTCACGCATTGCCACCAGGTTATCTACAGCCTGCTGCACAGCCTGCTGCACCTTCGGCCACACGCTTTCTACATCAAAAAAGCCTTCCTTGACGTTGATAACATCGGGACACTTGGCCAAATACAAAATTTCGGCAGCAGCGTTTACGCCTGCCGCATCTGCGCCAATGGCCTGGCCGATTTCCTGCAGCGCCTTGTGATAGGCTCCTGCCAGGTTCTGGTCAACCTTCAGTGTGCAGTTGCCGCTGACGTTGTAGTCGGCGTTGATAAAAACATCAATACGGCCACGGCTGACAGTTTTTAAGATAGTCTTGCGGATTTTGTCCTCCAAAGGATTCAAAAAACGCGGCAAACGGATAGCGACCTCATTATAACGGTGGTTCACGGTTTTCATTTCGACAGTCACAGAAAAATCTGCGTCTTCGTATGCACCGCGGCCAAAGCCTGTCATACTTTTTAACACGGGCTTCCTCCTCGTCCTCACCGGCGTGGGTGATATAAATTTCTGCTTAAAAGACAAGCTTCTTTGCTTTCAGCTTATCTTGAACATTCATTATACCATATTTTTCGTTTAATTTCAGCTTTTTTCTTGCGTTTTCGTGAAAATTTAATTGCAGACATGCTAACAGCAAAATAACCGCCGGCCTTTATATAACAAAAAGCCGGGAGTTGCAGCTCTTCCATTGCTACGGAAAAGCATCGCTCCCGGTCTATATCTTTTGCTTACATCATTTTGAGGAACTTATCATACATAGCTAAAAAGCTTTGCATATATGTCTTGGCCTTAGCCAGGTCGTCTGCATCCGGATGGCTGGCAGCCGCTGCCCAACGGGCTTCGCTTTCGGGACTGGCGCTGTGCGCACCGCCTGCAGGCATTTTACGCATCATTTCAATCAGCGCGGGGTCAATCGCACCACGGATAGAAAGCGTCCCCAAAACCTTGCAGTCACTGGCAAGGCACACACCGCCATTAACCAGCGAGGTTACGGCATGGTCGCTTGCAGGATCTGCGCCCAAGGTTTGGAACAGCACCACCTTTTTGCCATGCAGGCTGCTGAGGTACTTTTTCATTTTGGCGTTTGGTGCTCCCCTGTCAACCCAATAGCCTGCCACAACAACGGCAAAATCATCAGCTGCAGGTGCTTCATCAACCTTGGCCAGCACACAGCGGTCGCCTGCGCCCTCTGCCAGGGCCTTGGCTACCTTTTCGGTGTTACCTGTTTTGCTGTCATAAACAATTAAAACGTCTTGCATTTTTTGTCTCCTTTATTGCATATTTTTCATCATGCCCAGCATTTTCTGCCCTGCCTGCTCCAGCAGACCAGGCTTGCCGTAGAGGGCATATTCTGCGGCCGTCAGCAGCAGTCTATCCAGCTGCCGGTAATAATACTTACCCTTGGTGGTAAGGTAATAACAGGAATTTTGCTCTGTAAGCAGCCCCAGCGACTGCCAATGCTGCAGCAGCTGCGCCAAAAGCAGGCTCCAGTCTGCGTCGTTATACGAACGTAGAGCAGCGAAGTCCAGACAGCCTGCGTCACATTGTCCTGAAAGCTGCCACAAAAAATGGCTGTTTGCATTGTACTGGCTGACGGTCATCACAGGATACTGCCCCTGCTCCAGCTTTTTTTGATAGCCGGCGATATCCATCGTCTTCATAAACTTGTACAAGCCCATGTGTCCGCCGCAGCCACAGCCACAGGCAATGACGTCCGTCCCCCGCTTAACCAAAGTGTTGTAATGGCTGCGCTCGTCTGCACGCATTGCCCAATGGCAGCAGCTGAGAGGCTTGGCGCCATGCAGTGCCAGCCTTGCCGCCGCAGCGCCAAACATAGCACCTAACGCCGCATCACTATGGTCATAATTAATCTTGCAGCTTTCTATAGCCTGTCCCAAGGGTGACTTGGGCATAATCTGCAGCTTGTATAAATCCAGGCCGCTGACACCGCAGCTCACGGCACGCTCCACGTCCGCCAAAAGCATTTCCTGTGTCTGTCCTATCAGACCATAAATCAGATCGATGATTACCCGTGTGCCTGTTTTGCCTGCTTCCTCCAGCTTGGCCATAACCTCCTGCTCGGTGTTGATGCGTCCCAGGCTGCGGCGCAGCTTGGTGTCAAAGCTCTGCACGCCAAAGCTAAAGCGGTTGATGCCGCCTGCAATGCACGCTGCCAGCTTGTCGGCATCCAAATCATAAATGCTGCTTTCAAAGGTCAGCTCGCAGTCAGGCACCAGCTTGGCAAGCGCGTGAATCTTCGTCAGCAGCTTGTCAATCTGCGCTGCCCCCAGCACAGATGGCGTACCACCGCCAAAGAACACTGCTTCTATCGGATGCTTGTCAAACACTCCCTGCTGCGCCAGCAGGTCCAGCTCCTTGATAAGCAGCTGGACATAGTCCTCCACCTGCGCTGCTTCAAAGGGATTGCGGTAAAAGCTGCAATAGCTGCAGCGCAAATTGCAAAATGGTATATGCAGATACAGCGTCGCCGCCCCGCCGGCAGCCGCGTACTCCTTCAGCACATGTCCGGCCGGCATTCCCGGCAGTACACCAGCCTTGCGCGGTGTGTATTCCAGCCTTTGAAACAGCACCTCATGCTGCTCAGCGCCCTGTCTGCCTGCTATGGCTGCAAAATCATCTCTATTATAAAAGTCCTTGATATTGTTTTCATAATCAGTCATCGGCCTACTCCTTTACATTCGCACAGACATACCCATAACGATAGTTAGCAAACGATAACCACTCGCTATATAGCATAGCAGAAAACGCCAAAAAAAGAAACAAAAATTTTTGTAACGTACAAAAAGACGCGTAACAAGCAATCTTACCTACTTATTACGCGTGATATCATTCCACAATATATCTATTTATCTGCTGCACGCCAGCTGCTGCGCTACCCGCTCCTCCATCTGCTGCAAATCGTCATATGCCAGCTCGTGGTTGACATACGTTGGCTGCACGCAGTCCAAAATCTGCTTTGCCGCCCTTGTCGTAAACGGCTGGTGCTGATCTATGGCCGCAATATGCCGCCAGATAACTTCGTTATTAATAACCTCCGGAACCCTGTTGCCGAAGCTGCGCTGATATTTCCCCGAAAGCGAGCAGTTCAAATGCACGCCCTTAATCAGCTGCGCATATTCCCCCAGCTTATCAATCGTCCGGCAAATATAATCCGCACCCTCCTGCTCACTCCTCAGGCGCGCATTAGTATTCATCAAATGGCCCGTATCCAGCATAATGCCTACGTTTTGGCGTTCAATCAGGCTAAAGAAATACTTCACCTTGCGCACATCCGTCAGGCGCAGGCCCGGCCACCACAAATTTTCAAACAGCACCATCACGCCCGCCGGAATTTCGTCGGCCACCGCGTTAAACACCTTGGCTGCCTCTGTAAGCACCTGCCTGTCATCATAATGAAAATCAAAAGAGAAAATCGTTTCATTATCGGCCTCCGCCACATGCCACACCAAATACTCCGGCTTTTGCGTCAGCGAGTCGCAAATATTCATGCGGATAACCGAAAGCCATTCATCACAGCTCATAGCCTCCCTAAAATACGTCTGACGCTCGCGCACGGTGCGGAACTGCTGCTGCAGGCGTTTAGCCTTCTTCAGCCAGAAATCCATCCAATACGGCCAATAGTTGAGATGCACGCCTACAGTAATCTCTCTATAATCAGGCTGCTTAGTATAAACAAACTGCTCTATTCCGTCCAGACCCAGCTTGTCCACCAAGCTTTTTATCGTTATGTCGCGCTCCTTTAATTCTTTTTCATAAAAATCTACCGGACAATAATTAAAAAGATGCTTCATGCTTTCCCCTTCCTACGGCACAGCACGCGCTGCCGTCTACCATACTGCCCCAAGCCTGTGCATCAAAAAAACTGCAACCCCCAGGCTGCAGTTTTAGACAAAATCATTCTGTAAGCTGCAAAGCCAAGAGCGTACAAGTAGCCTGTAAAAGCTACCATTCTTCGCCTGAAAACCGCAGGCCTACAGAATATTTTAACCGAGGCACCCTGACTTAGTTCATCGCCATGCAGCATCTTGTGATGATATGCGCTGCATTGCTCCCCTCACAGTTGCGGTACAGTACTAGGTTCGCACTAGTTTCCCCTCTGGTTAAAACAACTATATTTAATTTCATTACAAGTAACCCCAATATGTATACTAGTATGACGTACTATTTATTATGCAGGTATTATATCATCGATTAACTATTCTGGCAAGTACCTGGAATAATTTTTTGCATATTATGCTCTAGCGGCACACATTAAGCGGCACCAATGCTCTCAAGCCGTTGCTGCAGGCAAATTCATCAGCCTGAACACCAAACACCTCTGCCAGTAAAGCTGCTGTCACAATCTCCTGCGGCGCGCCGCTCGTCACCAGCCTACCAGCCTTGATGACGGCTACGTAATCCGCATACTGTATAGCGTGGTTCAGATCGTGGATAACCATAACCACCGTC
>CAVBQX010000055.1:0-9626 GCA_963597755.1 Segatella copri
CGAATCCGGCATTTATGCTTTATTTTTTTGTCTTTAATAAAAATAAGTGCCGGTGATCTTGAGCTTATTTTAGACCAAAGACCCCAACACTTATTATAGAACCCTTAAACCGGGGTTAAATCTATCAATCAAGTTCAATTTAATCGCCGAAGCACAGGCCTAGCTGTCTACCGGTGCGGATAATCTCACTGTCTACAGGAACCTGCCTCGGCTGCGAGGCTGCCTTCTGGATAAAAACAGTGACTATCTGGTCGTGATAAAGCGAAACCATCACATTATATTCCCGCCGCAGACACGCTTCCGCAGCTGCCACGCCATAACGCGTCGACAGCACACGGTCAAACGCCGTAGGCGAACCACCGCGCTGCAGGTAGCCTAAAACTGTGCAACGGGATTCAATGCCCGTCTGCTCCTCTATCGCCTGCGCCACCTTTTCGCCGGCACCGCCCAGGCGCACAGGCTCAAAGCTCCCCTTCACCATACGTGCGACCGACATTTCGCCGCCCTCAGGACGTGCGCCCTCGGCCACAACCACGATGCTGAAGTTTTTGCCTGCGCTCTTGCGCTGCTCAATCTTAGCGATCACAGATTCCAGCTTATAGGGAATTTCCGGCAGGAGTATAACATCTGCACCACCGGCAATGCCACTGTGCAGGGCAATCCAGCCTGCATAACGGCCCATAACCTCCAGCACCATGACGCGGTGATGCGATTCCGCCGTTGTATGCAGCCTGTCTAAGGCCTCCGTCGCCATAGCCATCGCCGTATCAAAGCCAAAGGTGCGCTCAGTACACGGCAGGTCATTGTCAATGGTTTTGGGTACGCCCACAACCTTCACATCACATTCCCTTGCCAGCTCGGCACCGATATTTAAGCTGCCATCGCCGCCAATAACCACCAAGGCCTCTATCTCGTACTTGCCCAAGGTTTCGAGCACCTTCGCACGCATATCCTTGTAAACCAGTACGCCATCTTCTTCCACAGCAAAATGAAAGGGATTGTCACGGTTAGTAGTTCCCAAAATCGTGCCGCCACGCGGCAATATGCCGGATACGGCAGCATAATCCATCTTCTTGAGATTATCGTTAATCAGCCCGTTAAAGCCGTTAAGCACACCATAAACCTCGCAGTCATTCTGCAAAAAGGTCTTCACCACTGCGCGGATTACAGCATTCAGGCCCGGACAGTCACCTCCGCCGGTCAAAACCGCGAAACGGCGTTTTTTTTGCTCCATGTCACGCCTCCGCCTATAAACTATATTTTAAGCTTCTACGTTCCAAATCTTGAAGCCGTCCGGACTGATACGGATTGCTTCGGTGCCGTCAAATTTATCATAGCACAGGTTGCCGTTATCAATATAACCGGGCCATGCGGTAACGATGGTAAACTTTTTGCTCAGCTTACGCATCAGGCTGTCGGTATTAATATGGAATACGGGAACGAACAGTGTTTGCAGTCTGTCAAGGATAATAACGTCTGCATTATAGCTTGCCAGGATCTCGGCAAACATATCCGGGGCATACAAGCCTCTGTCAGCAGCAGGAATTGCCAAAAATTCCTCGCTGATGAGCATACGGCAGTCAACATAGGTCCATTTTTGTGCTTCTGCGGCCTCACGCAGCACCTTGCTCTTGCCGCTACCGGGTTTACCTGTAACGATAACTACATTACCCTTGTCTTCTTGTGCCTGGCCTACAACCTTCACTAATTCTTCAACTTGATTCATTTGAAAAACCTCCTATAACACCGAAGTGTAAAATTTTCTTTACTAGCTTGTTACTGCATATATTCGCTATGCTTGCGTAAAATCCTCTTAATAAAAAAACACCATTCTGAAAATTTCAAAATGATGTAGATTTTTGTTACAGTTTTATCATTAATCCGCCGTTTTAGCTGTCTTTGTTGTTTTTATTAAAACGTTCGTAAGGGTCAATAGCCAGCAGACCACTATAAACTGTACGCAGGTCAGTAATATCTCCTTTGCTGATGATGTATTTTTCCAGCTTGCGCTTTACCCGCTGCAAGGCGTTGTCAATAGATTTTATGTGACGGCCAAGCTCGGCGGCAATTTCCTGATAGGACTTGCCGTCAAGGTAGCTCATAAGCACCTTCCATTCCAAGTCGCTCAGGATATCATTCATCTTGTTTTCAATATCACTAAATTCCTCGCGGCTGATAATCATGTCCTCGGGGTTTGCAACCTTTACGCCGCTGATAACATCCAAAAGCGTACGGTCGCTGTCCTCCTCGTAAATGGGCTTGTTGAGCGAAACATAGGAATTTAGCGGAATATGCTTTTGCCTAGTGGCAGTTTTTATCGCCGTAATTATCTGGCGCGTTACGCACAGCTCGGCAAACGCCCTAAAAGAGGCCTGCTTATCATCACGGAAGTCGCGGATTGCCTTATACAAGCCGATCATACCCTCCTGGATAATATCCTCACGCTCGGCACCTATTAAAAAATAGCTGCGTGCCTTGGCTCTGACGAAGTTTCTGTATTTATGCAGCAGATATTCCTGTGCCAGGACATTTTCATGCTGCTGTGCTTCTAAAACGATCTCCTCGTCTGTCATTTGCGCAAAAGCATCATTGGGATCGTTTTGCTTTACAGTATCTGTAGCCATTAATTGCAAATCCTCCGTCTTTTTATCTAACAAAAAACGCTAGTGCTTTAATTATATCCTGCCAGCTGGCTTACGTCAACTTTTAGAGCGGCGTAATTTTTCCAGATGATCCAGAACATTGCCGCTGATGCGTCCGCCCAGCTCGTTGCGGTTAAGCGTGCGGCGCGGCAAATGCAGTCTGGCGGCGATTTCCTTTTTGGCCTTATAATACTGCTCGCGGAATTCACGCGAGGAAATACGGTAGGCACCTGCGCCCAGAATATTAATCTGCTCGGCATAGTCGCTGGTAACGACGAAAACCTTGGCATGAGCACGCCCCAGCTCGTAGGCACGGCGCTCAATCCACGAATCTGCTGTTTCTCCCTCGTTAGTAAAAACAACGTCGATACCATGAATCTTTTCGGAGGTAGCAACACCTGCAACCTCCTGCGCATCAAAAACAACGATGGCCTTGTAACCCTTAAAGGCGGCAAATTCAGCCACCCCGGCCACCAAAAGCTCGCGTGCATGCTCCAGGTTTTGTTGGCGCAGCCGGGCAAAATCCTTCCAGGCGTTAATTACGTTATAACCGTCTATTATCAGATATTCGCCCATGCTATCACCTCATCTTTACAGCAGCTGATGCCGCTGACGTACTACCTCATACATCAGCACTGCGCCTGCTGCCGACGCATTGAGCGAATTTACGCCACCGTTCATGGGAATGCTGACAATGTCGTCACACTTTTGCTTTACCAGGCGTCCCAGTCCCCTGCCCTCGGCACCAATCACCAAAACAATGGGACCGGTCATATTGGCTGCAAAATAGTCTACACCGTCCATATCCGCACCCACTACCCAGCAGCCGCGCTGCTTAAGGTCTTCAATGGTCTGGGCGATGTTGCCTATCTGCACCACCGGCACGTATTCCACTGCCCCGGCCGAGATTTTGGCAACAACGGCGTTCAGGGGACAGCTGCGGCGACGGGGCATAAGCACCCCATGCACGCCGGCAGCATCCGCACTACGGATGAGCGCGCCCACGTTCTGCGGGTCCTGCAGCTCGTCCAACAGCAGGATGAAAGGCTCCTCGTCCTTAGCCTGCGCACGGGCAAAAACATCATCCAGCGACTGAAAGGCAATGGGAGCAGCCAATGCGGCAATACCCTGATGACGCAGGCCCTGCGCCAGCTTATCCAGCTTTTCGGCCTTTACTGTTTCCACAGGCACTCCCCTGCCCTTGGCCAAGGCCAGGATTTCGCCCAGGCTGCCACCATGCGCACCCTCGGCGACCAATATTTTGTTAATGGAACGCTGGCCGCGCAATGCCTCACCTACGGCGTTACGGCCGGCAATCAAATCAGTAGCAGCTTGTTGCATGCGTCCTCCTATTCCTTCCTGCCCTTAGCTTTGGCAGCCAAAATAGCCTGCAGGCGGCCGCAGGACATTGCTCCCTCATGGCATACACCCTCCGACACACAGGTCGGCCCTGCATTTTCAAAAATAACCGGTGCCACCTCCTGGCACTGACGCAGCATCTCGTTGGCCAGCGCACGGATCTCCCACTGTGCGCGCGTACAACAGCGCAGGCTGAAGAAGTTCAGCAGCGAGCGGGCGTTAAAGGTGCAGACGATTTTGGTTTCGGTCGCGTTAGGCAGGATGTAGCGTGCATCCTCGGCAGGAATATCCAAAGCGATAAAATCATTGTACAGCTCCTGGATTTCGCCCATCAAGCGCTCAAATTTTTCCTTCGCCTGCGGCTTGGCCGCAATCGAAGCAGGCATAATAGTTTCAAAGGCATGCTCCTTAACGTAGCGCTGCGATTGCTGCGAATAGGAGGCAATGCGGTGACGCACCAGCTGATGCGTCAGCACGCGTGACACTCCCTCGATGGCAAAGGTAAAAGTTACGTGCTCAAATGTAGATAAATGTCCCATGCTTGCCAGCTTGCGCACCAGCGTCGCTGCCTGTTCGTCGCTAATACGCTCCTCCAGCTGCGCTGCGCCAATCGGCGAATAGCACAGGCGTGCGCTCATAGCCACCGTACGCTCCGGCTCCGGCGTATGGCGCAGCAATTTAACCATCATTGTCATATTATTTCTCCTGCATGTATTTACTGATAATGTCAAAGGACGCATCCATAATTTCCTGCAGGCGCTGTTCGCGTTCTTCCAAAAAGAGCCAGCCAAGCAAGGCCTCAAAGGCTGTCGCCATACGGTATTCATGCACCGACGCGCTTTTGGGCACCATGGATTTGGCATTACGCCCGCGGCGGAACACCAAACGCTCTTCATCGCTCAGCGACTGCTCCAGCTGCTGCATCGCCTGGCATTGGCATACAGCACTCACCATCTTAGATCCCAGGTCATGCACAATGCGCACATGGCTGGAGGTTGGCAAAAGGCGCAGGCGGATATACATAGAAAATACCACGTCGCCGATATAGGCCAACAAAATGGGGTTCAGCTCACGCGTAGCAGGAAAGCGCACGCCGGAGGCCGTGCAGGCCGCCAGCGCATGCTCCTTTAACATTTTATATTGTTCAAATTTCATTGCTTAGACCATTTTACGCCCTGCGGAGTATCCTGCAAAACAATGCCGATAGCGGTCAGCTTGTTGCGCAGCTCGTCTGCCAGCGCGTAATTTTTTGCCTTACGTGCATCCTGGCGCAGGCCGATCAAAAGCTCTACCAGCTCTGCCTCCTTATTGTCGGCAGCATCAGCAGGTGCAGCCTCAGCGGTCTTTTCCAGCACACCGATGATGGAGCACATTTCGGCAAAGACATCGCAAAGCATTGCCACCAGCTTGCCATCAGGCTTGCCTGCGGCATCGGTAACAGCCTTGTGGTAGATGTTGATTTCCTTAGCCAGTGCAAACATATGGCTGATAGCCAGCGCGGTGTTGAAGTCATCACGCATTGCCTCCATGAAGGCCTCACGCAGCTCCTGCACCTTAGCGCGCAGGGCCAGGCTTGCCTCCGTCGGGCCGGCGCTCATCATCTGTGCCAGCTCGCCCAATGTCTGCTGCGACTGACGCAGGCGTGCCAGGCTGCGCTGTGCCTCCTGCAGACGTGCGTCGCTAAAGTCCAGCGGACTGCGGTAGTGCGTGGATACGATAAAGAAGCGCAGGGTTTCGGGGTCAAACTCCTTCAGGATATCGATAACCATGAAGAAGTTGCCCAAGGACTTGGACATTTTTTCTTCGTTGACGGTGATAAAGCCGTTGTGCAGCCAATAGTGAACAAAGGGATGAATGCCGGTGCAGCCCTCGGATTGGGCAATTTCGTTTTCGTGGTGCGGGAAGATCAAATCACTGCCGCCGCCATGAAAATCAAAGCTCTGGCCCAAATACTTCATGCTCATGGTAGAGCATTCAATATGCCAGCCGGGACGACCGGGTCCCCAGGGGCTTTCCCAGGCAGGCTCGCCCGGTTTTGCCGATTTCCACAGAGCAAAATCCATAGGGTTATGCTTGCGCTCGTCCACATCAACGCGTGCACCTGCCAGCATATCCTCCAGGTTGCGTCCGGAGAGCTGACCGTAGTATTTGAATTTTTCTACGCTATAAAATACGTCGCCATCGACAACATAAGCATAGCCATTGTCAATCAGGCATTGCACGGTACCGATGATATCCCCGATATGCTCGGATACACGCGGATAAACATGCGCACGGCGCACATTCAGCTTATCCATAACCTCATAGTAGGAATCAATATAGCGGTTGCAGATATCGTACCACTGTACGCCTTCCTTGTTGGCAGTGTTGATGATCTTGTCATCAACATCAGTAAAGTTCTGCACATGGGTTACATCATAGCCCTCGTGCTCCAAAAAGCGACGGATAACGTCCCAGGTAACAAAGGGGCGGGCATTACCAACATGAGGATGGTTGTAGGGGGTGACACCGCAAACATAAATGTTCGCCTTGCCGGGGGTGATGGGTACGAACTCTTCCTTTTGCTTGGTGAGGGTGTTATATACTTTAATCGTCATGATAATTCTCCTATATGCAGCGCCAAAACAATTGGAGCTGCTACTAACTTTTTTCTAAAGACCGTCACAAAGGCTGCAAATACCTTTACACCGCTCTCTTGCTGTTACAGGTTAACGCCTGCCTTGGTCAGACTGGCCTTAATGCGCTTGGCAGTGCGTTCTACGCCCAAAAGCGGCACCATTGCTGCCAGCTCGGGGCCATGCTGATTGCCTGTCAGGGCAACGCGGATAGGCATAAACACATCCTTGCCCTTGAGCTTGGTAGCCTTTTGGATTTGTTTAAAGAGTGCCTTGGTGGCAGCATTGTCCAGGTTTTCTACCTTCGGCAGCTCTTCGAGCAGCATATTGATAACGGCAGGCACGGTTTCGGCAGTCAGAACAGCCTTAGCCTCGTCGTTTTCAAAATCAAATTCGTCATTAAAATACATCTCTACACATGCAGGAATCTGGGCAGCATAGGAAACATGCTCCTGTGCGGTGGCAACCACGCGGTGCAGCCAGTCCAGCTTGTCGCCGGTCTCGTCACCGGTCATATAGCCGGCCGCGATCATATGCGGCTTAGCACATTCAAAGAAAGCTTCAGCATCCAGCTGACGCATATAATGCTGGTTAATCCAGTTGAGCTTGTCGATATCAAAGACCGCGGGGTTTTTAGCTACGCGGTCCATGCCAAATTCCTTCACCAGCTCGTCCATGCTGAAGATTTCCTGCTCGCTGTTCGGTGCCCAGCCCAAAAGTGCCAGGAAGTTGTTGATAGCCTCGGGCAGGTAACCCAGCTGACGGTATTGGTCAACACTGGTTGCACCATGACGCTTGCTCATCTTGGTGTGATCCTTGCCCAAAATCAGGGAGATATGGCCAAAGGTGGGTTTTTCAAAGCCCAGTGCATCATAAACCAGGCATTGACGCGGAGTGTTGGAAAGATGCTCCTCAGCGCGGATTACATGGGTGATGTGCATCAGGGCATCGTCAATAACAACAGCGTAGTTATAGGTGGGAATACCGTCAGATTTAACGATAACGAAATCACCGATGTTGTTGGAATCAAAAACAACGTCGCCACGCACCATGTCGCGCACCAAAATCTGCTGATCAGCAGGCACACGGAAGCGGACGGTAGGCTTGCGGCCTTCGGCCTTGAATTTAGCAATCTGCTCTTCTGTCAGGTGACGGCACTTGCCCATGTAGCGCGGCATTTTGCCTTCCTTAATCAGGGACTGGCGTTCTTCCTCCAGCTCCTCGTCAGTGCAGTAACAATAGTAGGCTTTACCCTCTGCCAGCAGCTTGTCTGTATATTTTTGGTACAGGTCCAAGCGCTCCATCTGATGGTACGGGCCATAGGGGCCGCCTACGTCAACGCCCTCATCCCAGTCCATTCCCAGCCATTTTAAGGCTGCCTTAATGTTTTCCTCGGATTCCGGGGTAGAACGCTCGCGGTCAGTGTCCTCGATACGTAAAATCAGCTTGCCGCCGGTCTTGCGTGCCAGCAGCCAGTTAAACAGAGCGCTGCGTGCGCCGCCGATATGAAACGGGCCGGTCGGACTCGGCGCGAATCTTACTCTAACTTCCTTGTTACACATAAATATATCCCTCCAAATTTATTATCTTGGTTATCGTCTAACTAATGTATTATATCACATCTTTACTATGCTTGCCACAGCTTCGGCGGCAATACCCTCGCCGCGACCTGTAAAGCCCAGCTTTTCTGTCGTAGTGGCCTTGATGTTGACAGCGTCAGCAGCTATGCCTAATGCAGCTGCCACGTTAGCACGCATTTGGGCAATATAGCCTGCCAGCTTGGGACGCTGCGCGATTATCGTCACATCCACATTATTAATGCTCCAGCCTGCCTGCGCCAAAAGCTGCACCACATGCTGCGTCAGCTTTAAGCTGTCGGCTCCTTTAAAACGCTCGTCCGTATCCGGAAAGTGCCTGCCAATGTCGCCCATAGCGGCAGCGCCAAGCAGTGCGTCCATCAGCGCGTGCAGCGCCACGTCGGCATCACTGTGCCCCAAAAGTCCCAGCTCGTAGGGCACCTGCACCCCACACAAAATCAGCGCACGCCCTTCAACCAGCTTGTGTACATCATAGCCACAGCCAACGCGCAACTGCGGCCAGTTCATTTTATTTTCCATCTTCCCTCTCCTGCTCTGCCAAAAGACGCTCTGCCACCAGCAGGTCCTCCGGCGTAGTTATTTTTATATTTTCGTAGCGCCCCATAGCTGTCACCACCCTGTGACCCGCCAGCTCCACCACCGAGGCGTCATCAGTAACGGCAGCAGGGTGTGCCGCCAGGTGCGCATAAGCTTCTTTTAAGAGCTTTGCGGTAAAAATCTGCGGCGTCTGCACTGCCACCAGCGTGCTGCGCACAGGCGTCGCTACAACGGTGCCGGCCGCATCCACAACCTTGATGGTGTCCTTTACAGGCACAGCGGCAATAGCGGCGCCGTGCTCCTTCGCTGCTGTCAGCGTACGTTCAAAAACAGCGCGGCCCGCAAAGGGGCGCGCGCCGTCATGTACTGCTATATATGCGTCTTCTTCCGTCACCTGTGCCAGAGCGTTAGCAACGCTGTCCTGACGCTCCTTGCCTCCTGCCACCACGCAAAAGGGCAGACCAGCAAAATAACGCTCCTGGTAACCTGCCAAAAGAGCGCGGCCTTCCTCTACCTCAGCAGGAGCCAGCACCACGATAGCACGCTTTGCCAGCTTTGTCGCCGCCAGCATTGCCAGGCAGTGCACCACCAGAGGCGCACCGCGCAGCACAGCAAAGGCCTTATTCATCCCCAGTCCCAGCCGTCTGCCTGCGCCTGCGGCCGGGACAACAACAACTAATTCATCCTTCACAGTAAAAAGCTCTGCTACTAAAAACATCAACAAAAGTGTTTATGCTTTAGAAATATTCCTTGTTCATCGTGCTCGCTCTCGCTGCAAAAACAAGCTACTAGCGTCTGTACAGCACTCCGAAGGCGTAAATTCCCGACTAGCCATCGGTACATATATCGAGACTTTTTGTTGTTAAGCTGCTCGA
>CAVBQX010000056.1:0-9160 GCA_963597755.1 Segatella copri
GTGAGGTAAATATGCAGGATATTATTGAATTATACGCAGAAAAGAAGGCAAAAGAGGTTGAGGTACAAAAGGATAAGGAGTACGTGTGCAAGCTGCTGAAGCGTGGCATTTCGGTGGACAAGATTGCAGATTTGCTGGAGATGCCCAAGGCGCGGGTTGTGGCGCTGGCGGAGAAATGAGGCAGAGCGCAGGGGACTGCTTATACCAGGCTAACAAAATAAATTAAATTTACATTTTAGTTAAATCTTGTAAGAGGTGGCATTAGCCACCTCTTTTTTATCTAAAGGAGATATTTCTCGCCTGAGAGTACACAAATTTCAATTATAATTAATGTAAAGTACATTTTTCTTGACGGGGGGGACAAACGCCTTATAATTAATCTAATAAGACATTGAATTAATTGAAATGACGTGTATTTCATGGGGGAATGATGTCTGATTGCTGACTTTTGAAGGAGGTAAGTATATTGAAGAAAAAAGTTTTGATGAGTGCTGCTAAAAAGGCACAAATTGCCCTGGCCGTTATGGCTGTTTGCGGCATGAGCTTTGTGGGTGCAGGTAAGGCCTTTGCAGAGGTGAGTGACGAGGATTTTGCAGCTTTGCAGGCTAAGGTGACAGCGCTTGAAACTGCTAAAAATAATAGCGTTGTTTCCTACGGCAGTGTTAAAACCGCTACCGGCGTAAACAGCGTAACCATAGGTAATGGTGCTGATAATGGTGCTGAAGCTTCGGTAGTTATTGGCAATGCGGTAAGCACTACCGGCCCCAGCTCCGTGGTTATTGGTGATCAGGCTGAGGTTACGGCAGTTTATCCTGATAATAACAGATACGGCGCTATCGCTATCGGCTATAAAACAATATCCGCTTATGGTGGCGCTATTGCCATGGGTACCGGCGCTAATGGTGACGGCCACGATGTAATTGCTATTGGTACCGGTGCTAATGCCCACACGCATGACACCATTGCTATTGGTAGTGGTGCAGCTGCAAGTGGTGGTAACGCTATGGCTTTTGGCCAGAAATCTTCTGCAACCGGTGGCAACTCCATGGCGTTGGGCATGAGCTCTGTTGCCAGCAATAGCTATACTGTAGCAGTAGGTCATAGCTCTACTGCCAGTGGTAATGCTGCTATCAGTGAAGGCTATTTATCCAATGCGGGCGGTGATCAAAGTATCGCAATCGGTCTGAGAGCAGCAACAATCTACGAAAAGAAAGTTCCGGGTCAAGATGGCAGTGATGAGGTACTCTATACCCTTAAGGGTACAAACGCTGTAGCAATTGGTAACAGTGCAACGGCTGTTAAAGATAATGCTATTGCCATGGGTACTAATGCGATTGCAAATGAGGTCAACGCTGTAGCGCTGGGTTATGCCGCAAAGGCATATGCTGAAAAGGCTGTAGCAATTGGCTATGCAACAACAAACAGCGAGGCTAATACCGTGGCAGTGGGCTCGAGAAGAATTACCCAGGTTGCCGATGGTACTGTTAACACGGATGCTGCTACCTACGGCCAGCTGCTGAAGACAGCCACCTACACCCTGAACAAGGATGGCGGCTATTCTGTAACCTTGTTGACCAATAATGGCAGCAATGGCCCCACCATCAACCTGGATACCACCGGCCTTGGCAGTGGCAGCGGCGGTGGCACTGCTATGGACCAGGCTACCTTTAATAACTACCTGGCAAACAGCAATATGGGCGATCTGCTGCAGAATTCCTTTGATGCTAAGGCAGACAAAACTGCTTTGGACGCTAAAGCAGACAAGAGCGCTCTGGATGCCAAGGCAGATAAAGCTGATCTGGACGGCAAGGCTAACGTTGGCGGCGACAACATTGCTACAGGCGACGGCTCCAAGTGGGCTGAAAAGCTGGGCACCGGCGCTATTGCCAGCGGTGACACCAACCTGGTAAACGGCGACACTGTTTATAACGAGCTGCGTCCTGAGGATGGCAACTATGTGAATAAGAATAACACCACCGCAGCTAACCTGAGCGCACTGGATGCACAGGTTAAGGCTAATGCTGACGCTATCGGCACCTACAGCGATGATGCTGCTAAAAACATTGACAAAAATGCCAGTGTTAAGGCTAATATCTCTGCCTTGGATAATGAAATTGGCAGTTATGACCCCAACACTACCCAAAATGTGATTTCTACAGATAAAGATATTAAGAGCAACCTGTCTTCTATCGACAAATATATGGGCGATATTAAAAAGATTGGCACTGAGGATTATTCCATCATCGACCGCACCGGCAAAAAGGTAGATGGCGACACGCTGAATGTGGCTGATATATTGAATGTTATTGATGACAAGGTTGGCGATCTCAACAAAGAGAACAAGTATGTTGTTGAGGATGAGGATGGCAATCTTGTAGAGATTGGCTCTTATAACCATATCGATGGCCAGACCAGCCTGGCAGAGAATATGGAAGAGCTGGATGCCGCAATCGGCAGTACCGCTGACGGCGCCTATGTAAGCAGCAAGGCCAGCGTGGGTGAAAACCTCAATGCTTTGGATAACCAGGTTGCAGCTAACACTAACGCAATCAACCGCCTTGATAACAAGGTGAACAAGGTGGGCGCAGGTGCGGCAGCCCTCGCAGCACTGCATCCGCTGGATTTTGACCCGGATGACAAGCTGACCTTTGCCGCAGGCTTTGGCAACTACCAGGGCGAAAACGCTGTTGCTCTCGGCGCGTTCTACCGTCCGGATGAAAAGGTGATGTTCAGCGTTGCCGGCAACATGGGTAACGGCGAAAACATGATCAACGCAGGCGTAAGCTTTGCTTTGGACCGCACCCACAAGGGCACTCCGAGCAAGGCCGTAATGGCTAAGAAGCTGGCCGCACAGGATGAGCAGCTTGCAGCTTTGAACAACACCGTAGCAACCCAAAGCCAGGAAATTGCTGAGCTGAAGGCTATGGTTAAAGAGCTGAGCGCTAAAAAATAATTTTGTTAATGTAAGCCTTATTCAAAGGCTATAATACATTATCTTCCCAGCTAAAGGGGCGGCATTAGCCGCCTCTTTTTTGTGTACTTGCAAGTAGGCGCAGGATTTTTTATAATATGATAAAAGGCTGATGCAAGGAGGTGCATATTAATAATGAAGAAGCTTGTGAGCCTTTTGCTGCTTTGGGCCTGCAGCCTGCTCTTTGAGGCGACTGCCCTGGCTGCCACGCCGCAGCCGCCGGGAACTGCCTACCAGCAGCGTTATTTTACGACGATAGCGGCGGCCTCGTGCCTGGGGGTGTATCTGCCGCAAAGCTCTACCGAATTTGACTATTTGCGCAGCTATGGCTGGCAGATTGTGCCGCAGGTGGAAAAAAGCGACAAGGTGGAGGCAAATTTTGCCATCGCGCATAATTATTTTAGGGATATAGGCAAGGACGTTTATCTGGTGACCTTTCGCGGCAGTGCCAGCAAGGGAGATTGGCGGATAAATTTAAAAACGGAGCGTGTTAACTTTGGCGGCAGCACGCCGGAGGAAATGGCGCAGCTGGCCGGGCAGCCGCTTGTAGATGGCGGCCCTGCGGTGCATGCAGGCTTTAACAGCTATGTGGATGCCGTTTTGCGCAGCCAGGTGGTGGATGCCAGGGGCAATTTGCAGGGAGTGTTTGCCAAGGTGCAGCAAAACCCCAACACGCACCTGGTGCTGACGGGACACAGCCTGGGCGGCGCTGTGGCGACGCTTTTGGGCGAGCGCCTGGTGAGCCTGGGGCTGCCTGCTGATAGGTTTACTATAGTTACCTTTGGCGCGCCTGCCGTGGGGAACGCTGCCTTTGTGGAACGATATGGCGAGGCTGTGGACCTATTGCGCATAACCAATACGGCTGACCCTGTGCCTGGCAGCCTGCAGACCTTTTTTGGCGGCTATAAGCAGTTTGGCAGGCAGGAAAAATACAGCCTGTCGCCTAAGGTGAGCAGCCTGCAGCATGCTATGGCGATGTACTTTGATTACAGCGTCAGCGAGTTTTACAAGGAGCGCGACCATCAGATAAGCCTGGGACGCCTGCAGCCTGCGCCGCGTGCGCGCACAACCGGCGGCAGGCCCGTGGTGGCGCTGTGGCTGAACACGTCCGAATCGCTGTCGAAGCTGGCCTATGTGACGGATATCAAGCGCTTTGTGACTGATGAATACCGCCGCCTGCTGCCGAGCTACGTGGTTATGGGACGCAATTTGCCCAAGGACGATTATACGACTAACGATATTATTAAGCTGAGCCGTGAGGCGGGGGCGGATTACGTTTTGGTGTGCGGCATAGACGGAAGCCAGCCGCAGCAGGAGACCTATTGGTACCTGACGCTGGAGCAGGCGCTGTTTGATAAAAGCGGCCGCATGCTGACCATGGGCAGCTTTGGCCGCAAGGTGGCACCTGCGGTTGGCAATATCCAGGCTGCGGGCGAAAACTTTTGGCAGGCGCGTGACGATTTGTATGCGCAGCTGCCCTTTATCAATATGCAGCATGTGCCCACCATGGGGCAGATGTGAAAGAGGGAAGCATTTTGGAATTAGCTGATTTAGAAACAGAGCTGGCGCGCTGCACTGCCTGCCCCCTGCGTCAGGACGCGCTGGCGCCTGTGGGCTGGTACGGCAATCCGCAAAGCCCCATCGTGTTTGTGGGCGAGGGCCCCGGCGGCGTGGAGGATGATTATGGCTGTCCGCTGATAGGCCCGTCGGGACAGCTTTTGGACAAGGCGCTGTGGGCGGCCAAGATGACGCGTGACCGCGTACTTACGACCAACGTCATCAAGTGCAGGCCCAAAAACAACCGCACGCCGGATATCGCCGAGGCCGATTTTTGCGGCAAAAGGTGGCTGGCACGCGAGCTGGAAATCATCCGCCCCAAGGTTATCGTGGCCTTGGGCGGTGTGGCGCTGCACTATTTGGGCAGGTCGGATATGCGCATCACGCGTGACCGCGGCATGTGGTTTCGCACGGAGCAGGGCTTTGACTGCATCGCCACCTATCACCCTGCGTATTTGCTGCGGCAGTTTGGCAGGCAGCTGGTGGCGTCCAAATGGGACGTGTTCCACGACCTGGAGGCGGCACGCGAGCGGGCTGCGCTTTTGGCACCGGGGTATCAGTTTATGTCGGAAGAAAAAACGGATTTGTTCAAGATCTTTAAAAAGCGCAAGTAAAAAACCGCTGCATAGTAGCGGCGGCCTTGTCGGGAACTTTTGCTGCGGCCGGAATTATTTGTGAAATAACGTGCCGGCGCTTGCAAAGCAATTTTGGTTGTGCTATATTATATATAGAAAACAACCGCCCAACAAGGTGGGTTGCCAAATTACTAGTACGGAAAAGCCGCCTCGTAACCTGTCAAGTCTTGGGGCGGTTTTCCTATGTCCGGATTACTTAAATTGAAATATAAAGGCTCCACTACGTGGAGCCTTTTTGCTTGCCTTTAAATTATCTTGGTCGTCCAGTCTTCGATATTCCAAACCTTGTCGACCCAGCCCTCGTAGAATTCGGGCTCATGGGAAACCAGCAGCACGCTGCCCTTGAACTCTTTGAGCGCACGCTGCAGTTCTTCCTTGGCATCTACGTCCAGATGGTTGGTGGGCTCGTCGAGCACCAGCCAGTTTACGTCACGCAGCATGAGCTTGCACAGGCGCACCTTGGCGGCTTCGCCGCCGCTTAGGACGAACACCTTGCTGGTGATGTGCTCGTTGGTGAGGCCGCAGCCTGCGAGGGCGGCACGCACCTCGTAGTTGGTGAGGCCGGGGTAGGCGTTCCACACATCGTCGAGGGCGGTGTTTTCGTTCTTTTCGCGCTCCTCCTGCTCAAAATAGCCGGGCTCTAAAAATTCGCCCAGCTCCACCTTGCCGCTGACGGGCGGGATGATGCCCAAAATGGTTTTGAGCAGGGTGGTTTTGCCCAGGCCGTTGACGCCGCGGATGGCGATCTTCTGACCACGCTCCAGATTGAAGGTGACGGGACGGGTGAGGGGGCTGTCGTAGCCAAGCACCAAATCCCTGGCCTCCACGATAAAGCGGCTGGGGGTGCGGGCCTCGCGGAACTTGAAGGTAGGCTTAAGCTTTTCGCGCGGCTTTTCGATCATCTCCATCTTATCCAGCTTGCGCTGACGGCTTTTGGCCATGTTGGTGGTGGCGACGCGGGCCTTGTTGCGGGCGATGAAGTCCTCCAGCTTGGCCACCTCCTGCTGCTGGCGCTCGTAGGCGGCAGCCTTTTGCGACTGGTAGATGGCGTACATTTCCTGGAATTTGTCGTAGTTGCCGCTGTAGCGCGTCAGCTCGCAGTTTTCCAGGTGGTAGATGACGTTGACAACCTTATTTAGGAAGGGAATATCATGTGAAATTAAGATAAAGGCATGCTCGTAGTTTTGCAAAAACTTGGTGAGCCATTCGATGTGCTCCACATCCAGGTAGTTAGTTGGCTCGTCCAAAAGCAGGATCTGCGAATTTTGCAGCAGCAGCTTGGTCAAAAGCACCTTGCTGCGCTGGCCGCCGCTCAGCTCGCTCACATCCTTATCCAGGCCGATGCTGCCAAGGCCCAGGCCGTTGGCAAATTCTTCAATCTTACTGTCTAAGGAATAAAAACCGCTGTGCTCCAGCTCGGACTGGATTTCGCCGACGGTGTTCATCATCTTATCCATTTCCTCAGGGGTGGCATCGCCCATCTTGTCATAAAGATCAAGCATCTGCTGCTCCATGGCGTACATGCCGTCAAAGGCGCTGCGCAGCACCTCGCGGATGGTCATGCCCTTTTGCAGGGTGCTTTGCTGGTCCAAATAGCCGACGGTGACCTTGCCCGGCCATTCCACTTTGCCCTCGTCCGGCAGCACGTGGCCCGTGACGATGTTTAAAAAGGTGGATTTGCCCTCGCCGTTGGCGCCGACAAGACCCACGTGCTCGCCGCGCAGCAGCTTAAAGGAAACGTTTTCTAAAATCTGGCGTCCGCCAAAGGAATGCGAAACATTGGTGACGTTTAAGTAGCTCATAAAAATCCTCGCTTTATTTCTTAGTTTAGCTCTGCTATAATAAAAAAAGACCAACTTTATCCCGGTCAGCCTTTACTCAAGTATAACATATCTAGGCAAGAGCTGACGGGTGCAGTGTCAGGCTCTAAACGTGCTTATTATAGCAATTTGCCGCATTTTAGTCAATAATTGAGGAGGAATTTTTATGCTGCAAGGAAATAAAAATGATATAGAAAGACTGCTGCCCTACGTCAGCGAGCGTCTGCAAAAGGCACTTGCCTACATTGCCGCCACCGATTTTGGCAAGGTGGCCAATGGAGAATACGAAATTGACGGCCGCAACGTCTTTGCCCGCGTCAACACCTATGACACCGAGCCTAAGGACGCACGCCGCCCGGAAAAGCACAACGATTATATTGATGTGCAGTTTGTGGCTGCAGGCGGGGAGACTATTTGGTATACGCCGCTGACTGCCGGGTGCGTGGAAACCGAAAACAAGGCAGAAAAAGAGGACGTTATTTTTTATGCCGACCCCCACGAGGCCAACTGCGCCGTGCTTGCCGCAGGCGACTTTGCCATCTTCTTTCCGTGGGAGCTGCACCGCCCCAACTGCAATAGCGGCGAGGCTGCAGCGCACGTGCAAAAGATTGTGGTTAAGGTGAAGGCATAGCAGGCAGCAAAAAAATATAAAAAAGTTGTAAAAAAGTGTTGACAAACACGCGCGGACTTAGTATAATAACACTCGTGATGTTGAACAACACAGCATTACAAAATATTCCCCGATAGTTCAGCCGGTAGAACACCTGACTGTTAATCAGGGCGTCGTAGGTTCGAGTCCTACTCGGGGAGCCACCTGGCCGGTTGGTCAAGCGGTTAAGACACCGCCCTTTCACGGCGGTATCGGGGGTTCGATTCCCCCACCGGTCACCAATTACACGGGCGCTTAGCTCAGCTGGGAGAGCGTCTGCCTTACAAGCAGAATGTCAGCGGTTCGATCCCGTTAGCGCCCACCACGTAAATTCGCACTTCGTGAAAACGGAGTGCTTTTTTATTGCTTATAAGGCTGCTGCCGCAAAAATACAAGCGGTGGCAGCCTTTTTTTGTTTGGCGTAAAGCCTTTAGTGAAGGTGGCGGGGAGGTTATTTACCAGCCACTATTTTTTTGCATCTTTTGCCGGTGACGGTAGCGCCAGGGCGGCTCGGGGCAGGCCTGGGCCCATAATCCTATTCTTTGCTTTTTGGCTGCGCGCTCCGCAGAGTCCGCGGCGCTGCAATCATCAAACGGCAGGTGGTAGTGCATCGCAAGGCCGGCGGCAAGCAGCGCTAGGCTGATGTCCTCGCCGCCGGCGCTCACGCAGCACACCTCGCGGTTATATTTGTCGATGCATTTTAGTGATAGGTCCACCCTTTGCTGCAGCAGGCGCTCCGCCAGATATTGCCTGGCCGCGTTGCCGTAGGGCTGCGCCAGCTCGGGTGCGTCTATCAGCGCCAGGCGGACCCTGTGCAGGGCGCCGGCACTGTCGCGGACGCAGATGGTATCGCCGTCGATGACGCGCACCACACAGGCGCTGTAGGTGGCAGCTGCGCGGTGCGCGCCGCAGCCCAGGAGGGCGGTGAGGATAAGGCCGCCGGTGGCGAGGGTAAGGAGAAGCTTTTTGAGCATGAGGGTGGGTCCTTTCATTCTAACCGTTACTTATATAGGGAAACTGCATTACCAGGCGTTCCTGCAGCACGCGGGTGAGGCTGTCGATGTTAGTGCTAAGCTTTTCTATTTTGCTTTCCATACGCACCAATAGATACGAGCTGACGAGCATCGGGAAGCCGTAATCGGCGGCAGCAGAGAGAAGTTTGTCGATGTCCATGGGTGTTCTTCCTTTTGTGTGATGAATGTAGATTAGTAATTGCCTCCCCTTTTAGGGAAGCCTTTTTAAGTAGTGCGTAAAGCCTTAGTGATTGCCTCCCCTGCTAGGGGACAAGGTGAATTGCCCGTCAGGGCAAGAGAGGGCGCCCTGGGGCGGGTGTCAGCGTAGCTGACGGAGAGGGGTATGCAGAAAGCTAGGGATGAAGCAAGACCCCTCTCAGTCACCCTGCGGGTGACAGCTCCCCCCTAGGGGAGCCTCTTTAGGTAGTGCGTAAAGCCTTACTCAATGCCTCCTCTTTTAGGGGCGGGTGGCAACACGTTAGTGTTGACGGAGAGGTTTCCGCCAGCTTTCGCAT
>CAVBQX010000057.1:0-8892 GCA_963597755.1 Segatella copri
AATTAAAGTAAAAAATAAAACCTATAAAAATTATTACAACAAATAGAGTCCGTAATAAACCGTAAATCAATGGATAATAAAATAAAAAGTATAAGAAACATTATGCAATAATTAAATAATTAGACTAAATGGTTAATATAGATTAATAGTGACACATGCAACAGTATAGCGACTTTATGAAAATTATAATTAGAGCAGACATTGACTTGTCCTGTAGAAATTTGTGGAGGTGATTTTTGTGGGTCCTGTAACAACTAATCCATGGTTGATTGCTATTATTAACATGACCATTGTTTTTGGGGTTCTGATTGCGTTGGGCGTGCTTATGAGCCTGATTCAGGTCATAGATCCCACTAGGACAAAGACAAAATAGTTGTTTTGGCTACTAATTTACGCTTTATTGTGCTTTGCAGCTTATTATACTTTAAGGTTTCTGTTAGCTGACTTGGGGAGGCAGTGTTTGGAAAAAGTAAGCTGTAAGGTTGCCTTATTGCCTTGGGCAATACGCATTAATAATTATCCCGTGTAGTGCGGGTAAAGAGGAGGATAATCACCGATGTTTGATGCATTTCTTGTGGCACTTGTATCTGTGTGGCAGGATAGCGGTTTTGCTGACCTGACAGGCGGACACCTGATTATGATGTTTGTGGGCTTAGTGTTGCTGTATTTGGCTATTGCCAAAGGCTTTGAGCCCTTGCTGCTTTCTCCTATCGCTTTTGGCTGCTTGCTGGCTAATTGTCCTAAAAATGGTTTTGAGGATCCTGGTGTAATGTCTGTCATTATGTATGGCATTCGGCACGAGGTGTTCCCACCGTTGATTTTTTTGGGCGTAGGCGCTATGACCGACTTCGGTCCGCTGATTGCTAACCCTAAAACTCTGCTTTTAGGTGCGGCTGCACAGATTGGCGTATTCGTATCCTTGATGGGTGCTATGGCCTTGGGCTTTACTGTGCAGGAGGCTTCAGCTATCGGCATTATCGGCGGTGCTGACGGACCGACCGCTATTTACCTGGCAACTAAAATGGCACCGCATCTTTTAGGTGCTATCGCCGTTGCAGCTTACTCCTATATGTCGCTGGTGCCGTTAATCCAGCCGCCAATCATGAAGCTCTTCACCAGCGAGAGGGAACGCAAAATTGTTATGCAGCAGCTGCGACCGGTTACTCACTTTGAAAGGGTGGTATTCCCCATCGTGTGCACCATAGTTATTTCTTTGCTGTTACCTCCTGTAACTGCGTTGATCGGCATGCTGATGCTGGGGAATTTGTTCAGGGAGGCCGGTTGCCTGGACCGCCTTTGCGATACAGCGCAGAACGCCTTGATGAACACAGTAACAATTATGCTGGCAACAGGTACCGGCTTGACAATGAGTGCTGAAGCCTTCTTGAACTATCAGACCATTTTGATTATCGGTCTTGGACTGATTGCTTTTGCGGCAGGCACCTGGGGCGGTGTAGTATTTGGTAAGCTGATGTGCATGGTTGATGGCGGGCAGACTAACCCGTTAATTGGCAGTGCAGGTGTATCTGCCGTGCCCATGGCAGCACGTGTTTCACAGGTTGTCGGCCAAAAGGCTAATCCGGCCAATTTCCTTTTAATGCACGCTATGGGGCCGAACGTTGCAGGCGTTATCGGTACTGCTGTAGCGGCTGGCACTATGCTGGCTATGATTGGTCCTGGTGCTAAATAATAGCATACAAATAAATTCTCCCCGATTAAAGGAGCTTGGTTTAATATTACCAAGCTCCCTTTCTTTTTTAAGTTACAAAAACCATAGTGGTGACAAAATCGCTTTTTTAATTTTATTAACAATAATAAATTTAATGCAAATATATTCTGTAATTAAACTAAGATAGAGCAAAATTATCTTGTGACATTTGCAACGACATAGTGAAAAATTTAACTTTATACTTAATCATGCAAGGGGCTGTAAGCGGTTTTAAGCCAAGTTTCACAAGCTGCTGCAGCTGATAAGTTATATTTAAATTTATTTGGAAGAGGTGATTCGTATGGGTCCTGTAACAACTAATCCCTGGTTGATCGCTGTTATCAACATGACAATCGTTTTCGGTGTGCTCATCGCTTTGGGTGTACTGATGAGCTTGATTCAGGTCATTGACCCCACGAAGACTAAACACTGATTACGGTTTCAAAGCAGCTTGCTGCTTTAAGCAAGGCATGAAACGCTGTTATCTAACAGGTTTTTACTGTTGCTGACTAGGGGAGGCAGCAACAGTCAGAATTACTGCTATGTGTGGCGTAGAATGCTTTATTGCCTGTGGCAATACGCACTTATATTTAACCCACGAAGGGTAAAGAGGAGGATAATTTCATGTTAGAAGCATTTGTCGTTGCTCTATCTTCTGTATGGGCAGATTCAGGCTTTTCTGCTCTGACTGCCGGCAACCTGATCATGATAGCAGTAGGCATAGTTTTACTGTACCTGGCTATCGGCAAGGGCTTTGAGCCGTTGCTGCTTTCCCCGATCGCTTTTGGCTGCCTTTTGGCTAACATTCCTAAAAACGGCTTTGAAGAGCCTGGTGTAATGTCCGTTATTATGTATGGTATTCAGCACGAGGTATTCCCGCCGCTGATTTTCTTGGGCGTAGGCGCTATGACCGACTTTGGTCCGCTGATTGCTAACCCGAAGACATTGCTTTTGGGTGCAGCAGCACAGATTGGCGTATTCGTATCCCTGATGGGCGCTATGGCTTTGGGCTTCACCGTACAAGAAGCTTCTGCTATCGGCATCATCGGTGGTGCTGATGGCCCGACCGCTATCTACCTGGCAGCTAAGATGGCTCCGCATCTTTTGGGTGCTATCGCTGTTGCAGCTTACTCTTACATGTCCCTGGTTCCGCTGATCCAGCCGCCTGTTATGAAACTGTTCACCTCTGAAAAAGAGCGTAAGATCGTGATGGAGCAGCTGCGTCCGGTATCTCATTTTGAAAAGGTTGTATTCCCGATCATGTGCACCATCGTTATCTCCCTGCTGTTACCTCCTGTAACCGCATTGATTGGTATGCTGATGCTTGGTAACCTGTTCAAAGAAGCCGGCTGCCTGGACCGTCTGTCCGACACCGCACAAAACGCTTTGATGAACACTGTAACCATTATGCTGGCAACCGGCACCGGCCTGACCATGAGTGCTGATGCATTCCTGAACTACCAAACCATTTTGATCATCATCCTTGGCCTGATTGCTTTCGCAGCAGGTACCTGGGGCGGCGTTGTCTTTGGCAAGCTGATGTGCATGGTTGATGGTGGCAAGACCAACCCGCTGATCGGCTCCGCTGGTGTATCCGCAGTTCCTATGGCTGCACGTGTATCCCAGATTGTTGGCCAGAAAGCTAACCCGGCTAACTTCCTGCTGATGCATGCTATGGGCCCGAACGTTGCAGGCGTTATCGGTACTGCAGTTGCTGCCGGCACCATGCTCGCTATGATTGGACCTGGCAAATAATTAATATTGTCATTATGACATCTCCCCAAATATAAGTCTCCGCCCGGTAATGGGTGGAGACTTTTTTAGTAACAACAAAAAAAGACATAAAAAAATAACCAGTTCGCAGCTGGTTATTTTTTATTGCTAAAACTAGATTCGCAGTCGTTTTAGCAGTTCTCCCAATCCTTCTAAAAACAAATTGAAAACTGAGAGGATATTTAATTGTTGCTTTGCAGTATCCATTTTAGCAAAGCCAAAAATATCTTCTGTTGCACAGGCAACGTAATTTATTAATGAAGTTTAGTAATAATAAATAACTTAAAGTTAACAGATAAAGTAAATAAAGTAAGTATAAGGGACAAAACCATGTGACCTGTGCAACAGAAGATAAAAAAATTTAACTTTATACTTATTAAAGTAAGATAAGTATAAAGCTTACTGAACCTAGTTCCCCTTTTAGATTAAAAGAAAGAGGTGATGATCAGTGGGTCCTGTAACAACTAATCCGTGGCTTATTGCCATTATCAACATGACCATAGTTTTTGGTGTACTGATTGCTTTGGGTTTGTTGATGAGTTTAATTCAGGTAGTAGATCCTACAAAAACTAAATAAGGTTTGAAAGCAGTTGTTGCTGCTTTAAGCAACTTCGCGGCGAGAAAAGCTTTTAAAGGCATCTGCCGGCGGCTGTGCCGCAAGGCATCGGGCTAGGGGAGACTGATGTCGGTGCAGATATTTTTGAAATAAAATTTTCTTAATGTGAAGCGTACTTATTGCCATTGGCAATATGCACTTATAACATCCCAATTGTGGGAAACAAGGAGGAAAAATTCACATGTTAGAAGCATTTGTTGTTGCTTTGTCTTCTGTATGGGCAGACTCCGGCTTCTCCGCTCTGACCGGCGGTCATCTGA
Source organism: Segatella copri (assembly GCA_963597755.1). GTDB lineage: Bacteria > Bacillota > Negativicutes > Acidaminococcales > Acidaminococcaceae > Phascolarctobacterium_A. The sequence continues at coordinate 4,358 of CAVBQX010000057.1, forward strand.
TCATGATCTGCGTTGGTCTGGTTCTGCTCTATCTGGCTATCGGTAAAGGCTTTGAACCCTTGCTGCTTTCTCCGATTGCTTTCGGTTGTATTTTGGCTAACATTCCTAAAAACGGTTTTGAGGAACCTGGTGTTATGTCCGTTATTATGTACGGTATTAACCACGAAGTATTCCCTCCGTTGATTTTCTTGGGCGTAGGCGCAATGACCGACTTTGGTCCTCTGCTGGCTAACCCGAAGACCCTGCTTTTGGGTGCTGCTGCACAGGCTGGCGTATTCGTAGCTCTGCTTGGCGCTATGATGCTGGGCTTCAGCGTACAGGAAGCTGCTGCTATCGGCATCATCGGTGGTGCTGACGGCCCTACCTCCATTTATCTGGCTGCTAAAATGGCTCCGCAACTGTTAGGTGCTATCGCCGTTGCTGCATACTCCTACATGTCCCTGGTTCCGCTGATTCAGCCGCCTATCATGAAATTGTTTACTACTGAGGCTGACCGCAAGATTGTTATGCAACAGCTGCGTCCGGTATCTCATTTTGAGAAGGTTGTATTCCCGGTTATGTGCACCATCGTTATTTCCCTGCTGTTACCTTCCGTAACTGCATTGATCGGTATGCTGATGCTTGGTAACCTGTTCAAAGAAGCCGGCTGCCTGGACCGTCTGTCCGACACCGCACAAAATGCTTTGATGAACACTGTAACCATCATGCTGGCAACCGGTACCGGCTTGACCATGAGTGCTGAGTCCTTCCTGAACTATCAGACCATCCTGATTATCTTCTTGGGCTTGGTTGCTTTCATCGGCGGTACTGCTGCAGGCGTAATCTTCGGCAAGCTGATGTGCATGGTTGATGGCGGTGCTACTAACCCGCTTATCGGTTCTGCCGGCGTATCCGCAGTTCCTATGGCTGCTCGTGTATCCCAGATTGTTGGTCAGAAAGCTAACCCGGCTAACTTCCTGCTGATGCATGCTATGGGCCCGAACGTTGCAGGCGTTATCGGTACCGCAGTTGCTGCTGGTACCATGCTCGCTATGATTGGACCTGCTGCTAAATAATTTAGCTGTAACTCCCCTGGAGGGTGTACCAATATGGTACACCCTCTATTTTTTATGCCAGAGAAGATTACTTACGCCCTGGAGTATTGTAATTAAATCCTGCTAATATGCGTGAATTTGACGGATAAAACAGGGGATTTTGCTGTACACTCTAAATGGACACGGCAAAAACAATTACACATGCTGATTGGGATAAAATTAGTACCAAGTATTAGAATTTAGGGCTAATTACCTATAAGAAAAATATAAATACCGTTAAGCCTTGCAGGTAGTGGCATTGAGCAGATTTGCCATCATACAGACAATAAAATATAAATATGTTAATTGCGATAACTTTCAGATAATACTACTCGTTATACGCTGTATTGTAATTGCTTAGAGTTCAATATAATTCCCAAAAAGCATAAAAAAGTACATTATTTAACTATTGTAAGTATAAAGTAACTAAATTTCGATACACAAGTATCTTTTGGGAGAACACGATTTACGTTAAAAATGTTAATTTTTCATTAAAATAACTTTTTATTTTAATTCTGTAGTGCTATAATAGGTACATGGAGTTGCAAGAAAATACATAACAAGCAGCTCTCAGTTATCTTTTAGATCCTTGAAAACAATATATTTTAGCTGATATATAGTGCCTCCCTCGGCATTGTATATAAATAAATTTTATAAGGAGGAACTAAAATGTCCCCAGCAATCAAATGTCTTATTTTGTTGGCAGTAGTTGCGTTATTATTCGTAACCGAACTTATCCCTCTTGCAGTTACTGCTACCGGCGCAGCTATCGCATGCGGCCTTTTGGGCTTGATTCCTGCTAAGCAAGTATTCAGCGGTCTGTCCAATTCCACTGTAGTACTTTTCGCAGGCATGTTCGTAGTTGGCGCTGCCATGTTCTACACCGGCCTCGCACAGGCTATTGGTAACACCGTAGTAAAAATGTGCGGCACAGGCGAAAACAGCCTGATGTTCGGCCTGATGCTCGTTGGTACTACGCTTTCCGCCGTATTGTCCAACACTGGTACCGCAGCCTGCTTACTTCCTGTAGCACTGGGTATCTGCTCCGCAGCTAAAATCCCCGCTTCCCGTCAGTTAATGCCTTTGGCATTCGCCTGCGGTTGGGGCGGTATCATCACCATGGTAGGTACTCCTCCTAACATCATCGCAACCGGCGCTATGACCGCTGCAGGTCTTGCTCCGTTCGGATTCTTTGAATTCGCATGGATTGGTATTCCTGTATCCTTAGCTGGTATGCTGTACATGATGTTCGTAGGCAAATATCTGCTGCCTAACAAACAACTGGATGCTGACCAGGAGATCGAGCAAGAAATCGAAGCTAACGAGACCTCCAAAAACAAGCAAATCGTTTCCGGCGTTATCCTGCTGGCAGTTGTTATCGTAATGGCTTTGGGTATTAAGGGTGTAACCCTGGAAATGGCAGCAATCATCGGCGCTCTGATTTGCGTGCTGACCGGCTGCTTAACTGAGAAACAAGCATATGCTTCCATCGACTGGGTAACTATTTTCCTGTTCGCTGGCATGATGCCTGTATCCTCCGCAATGGATAAAACCGGCGCTGGCAAGCTCATCGCTGAATGGACCGTATCCCTGATGGGCGGCTCTCCTTCCCCGTTGGTTGTAACCGGCGTACTGTTCATTCTGTCCTGCGGCCTGACTCAGTTCATGTCCAATACCGCTTCTGCAGCTCTGCTGTGCCCGATCGGTATTGCAATCTCCAAGCAATTGGGTGCTGACCCGAAGGCAGTTCTGATGGCTATCGCAGTTGCAGCATCCTGCGCATTCGCAACTCCGGTAGGTACTCCTCCGAACACCCTGGTGCTTGGCCCTGGCGGTTACAAATTCATGGACTATGTAAAGGCTGGTACTGGCTTGGTTCTGGTAGCTTTCGTAGTATCCCTGGTTGTAATTCCTATCGTATGGCCGTTCTTCCCCGGCAAATAATTGCTAGTGTGAAGTAGCTCTTAATAGCATGTAAATCCCCGTCACTTGGTGGCGGGGATTTTTTTGACTGAAATATGAGGTGTTATTCATATTTTTAATAGATACAGACAGAAAAGCGTCAAAATGATAAATTATCAGATAAATGTATAATTATACATAAAGAGACTTTCCTTGCATGGTGTAAACTATTTAATAAAGTAAGCGAAAAATGGTTGCATATTTGTCAAAAGTGTGTTAGACTTAACACTGTCGATAATTAAGTAAATAAAGTAAGTGAAAAAATCATGTTAAATTAGCTGTTTGGGAGATAAAAGATTAAAAGATATGATCTCGGCAGCACTTGAAAATGTGAGTTTTATAGATTTCTCTATATTTGCTTACAATCAACTTATTATTATTGCTTAATTAAAGGCGTAAATGTGCAGGTAGTGATGCACAAACAACATAATATTTTTATTTTAAGGAGGAAAACAATGTCCCCAGCAATCAAATGTCTCATTCTGTTGGCAGTAGTTGCGTTGTTATTCGTAACCGAACTTATCCCTCTGGCAATTACTGCAACCGGCGCTGCAATCGCGAGCGGTCTTCTCGGTCTTATTCCTGCTAAGCAAGTATTCAGCGGTCTGTCCAATTCTACCGTTGTACTTTTTGCAGGTATGTTCGTAGTTGGTGCAGCTATGTTCTACACCGGCCTTGCACAAGCTATTGGTAACACCGTAGTAAAAATGTGCGGCACAGGCGAAAACAGCCTGATGCTTGGCTTGATGCTCGTTGGTACTGTAATGTCCGCTGTTCTGTCCAACACCGGTACTGCTGCCTGCCTGCTGCCTGTAGCACTGGGTATCTGCTCTGCTGCTAAAATCCCCGCTTCCCGTCAATTGATGCCTTTGGCATTCGCCTGCGGTTGGGGCGGTATCATCACCATGGTAGGTACTCCGCCTAACATCATCGCTGTTGGCGCTATGACTGCTGCTGGTCTTGAACCCTTTGGTTTCTTTGAATTCGCCTGGATCGGTTTGCCGATCTCCCTGGCTGGTATGCTGTACATGATGTTTGTTGGCAAGTATCTGCTGCCTGCAAAACAGCTGGACGCTGACCAAGAGATCGAGCAAGAGGTTGAAGCTAACGAAACCTCCAAAAACAAACAAATCATTTCCGGCGTTATCCTGCTTGGCGTTGTTATCGTAATGGCTCTGGGCATTAAGGGCGTAACCCTGGAAATGGCTGCTATCATCGGCGCTCTGCTGTGCGTACTGACCGGCTGCCTGACTGAAAAACAAGCATATGCTTCCATCGACTGGGTAACCATCTTCCTGTTCGCAGGTATGATGCCTGTATCCTCCGCAATGGATAAAACCGGCGCTGGTAAGCTTATCGCTGAATGGACCGTATCCCTGATGGGCGGTTCTCCTTCTCCGCTGGTTGTAACCGGCGTACTGTTCATCCTGTCCTGCGGCTTGACCCAGTTCATGTCCAATACCGCTTCTGCAGCTCTGCTGTGCCCGATCGGTATTGCAA
>CAVBQX010000058.1:0-8747 GCA_963597755.1 Segatella copri
TGAGAAATTGCCTACACCAAGCGAAAGTGTCAAGCAACTCGATAAACCTAAAAAAATAAAAACACTGCCAGCGCAGCACTACGAAAAAACGCCCGGTATTACCAGCACCGAGGGACCTGCAAGAGCGTGTTACCAGCACGCAGAAATACCAGATGGCTACCTCAAACTATCTATATAATATTTCACTTTACCTGTTTTTTTAATAATAATGTAAAGTAAAAGTAAGTAATTTACGTAATTTTTAAGGAGCTAATTTTATGCTTAGAGCAGTAATCTACGCGCGCTTCAGCAGTGATATGCAGCGCGAAGAATCCATTGATGCGCAGGTACGCGCCTGCAAAAACTATTGTCAAAGTAAAGGCTATCTTGTTATTGGCCAGTACGTCGACGAGGCCAAAAGCGGCCGCGAGCTGACCAAGCGCGACGCTTACAACCAGATGCTGACCGATGCCCTGGAAGATAAATTTGATATTATTGTTTTCCACAAAATCGACCGCAACAGCCGCAATGAACTGAATTACTATACGACCAAGGATAAGCTGGAAAAGTTAGGCATACGCTATGAATATGCAGTACAGCATATAGACGCGTCACCGGAAGGCCAGATGATGGAAGGTGTGTTGGTGTCCATGGCAGCCTACTATTCCCGCAATCTCTCAAAAGAAACAAAAAAAGGCCTTAATGAAAATGCTTATAAGGCACAATTTAATGGCGGTACAGCGCCGCTAGGCTTCAGGATCGTTGATAAACATTACGAGATTGAACCTATTGAAGCAGAGGCTGTGCGTCTTATTTTCAAACTCTATCTGGCAGGCTACAGCTATATTCGCATCTGCCGGGAACTAGAGCTGGCAGGCTACAAGAAACGCAATGGTAAGCCGTTTGACAAAACATGCCTGTATGATATCCTAGGCAATGAAAAATATATGGGCCGCTATACCTTTAATAAAACTCCCCGCGCCAAAAACGGTCAAGCGCGCAACAGCCATTCCAAGACGCGCCCGGATGACTTTATAGTGATTGACGATGCATTGCCGGCAATTATATCCAAAGAGGATTTTGCGGCCGTACAGGCCAAACGAGAGGTTAACCAGCGCCGTTTTTCCTCCTATAAGGCTGTTGAGCCTTATCTGTTATCCGGTAAGGTTATTTGCGGCTATTGCGGCAGCGCGATGAGCGGCCACAAAGTTGCCCCACGCAATGGCGAGCCGTATGGTTATTATTACTGCCTGAAGAAAGAGCGCGTTGCCGGCGAACGATGCCCGCAAAAATACATCCGTTGTGAAAAGCTGGAAAGAATCGCTATCAGAGCACTGGAGGAAGAAATCTTTTCCGACACAGCCATGAAAAAAATTGCTGCCCTGATGCGTGAAGGCTACGCTGCCATGACCAATAAAGCTGATGAAAGCAGAAAAGCTCTAATCCAGGCTAAAACTGCAGCAGAGAAAAAACTTGATAATTTATATACATTTATCGAAAACGGTGAGGTTGACGAATATTCTCTGGCTCGCATGAAAAAAATAAAAGACGAGCTTGCTAAAATCAAAGCTCGCCTTTGTGAAACTTCTGTGAAATCTTCTAAAACACTTACGGAAGAAGAAATTTTTGCTACTTTCGCCGCTTTCAAAAAAGATTTAGAAAGCAACGCAGATAATTCCGCTAAACGTTTTGTTGTAAATCTGCTGATAAATAAAATAACCGTTCGCGACAATTGCGCAACGGTTGAGATTTTACCAAATATGCTTACTGTATATCTGGTGCCGCGGACCGGAATCGAACCGGTACGGGTATCACTACCCGAGGGATTTTAAGTCCCTTGCGTCTGCCAGTTCCGCCACCGCGGCAGACAAAACTATGTTAATTCCAACTTTTCAAGAAAATAAAAATGGAGGCGACACCCAGAATCGAACTGGGGATAAAGGTTTTGCAGACCTCTGCCTTACCGCTTGGCTATGTCGCCTTGAAAAGTGGAGCGGAAAACGAGATTCGAACTCGCGACCCCCTCCTTGGCAAGGAGGTGCTCTACCACTGAGCTATTTCCGCAATATGGTGCCTCAGCACAGAATCGAACTGTGGACACAAGGATTTTCAGTCCTTTGCTCTACCAACTGAGCTACCGAGGCAAAGATTGGCGACCCGGATGGGACTCGAACCCACGACCTCCGCCGTGACAGGGCGGCATTCTAACCAACTGAACCACCGGGCCAATCAACTACGAGGTATATTATACCCTGTTATCAGCGCTTTGTCAACTGTTTTTCTCAATTTTTTATGACTCCAACGTAGACTGTAATTTCTCCTCCAGATGCACCTGCAAAGCCTCCAGCTTCCTCGCATCCGGAACATTACTTTTTACATCAAACGCCTCTGTTGTCAGCGGCAGATGATTTTTGCGCATTTCGGCAAATAATTCGTTACGGAAGATATTGTAGGAAAAATATATCTGATTTCCATGAAGAAAATCCGTATAGTCCAAAAAGATTACCGAACCATTGATAAAAGGCAACGGGTTTTCAGGCGTAATGTATAGCTCGTAGCCTGCTATTTGCTGCGGCAGGCTCTTCCAATAATCCCACTGGCCAAAGCCTAAAGCCTTAGCCTCAAAAGGCATTTTATGCGCGCTTTTCCGGTCTATGCTTCCAAGTATCTCCGGCAGCTTTTGCAGCATCTGCTCCGCAAAATGCTCCCTATTGCGACAAAAGAAACGCACATCACGAAATGTATGCAGACCTACGGTTTTAACAGGCACATAGTCAAAGGTTTCCGTAGTATATGTAAGATCCAGCCTGCAATGCGAAGGCTCATGCACATAGGCGGCAATATTTAAAATCTGACCGCTGATGCCTGTACCGCCTACAAGCTTAAACTCGCCTATTTGCTGCGGCAGCCTGCGCAGAAACTCCCAGTCCTTTAGGCCTGCCTCTATTTCTTTAATATCCATTTGTCCCACGTCAGCCTTTTCACTCCTTCAGCAATGCGCCAATTTTGCTAAAGATACGCAGCGCATTATTATAAAAAACATCCTCATAATACTGCTCCGGCACAACATGACTTATAGTACGAATATACAGTGGTATATTCACCAACGGCCAGTCGCTACCGTACATCACCCTGCTGTAATCACCCAGATAATTAAGCCAGGTATGAAGCTGTCTGAAAAAGCCTGCCTGCCGTTCAAATAACGGTAGCAGCTTCGGATTGCCTTCAATCAATCCTGATAGATCTATACATACATTGGCGTTTTTACATGCTACCTCGGCAGCATCAGCAAACCAAGGGCAGCCGCAATGCGCTATCACAAAGGTCACATCAGGAAAGCCTACTGCTGCTTCATCCACAGTCAGTGGATGCGAATACTTCAGCAGGCCGCTAGGCCATGCTGTATCACCCGTATGGATAACCACAGGGACTTTATAGGCACGCGCCAGCTCAAACAGCGGCCAATGCCGCCTGTCATTAACATAAACGGCATTATAGCCCGGATACAGCTTTATTCCCAGACAATGCGGCTCCGTAATAAAGCGTTCAAACTCCTGAGCTGTTTTTTCGGCATTTTCCGGCGTAATGGCCTCGCTGTCAACGCCCATGCAATAGCCCATATTCTGCGGCTGGTTATACTGCTTTTCATCATAAGGTGCTGCAAGGTCTATCAAGCGTGGCGGCACTCCGCCATACCTGGACGCAGTGTAATTGGTATTGCCCATAGCTACAGAAAAGACAATGCCATTGTCCTCGCAGATTTTTTGCCAGCAGGCCGCTGTATTTTCATAGCCTGCTCTGGCTGCAACCTGTACAAAGCCATCTATATTGTAATAATGCATATGAGCATCAATAATTTTCATACTGCAGCTCCTTTTACAATGCGCATCTAACCCTTATAAGCTCAATCCTCGTGTCTGAAAACAACGGAATTTGTCTTGGCGTCCATCGCCTCAATAATCGCCAGCGAATGTAGGTTAATCCCTGCCTGGCGCAGCTTGTCGCCGCCGCCCTGAAAGCCCTTTTCGATAGCAACGCCAACACCCTCAACCACGCCGCCGGCCTGACGCACGATGTCAATCAGGCCCTCTAACGCACAGCCGTTAGCTAAAAAGTCATCTATAATTAAAACATGATCATCCTTAGACAAAAATCTTTTGGACACAACAACATCATTCGTCTTGCTGTGAGTGTAGGAATAAATCTGCGTAAAATAAACATCCTTATCCATATTGCTACCACTGGATTTTTTGGCAAAAACAACAGGCACCCCAAAATACATAGCTGCCACGCAGGCAATGCCTATTCCCGAAGCTTCAATAGTCAGGATTTTATTGATAGGACGGTCTGCAAATAAGCGTTTCAGTTCCTTGCCCAGCTCAGCAATAAAGGGAACGTCAATCTGATGGTTCAAAAAGCTGTCAACCTTTAAGACATTGCCACTTTTAATAACGCCATCATTAACAATTTTTTCTTCCAATAGCTGCATCATCAAGCCCCCTGCTTATTAGTCCTGCGGTCACCTGCAGGCTGTGCGGCAATAAAATTGCCCTTAAAATATAAGGATAATTTTACCACACTGCTCCTGCATGGTAAAGTGCTTTTGTAATCTTACGCAGGATTTTTTCTGCTAATCCAGCAGGATTTTTACTTTGCTGCCGCTGCCTTGAATTCCAAGGCTCTTTGTGACGATAATCTTTTTATCAATCATCTCCTGTAAATCGTGTACGTGCGAAATAATACCCACCAGACGGTGTCCCTCGCTCAGTCCCTGCAGCGTTTCCACTGCCTGCTGCAGCGCACTGTCGTCTAAAGAGCCAAAGCCTTCGTCCACAAACATAGCGTCCAACTGGATGCCGCCTGCACTGGCCTGCACCTCGTCAGCCAGCCCCAGCGCCAGCGCCAGCGATGCCATAAACGATTCACCACCGCTCAAGGTTTTAACGCTGCGCAGCTTGCCGCTGTAGTAATCCTTCACCACCAGATCCAGGCCTGTTTTGCTGTTGCCGGTCCTATTATCCTCGTCCTGCAATGCGTCACGCTGCAGTTCATACTGACCTCTGCTCATACGCAGCAGGCGCGTATTGGCACGCTGCAATATTTTATCAAAGTAATGCATCTGGATATAGGTTTCCAGATTAACGCGTTTTTTACCTGTAATTGTTCCATTCATGGTTGCAGACAGACTGTTGATATACTGCCATTGTGCCTCACACACCACTCTCTGCTGCTGGTAGCTGATAACCTCGTTTTGTATATGCCGATTGTTTTCTACAGCCGAAAACAGCCTTTTACCCTGCAGCTCGAGATCGCGCTGCTTATTCTGTAATGCGCTGTTTTCGTCCTGCACAGCCTTTTCGTCAACCCCGGCCAAAAGCTCTATCTGCTGCGCAAGCTGCGTTTGACGTTCAATAAGCTGTGCTTTGCCGCCAGCAAGCTTTTGTGCAAGCTCGGCAGCTGCTTTCTGCGCCAGCTTGTCCTCCTCCTTTTGGCGCTCCAGAGCACGCTCATACTGCTGCTTCTTACTTGCCTTAGCCGCTACCAACATCAATTGCGACTGCAAGGCTGTAAGCTTTTTGTTAGCCTCCTTCAGTCCGATCTGTACCATCTGCGGCAAAAGCTCTAGCCTGTCACAGCCAAGCAGCTCCTGCCCTTTCGCTATCAGTAGGGACAGCTCCTGTTCACATCTAGCTTTAAGCTCCCTTCCCTGTCCTGCCAGACGCTCCAAATTGCCATGCGCCCTGTCAGCGGCCTGTTTAGCCTGCTCTACTTCCTCCTGCGTCGGCGCTTCGGCAGTAAGCCTCGCAGGACGAGGATGCTCACAAGCACCGCAAACCGGGCAGGGAGTTCCGGGTTGGAGATGAGCTGCCAAAAGTCCTGCCTGTTCTCCCAAAAAATTACTTTCTTTCAAAGCATGCTCATGCTTAAGCTGCAGATACTCCTTTTGCGCCACCTGGTACGCCTGCCTTTTATTGCGCAAATCGCCTTCTATCGTCTGGTAGCGCTCCTGCATCTGTAGCAGCTGCTGCAAATCACGCTGCCTGGTTTTCAACCCCTGCATATCACCTTCCCGTCTGGCCAGCTCCACCTCGGCCTTTTGCGCTTCGCCCAGCTCCTGCTCTACCCTCACTATCTGCTCCTGACGCACAAGCGCCTGCTCTGCATTCGCCTGCACCTGCTGCTCCAGCTGCTGCACAGTATGTTCTGACTCCTGCACTGCACACAGCAGCGCGCTCTTTCTTTCTACAGCAGTCAAGCAGTCAGCAACCGCCTTCAGTCGTCCCTGCACCTTAAAAACAGCATCTGACAGCTTGCTCTGCTGCTCTTCGTCCGCCGCCAAAATTCTGGTCAATATCTCTAAGGCTTCATCCGTACAGCCTATATAATGCTTCAGCTTAAGCTGCTGCAGTCTTTGCCCCCATTCATCGTAGCTGCACCTGATACCATCCAAGGCCTGCTCTATTCTCCGCTCTATTTCCTTTCGCTCACTGTCCTTTCTGTTAGCATCCTGTCCAATTTCTATCTGCAGACGCTGATAAAAATATGTGTGGAAGATATCACGGAAGATTTTACTGCGCTCATCCGTATTTGTATCCAAAAACTTACGGAACTGCCCTTGGGCAATCATCGTAATCTGCGCAAACTGCTCATGATTAAGGCTCAAAAGCTCGGTAATACATCTCTCCACCTCCGTAAGCTTGGTCACAGGCAGCCGTTCATCAGGATAAAACAGCTCTGCTGCAGCCTTTTCCTTAGTCGTACCACCGCCACGCTTAGCGGGACGTCTATATTCAGGGTTGCGCTTAACCCTATAGCATTTGCCCTGAAATAAAAATTCCAGCTCCACAAAGGTAGGTGTATCAGCCTCCGCGTACTGACTGCGCAGCATAGCGGCATCGCGCACACCGCCGCTGGTTTTGCCATAAAGCGCATAGGAAATCGCATCAAAAATAACGGTTTTGCCCGCACCGGTATCACCTGTGATCAAATACAATCCCTGCTCACCCAGCTGCTCAAAATCTATTTCCGTGCGCTCCGCATAAGGACCAAAGGCACTCATAACCAGCTTCAAGGGTCTCATAACATCGCTCCTCCCATCCGTTCCATCAGCTCTGTCAAGTAACTCTGCTGCTCATCGCTCATATCCTGGTTGTTCTGCAGCTTATAAAATTCACCAATCAGCTCTAACGGCGTTTTTTCTGCAATCTGTTCCGTAAGAACCAGATCACCGTTCGCTTGCGAGCGTTTGTTATCATAATCCAGCTGCAATAGGTTTTTATATACACTACGCAGCCTTTGCACAGCATTAGGCACGTCCTCTTCATCTGTCAGCGACAGGTAATAAAAATCGTGCAATGCACCGTCTTCGTCCAGAGGATAAGCCTCATAGGTTTTACGGCTCATAAGCTCTTCATATGTACCCTTCAGGTAACGCAGCTCCCGCCAAGGAGCTAAAGGCAACGTTGCCACACTCAAGTCTCCCTTTTGCTTCATCTCGACCATGGTTAGAGATTTTTGCTGCTGCCATTCCGAAAAGGAATACTTCAGCGGCGTACCAGAATAACGAATGTGTTCGTTACCGCCAACGTTTTGCGGATTATGTATATGCCCCAGCGCCACATAATCAAAGCCGGCAAAAACCTCTGCCCCCACGTTATCCACGCCGCCGACGCTTGTACTCTCGCTGCCTGACGGCTCTGCACCCGTTACAAATTGGTGTGCGACCAATACGCTGCGCTCTGCTGCCTGCAGCTCTATCTGCTTAACAGCAAACCTCACGGCGTCGTGATAGCTGTTAATCTGCGCAGCCTGCTCCTCATCCAGATAATGCTTTACTGTCGAAGGCTTCAAAAAAGGCAGAAGATAGATATTCACAGGACCGTATTCATCCCGCAGCACCACCCTTTGCACACTGCCGTCATAGCTGCCTGCAAAATACACACCGCTGCCGGCCATCAGCTGCGCGCCAAAGGAAAGGCGTTCTGCTGAATCATGGTTGCCGCTGATAATACACACCGTGCGCCGCAACGCCGCAAGCTGGTTCAAAAAGTCGTCAAACAGCGTCACTGCCTCAGCAGGCGGCACAGTCTTGTCATAAATATCGCCAGCTATAAGAATGCAGTCCGGCATTTTTTCCTCCACTATCCGCAAAATCTGCTGCAAAATATATTTTTGATCATCATACAAGGAAAATTCATTAAGCTTTTTGCCCAAATGCAGGTCAGACAAATGCATTAGCTTCATACGCTCACTCCTATCACGAATGTCTTTTCAATAGCATTTACTATAGATTTTAAGATGATTTTACCATGTTTAGGACGCAGCGTCAAACGCAGTATCAAACATATGTTGCACTATAAGATTAAGTTACGAAAAAAAAACTTCGATTTTTTTCAAAAAAAGGCTTGACCAATACAACTATATCTGCTATAATCATTATTGTTCTGATGAGCGTGCTCAAAAAGAACAAAGCACTCCGGGATGGTGTAATGGTAGCACAAGTGACTCTGGATCATTCGGTCTGGGTTCGAGTCCTAGTCCCGGAGCCAAATGGCGCTATGGTCAAGCGGCTAAGACGTCGCCCTCTCAAGGCGAAATCAAGGGTTCGATTCCCTTTAGCGCTACCAACGAGATTAACGCTGATGCTTATGCATCAGCGTTTTTTGGTTCTATAATAAGTGTTGGGGTCTTTGGTCTAAAATAAGATCAAGATCACCGGCACTTATTTTTATTAAAGACAAAAAAATAAAGCATAAATGCCGGATTCG
>CAVBQX010000059.1:0-8360 GCA_963597755.1 Segatella copri
GTTACTATCGTTAAGGAAATACCAGAAAAGATATATAACAGCATTTCTGGCGCAATTTCCAAAGTGGCTACATGGGGTACAGAAGTAAAGAACAAAGCCGTAGAGGGCATGAAAAATGTAATTACTGGAATAACAGACGTATTTAAGGATATTGGCAGTACGTTTGCAGGGTTCGGTAAAAACATGGTAGAGGGCATCTGGAACGGCATAAGCGGCGCTACGAGGTGGATAAAAGACAAAATAAGTGACTGGGTAGGGGATGTTACCGACTTCCTTAAGGATTTATTTGGAATTGCCAGCCCGTCTAAACTGATGCGTGACGAAATCGGCGTATATCTGGCGCAGGGTATCGGCGTAGGATTTTCTGACGAAATCGGTAGCATTAAAGAAATGATTGAGGATAGCGTACCGCAGGAGTTCGACGTAGACGCAAAGGTAAATGCAAGTAACGATTTTACATACGATTACAGCGACAAAAAGGCAAAACAAAAAGGCAACAATAATGCAGCAGGCGGCGTAGTTGTCAATCAGTACATTTATGCAAATACCACGGACTATGCAAAGCAGCAGAAAGAGGCAGCCCGACAGTTCAGAATGATAGCAAGGACGGTGTAACCATGGAAAATGAAAAACTGACTTACATAAATTCAAGGGGCGAGCGGTTAGAGCTGGGAGTAGACAGCGTATACCATTGCAACATAAGTAAAGACGTAGAGGGCATTTCCGGCGTTACAAGTGTGATTTACAGCACAAACAGTATGGGACAGCACGGCGACACCTACGTAGGGCAGCGTATCGAGGCAAGGGACATAGACGTAGTGGGGCATATCAACACACGGGACAAGGCGCAGGCATTGGAACTGCGCCGCCGTATGCTTAAGATATTCAACCCAGAGCTTAGTGCTATGCTGGTGTATGAGTATGGCGGCTTTAAGCGTGTGATTGATTGCAGGGCGTATGGAGAGCCTAAGATACTAAAGAAAGAGGTACTTTATGAGTTTGATTTACAAATAGAGTGCCTTAACCCGTTCTGGCGGGAAGAGGAAGAAACAAAAGAGGATATAGCAAGCTGGGTGGCTGCGTGGCATTTCCCTTGCGTTATCGAAAAGGACAGCACAAAGAGCATGATATACGGATACCGAGCGGAAAGCGTAATAGTGGACTGCTACAACGAGGGCGACGTATCAACAGGAATGAGGATAAGGTTTACAGCACTGGGGACAGTTTCAAACCCGATACTGCTTAATGTGGATACAGAGGAATTTATACAGATTAACGCCACTATGAAAACGGGCGACGTGATAGAGATTAACACGAAGTACGGCAGCAAGGGCGCTAAACTGATAAGGGACGGTGTAGAAACCGACTATTTCCGTTACATTGACGTAGACAGTACATTTATGCAGCTTGCCATAGGCGACAATATGTTTAGGTATGATGCAGCCAGCGGCGTAAATTCTCTGGAAGTATCCATATTCTACAGCAAGGAATTTTTAGGAGTGTGACGGTATGGAGCTTAGAGTATTCGACAAGACAGTACAGCCGCTGGGAGCTATAGACGAGCTGGCAAGCCTACTATGGCATACAAAGTATTTTGACGTAGGAACTTTTAGCCTGCTTGCACCGATTACGGACAATAACAGCCGTTTGCTGGTAGAGGGCAATTTAATAACCAAGCACGACGGAAAAAAAGAAGTAAAGACCGCTGACGGCGGCGTATGGCGCAGGGCAGCGCAGATAACCTACGTACACATTACCAAAGACGAGAACGGCTTAGAGCAGTTAGAAGCACAGGGCTATATGCTTAGCTGGTGGCTTAATAAGCGCTGCATTTATCCGCAGATTGTGACAACAGGTACAAACCAGTACCTTATAAACCTTATGGTAAAAAACAACTGCGGCGGCGCAGCAGGAACAAAGCGGAGCTTTCCACTATTTACGTTTCTGGAACAGGAAACCATGGACGGTACGGCGGTTGAATATGCAAACGAGGTATACGCACAGCTGGGGCAGGAAGTAAAGGCAAGGGCGCAGGCTGGAAAGCTGGGCTATGACATTCTGCTTAACGAAAGAGAGGGACTGTTTGGCTTTTATCTGTATAAGGGCAATGACCTTACAGCCACAAATACCGAGGGTAACACGCCCTGCATATTTTCAAGAGATTTTGATAATGTCAATGAGCAGGAGTATACAGCCAGTATAGAGAACTGCGGCAATTTTATTTATGTGCAGGGAGCAGCTGACGACGACGGCAGCCAGCCAGTAACAACAGTGGACGGCGAGGGCGCAACGGGGCTGGATTTAGTAGAGGTATTCTGCGACGCTACGGACATTGCCAGAAAGTACCAGCAGGGGGAAACAGAGGTAACAATACCGCTGGATACCTATATTGCAATGCTACAAACGAGAGGCAGCGCAGAACTGGAAAACTACGGCAAGAACATAAATTTTGTGAGTACCATAAATACAAATTCAAACTTGAAATTTAAGGCTGATTTTGATTTAGGCGACCGTATTACTTGCAAAGAAACCAAGTGGGGCATACAGATAGATGCACGCATTACGGAAGTAACAGAAACATACCAGAAAGGCGAGGAAACCATAGAGGCGACTTTTGGCGACAGCCTGCCGACGCTGGTAGACCAGATTAGGAAAGTGAGGTAGCAGAAATGGCAAACAGCTTACCGTTTAATGCCGTGGCAGTAGACGGAGAGTACGACAGGGTATATAAAGCCGAGGATTGGGCGTGGTACTTTGCTACTTTCATTGCAAACGGCATTTTTCCAAAGCCAAGCGACGGGCTACAGGTGGTAGCTTACAGCAGCATGGAAATAAGAGTAAATGCAGGCTATGCCTTTATAAACGGCTACGCCTTTAGAAATCCTGCAACGCTTAGCGTAACACTGGATACGGCAGAGGGAGCGCTTAACAGGGTGGACAGGGTGGTAGTTCGCTGGGATTTGCCGCAAAGAGATATGTATATTGCGGTGCTGAAAGGCACACCGTCTGCAAAGCCGACAGCAACGGCAGTAACCCGCACTACGGAAATATGGGAGCTGGCGCTTGCAGATATTTACGTAGGCAAGGGCGTAACAAGGATACAGACGCAGAATATCACAGACCAGCGGTTTAATAGCGCAGTCTGCGGTATCGTGACGGGGACGGTGGAAGAGATAGACGCAAGCGTGCTTACAAAGCAGTTTACGGACTTTTTCAACACCTACAGCGCAGCCGTGCTGGACGAGTTCAGCGCATATAAGCAGAACATGGAAAAGTACCTTACAGAGATTGCAGGCGTATATGACAGCTACGTAAGCAAGACAGAGGGCTTATTTGCACAGTATGAGAGCCAGTTTAACGAAAGATACAGCAGTTTTGAAAGCACGCTTAATAACTGGGACAATGAGCTTTTAAGCGCCTATACAGACTTTATGGCAAAAATTAAGCTATTCCAGTCGGACGCTGAAAACGAATTTAACACATGGTTTGAGAGCATCAAGGGCAAGCTGGACGAGGATATAGCAGGCAGTCTGCAACTGCAAATTGAAGAACTGGCGGCAGCCATGCAGGAAGTGAAAGAGCAGGCAGAGGCAGGCACGAAAGAAACCAAAGAGGCAATAGCAGCGCTGGACGAGCGGCTTAAGAGAGTAGAAAGCGGCTGGGGCATTGACTATAAGCATGATGCTGTACTGGGATTGTGTTATATGGGCGCAGCATACATGAGCCAGCATTACGAAAGAACAGTAGAAACGGCAGTGTTAGGGGCTACCTATGTGGGTAATTCCTATCTTGCAAATACATTTTAGAAAGGCGGCAGACCATGAAAGGATTTCCTAAAGTATTAAAGACAAAAGAGGACTATTACAACTGCCTTGCTATGGTAGCAAGCGGAGAACTGGCAGCAGCAGATTTGCTGGCAAAAATCGAGAGCGCAGAGAACCAGCGTTATATTGAGTGCGGCGTAGCAGCCGTAGAGGAAGAGAAAAAGGCGGTTACGGTATATTACTGCGACGAGGCAGCGGTAGGTATGAAATTTGTAGCGGGCGGCGTATCCGGCACGGTACAGGGAGTAACACATATCCAGACCGACGAGGCAGCGGCAGCAGGAGAGGCAGGAAACGACAGAACAGCCCTCACGCTTTCTAAAGCAGTAAAAGCGGGTTGCACGGTAATTGCGCTGGAACGCACAGACACCGTGGCAGGAATGACAACAGACGACATTGCAGCACTGAAAGGAGTATTAAAGCAGTATGAGTAGATTATTAGTGGACGACGTTACAAAGACAGACGCAAGGGCGCTTTTGAATGTAAATAAAATGGCTACAATCAGCGATATTGTAGCACCGAGCAACGAGTATATTTACGCCAGCGGAGCAAATGAGCTGACCGTAGTAGAGGGCTGCGTAATTGCCGTGGGTGGCGCTGGAATTTTCAAGACAGCGAATACCATTCTTACGGCTGCTAATCTGGACGCAGGCAGCGCTTTTGCGGTAGGTAAGGACTATTACGTATATATCTGCGACAGCAGAATTGACAGCACAGACGAGAAATACGTAATTTCCCTTAACTCTACATACCCGACAGGCTGGAACGCTACAAACAGCCGTAAAATCGGCGGCTTTCATTATGGACGCTGCCGCAAGGTGGACAGCAATTTACAGCCGCTTAATGGCAGCAGTGTTATTTTTGGCACTGGTTGGGAAAGCGCAGTAAGTAACGGCATTGTACCACGTTCTGTGTGGACATTGGGACACCGCCCGAAATGCAGCCCAGAGGGTATGGTATATTTAGGCGGCGGCACATGGGTAGATATTTACCTTAATTCTGACGACGGAGCAAAGGGCTTGAAATCAGAGTACGGCTGCGCACCTATGACGGGCACAGAAAGCATGAACTGGTACAACTTTGTAGAGCGTCTGGCAAAGAGCGGTAAGCGCCTGCCAAACTATGCGGAGTTTTGCGCCTATGCTTTTGGTAGCCCTGCCGGACTGGACAATGCAAATACAAACGCATGGAGCGCCAACAGCAATACGGGCAGAGGCATAACAGGTAGCGTAGTAAATGCTGTATCTTCCGTGGGCGTTGTAGATGCCGTAGGGCGTGTATGGGAGTGGCTGGACGAGCTTATCACAAGAGCAGAACATGCTACAGACGCAACCTACCACGCAAGCGTAGCGTGGGGGTGGGATAAGACAACACCGTTAAAGACAGGCGAGAAGTCTTACGACGTTGGTAACATTTATCAGTATTACGCATATTCTCTGGCGGCGCTGATAGCGGGCGGCAACTGGTTCAGTGGGGCGAATTGCGGCGCTCGTGCCGTGGATTGCATCAACTACCCGTGGGATGTCTCTACGGGCACGGGCGCTCGTGGGGCGTGTGACTCTCTGTAGACGGCGGGCGAAAGCCCAGCCGGATAAACGGGGGTAAGGCATGGACATACAGACAAAAACAGATATTATACACCAGAAAATATACGATTTTCTGCTATATATCTATCCTCTGCTTACGAAGTACCCAAAGTATGAGAAATTCAGCTTACAGACGGCGACCAGAAACGTAATTCTTGAAATGCTGCAAGAGGTTATAAAGTGGGATAAGACGGCAACGAAAAGCCATTTATACACGGTAGATACGGCATTGCAGGAAAGTAAAGAATTGCTGCGGCTGGCGCATGATTTGAAATATAGCGCCATGAACGCACGGCACTACGGCGAGAGTTGCCGCAAGCTGAAAGAAATAGGCGTTATGCTGGGTGAACTGATAGAAGAGGTAAAGACCAGAAAATAGCAGGATATGGGGCAGCTGCTTACTTACAGCCTCTGGCGGCGCTGATAGCGGGCGGCAACTGGAACAATGGGGCGAATTGCGGCGCTCGTGCCGTGAATTGCAACAACTACCCGTGGAATGTCAATACGAACACGGGCGCTCGTGGGGCGTGTGACTTAGTGAAAACATTGCAGGCACAGAGTTCTACGGAATACTGGCAAGGACTTAGAAAGGATAAGACCGAGTGTTTAATATCCTATAGTCAGAGCGGCTGTCCCGCCGTGAGGCAAAAAGAAAAAATACAGCTGCTGGTTAGTAGCTACGGCGAAAGGCAGGAGCTTAATACTTGAAGAGAGTAGGATACATTACAGATAAGGACGGGCGGCGCATCACGCTTTTAGATGCTATGGGCGACTATGGAAACGTACAGAAAGCCTATAACAAAGCCAGAAAGTGCAAACGCCACAGAAAAGACGTACTGATTTTTACGAAAGACAAAGAGGAAAACTTAGACAAGGTGCGGGAAGATATTCTAAACCTTGCCTATGAGCCGAGCGAATACAATTACTTTAAGGTGTACGAACCGAAAGAGCGGCAGATAATGGCGCTACCGTTTTATGACAGGGTGGTACAGCACGCCATAAACAACGTGTTAGAGCCTATATTTGATAAGCGGTTTATATCGCAGTCTTACGCCTGCCGGAAAGGTAAAGGTATGCACGCTGCATCTGATACGCTAAAAGAGTGGCTGTATGAGTGGAACAAATACCACCCAGACCAGCCACTTTATGCTATCAAGGCAGATATACACCATTATTTCCAGAGCATAGACCATGCGATATTAAAGACTGAAATACGTAAGGTTATAAAAGACGCTGGAGTACTGGCATTACTGGACAGGATAATAGACCACAACGGCAATATGCCGGACGGCGTAGGGATACCAGTAGGAAACCTTACCAGTCAGTTATTTGCAAATATCTATCTGGACGCATTAGACCAGTTTATTAAGCATGAGCTGGGCGTAGAGCTGTACATACGTTATATGGACGACTTTGTAATATTAAGCACAGACAAGGAACAGCTACGCAGCTGGCTTGCACGGATAGAGCAATTCTTACGGGAAGAGCTTAAGTTAGAGTTTAACCCGAAAACTACCATACTGGCAGCAAAGAACGGTATAGACTTTGTAGGCTACAAACACAGGGCAACGCACAGGAAAGTACGAAAGGACAGCATAAAGCGTATAAAGCGTACTATCAAGAAGTGCGAGAGCGGGAAAATCACAAAAGAGCAGTTACAAAAGAGTATACAGAGCTGGACGGGACACGCAGGACACGCCGACAGCTATAACCTACGAAAGAAAATAGAAACACTGGCAGAGGCAGCCATAGAAAAGGCTGCTTAAGCGGAAAAATGCAGGAGCGAGTACATGAGTAGCAATTTATTAAGGGTGGTACAGGAGCAACAGGAAACCATAGAAAAGCAAAGTAGGCTTATTGCTGATTTAATAGCCACTCTGGAAAGCTGGGAGCAGACAGCGAGCTACGACGGCGCAGAGCTGAAAGAGCGGGCAGAAAATTTGCAATTAAGAGAAAGGCAGGATTTATGAACATGACTATTACAGAATTTATCGAGGCGGCAGCACATAACAAAATTATCCAGCTGGTAGTATTGGCGATTGTGTGCGACACAGTTTTTGGGGTGTTGCGTGCAATCAAAGAAAAGAAATTTAACAGCTGCGCAGGAATTGACGGGGCTATCAGAAAAATAGGTATGCTTATTTCTCTGGTATTCATGCTGGCAATCGACGTACTAATCAAGATTAACTTAATCGGATTTATACCAGAACAGGTGCGTACATATCTAAGACTTGATACCGTGGGCGTGGCTGAATTTTTCGCATTGCTTTATATTGCATATGAGGTGGTGAGTATTTTTAAGAATATGGCATTATGCGGGCTACCCGTAAAAAAGGTATGGGAAAAGGTGCGGGAGTTTCTGGCAAAGTATACGGACGAGCTACCAGACACAGACGAACTGGACGGGGACAGCACCACAGGCAGCGTAGAGGAACACGGGGCACAGGAAAGATAAGAATAATAAGGGCATAGCAACAAAGAGCGCTTGCGGGACACCGCAGGCGCTTATTTTGTATGCGGAAAGGCGGGAAACATGAAAATTAACAGAATGATAAGCGGGTACAATTTCAACAAGGGCAGCATTTCCAGAATTAAGTATATTGTTATCCATTATGTAGGCGCACTGGGCGGCGCAGAGGATAACTGCCGATATTATGGCGGCGGCAATAGAAATGCGTCGGCACATTACTTCGTAGGATTTAACGGCGAGGTATGGCAGTGCGTAGAGGACGCTAATATAGCGTGGCATTGCGGAGCGTCGAGCTATAAGCACGCAGAGTGCCGAAATGCTAACAGTATCGGTGTTGAAATGTGCGTAAGAAAGAAAAATACAAAGAGCATGGGCGCAACAGATAAAGATTGGTATTTTGAGGACGCAACAGTAGAGGCAGCGGCAGAGCTTACCCGTTACCTTATGAATAAATACGGCGTGCCTGCATCTCATGTAAT
>CAVBQX010000060.1:0-7996 GCA_963597755.1 Segatella copri
GTAGCACAAGCTTCAATCTGCGCTTGTACTGTTGTCAACCATGCGTAAGCTTCAAACTGACTATTGCGCACCGCCTTAAAAATTGCGTTGAAATTATCGTTAGTCAAGGTAACTACGCCCTTGTCAGTTTCACTTGTCCAAACTTTGTACTGTGTACTGCCGTTCATTTCTGCGTCTTTCCACGCAGCCATAAAGTTTGTAATATCCTCACTGGCACAATCAAAGCCATATGTAACGTCATCCAGTGTGATAAAGCGGATAGCGTCACGCTTTTCTGCGAAAAGTGCTTTAGCTTGTGTGAGCTTTTGACTTTTCAAGGAATCCAAATTGACTGGTATTTCTCTTTCCTGCACATTGCCCTCACTATCAAGATACAAATCTGTAGGACTTACCCATCTTGCATATTCCTTAACTACGTATGTATCTTTTGCGTCTGTAGGTATCATATCCTGCAAGCGTTCTTTCTCTGTACAACAGGTATCACTGCGTCCATTAACAAACAAATAATACATTGCTATGCCCCCTTAATATTTGACGCCGTAAATTTCTACAATTGCTGCATTTTGCCCGTCGTCTGCTATAAACCATGTTGTTTCTGTTGATAACGGAGTAAGACCAGGTGCAGTATGGGGATGTATTCTC
Source organism: Segatella copri (assembly GCA_963597755.1). Classification (GTDB taxonomy): domain Bacteria; phylum Bacillota; class Negativicutes; order Acidaminococcales; family Acidaminococcaceae; genus Phascolarctobacterium_A. The sequence goes on from CAVBQX010000060.1 coordinate 643, forward strand.
CAACGTAATCCTGTTTCGTTCATAAGGTCTACTACACCACCCATATTCATAACATTTTGAAACTCCCAGACATCAACAAGTTTATCAAAACAAAAATCCGCACTGTCACTACTTGAAATAATTAACAGCTTATCAAAATTAGTATAGCTTTGTTTAAGTAAGATAGTGCCTTTTCTTGATGTGCCATTTTCTATGTCCGGGAAAGAACTATCGCCGCCATAGCTTTTTAGTCCAGTAGCAGTGCTACTATAATTTCTTACATCAGTACCACCATTTAATGCTTTCATCCTGTCCCAATTCATTAAAGCGGTTAATGTCGGTGTAGTATTACCTTTTAATTCATCCATTAAGCTACTCTTGACCAATGCTATGTCATTACTACCAATATTTGACTTGTTGTTTGTATAACTTGTTTCCGTTGGGAAAATATGCACTTTCCCTAAATTAGTTGTCGTAGTCATTTACTCTGTCTCCTTTATCAGCGGCATATAGTTTACAGCGTCTACACTTGCTATGGTATATGTATTACCTTGGTATCTGACCAGTCCATAGTCATCAGATAGCACCTTATCTTTTTGCTTTGAGTAGCAAACATTTACCCAACCAGATTGTCCTGTTCCACCCGCTGTGCCACTATAGGTACTGCTACTGCCACAAGCACCACCACCGCTATACGTAGAGCCTGAATAACCCCCTGCGCCGCTCACACCAAAAGCACTGCTATCACCGCCAGATGTGCCGTAATAGCCATTATATCCACCAGAGCCACCTGCACCAACTTTGATTGTGTACGTCTGTCCAGGTGTGACACTGATTGTAGCAATAGTTAATTGTCCCTGACCTATCGCCATTTATACCACCTCTTGCAAAACTAATTCACCATTTATCATTTTGAGCTTATAGCTTTTGCCAGCCTGCACCTCAAAATGTTTAGGGTTACAACATTCCTTTATCGCTCTCCAAAATTCACGCAAGTAATCGCAGTAACATAGCTCCCCATCCTGCTGTACCGCAATAGGACAAATACAGCGGCAAATATCAAGGTGTTCACATTTCAGGCATTTAGGCGGTAATAGTTTTTTGAAGTACACATTATGCTGTTCCTGCAACCCTGCAAAATCATCTGTAATGCGTCCTACCACTTTATCAGTATTGTGACACAAAACTACATTGCCCTTAAAATCTACACTGATACTAACCACACCAGGATGACAAGGCGGCAACGGATATTCTAAAAATTCCTCTTTATCCCAGCGGTTGACACGCCAATACTTGCTATCAAACCAACGGCGAATATAACTTGACAGCTCCGAATCAGTATGCATAAACACCCACAAGTCTTTTACTGCCTTACGCACCCTACCAGCCTTGAATTTATACAAGTCCTCTGGCGTATGTTCGCTCAAAACATTCATGAATCCGCAAGAAATAAATGTATTAGGGAATTTAGCCTTTAACCACTTGAACGCCGCCACCATATCATCGTTTATAGCGTTAAAAACAGTATTTACATTGCGCTTATTTATCTGTAAAAATTTCTCACACGCAGTATCACTAGGTACTGTGTTTCTTGCCGCCGTAGAGTTTGGCGCATCATAGCTCATGATAAACCAAATGTCATGTGCATTACAGAAGTCAACAATTTCGTCATTGAGTAGCAAACCATTACTGAAAATGCGGTAACTTACATCTACGCCTAGGCTCTCAAATTCAAGTACAAGTTTTTTGATTGTTTGCCAGTATAAAAGCGGTTCACCGCCCCAAAAGTAAAAACGCCTAGGGTTTTTCTCTCCATACTTCCACGGCAATTTACTCCACTTTACAATAAAATCTTTTACGTCCTGCGTTAATTCTTTACCTTGCGGCGATAAATCCAGACAGTTTTTAATAGGTGTTTGAGTACAATGCCTACAAGTCATGTTGCAGGCAGGACCTAAAAGCAAGTACACTGCTCCTAAATCTGCAAGTGCGTGTAAATCCTCACTATAATTTTTCATCCTTCACCACCACTTCCTTCGCCACCAGAGCCACCCTCGCCAGAACTGCCCTCGCCGCTTGACGCTGTGCCACCTTTGCCGCCACAACCTGCGCCTGCAACTCTGACTTCAATGGAAGTTACTCCGTCTGGAATTGTAAAAGTATATTCCCCAGCGTCCGCCCAGCAATAGTTGTATATAACCCTAATAGCCATTAGTAAATCACCAACTTTGTTTTTGCGCTCTCAACGTCTACTTCCTGCCACTGTCCATTAGCACTCAGATACCTGTTGCTGCCCCCTGCGCTCGGTGCAGGTACTAATCCCTCTTTGCCATCTGCGCTTGTTGTAGCACCTGTCATAGTGCTAATATTGCTCCATGCGCCATCACTACGCAGATAGCGTGTAGCACTGCCCTTGGTAGGAGCTGGAACGAGACCATGCACACCGTTGGTGCTTGTAGTCGCGCCTGTCATATCCTTTAAATCTGCCACCGCCGTGGTGACGGTATTGTTTACGTAATTAATCGTTGCAATAGCTGACGTGTTCACAACAGCGGTTACATTCGCCGCATTACTGAATGATAACGCAATACTCAGCTCCTGGCTAAGAACTGCGCTCGTGCCACTTGCGGGGATATAGTCCGGCGTATCGTCGCTAGTGACTGCGTACAAAATTTCCCCCTCGTCAGGGTCTTGTGCGTATACGCCAAATTCACGCAGATAATAGCCTTCTGTCAAATCGTTATTATCCGTTGTCGCAGTAATCTCGCAGGCCTTGTCGTCATCAGAATAGCTAATACTTGCAATCCCTAACGTTTGTACAGGCGTGACCAGGTCTGTTAAATCCTCCAAGCTCTGACCGGCAGGCAGCTCGCCGCTACCCAGCTTGCATTTTGTTAATGACATTTCTGCCCCTGCGTCAACCTTTGCTTGCAACAGCAGTCCTTTTTTGGTCAGCACAGGCTTTGCCCAATTTGACATTTGTTAGCCTCCTTTATTCAAATTCAACTTCACTGCCGATATATACAGTTAAGCCGTTCGATAAATTCGTAGTTTCAAAATATGGAATTTCCTTTACATGAATATTGTTTGTCAGCTTTTTGTTTTTAGTTTCAAGGTAACTGTCTTTGTTAGCTTTGCTGACAACTTCATACTCGCCGTTATACACTGGTAGCGGCTCATACTCTCCTATTCTATTTATGCCGCAGGAAATTTCGCCCCTGATATCCTTTACGCTTTCCAGCCTTCCACTAATACTTGCGCCTTCCATATCATGACACCCCCTTGGTTATAATAAACCGTGAAGGTGGTATCACTGTATAGACGCTGCCATCTGCCAACGTCACCTGAATGTCATAGCAGTACTGCCCACATTCAAGCTCTGCCGTGTCAGCAGGCGCAAAGGTGAATTGCTGCGAATCATCCACAGCCAGCTGCAAGACAATATCACTGCTATCAATATCCTGCTTGATAGTCAATACAGCAACGTCGCCTTCCTTTAGGGTCAGTAGCTTATTTTGTACATCGTACAGCTTCAGCTTTAGCTTTGCGCTGTCGCCCTTGGTCAGCATAATGCGGTTGCGGTTCAGGCCTTCATAATCTATTTGCAGCATATTCTCACCCCCTTACAGCTTGAAGCTGATTTTCTTATGTCTGCACATCACACCAGCGCAATAGATAACGCCCTTTGGCTGATACCAGAAGGTTATATCATCCAGCCAGCTGCGTGTGTTCTTGCAGACTTTGATAGCATTTGTAAGGCTTGCGATGGTTTCCTCGCCAGGCGCAGCCTCCTGCGCCACGCGCACCTTAAAATGATACGGCTTGCCGTCATACTCGTACCATTCCTGCACTACAGCATTTTTGAATACATCGGAGCACACTTCCTCGACTGCCGCCGGTGTGCCTTTATACCTGTGTTGCGCAAGTGCCTTTTTAATCAGTGCCCTTTTCTTGGTAATGCTCAGCGCGTTCTCATAAAAGTCTACGTGATACTGCCACGCCAATTCATCCACCACCGCTTCGCTCAGCTTGTTAAGCCGTGGCAGTAATAACACAGTTTCTGCCTGTGCGTCCAGTTCCACCAGCTTTTGATTGATAGCCTCCACGATGTCCTGCACCGTGGCGTCGCTTCTGATGGACGTAGGGAGGATTTTTTGCAGAATGTTATCACTCAAATCAAGCATCCTCTATCCCTCCTAACACAATGCTGCTTTCCGTGCAAACAGCCACCTGTGTGCTGTCTACGACAGTGAACACCGGGGAAGTGACTGCCACACGCTTTGCGCCTGCCGCCATTACCTTTACAATCAGCTCTGACGGGTTAATGTCCCTGCCTAGCTTCGACTTCTGCCAGGTGATGTATTCGTCTACTGCTGTGTTTACAGCAGCCTGAATAGCCGTTGCCTGCGTCTGATTGTCGCTGTCGATGTAATAAGTCATATTCACCGCATAGCTTACTTGCTCAGGTGCGATCACGGTAACCTTATCTGTAAGTGGTCTCACTTTTTTATCGTTCAAGGCAGCCTTTACTATTGCCAGCATTTCGCTGCCGGGGATTTTACCGCCTGTAAGCAGCGGCCTCACCTCCACCTCGCCAGGCTCAGGCGAATACACCGTTACATCTGCAATCTGCGTTGAAGCTCTTTTTGCATGGTAGCTGTAAGCACCGTCAGGGCCTGCCGTGCTAAAGTTTTCGGGCGCCTGACGGATATCCTCACGAAAGCTGTCATCATCCTGCAATTCTGCGCCGCCCTCGCTTGTCGTGATGTTGGTCACACTGGCAACATATGGCACAGGGTCAACCAATGTTTTTAACTGCCCGGCTAAATAACCATTGCCCACCTCGCCGGTATCCATACAGGTAGCACTACCGCTGCCACTTGTTTCCCCTGCAGTAATAATCAATGGGTTATCCAGCGCAAAGAAAACGTTATCCCCTGCGGTAAAGCGTGTTCCTGCAGGGATAATTACAGCCGTTCCCAGCTTAGCCGATAACGTTACCTGCATAGTGGTTACTGCCGCCGTCGCCGCCGTGCGCTCCACGCCTACAAGTACGCCCATGTGGTCCAGGTTGTCACCTGTCGCATAGCGCAAAAGGTTCTGCTTACCTGTCTCATTTATTTTGTTTAAGAGCAGGATAATCAGCGCCGCAATGGATAATAAAAACAGCCTCACGGGATCGCCCTGCGCCAACGTTCTGCCGGATATGTTTTCATACTGGCCAATGACATAGCTTTTAACTTCATCCGCATCCGCGTTAACAAAAACGATATCAGGCAGATTCTCTAATTTACTCATTTTTAATTTTCACCTGCACTTTCGGGACCAGCACGCCATCCGCCGTGCCGGTAAAGCTTATAGATGTTATCTCTACGCGCTTTTCATATTTCTTTATAGCCGTGATGATTTCTGACTGCAAGCGTGCCTGTGCCACATTCATGGGCAGGTCCAGCATATCGGCGTTAATGCCAAAATCCCTGTCAAGCGGTACGGAATACTGTGTGGTTGTTATGATGGTGCGCACGTTCTGCAAAATCTCTGCCGCCTCGGTGGCGGGTGCAAAGTCAATGCCGCCCTGTGGCGTTGCTAATACATCGTATGTCATAACGTCAATCCCCCTGCATATTCCTTTAGCGTTACAGTAACCTTGGCACTCAGCATACTGCCCAATTTGCCCCAATAAGCCACTGTTTCGTCCAGGCTTTCAAGCACCCACATATTGTCAGTAATCATTTTGTTGCCAATAACCAGCGGAAAATATTTACCATCGTCCCGCAGCTTTCGCAGCTTTTCCAGCTCATTAGCAGGGTTAATGCCTTGATCCGCTCGCAGGTGCATAGTGAAGCTGATCTTTTCCACGTCCGGCCCTAAAAATTCTAGCACCGGCTTTTCGCCGATAATGTCATGCTGCGCCCAGCGGCCACCGCTGCCACGGCTGTAGTCGTCAAATGTGCGGATGCAACTGCTGGACACTACAAACGGGATATCTGACATAAAGCCTACAAGCATAATATCAACCTCCTATAATTACATTACTGCTGCCCTGCGCCACACTGCCGCCACAGCTTACAGCGTCACCGATACGCCCTGCAGCCTTGCCATTGATAAACACACTGCTGCTACCGCTGGCAATAACACCGCTATGGCTTGGGTGGTTTACGCAGCCATGCGCTGCATAGCTGTCACCGACGCGGCCAGCGCCTTTGCCGTTTATGAGAACGTTGGTACTGGCGCTCACTAACGCCGTTGGCGGGCAGGCATCGTGTCCTGTGTCGTTGTCGCCTAACCTTGTAGCCTGTGGCATATAATCACCCCTTTAGTTAAGCGTAATATTAGCGCCTTTAAGCACTAAATTACCCTTAGCATTGATTTCTATATTGCCGTTGCTGTAACGGATAAAGCTGCCATCGGCAAAGGTAACGCTTCTGACGTCTGCATCGCTTTCTGCAGGCACATCCTCATCGCTGTAATAAGCTCCGATGATAAAGCCTGCGCTCAGGCCGCTGCCGCTGACGTTGGGATCAAAAACACATAGCACCTGCGTGTCAATCTCTGGTACCCAGTAGGCACGTGTCTCCCTGCTGCCGAACGTGATAACGGGCAGCTCCGCGCTGACTAAATCGTCCTTATCGCCAAAAGTGACGCGTGCGCTACACTCTGCACCATTGACGCTGGACACACGGCCCACACGGATTAAATTTTTCAATTGGTTAGTATCCATTTAAGCACCTTCTTACGTCGATGTTAGTAGCATAGCCGCTGCCTATGTCGTGCGTTGCCTTGGTTATAATGTACTTGCCGTCAAAAGCGCCATAACCCTCAAGCTGCACATTTACCGCTGCTAAAAGCTCAGGATTACCCAAAAAGCTGAAGCTGCCCGTGAATTCCTCGCGGTTTTTCTCCCTCAGCTTCTTTTTAGCAAGCCTTTCGGCCTCTGCTATAGATTTTACCTGCTCATTTACTTCTAACGTCTTTCCCTTTGCTTTGTTAGGGTCTGTAAACGTGGTTTCAATCTTCGCCTTTTTCTTGCCGCCCTGGTACTTCACGTGGCAGGCTTTGTAAATATCGCGTATCTTACTGCGCAGGCTGTAGCTTTTCAGCTTATCCACCTTGGTAAGCGTGCTGGAGCTTATCGTGCCAGGCTTTAGCAGCACCATAACAGCGTCAGCTGTTTCATACTTTGCTTCATCAAAAACCACTACCTGCTTGTTGCATATTTTGAGTGCTAACCCATGGTCAGCGCACAGCTTATATAAAAAGGACAGGTCAGACTGTTCTGTCTGCTCTGCCCTGTCTATAGTGGGATTGTAATCCCCTGCATCATATACCAATGTTAGCCCTGCACCTGCGGCAATATCGTTTGCAATCTTCTTCA
>CAVBQX010000061.1:0-7989 GCA_963597755.1 Segatella copri
GCACAAAGGCTCCCGTCCGCAGCACGTTTACTGCAGGGCAGGAGCCTTTGTGTGTCCAAGTCAAAGGTGTATGAGTATTAAAGGTAGGTATGTAGCATGACAATCAAAAATCAGTAGTGCGTACACCGCTTAGCGGTTGTGACCAAAGAAGGTTTTGGCAACCTCCGGGAAGGAGATGTAGCTGAGCAAATCCTCCATGCTGGCGTTGGGATAGCCATCCTCTGCCAGGCGTGCGCGATATTTTTCCAGCTGCGGTGCAATTAAATCTGCAGGGCGGCAGGTGATGGGCTCGGCGTCGCCAATAGCCAGGCGCTTAACCTCGGGGTCGATGGGAGCGGGGGTGCGGCCGTATTTGCCTGCAACCAGGTCCTTAACCTCGCGGGGAATCATCTTATAGCGGCCCAGGGCAACGTTGAGCACGGCCATGGTGCCGACGATCTGGCTGGTGGGAGTAACCAGCGGCGGATAGCCAAGCTCCTTGCGGACGCGGGGCATTTCCTCCAGCAGCTCGTTGTATTTGTTGGCAACACCCATTTCCTTCATCTGGTTGAGCAGATTAGAAAGCATGCCGCCGGGAATCTGGAAGGTGAGCACCTTGGGGTCGATAGGAATATTGGTGTTCAGGTTGAAGTCATCAACCAGGTCCTTTTTGACACCCTTAAAGTAGTCTGCCAGCTCGTGCAAAAGCGGCAGGTTGATGCCGGTGTCATATTCGCTGCCCTGCAAGGTTGCAACCAAAGATTCGGTGCAGGGCTGGCTGGTGGAGCAGGAGAACGGAGACAGCGCAGTGTCTACGATATCTACGCCGGCTTCAATGGCCTTCAAATAGGTCATGTCGCCCATGCCGCTGGTAAAGTGGGTGTGCAGGTCGATAGGCACGCTGATTTCAGCCTTCAAGGCCTTTACCAGATTGTAGGCACTGTAGGGACGTAGCAGGCCTGCCATGTCCTTGATGCAGATGGAATCTGCGCCCATCTGTACCAGCTCCTTACCCAGCTTGACAAAGTCCTCGTCCTTGTGGTAGGGGCTGATGGTGTAAACAATGCAGCCCTGTGCGTGGCCGCCTGCTGCTTTGGTGGCACGCATTGCTGTTTCCAGGTTGCGGGTGTCGTTTAAGGCGTCAAAAATGCGGATGATGGAAACGCCGTTATCTACAGAGCGCTTTACAAATTCGCTGACAACGTCGTCGGCCATGTTGGTGTAGCCCAAAACATTTTGGCCGCGCAGCAGCATTTGAATCGGGGTATGCGGCAGGTTGCGCTTCAACAGGCGCAGGCGCTGCCAGGGATCCTCGTGTAAAAAGCGCAGGCAGGCATCAAAGGTGGCACCGCCCCAGGCTTCAATAGCATAGTAGCCGGCATTGTCCATTTTTTCGAGCGCCGGCAGCATGTCGACGATGCGCATGCGGGTTGCGGCGATGGATTGGTGACCGTCACGCAGGACGGTTTCCATAATTTTTACAGGTTTGTTGGCCATATTTTTCCCTCCATATATCAAGCAGGCAGTGTACGTAGCTGCCTGCTTTTGGTGCTGTTTGGCACTATTAGTTAAAATTTAACGCCCATAAGGCTCATTTTTAAGGAGCGGACGCTGCTCCAGGCTTCTGTCTGATAGAATTTATTTGTCTTAGTCATTTTTATTCCCCTCTCAAAAACCAACAGTTTAAAGCAATTAGTCAGCCAGCCCCAACAGGTTCAGCTTCAGGTCGCGAACGGATTCCCAAGGTTTAACTCTAAAAAACTTATCTGCGTTATTCATAATGAAATGCCTCCAATCAATTAGTCAGCCAGACCCAACAGGTTCAGCTTCAGGTCGCGAACGGATTCCCAAGGTTTAACTCTAAAAAACTTATCTGCATTATTCATTGTAAGATCCCTCCATAAAAAATCATTAAAGCTTGTTTATTTTGTTTCTTACCCTGCACATTAGTGGTGCTTGGTAGTTGTTTTTTGGATTGACTAAAATATACCACGGATCTAATAATTAATCAATTTTATAGGATTAATAGTTACATAAATTAAATTTATACAAGCAAAAGGCCTCTGCAGCAGCTGCTGACAGAGGCTTGTGTTTTGTGCATATTAATGAAGTTATTTTTTGAACAGGCGGATAAATTCCTTTACTGCCTTAGGGACGTAGGAGCGGTTGGGCAAAAGCAGGTAATAATGGCGCACGGCCAGGGACGAGCGCAGCTTGAAGAAATACAGGCTATCGGTTTCGGGGCGCACCAGGCGGTCGCTGGTGAAGGTGGCGGCAATGCCGGATTCTGCCAGGTTATAGGCGGTGACCATTTGCGGCACCTTGATTTTGACCTTGGGCGAGACGCCTGCCTCCTCAAAGATTTTGAGCGTGCGTGCGCCCAAATTGACATGCGCGTCGATGCGGATGAAGGGAAAATCGGCAAACTGGCGCAGGTCTACTGTGGGCACGTCGTCAGCTAGGTGCTTGCCCTGGTTGATGTCCTGCGCGCTCAGGGCCTGCGAGAGCAGATACTCCGAAAGTGCGTAGGCGGTGGGGACGGCCAAAAGAATGGTGTCCGAAAAGGCGGGGTAGCAGGTGAATTTGCAGATAGCGTCCTCGTCGCAGCTGAAGGTGAAATCCAGCTTGTTATCGTGCAAAAGCTCGATGAGCCTGTCGGAGCGGGTTTCGGTGATGGTGATATTGATATTGGGGAACTTGGTGTTAAACTGCGCTATATATGGAGGGAAAATGTAGGCGTTCATGTAATGCGTGCCGCCGATAATGACGTCGCCGGAGCGCATGCCGTGGATATCGTCAATCTGCTGCTTCAGCTCCTGCTCGAGCAGTAGCTCCTGCTTAATGTGGCTGAGGTACAGCTCGCCGATGTTCGTGAGGGTGAGCGGGCGCTGGTTGCGGTTGAAGATGGCGGCGCCTATTTCCTGCTCCACCTTTTTGATGGCGATGCTGAGCGCGGGCTGGGTGATGAAGAGCGCTTCTGCAGCCTTGGAAAAGCTGCCGTGGAGGTAAACCTGGTAGATGTAGTTTTTTTCTAGCTCCATAATATAAATCTCCTTTATAGAAGTATTAATCCTATAAAATTGATTATATAACAACTGCGTGGTATAGTAAAGGCAGTTGAGATAAGAAATTACCAAGCAACTAAAAATCAGGAAACAAGCTAGTAAATACAAGCCTTGATTTAAGGGAGGGAGTTATACGATGGTAACAAAGATGTATCAGGTATCCACATTGCAGGCTCTGACGCAGGGCGATTTTTACGGCAACGCCACCATAGGCGACCTGCTGGAAAAGGGAGATACCGGTCTTGGCACATTTAAGGATGTGGATGGCGAGATGATCGTTTTAGACGGCAAATGCTACCGCGCCAAGGCAGATGGCACTGTGGAGCTGGCCAAGGCTACAGATAGCACTCCCTTTGCTTCAGTAACCTTTCTGAATAAAAGCATTGCCTTTAACATCAATGAGGAGCAGAGCATGGCTGATGTTTTGGCGCACTTGGATGCCAAGGTGCAGGCAGCGGGTGTAAACAATATTTACGCCTGCCGCATTGACGCCAGCTTCAGCGAGGTATATGCCCGCTCGGAGATGAAGCAGCAGGAGCCTTACAAAACCTTTGCCAAGGTGCTGGAAACCGACCAGCGCGAGTTTAAGTTTAAGGATGTAAGCGGCAGCTTGGTGTGCGTATATTTTCCTAAATATATGGACGGACTGAACCTGGCAGGCTGGCATGTGCATTTTATTTCGGATGACAGGACGATGGGAGGCCATGTATTTAACTTCATGCTTAAGGAGGGCCGCGTCTACCTGGGTGCAACCAGCGGCTTCACCTTTATGATTCCCAAGACCGACTACTTTCAAAAGCTGAAGCTTACCGAGGTTTCTAAAGAAGAAATTGAAAGCGTCGAAAAAGCAGCAGAGTAAAAAAATTGCAGCAGATGCTGCGTAATGGAGGTAAAAAATATGGATAAGCAAGAACAAGTTGAAAAGCTGACAAACTATGTGGCCAATTTTGTGGCTCACACCGCCAAGGTTTTGCCTGACGATGTTATCGCCAAGCTGGACGAGCTGGCAGAAAAGGAAGACAGCCCGCTGTCTAAGACCATCTACCAAACCATGAAGCTGAACCAAAAGCTGGCTAAGGAATTGAACCGCCCCAGCTGCCAGGACACCGGCGTTATGCAGTTTGTTGTAAGATGCGGCACCAACTTCCCGCTGATTAACGAGCTGGAGGTTTTGCTGAAGGAAGCAGTTATGCGTGCCACCAAGCAGGCTCCGCTGCGTCACAACAGCGTAGAAACCTTTGATGAATACAATACCGGCAAAAATGTCGGCACCGGTACTCCTACCGTGTTCTGGGAAATTGTTCCCAACAGCGACGAGCTGGATCTGTACACCTACATGGCAGGCGGCGGCTGCAGTCTTCCCGGCAAAGCTATGGTGCTGATGCCCGGCGCCGGTTATGAAGGCGTAACCCGCTTTGTGCTTGACGTTATGACCTCCTACGGCCTTAATGCCTGTCCGCCGCTTCTGGTTGGCGTCGGTGTGGGCACCTCTGTAGAGGTTGCAGCACTGCATGCCAAAAAAGCCTTGATGCGACCCATCGGCAGCCACAATCCCAACAAGAACGCAGCCCTTTTGGAGCAGCTTTTGGAGGACGGCATAAATAAGATCGGCCTTGGTCCCCAGGGTCTGGGCGGCAAATATTCTGTAATGGGCGTTAACGTAGAAAACTCTGCCCGTCATCCGTCCGTAATCGGCGTTGCTGTAAACGTTGGCTGCTGGTCTCACCGTCGTGGCCACATCATTTTTGATAAAAACTTAAACTACAAAATTCTTTCTCATAGCGGGGTGACTTTATAATGTACGAAATTATTGATGGCAAAAAGGTTCTGACTACTCCTGTAAGCGCAGAGGATTTGAAGGATATCCATATCGGCGACATTATTTATCTGAATGGCGACATCACCACCTGTCGCGATGTTGCACACCGCCGCGTTGTGGAATATGGCCGTGAGCTGCCTATCAGCGTTAAGGATAAGGCAATATTGCACGCTGGCCCGATTATCCGTCCCCTGGACGACGACAAATTTGAAATGGTATCTGTTGGTCCCACGACCAGCATGCGTATGGAAAAATTTGAAAAGGAATTCGTAGAAAAAACCGGCGTGCGCGTTATCGTTGGCAAGGGCGGCATGGGCCCCAACACCGAATATGCCTGCAAAAACTTTGGCGCAATCCATTGCGTATTCCCCGCAGGCAACGCTGTAGTTGCTGCTACCGAGGTGCAGGAGATTGTGGATGCCAACTGGCGTGAGCTGGGCATGCCCGAAACATTGTGGAGCTGCCACGTAAAAATGTTTGGTCCGCTGATCGTTTCTATCGACAGCTATGGCCGCAACTTCTTTGAGGAGCAAAAGGTTATTTACAACCAGCGCAAGGAAGAGGTTTATAACGAAATTATTCCGCACGTTAAATTTATAAAATAACAAAAGCCGGATGAGGGATTAGCTGCCAGGCGATGCACTGCGGCGCCTTGCTAAGAAGCGTCGCCACTGCAGGCCTGGCACATTTATTAATGCCTGACCGGCGGATTTTGAGGGGGGAAGAACATGAAACAGATACTTTCCATAGTAGCACACAACCGCTCCGGCGTTTTGATGAAGATTACCGGTCTGATTTCGCGCCGTGGCTATAATATTGACAGCTTAACCAGCGGCAGCACCCAGGATAGCGAATACGCGCGTCTGACGATTACTGTGGATGCAGACGAGCCGACGATTGAGCAGATCTGCAAGCAGCTGGCCAAGCTTAGCGAGGTGGAGCGCATCAAGGTGTTGCACCGCGAAAGCAGCGCCCTGCGCAGCATGCTTTTGATTAAGGTGCACGCAGGCGAAAAGCAGATGGAGGTGCTGCAGCTGGCTACGGCCTTCCGCTCGCACGCTATCGACGTAACCGGCAACAGCATGACCTTTGTTAACACCGGTGACGAGGGCAAGCTAAGCGCCTTTGCCAACGCCCTTTCCCGCTACGGCATTGTCGAAATGGTGCAGACAGGCATTGTCGCCCTAGAGCGTGGCGACGAGGCGCTGGACGTAAAGGAATCACGCTACGAATGGCCGCATGGCCAAAAGGCATAAGAAGGGAGGATAACGCTATGCAGATTACTGGTGCAGAGGTAATGGTAAAATGCCTTCAGGAAGAAGGCGTTACTACGATTTTTGGCTATCCCGGCGGCGCTATACTGCCGTTTTATAACGCACTGCGTGACGTGGATAACATTAAGCATATTTTGACGGCACACGAGCAGGGTGCTGCCCATGCGGCCGACGGCTATGCCCGTGCCAGCGGCAGGGTGGGCGTTTGCTGTGCCACATCCGGCCCTGGTGCCACCAATCTGGTCACAGGTCTTGCCAACGCCTTTTTGGATTCTATTCCGCTGGTGGCTATCACCGGCCAGGTAAAAAGCAGCCTGATTGGCCATGATGCCTTCCAGGAGGTTGATATCACAGGCATCACCATGCCGATTACCAAGCAGAACTTTTTGGTAAACAAGCCCGAGGAGCTGGCGCAGACCATGCGTCTGGCCTTTCAGATCGCCAAGAGCGGCCGCCCGGGACCTGTTTTGGTGGACGTGGCACATGATGTGCAGACCAGCCTGATGGAATATCATCCTGCCAAGCTGCGCGAGCTGCCTACGATGCTACCGGATAAGGAGCTGGTGGATGCAGCTATTGCCGCACTCAACAAGGCGCAGCGTCCTGTGATGCTGGTCGGCGGCGGTGTGGCAATTTCGGGTGCGGAGTACGAGGCAGTGCATGTGTGCGAAAAAATGCATATGCCTGTAGTCAGCACGCTGATGGGACTGGGCTGCATCAGCAGCTACCGCGAGCAGTTTTTGGGCATGAGCGGTTTGCACGGCCACGAGCGTGCTAACCGCGCCCTTGCCAATGCAGACGTGATTTTGGCACTTGGCACCCGCTTTAATGACCGCGTGACGGGAGACCGCGCCAAGTACAGTGCGCACAAGACCATCATCCATATTGATATTGATCCTGCCGAGCTGAACAAAAATATTGAAAGCACGATTGATATTTCGGGCGATATGCGTACCATCTTAAATATGCTGGACAAGGGCTGCAAGGGCCATGATATCAAGGCCTGGTGGGATAAGCTGCGCACCTGGCCAAGCATGGAGGAGGATTATGGCAGCAACACTGCGCCGCTCTTTATCCAGGCGTTGAACCCTGTGCTGAAGGGCAAGGAGTTCTTGGCTGTGACCGACGTCGGCCAGCACCAGATGTTTACTGCGCAGCACCTGAAGGTGGAATACGCACGCCAGCTGATTACCAGCGGCGGCCTGGGCACGATGGGCTTTGGCCTGCCTGCCGCCATGGGTGCCAAGCTGGGCGCGCCGGATAAGAAGGTGGTCTGCGTCAGCGGTGACGGCGGCTTTAAGATGACAGGCAGTGAGCTGTTTACGCTTGCCAGCAACAATATTCCCGTTGTGGCTATTATCTTCAACAACAGCGGTCTGGGCATGATCCGCCAGCTGCAGACGACCAGCTTTAACAAGCGCTTTATGGCCTGCGAATGTCCGGGTTACGTGGATTTTGTAAAGTATGCAGAGTCCTTCGGCCTGGAGGGCGAGCACGTGATTACGCCAGAGGAGCTGGCTGCTGCTGTAGAAAAGGGACTGGCGCTTGACCATACCTATGTTATCGAGGTTGCTATCGATCCGCGTGATATGGTTGTGCCGATGGTTGCACCTGGTAAGGGTGTAGATGAGTTCGTAGAGGGCTTAGGGGAGAAATAAGGAGATAAATAGTTGGAATGCTTGAAGAGGCGGCTGTGGCCGCCTCTTTTAGTTGTGCGTAAGGCTTTCGTCAGAGCCTTCCCTGCTAGGAGAGATGTCAGCGTAGCTGACGGAGAGGTTTCCAACGGCTTTCGCTTTAAGCAGGCGGAGAGGTTTCCACTGCAATTTTTTGACTGCCGCAAAAGGGTTGACAA
>CAVBQX010000062.1:0-7911 GCA_963597755.1 Segatella copri
TGTTGCGGATAATCAATATTTTGAACTTGATAGCTTTTTAAAGGATATTGATTTTATGGTTATATTGGTAGCTCATGATGAAATTAAGGAGAATATTGCCAAGCTGAGCGATAAAATTGTACTGGATACAAGAAATTGTTGTGATATACCCAATGTTTACAAGCTTTAGAAAAAAGGATTAATTTATGGATACACTCACAATCGTAATCCTCACAAAAAACGAAGAACAAAATATAGTAGACGTAATCAAAAATTCTCAACTGGTTACCAGCTCAGTGCTGATAGTGGATTCCGGCAGCACAGATGCTACCGTAAAGCTGGCAGAGGCAAACGGCGCCTGTGTTGTTTACCGTGCCTGGGACAATGATTTTAGCGCTCAGCGCAACTTTGCTCTGCAGCATGTATCTACAGAGTGGGTATTATATCTGGATGCAGATGAGCGTGTGGATGCACAGCTTTGTGCCGCTATCAAAAAGGCCTTGGCTACAGGCGTGCGCAAGCAATACAGCTTGGTGCGCAAGATTCATGCCTTTGGCTTTGAATACAAGCACGGAATCTTTAAACCGGACGAGGTGCTGCGCTTATTTCCCACAGACAGCGTGCATTGGGAAAACAAGGTGCACGAGCGGCCTGCGTGCAGCCTGCCCAAAGAGCGTCTGCAGGGCTTTGTAGAGCATTACACCTACACCTCCTGGCAGCAGTGGTGGGATAAAGCAGGGCATTACACTACTATTTGGGCAGAGGATAGCTTCGCTAATGGTAAGCGCACGAGCCTGGCTGCCTGCTTCGGCCATGCTTTCTATGGTCTTGTGAGAGCATATTTTCTGCAGGCAGGCTTTCTCGATGGTTGGAGTGGTGTGTATTCCAGCCTGCAGCATTTTATTTATACAATGATGAAGTATTTGAAGCTGTACGAGCTACAGAAGCAGTAAGAAAGAGGCTGGGACAAAACTAACTTCACGAATTAAAGAATCTCTATAATTTAAGTATTTTCTAAAATTCTTGTACGCAAAAACCAGTGAAAATTTATCTGATGATAAACATCCACTGGTTTTTCTGTTTAAGGCTGGGTTTTGTCCCAGCCTCTTTTGCATGTTTTAACCATCCTTGTCGTCGGATATATGCAGTCTTCCCAAATCAGTCAGGAG
This sequence comes from Segatella copri, assembly GCA_963597755.1. GTDB lineage: Bacteria > Bacillota > Negativicutes > Acidaminococcales > Acidaminococcaceae > Phascolarctobacterium_A. The sequence goes on from CAVBQX010000062.1 coordinate 1,149, forward strand.
CATATCGCGTGTATATTTGAATTTTGTAGATGCCAGGCTGTTAGCTTCGTCGTAATGGTTGGATTGGATATCCAACAGGCCGCAGATAAGCTCGTAGCCTAAATCATTGGTCCAATATTTGCCTTGGTTGGCACTCAGTGCACTATACACCTGTGGGTGCAGCGCAATATATTCATCTGCCAGATAGGTGAAGAGCGGGATGCGCACGCCGGCGAAGCCGCTGAATTCCGGCGAACGGCGTTTGTCCGGCATTACTGCGTGGTCCGAAAAGTACACCATGGCCTGCAAATTGAGGTGCTCTGCGGCATATTCCCAAATTTGCTGCAGCACGTAGTCGGTATAGGCGATGGAATCCAGGTAGTTGGGAATCAAATCGTATTTATCAGGCTGGCTGAATTTGGCGAAGCTTTGCGGGTAGCGGTTGATGTAATTAAAATGGCTGCCCTTGAGATGGAAGACGATAAAGTTGTTTTCTTGGGGATCTATCTCCTTGAGGTAAGGCACAAGGCTTTCGTCGTACTGCGTCTGATTCAGATGCAGCTTGGTCCATTCTGCTCTATCCGCGGTGTTGGCAACCAGCGTGACGGGCGTGTCGGCAGCACCGATGTGGCTTTGGTTGCTGAACCAGGAAATCTTAAAGCCTGCCTTACGCGCTATGTCTACGAAGGAGCAGGATTCATAAAATTTTTTGTCATTATATTGGTTAACCTCGGTAAAGGCCCGCTCCAGCGAAGGCACGGTCTGACCTCTGCAGGAATACGCTTTGGGGAAGAGCAAAAAGTTTTTGTCTGCTGCCTTGCTTTTTAGCCAGGGAGTGGTGTCCTGTGGGCAGTTGGCGAAGGCGCTCATATAATCACGTGAGGCCGATTCGCCGATGACCAAAATGAAGGTAGCGGGCTTGTCTGCAAATTTGTTCTGCTTGCTTACAGTCAGTCCGGCAACGCGCTTTTCCATGTTCGTCCTGTAGGTGGCGGTCTGCTGGAGATAGTCCTTGATATCCAGTGCCAGCTCAATCAGGCCGGTGCGGATGAAAACGCCCTTACGCGTGTTCCATAGGTACCAACTTAAGAACAGGACGCAGACAATGACTAAAGCCAGGTTAGGCAGCAGGGGCAGAGTGCAGGTAAGCGGATTATTCAAATTGATATACACAATGCCTGCTAACAGGAAAACATTGATTAAAGGTGTCAAAATGCGTGCGCCTAGGGGCAGGGATTTGTAGTATTCTATAACCTCGTTGGTGTAGGTTTCAAAAATCATCATCATGCCATTGGCGCCTATGCATGTTCCGTATAAAAGGTAGTATGTAGTCTGGAAGAGAGGTAACGCCAAAAGCAGATATTCTAAAAGTGAAATCAGACACAGAAAGAAGCTTGGCGCAACGCCGAAATGCTGCACGAGTATTTTTAGGGAAATAAGGTAACAGGTTATATACAAACCAAACACCGTGTCCAGATGAAAACCAAAATCCGAAGCAATTTTGTGATAGGTGAGATAGTAAAAAAGCGGATAGGTTATGATCCAGGCAAGACCTACTAGCAGGCTGAGCAGGTATTGTGGTGTTGTTAAGGGAAGATTGGCCAAAGCCATTGGCAGCACAGCCAAAATGGCGCAGGGAATAAAGCGGCGTAGCTGCAAATATTCTGCCCTGTGGCCAAGGCCGTGGGAGATACTGACATAATAGGCATAAGAAGCTAGGTAAAAAATAAGCATACAGACGATATACGAAGTCATGTGGAGATAGTTCCTTTCGCAAAACAAATTGACTTATGAGTCAGCAATATTATAACATAAAAAAGCTAAATAAGTAAAAAAAGTAAGGTAATAGGAAGCTGCGCGATCGCACGGTCAAAGAATAAAGTGCGGTAGCAATGGTATTGTGTTATAATATGCCATATAAGCTTTGTTAATTTTGATGGGAGAATTTACGTTGGAAAGAATAAACATTGCTCTGGCAGCAGATAATAATTATGCGCAGCACGTGGCCGTTGTGATAGCATCCGTAATGAAAAACATAAAAGAGGGTAGCCAAGTGCGCTTTTTTTTGCTGAGTGACGGTATTGTCCGGGAAATGCTTGAGCGTATTGACGCTACAGCGGTAAGTCTGCAGGCCGAGCTTAGCGTGATTGATTTGTCAACGGCAAGCGGCTTTGAAACGTTGTATACTAGCGGACACATCAGCCGTGCGGCGTACTTTCGCCTGGCACTGCCGGATATTTTGCCGGCGGACGTTCGCAAGATAATTTATTGTGATGTAGATTTACTGGTGCTGGGAGATATCACAGAGCTATGGAACTATGATTTGCAGGGACTGCCGCTGGCTGCTGTGGCAGATTATGGCATTATGGCTTCCAAGCGCTTAATGAAGCAAAAGCATAGTGTTATAGGCCTGCCCATGGATGCCAAGTATTTTAATTCCGGTGTGTTGGTTATTGACGTTGACGCCTGGAGAGACAAGGGTTATGCCAAGGATGTGATAGAGCTTGCAGCGAGCGGTAATTTACCGCATCACGATCAGGACGCATTGAATAAGGTCTTTATGGGAAAATGGCAGGAGCTGCCCTTGCGCTGGAACGTGATTCCGCCTGTGGTTGACCTTTTGCCTAAAATTTTGTTTAATAGCAGATTTAGGGACGGAGCGGTTGCTGCACGTAGGTCCGCAGCAATTTTGCATTACGCCGGCAGGTACAAGCCGTGGGAGTTTGCCTGCACGCAGGGCTTTAACGAGCAATATTATGCTTATCTTGCTGTTACTGCCTTTGCAGCAGAGCCTATGCCTAAGCCTGGTAAGAATATGAAGGGTAAGTCTCTAACGCGTCAGCTGCTGCGGATAAGGTTGGCAAATTTTATCAGCGATAGATTGTGATTGGGTAAAGTTGGGTTATGTTGAAACATTTTTCTAAGTATAAAGCGTTCTTGCTGACGTTAGTGTTAGTTTACATATTTGTGGTTGCCAGCTACTATTTTACATCTGTGGGCATTCGCAATTCTACGCTGTTTTTACAGCTGCGGCGCTATCTTCCCTGTGCTGTGGCTGCTGCCATAGCCGTGACGCTGTGGCAGGGGGCGGGGCTGCGCCTGTCAAGGCTGCTGCCGCATGCGGTGGTGGGTGCTTTGTGGGCTTTGGTGTATCCTGTGTGCTATTGGGTGACCTATCACAGTACGCTGACGTTTATTGATAAGCATTATGACCAGTCGTTTGGTGCTTACTTTTTTGCGTTTTCGGTGTGTTTGCGTCTGCTTTTGCTGCGCTGGCGTGATAGCAGGTGCCTGCGGTGGTGCTTTGGCATGCTGCACGTGGCAGCGCTGGTGATACCGCTGCTGCAGCTGGCATATTTTGCCAACTATAGCTACCCCATCACGGAATCTGCTTCTATCGCACTTTTGCAGACCAATCCGCAGGAGGCAAAGGAGTACTTACTGCTGAATATCGGTTATGCCGGCCTGGGAGCGGTGGTGCCGCTGCTTGTAGCCTTGCTGGTTATATTTGCACGTGCCAACGATTTGTCACAAACTGAGACAGAGCTTTTGCCTTTGGGTAAGCACCAGCTTGCCTGCGCGCTTGTTGTGTGCGTTGCTGTGGGTGCTTATGGCAGTAAAATGTTTCCCGATACGGGTGTGATGCAGACGGTGGTGTTTGCCAAGGAATATTTTGACACTGCTAATAAATTTAAAGCCTATCATGAGAAAAATTTTGCCGATTTAGTGGTGACGCCGTCAAGGCCGGCTTTTAGCAGGCCTGCTACTATCATCATGGTTATTGGTGAGTCGGCTTCGGCCTATTATATGAGTGCTTATGGTGATACTCAACATGATAACACGCCGTGGCTGCGGGCGATGAAGGACAATGACAGCTTTGTCATCTTCCCGCATGCCTACACCAGCAGGTGTCAGACCGTGCCTGCGCTGGAAAGGGCGTTGACTGAAAAGAACCAATATAATAACAAGGAATTTAACCAAAGCCTGACGGTGTTGGACATTGCCAAGAAAGCAGGATACGAAACCTATTGGTTCAGCAATCAGGGCTATATCAGCGATGCTGACACGCCCATCACCTTGGTTGCTAAGACGGCCGATCATGCCCTGTGGCTGAGCGAGGATAAGGCGCGCAATGGCCGCTACCAATACGATGGTGATTTGTTGAGTTGCTTAAAGCAGGTGGATCCTGCGAAGAACAATTTTGTTGTTTTGCATCTTATGGGCAGCCATGAGGACTGCATCAACCGTTATCCACAGGATTTTGCTAAATTTAGCAGGCCCGGACAGTTTGATATGGTGCTCAACTATGATGACAGCCTGGCGTATACTGATTATGTGCTTAAGCAAGTACACCAATATGCTGCTGACAACCTGAATCTGCAGGCTATGCTCTACTTTAGCGATCATGGCGGTGACCCTTACCGCAAGCGCAATCCTGACAGTGCAGGCTTTAAAGCATTGCAGGTACCGTTGTTTGTGTACGTAGGAGATGAATACAAGCAGCTTTATGCTGACAGTGTGGCAGAGTTCAGGGCCAACCAAAATAAGTTCTTTACTAATGATTTGATGTATGAGCTTGTGTGTGGGCTCTTACAGGTGCAGTCTAACCATTTTAACGAGGATGAGTGTCTGTTAAGCAAAAACTATAAGTACACCAGGGATGATTTGACGACGGAGCTTGGCAAGATGAAGCTTAGTGATGATAAGCAGGCGCGTGGGGATATGTAGGCTGCCTGCTATATTAGAAAATAACTATGCACTAAGCATCTAAAACAAGCAACAGTAAGAGTATGCTGATCATATGAACGATGATGGGAGCAATAAGTGCTATGCAAAAAAATAAAACCTTGATTATTGGCTGGCCGGTGCAGCCAAAGCAGGCGTGGCTTGCACAATATGATAATATAGATACAGACAGAATTTACCGGGAAAAGGTGACCTGGAGCGAAAAAAAGCTTAAGGATTTGTCATTTCATCTGCCAAAATCCCTGCAGCTTTGCGAGCGTGTTAAGCCAAGCACCTATTATGGCGCCTGGAAGGAGCACGTTGCTGATTATGACACCATCATCCTGATTGATGAGATTCGTGGCAGGGATGTGTTTGAATATATCTTGCAGCAAAATCCCAAGTGTAATTTGTGCGTGTTTATTGATTCACCTGTGCGAGAGGGTTCGAAAAAAGAGCCTTTTTTGTACCAAGATCTGCCTGTTAAGTTCTTTACCTGTGATAGAAAAATAGCAAATAAATATAATATCAGCTTTATGCCGTATTTTTACATTTTTTCACCCTGTGCATATGCAAAATATGATAAAATGGTGATGACAGCCCCGGAAAGTGATGTATTTTTCGTTGGTGAAGAAAAGGGTGACCGTGCTGAGCGCATTGCGCAGATAAAGGATATTTTGGCTGCTGCCAATTTGCGGCACGATATTCATTTAGTTCCGCAGGACAGACGTGGCAGGAAAAAGGCTGCCTATATGGCGTATGCTGACGTAATTGAGCATGTTAAGAAAAGCAAGGCTATTTTGGAACTGATTAGTGACGGGCAGACCGGTATTACGCAAAGACCGTATGAAGCGCTGTTTTTGCGCAAAAAGCTGATAACTACCAGCGCCGAAATAAAGAATTATGATTTTTACTGCGAGGAGAATGTCTTTGTTTTGGGTGAGCGGGATGTGCAGGAGCTGCCGGAGTTTTTAAATACGTTGTTTAAGGATGTGGATAGTGAGATTGTGGCGGAGTATACGCTGGAAAGATGGGTGGAGAGGTTTGGAAAGTAAGTTTGCGAAGATGGTCTACGTAAGTTTCTTCTTATTGTGTTTCACCACAGCTTTGCCAATATCTAATGCAATGGTTAGCATTGCAACAGTCCTTAGTGTAGTTAGCATTGCCTGTATGTATAGACGGGAATTCTTAAATCATTTTAGCCTTCCTAAAGGTATATATATACCTTTGCTGATTTTTATAGTTGGTATATTGGTTCCGTCTGTGGCAGTACACAAAACAAGTAGTATCGGAGCTTTTGGAAGAACATTGTATTGGATGATGCCGTTTCTGTTATTTTATGCTTTAACCCTGTGTATAAAAAGCGAATCGATAGAAAAAATTATTTTAGGAGCTTTTCATCTTGCTATGTTATTTACAGCGGTTCCTGCAATAGTGGTGTATTTGCAAACACATCAAAGGAGTAATGTTTTTTATGGCGATGCTAATAGCTTAGCATTTATGATGGAATTGCTTTTTCCTATATGTAGTTGTCTAACTTTGCGTTACTGTAGAAGCGTATCAAATAATTGGGGAAAAGTCGGGTTTGTAGTTAATAGCATTGTAGGATTGGTTGCCTTATATGCTATTGGCTCTCGAGGTTCATTTTTGGGTGTGTTCACAGGTTTATTCTTATTGGCGTGTATATATGGATTTAGAAACTTTAAGTTGTTTAAGATGTTACGAGTAGTGTGCCTTGCTATGTTGCTTTGTGGTATAGGTGTATATGGTTTTCAAGGGCAAATAAAAGGAGCACTTACTAGAAGTTATGATTATGAGCGTGTGCTGTTATTCAAGTCAAGCTATGCAATGTGGCAGGATCATAAAGTTTTTGGTGTTGGCTTAGGTAATTGGAGTGTGGAATATCATGAAAAATATATATTGCCAGAAGCTAAGGAACCCAATCTGCAACATCCTCATAATATATATTCTTACTATTTCGCAACAACTGGAGTCGTTGGCGGGGTAGCTTTTTGCGCTATGCTTTTAGGAATAGTTATGTTTTTTAGTGAGCATATAG
>CAVBQX010000063.1:0-7683 GCA_963597755.1 Segatella copri
GAATGTATACTTAAACTAATTCACTTGACTATAGTTTTTTTTTATGTGCTACAATATAAGCACAAGTGATAAATAAATCTAATAAGATAAAAATAAAAATAACAATCTGCTAAGTTATGTAATTTAGTGTTATTTAATTTAGTCTTTCTTAAGCAGTTTAATAGCAACGTCGATCAAGTGGGGAAACTAGTGAGAATCTAGTGCTGTACCGCAATTGTATTAGGGAGCTTATCCTGTCGCACAGACTGCATGAAGCAGTCTGTACCTCTCGCAAAGGGACGGGGTGGCAATGATCTTGAGTCAAAGCGCCGTTTGATGGATAGATCCATACAACCTGCGAATTCAGGTGGATTAAAATTGGAGGAGTGTGCCATTTTGGAGGTTGATGGGTTGTGCTTAAGTATAAAGAGCTGAAGCAGGTAATGCAGCATTTTAGGGAGAAAGAGGACGCTTACGTTACATTGCCAAAGGATTTTGCGATAGAAATTTTGAGTGAAATTATCAAGGTGCGCAGACGTGATATTGCACAGTCGCGCCAAAGTCATCAGCGCAATTGTGATTATCGCAAGGATCTTGTTAAAGAGAATATTTAGAATATAGACATTTTATAATGTTAGTATCTCAGCATGCAAAATAGCTTTAGCTTACCTGAACAGGAGCCCGTAAAGTCGGAGTACAGCTGGGGTCATGTAAAATTATTCTGTTGACTTAATTTTATCATAGGTTATCTATGCCTATTTTAAAGTTAAGTCTTTTTTTATGTATAAGCTAAATTGATATATAATCACCAGCTTAAGGAGGAGAGATTAGTGAAAAATATTAATGGCCATAATATTTTAGCTACTGCTATTGCACTGTCATTGGGCTGCTGTATGAGCAATTACCTACCTGTAGCTTACGCTGAGGACGGACCGGCAACAACCGGTAGTGCCGCGGCGGAGGCTCCTATGGAGTTTGATTTGGAAGCGATGACGGTAGAAGCCAAGCGTCCTGACTGGGAAAGCAAGCTTTCCCCGGGTACGGTGAACGTTGTTCGTCCGGATGATTTTAAGGGTGAGCAAAAGACACTGCCGGATTTGCTTTTGACTGTGCCTGGCGTGCATGTGCGCGAGGTTAACGGCAAGGGACAGTACACAACTGTTACCATGCGTGGTTCTACTGCGGCGCAGGTTGGTATCTTTATTGATGGTGTGTTGGCGAACCTTGGCGGTGATACAGCAGTCGATTTGTCGACAATCCCTGTTAAGAACGTAGAACGCATAGAGGTTTATCGTGGTTATATTCCCAGCCGTTTTGGCGGCACCTTTATGGGCGGCGTTATCAACATCGTCACCAAAAAGCCCGAAACCACTAATGTCTCGCTGGAGCTTGGCAAAAGCTCCTATGGCGGAAAAAAGGGCTCCCTGGAAATTACAGCGCCCTTGGGCGATGGCTCCTTAATGATTGGCACTAACTATGAATCTAGTGATGGTGACTTTAAGTATAAGAATTACGCTGCCGACAGATATATTCCCTATGGCAGGACACAGATTGAGGAAGGGCAGAAGGTTATTGATAATTTTAATAATGACACTATCGATACCTTGACTAAAAGCTCGCTTATCAGCCTGGATCAGGCGCAGATTGATTATTTTAAAGCCAATAATGATGCTTGGCTGGATTACGTAAAGAGTGACGACAGCAGCAACAGCCTGTCTAATTCTATCTATGAAAACCGCTATGATTATGCCAAGCAGGATATTGGCAGTACTAATATTTACAAGGTAGAACAGCAATTAGTAGATATGGGTATCAAGCAGCAGTATCTTGACCGTGGCTACGATGAAAGCGATTGGAAGAATGCTGCTGTTGATGATTGGAATAACGGCATACTTGCTGAAGGCATAATTACTCCCGAAATCAAAGAGGAAGTATTGAAGAACTATGGTGACAGCATAGTGCAGAATAATATCACGGAGTGGAAGGATAAAGCTGACCCTGACAAGAACGAAAGCCTGGCAGCACAGAAGGAAAGCCTGGAAAAGCTGAAGCAAAAGCAAAAGGAAGCCGAAAATGCTACCCGCTACAGAAAATACAATGATTACGAAAAATCCAGCACCATTGTAAAATGGCAGAATAAAAACTGGGTTATCAAGGGCACCTATGACAAGCTGGACAGACACCTGCCTGACAGCGTATGGGGCGGCGACGTTAACCTGGCTGTGTACAATAATGGCATCGACCTTATGGATAAATACTATTATGACAGTCGCAGACAGAAGCAGGAAAGCGCTACCTTGATGCTACAAAACCGTCAGAACGTCGGCAAGCTGGAATGGGGCTGGATGCTTGACTATGCGCGTCAGGATAAAAAGTACAGAGCAGAGCACATCAATCCTGCGTACCCCAACAGCGAATGGGATATGCAAAATGAGCCCCTGCGTGAGTGGAGCCGTTATGAATCCAATAAGTACACGGCGCAGATTGATGGTGGCTACAAGCTGAATGATAATAATATGCTTGACTTCCTGATAAACTTCTCGAAGGAGCGTTTGGATATTGACGGCTCTAACATGGGCAAAATTTTAGGCGGTGAAGCCAGCCAGAATTTCCTGTCGGCTCAGATCCGCAACCGCTATGAGCAGGAGCTGTTTAACGTACAGCTGCAGGATTCCATCACATTGGACAAGGCAGGCAGCTGGATCTTTACCCCCAGCGTACGCTATAACCAGTCCAAGATTACAGGCTATAGTGATGGCAAGCGCTTTACTGACGGCCAGGCCAGCTGGATTCACCCCAAGGATTCGCAGACCAAGGGTAAGGCAACCTGGCAGCTGGCGTTGAAGAAGGAATTTGATGAGCACTTTACTCTGCGCATGACCGGCGGTACCTATTACCGCCTGCTGAACATGGCAGAGATTGCCGGTGATGGCGCTGGCGTGCTGCCTGCGCCGAGGAACCACAATGGCGACGGTGCTGTCTTCCCCGTACCGGAGGAGGGCAAGCAGTTTGATATCAGTGCCGTTATGCACAACAAGGTGCTGGGGGCTGACAATTCTACCACATTGACCTACTACTGGCGCGATTCCTTTAATATGCTGCAGCTGGAACGTGCCGGTAAGGACTATTGGTCCTACTTTAACGATAACAAGGGCAAGGCGCACGGCGTTGAGCTGCAGAGCAGCTTTAAATGGGATAAGTTTGACCTGGACTTGCAGGTAACATATTTAAACAGCAGTGCCTATAGCAGCCACACGGCTACTAAGTTTAACGAATACGTTTCGGTATGGCCCACATATCAGCCTGAATGGGAGGGCAACATCCGCCTTACCTACAGACCATCTGAAAAATTCTCCGTTTTTGCAGAGGGTCATTATACCGACGAATACTTTACCTACTACAATAAATCCACAAGTGGCAACCTTTCGCCATATCTGTCCGGTAAGCCTGTAAGCTCAATTTTTGTTATGAATACCGGTCTGAAGTGGATGCCACAGAAAAATTGGCAGCTGACTGTTGGCTGCAACGATATCATGAATGAAGGACCTAAATCCAAGATCCGCAGTGATGCAGCCTTTACGGTTCCTGGTTATATCAACCCTGAGTTCCCAATTCAGGGTAGAACCTATTATGTGACTGCGCGTTATCAGTTCTAAAGGGGGAATTTTGAAATGCGTAAATTTAATAGCAGTAAAAAAGCTGCTATATTGGCTTCTATATTGGGTGGCTGGATGCTTGGTGGTAGCGCGCTGGCAGCCAATTTGTTGGTTACAGTACCGTCTGATTATAGCACCAGTAATATGTCTGTTATTACCGGTTCGCGTGTGACGACGCACATAGATGGACCGAAGACGGCTGTTATCAGCAGCTTGAATAGGGATCCTGGTACCTATAGCTTTGTGCTTGATGGCAAGAGTATGTTTTTGCTGCGTCAATATACCTATAGCACGACAGATTTGATCCCTACAAGGGTAATTAGTGCGGATACAACCTGGAGTAGCGATGAAACCTATCCGTCAGGCATCAATACTAAGGGTCCTAATCCACATAGTGTAGTTGGTTATAACGGCTACATTTATACCGGCGACTATGATTATGGCACGATTGGTGTAGTAAAATACAGCGACAGTGTTTTGACAGAGGATGTTTCCAAATCCAGAAACCTTATGGATGACCTTAATAACTATGTGGGTACCAGCTATGCTTCACCATGCTGGGTGCATGGTGAGGGCATGGTAGTAAAGGACGGGCAGCTGTATGTCGTAGTTAGTGTTAATCCGGAAGGAGGCTATGCCCCTTACGACGACAGCTTTATCCTACAGTACAAAATCGAGGCAGATGGCAGCCTGACCTATGTCAGCTACACCACCAGCGCCCGCAACCCTGATTCTGTGAAGCTGAACAACTATAATAACCTGCTTCTGCATACAGGCATTGGTGGTTATCAATATACGGGACATGGTAATGCTAACAGTAAGATTAGTATAGGCAATATTGTTGGCGGCGTGCTGCAAAAAGCATCTCAGGATGTTGTAATCCCGGACAATGTTAAAGGCGATGGTCTGGATTTTCGTGATATGACGGTCTGGCCTAATGGTACTGCCTTTATTTTGGCCTATAACCTGACTGGCAGTGGTGGTGGCAGTAATCTTAAAATTTACAAGACTACTGTTGCTAATCTGTGCTCTTCTAATCCTGCGGATTGGGAAACCGTTATTGAAGGTGAAACCGAGGGCGGCAGTGACACCGGCGTCGGCACAGGCTGGTTTAACAAGCTGTTTGCCGAATACCAGACGAAGCGTCTTTGGGCTGAGTTGGGCGATAATATCGTTGTTTATACCGATGGTGCAACGAAGCCTACCTATACCTGGAATGCGTATACCTTAGCCGGTAACAGCTCCTACCACACCTTTAATTCCGTTTCCTTGTTGAGCGGTGATACAGTTGTCGGTGACAAGGCTTTGCTTACCTCCTCACGTGAGGAGGGACTGACTGCGCCCTCCGTGACTACGACCAAGGTAGTTAATCTTAACGCTAACAGCAAGAAGGGCGATTACTTTAAGCATATTACCGGTACTAGCGATGACAGTGCTACCTATAGCGGCGTTAGCAGCGATAACAGCACCTATACCTTTGACGCTGATAAAACCATCAACCTTAATGCCGTAAGCTGGAAGACACAGGCGGATTTGACTAATAATATTCTTGCAGCTATTTACGCGCATGATGGTAACGATATTACCGTCAATGCAGGCAGCAATACGCTGCAGCTGCAGTCTCAGAGCGTTGTTGCCACACCTGTGGGCGTTTATGCCGGTAATGGCAGGAACGTGACTATTAATGCCGGCACGTTGAATATTATTACTGCGAGTGCTACTGGCGGCAATTCCCTGAATAACGCCATTATGAATGACGCAGGTAAGGACAGTGCCAGCAAGATTACGGTCAATGGTGACGTTAACATCAGTATGGTAGGCGCTTACGGCGGCAACGGCGTAGCTGTACAGAAGACTGATCGTTGGGGTGAGGCAAGCTATGCCTCCAACGTAGAAAATAGCATTACAATTAATGGCAACTTGACCATCAAGGGTGCGGACAGTGAGACCTGGGGCATTCCCTTGAATGAAGAAAACGTGCTGTCACGCTTTAATAACGCCGGTATTTTGACGCAGGTAGAAAACAGCCGCGTGGATGTCAGCGGTACTGCGGATATGGACGTATATGGCAACGGCATCACAACCAATGCTATGGGCAGTACTGTATCCATCGGCGGCGGTGAAATTAACGTACCTAAGGGTATGAGCTATAGCTATTACACCTTGGGTGCCTACCAGGGAACGATTAACGTCAACACCGGTAAGAATGGCGACGTTGTCGGCAGTAATACAGTTAAGCTTGGCGGCGACATCTTTGCCTTGAGTACAGGTACCGTTAACGTAGCCTTGACCAATGGGGATTCGTATCTGCGTGGTATTGTTGACAACGGCGGCACCGTGAATATGTGGCTGCAAAATGGCGCTTCCTGGATAAACCAGGCTAACAACACGCGCTACAGCCAGGATAATGAGGATGTCGGCAGCAATGGTGCCAGCCATATCACCAGGCTGACCGGCGGCAGCAGCGGCAACGAAGGCGTCATCTTCCAAAAGAGCGACAGCAAGGATATAACCGTTGACAGCTACAGTGGCAGCACAATGGTTATCTATGGTCATGATAGCAGCAATCCGACCAGTATTTTGGGCGGTAACTTTACTGTAAAGGCTGCAGATAGCGGCTCTGAAATTACCCTGCGCACAGATAGCGATGGTATTGATACTACGTCAGAGGAAACAGTGAGCAAGGTGCTGGACGCATTGGCTAACAAGCTGTACTACACGGCCTACACCACGGGAGAGAACAACCTTGACGGCACAGTGCAGATTGCTGAGGGTCTGACAGCCGCTTCTGTAACGAGAAGCACGGGAACAGTTGCATACGATAGCAGCACCGGTCAGGGCAAGCTGGGCGAAATCGTTCCTGACAAGATAGAAACACCGGATGGCGATAATGCGGACGACAACAAGGAATTTTTGGTAGACAATGCTACCTGGGAGGGCAACAACAGCGGGAATAAGGTTAACCTTACGCTTAAGAACCAAGCCACCTGGGAGGGCAGCAACACCGGTAGCAAAATGAATGTCAAGGCTACTGATTCCACCTGGAAGGGTGATAATAAGGGCGCAGTCATTCACGTAACTTTGAATAATTCCACTTGGAAAGGCGATAATGAAGGTACAGATGCAACTGTTACCCTCAATAATGAATCCTCCTGGAAGGGAGACAGCAGTGGCAGCGGTCTGAAGCTGACGGTGGATGATTCCAGCTATGAAGGCAATATCAGCGGTAACAATTCCAGCGTTACACTAAATGATAATTCCAGCTGGAGCGGCGCTAACAGCGGCAGCAATTTTACCTTGAACCTGCAGGGAGACAGCATTTGGCAGCTTAAGGGCGATAGCGTTATCACCAACTTTAATGCTTCCACAGCTGCTGTAGCTTTGCTTTCATTGACAGCCGCAGCAGGTGGCGGTCCGACCATCGATATGACGGACAGCACAGCCGGCAATTTGAGCATCCAGAATTACAACGGCAATGCAACGGTAGTTATGGCTCATGCTGCTGATGACGTAACTAAGGTTAATGGCGGTAATATTACTATCGGCGCCGCGACCAGCGGATCCGGCATCACGCTTTTGACTGATAGCAGCGGGATAGACCTCACCAATAAGTATGTTATTAATGACGCACTGAATGCAATGGCCAACAAGCTGTATTATACAGGCTATAAGAACGGTGAGAAGAATCTGACTGGTTACGCTAAAATTGCTGAAGGACTGACATCTGCTTCTATCAGCAAATTTGTCGGCGATATTCAATATGACAGCACTACCGGCCAAGGCTCCTTAGACAAGAGCAGCGTTGATTATGGCAAGGATTGGCCGTCTACTCAGAGTAAAACTGCTTTCACTACACAGCTTTCCGGCGATTATACGACGGATAAGGAATATAGGGATGCAGGCGTATTGCCTGATACCAACAACATCTACAAATTCACCAAGGATGCGACCACGATCACAACAACAGGCAGCTCCGTAACCACGGCCAAGGATACGACGCTGGAGCTGAACAAGCATGATATGACAATCACCTCTACAAACGGTGATG
>CAVBQX010000064.1:0-7601 GCA_963597755.1 Segatella copri
GTAAACCTGACCGACAGCAGCTGGACAGGCGATAGCAGCGGCGCAGGCCTGAGCCTGACTGCGGCTAACAGCAGCTGGACAGGCAGCACGAGCGCAGGCGGCAGTGCAACGCTGACGAGTGGCAGCAGCTGGACGGGCGCCAGCACAGGCGAGGGCTTCAGCCTGAGCCTGAACGGCAGCACCTGGAACAACACAGGCGCCAGCAGGCTGACAAGCTTCGCAGGTACCAGCGGCGTAGTGAACATGGACAGCGCAGCTAGCGTAAGCATCGGCAGCTACAGCGGTGACGCAACCGTAATTTATAAGCACAACAGCAGCAATCCGACCGAGGTATATGGCGGCAACTTCACCGTAGGCAAGGCAGCAGGCGGCAGCAAGATCACCCTGCTTACGGATAGAAGCGGCGTTGACCTTACTGATGAAGATAGTATTGCTGACGCTTTGAACGCACTGGCTAATAAGCTGTATTACACCGGCTATACAACTGGCGAGCGTAACCTTGCAGGCTACGTAAAGCTGGCTGAGGGCCTGACTGCAAGCTCTGTTATCAAGCAAACGGGTGATATCACCTACGACAGCAGCACAGGACAAGGCAGCCTGAAGGATGGCAGCGTAACGCCTAATGTTGAATATCCCGATAAGCAGACTGCGGAAAGCTTCACTACCCAGATTACAGGTGTATGGAAGCAGGATAAGGAATACAAGCTGGCGGGCGTATTGCATGTAGATAATGCAACCTATGACTTTACCAAGGGAACTACGACGATTACCACCGACGGCATCAGCATTGGCGCAGGCAAGGATTTACTGCTGCAGATGAATAGCAACAGCATGAAACTGAAATCCTCTGCGGATGCGGTTGTTGCTGATAAGATCACGATCGAATTCAATGACCTTAATAAGCTGGATATTGACGCCGCAGGCAAGGCTCTGCTGGCAGAAAACGGCGGCAGGATCATTCTGCACAACAACGGTGTTGTTTCTACTAACAGCGCGGTTGTGGCAAACGGTGCGGGCAGCAGCATCAAGACCGACGGCCTGACGAATATCACCGTTGGAGGCGGTGACGCTGTGATTGCTGACGCAGGTAGCGTTGATCTGGCAGGCGGTACGATTACAGGCGATATTCATGCTGATAACAAGGGCACGGTTAACATCAACAGTGCTAATGCTGCAGCAGGCGATAAGCTGGCAGTCATCACAGGCGATATTAACGCAGCCGGTGGCAGCACGATCAACATCGGCCTGGGTACGGCGGACAGCAAGCTGACAGGCAATGCAACCACCAGCGATGCTGCGGAGATTAACATCTACGCTGCTAATGGTAGCTGGACCGGTAATGCTGTAGGCAACGGCGTAAGCCTGAACCTTGGTTCTAAGGCAAGCTGGAACAATAGCGGAAACAGCAAGCTGAAGAGCTTGAAGGGTAGCGGTACCATTAATCAGACTGATGCCAACGCCGGCAACATCAATGTAGGCAGCTATAGCGGTGACATTACCGTTAATTACAAGCATACCGCCGATAAGGATACAGAAACCGGTGCTTTGAGCAATATTAAGTTCAGCGGCGGTGATTTGAGCGTCGATAAGGCAGAAAAGGGCAGCAAGATTACTCTGAGGACTGATAACAGCGATGAGTTGAGCTACAGCGAAACAGAAAAGATTGAGCAGCTCTTCAGGGAGCTTTCCAAGAAGCTTTATTATGCTGACGCAGGCATTAATCCTGATAACCTGAGCGGCTGTGTAGAAATCGCCGAGGGCCTGACCAAGGTTAAGGTTTATGGCGATATCGGCTACGATACACAGGGACAGGGTAATTACACTGATGGCAGCATTAAGCGTACTGATCCGGAAATCGTTTACGGCAGTAGCGAAACTGCTATGATGCGTGGTGCTAAATCGGCAATGGCTTCGACCGCGCTGCTGTGGCGCAGCGAAACTAGCGATATGCTGCAGCGTATGGGCGATGTCCGCCTAGCGCGCGAGGAAAGCGGCCTGTGGGCACACTACTATGGCGGTAAGAGCAGCTTTGATGCTAAGAACACCAAGTATAGTACCAGCTACAATGCTTACCAGCTTGGCTATGACAAGCAGCTTGATAACGGCCTGCTCTTTGGTGCGGCAGTAAGCTATGATAAGGGTAAGAACACCTACGAGATGGGCGGCCATGGTGATGGTAAGTCCGTAAGCTTGGCTGTATATGGCAGCTGGAATGGTGAAAAGGGTCATTATGCTGACGTAGTCGTTAAGGGCGGCCAGCTCGACAACGATTACACTGTCTACAACGATATGGGTCATAAGCTGGAAGGCGATTACGACACCTGGGGTCTGAGCCTGAGCGCTGAATACGGCCGCAGGATGCAGCTGCAAAACGGCTTCTACTTCGACCCGAGCGTACAGTTTACTGTAGGCCGCGTTGCCGGTGCTGATTACAGCGCAGCGAGCGACTTCCTTGATTCCAAGGGCCTGAACAAGTATATGCACGTCAGCCAGGATGCCTTCACCACAGCAATCGGGCGCATCGGCCTTGGCGTTGGCAAAGCAACCGAAAAATCCATGTTCTATACCAAGCTGGCATGGGCACATGAATTCAGCGGTGACTTTACAACCACCTTCTCGGCCGAAAACGAGCCTACCAGCGGTACGCAGGTTGATTTTGGCGGCAGCTGGTTTGAATGGCAGCTGGGCGGCAGCATGAAGATGAATGATAACTCTTATGTATATGCAACCTTCGAGAAGAAGTTTGGCGGCGACACTGGCAGCAATGACTGGCGCCTGGATGCAGGCTTGCGCTGGAGCTTTTAAGCGCTAGCAGGCTGACAGTAAGATTAATAGGGCATGAGGGGGCGCTGGCGGCAGTGCCGACGCCTCCTTAAATAAAAAGCTAAAGGAGATTTTGTAAATGAGTGAAGAAATCAAAGAAACCAAACAAGATGAGGCAAAGGTAGAAACCAAGGTGCTGAATTTTGACCAAAAACGTGAAGACAAAATTGATAAAATGCAGCAATTTTTAGCTGACAATAAAATTGACTGCTTTGACGTGCAGGAATTTGATGACAAGCTCCATACAACTATCTTCCGCAGCCGCATGGAGGTAAAGGGACAAATTCTGCCGATGGCTGTATTGATGGATGACAGCGTATATATTATCCTGCAGGTACAAATCGCTCCGCAGGTTATTCCGGAGGAGAAGCTGCCGGAGATGGCTGTTGCTATCAACAACATGAATAATAATGTCCGCCCCTTCAAGTTTACTGTTTCTGAAAAGGGTGACTTCATGCTAAATGCCTGCATTACAGCAGAAAACAACACCTTTAATCCCGCCCTGCTGAACGCTATTATCGGCGAAGCATTGAAATTTCTGGAAGCTCAGTATGGTAACATTATGGAAGCTGTTTGGAAAAAATAATATATTGCATGTTTGCAGCAGGCTGACGCAGCCTGCCCTGACACAGACGGCAGAGGGTGTGGACAGCCTTTTGCCAAGCTGAAGTGCAAGAATATTGCAAAGAGATTTATGCAGCTGTTAGCTACGTTAAAATCTAAATTTGTGACCATTCAAGGGAGTGTGTTGAAGGGTCAGAAAGTGGGGAAATTTAAAATGAGTAAGAAGAACAAAATGATGGGTAGCCGTAAACTGGCAGTAGCTGTTGCCCTTGCCCTGGGTTGTGGTTTTACAAGCGTCGCCTGTGCCAAGACTGTGGACATGACGAGTGCGGAAAACTTGGGCGGTGTCACCTGGAGCTCGGCTGAGTATGGCAGCCAGATTGGTGAAAGCTGGCAAAACCCGGATCATTACCAATTTGGTTATGACAAGGCAACAGGAACAGTCATTGGCGGTGATATTACTTTGGCAGAGGATATGACCAAAGTGACGCAAACTACTTGGGGGACGAGTAAAAAATCTACTTATCTGTTTGTAACCTTGGATGTCAAGGCT
This sequence comes from Segatella copri, assembly GCA_963597755.1. Classification (GTDB taxonomy): domain Bacteria; phylum Bacillota; class Negativicutes; order Acidaminococcales; family Acidaminococcaceae; genus Phascolarctobacterium_A. The sequence goes on from CAVBQX010000064.1 coordinate 3,941, forward strand.
AGTGATATGCCTGACTTTAGCGTGGACACCATGAAAAAGGTGGCAGCCGCCGTCGCAGCCAAGGTGAAGCCGGCAGAAGGTCTGGTGTGCAACTATCCATTTAATTATATGGTTGTTCGTGTGGTTGATGATGACGGTACCGTGCTGCGTGTAAACAATATAAATTACAGCAGCGATTGGTCGGCAACCCTCAATCCTTCCGGCGGCACATATAAGACAGTCCTTTGTAATGACAGCAATAATATAGAATATGATATCAAACAGGTAGATACAAAATATTCCAGTGGTACTATTCCTGCTAATACCTGGTTTGTTGGCGATGCCGATAGCCGCTATAGCTATGTGATTGCACCGGATCTGAGCAAGGAAAGCATCAAGGCTGCAGTGCGTGGTGCCGAAAAGGATCTGTATGTGACCAACGTGCTTGGTGCCTCGACTACCAATACTACTTTGGACGTACAGGCTACGGGGACAGCTTCGGATAAAGTATATGGCGTATACAATGACCAAAAGGGCTTGGTAAGACTGACGAATGCAACCCTGAACATTACTGCTGCCGGCAACGGACAGAGTAATGTAGCCTATGCCGGCAATAACGCCGATTATACCAGCCAGATCGACATTGTTTCTAACTCTGATTACAGAAACCCCTGCCTGACTCTGACAGCAGACGGTAATGTTATCGAAGCAGGCAAAAATGGTGTGATTAACCTTACAAGCGTTAATTCAAATCTGGTAAGCACTAATGGCAACCTGTTGTATGCACATGATGGCGGCAGCATCAGCGTTGGTGAAACAAAAAACAAGTATGCAGGCATTACCAGCACTGTCAGTGATGGCCAATATCTGGCTCTAGCTGAAACCGGCGGCCAGATTGACGTAGGTGTAATTATTGAGCATCTTGATGAAGTGGATTATGACAAGGTGCAGGTGCTGAAGGGTCTGAGAAACTTTAGCGGCGACCTTAAGGCTGATGCTGATAGCAGCGTTAACCTGGGCCTCAGCGGGACATATACCTATAGCGGCGATGCTGAAGGCAATGTAGGCCTGTATATGGATAATGGCGCAACCTGGGCTGGTAGCGCGTTGGGCGACAGCGTCAGCGTATCCCTGGGTGATAATGCGGTTTGGACAGTTACCGGCTCCGGCAGTCAGCATGTAAAATCCCTGAAGGGTGCGGAAACCAGCTCCAAGAGAGCTTTTGTCAACGTTGGCACGGATAACATCACCATTGATAAATATTCCGGCAATACCACCTTCACCTATCAACATGACACTGAGGATGCAAGCAAGATCCTGGGCGGCGATGTAATTATTACCAGCGCTGAGCCTGTTAAGCTGTTGAGCGAGGGCGTTGGCGATGCAAAATATCAGATAAGCGAAACTTCCTCCACGGTTAACCTGCGCACCGATACTAATGGCATAGATACCACTGATGACGATGCCGTAAATTCTGTGCTGGATAATCTGGCTAAAAAGCTGTACTACACAGCCTATACCACCGGTGAGCGCAATCTCAGCGGCAAGGTGGAGCTGGCAGAGGGCTTGACCAGTGCTTCCGTAGCCAAATACTACAGCAATATTACCTTTGATGAAAAGACCGGTCAGGGACAAAAGGAGCAGGAGCTCTTTAAGCCTTATACCAGCGTTTTGTTCGGTAATGTAGCTACAGATACCAAAAATGGTTATGGTGATATTATCAGTGGCACACCGGAGGAGGGTAATCTGAAATACACCTTCGATAAGGATGCCTTGATCGAGGTTAAGCTGAACAAGGATCCGCGTAGCATGGCTTGGGGTGGTTTGTACTGCGCAGCCATCAATAACTATGGCGACAAGCAATACAATTCTACGGCATATGCAACCAAGGGCGGTCCTTCCTACACCCTCGATATGCAGGGTCATGACCTCACTGTTGATTTCAGCGCCTTCCCGACAGCAGGCAGCACCGGCGGCCAGCCGATGTGGACTGCGGCAGCCATAGGTGCCTACCGTGATGGCACCATCACTATCGATAATCCTGGCGCCATCAGCCTGAAGTCTACCAATAACTACTACTATGGTAGTGTAATCCGTGCCTCTACCGCTGCTGTAGGCGAAACTGGCGCCCATGTTGTTATCAACAACGACAATAGCAAGGAGCACGCTGTTAAGATTCGCGGCGGCATTGATACCCCGGGCTACACCATCAACTGGCGTGCTATTGAGGTAACTACACAAACTGGTACTACCAAGGATAATGGTAACTCTGTAACTATAAAGGGTCTTGTGGATATTGATGTAAGCAATTGTGCTTCCCTGTTTGCCCGTGGTAATTATGCAACCATTGACTTGGGCGGCGGCAAGATTACCTCTAACAACTACACTGCTATCTGGACTGCCGGCAGAGAAGCCTTGATTAATCTCAATATGCTGAAGGATGAGGAAGGCAACGTAACCGGCGCAGGCGAAAACTACGTGCAGATTACCGGTGATGTCGCTTCTTCTACACCTTGGTACGGCTACTATGGCACTATCAACATGGGCCTGACTACGGCTGATTCCTTCATTAAGGGTCGTATTTATGGTCTTGGCAACAATAATTTGTACCTGCAAAATGGCGCTGTCTGGAACAATGACCCGCAATCTTCCTATAACTGGTCGGATGGCAGCAGCAGCGTAACTAACATTGCCAGCCTTGTTACCAACCTGTATGGTGGTGCAACTGCAGACGCAGCAGGCAACATCTACCAAAAGGAAGCCAAGGATATTACTATTCAGAACATGACAGGCTATGTTAACGCATATCTGGGACATGAAATTACTGATGATGGCAGCATAAGCTTTGATTCCTTGGGTAACATCGTTGTAGATAAGGCTACCAAGACCGATGGTCAGAACGCAAGCATGACCCTGTACACCAACCGCGACGGCATCGATACCGGTGAAAAGTCCGAGGTTGTAAATGCTTTGACCGCTTTGGGCAAGAAGCTGATTTATAACGAAGCTATTGCTACAGAGGATAACCCTAATCCTGAAATCAACCTGGACGGCAAGGTTGGCATCGCTGAAGGTCTGACCGCCAGCTCTGTAGCCATCCGTCTGGCAGATTTGAACTTTAGTAGCGAGGACGGCAAGGGCGAGCTGGTGGAAAGCACCATCCATACTCCGGATGCTTATATCCCCGTTGTTTATGGCAGCAGCGAAACCGCTATGATGAAGGGTGCTAAGAGCGCTATGGCCTCCAGTGCGTTGATGTGGCGTGCCGAAAACAACGATTTGATGAAGCGTATGGGCGACCTGCGCCTGGACGGCGGTGAAGCAGGCATCTGGGCTAAGTATTATGGCGGCAAGTACGAAATGGACAGCCAGAATACCAACCTGAACCTGAAATATAATGCTTATCAGGTAGGCTTTGATAAGGAAGTCGGCAATAATTGGAAGGTCGGCGTCGCAGTATCCTACAACGACGGCGATTCCAGCTATGGCACCGGTAAGGCAGATCTGACCGGCACCAGCGTTGGCCTGTACGGCACCTGGAACGGCAGCGACGGCCAATATGTGGACTTGATCGCTAAGTATACCCGCATTGAAAACGAATACGATGTTACTAACGACAGCGGCCATAAGCTGAAGGGCGATTACAAGACCTGGGGCACCAGCATCAGCGCAGAATATGGCA
>CAVBQX010000065.1:0-1642 GCA_963597755.1 Segatella copri
TTTGTGCCCCACGTAGCCACTCTGGTTACTGCTCCTACTATGCTGTTCCAGATTTTCTGTGGCAGTTCCTTAACAATATCTATGACTTTCGTTACAAAATCTGTTATAACTGTGCCGCCTTTTTCCTGCATCTTTGCGCCCCACTCTGCTATTTTCTCAACGCCCGCAATGATTGCCTGCGGTATCAGAGTAGGCAGCTCTTTTATTTTATTTATGATTGTCGTTACCAGCTTGCCTGCTGCCGTCAAAATCTTAGGCAACCCCGTAATCAGTCCTGTTACAATAGCTGTGATAATCTGCGGCATAGCTGCGATTAAAAGCGGTATTGCATCTATGATGCCGTCAACCAGTGCAACTATAATATCGCCCGAACTCTCGATAATAAGCGGGATGCCCTCAACCAGTGCATTTATGATAGCCGTTATGATTTCCGGCAGTGCCTCAATCAGTACGGGCAGCGCTGCTACCAGCCCCTGTGCCAGCCCCGTAAGCAGCTGTAATGCCGCTGTAATCAGCAGCGGTATATTTTCTATCAGCATGGTTACAATATTCGTAACCACCGTTACGATTGTTGGCAGCAATGTAGGTAACGCTTGTGCGATACCTTGCGCCAATTCCGTAATAATCTGTACGCCTGCCTCTAAAAGCTGCGGTAATATAGTAAGCAGCGTATCTATGATTGTCGGTATAATCTGCCCGATTATGCTTATCATTTCCGGCAGCATTCCAACCAGCGTGTTAAGCAAATCCTGTACGCCGCTCATTAAAGGTGGTAATAACTCCTGTATAACCTGTGGTATATACGTTGCAAGCTGCTCTGCGATTTCTCCCAGTCCGCTTACCAGCCTTGGTACTGTTTCTATTACTCTCGGCGCTATATTCCCTACCACCGTTACGATACTGTCTACCAGATTACTTGTAAGCTGTGAAAAATTCGCCTCACTGTCTGCCATTCCAGCTACCCAGTTGTCCCACGCTGAACTCATGGAACTAACCGAACCCTCTATTGTCGTGCTTGCCTCTTTTGCCGTTGTCCCTGTTATGTCCATTTCCGTCTGTACGACGTGAATAGCGTCTACAATGTCTGAATATGAGGAAATATCATACTTAATGCCGGATAGCTTGCTTGCATCATCAAGTAGCCGCTGCATTTCCTCTTTTGTACCGCCGTATCCCAGTTTTAAGTTATCCAGCATGGTATAATTCTGCTTTGCAAAACCGTTATAGGCGTTCTGTATAAGTGATATATCAGTACCCATTTTATTTGCGTTATCCGACATATCCGTAATTGCCACATTCGCCTTTTCTGCTGCCGCTGCCGTGTCATTGTCCATGCTGGCAAGCAGCGACGCTGAAAAGCTGGTAACTGTTTCCATGTACTCATTTGCAGACATTCCGGCTGTTTTGTATGCGTCGTTTGCATATCCGATAACCGTATCAGACGACGTTTTGAAAAGAGTTTCTACACCGCCTACAAGCTGTTCCTGTGCTGCGTATCCCTCTATTGCTTTTGTGGTAAGCGCTCCTATGGCTGTTGCTGCTCCTGCGACTGCTGCCGCTGTTGCCGCTGTTGCTGCTGTAAGTGCTGCACCCATTCCGCTTAGCACGCTTGTAAATCCAGAAAATTTTCCCTTTGCGTCGT
>CAVBQX010000065.1:1652-7195 GCA_963597755.1 Segatella copri
GCGTCGTCTGCCTGTTCCCCGCTGTCTTTTATTTTCCTTTCCCATTTCATCAGCGGCTTTTTCGGCTTTTTCCATTTCGTCAGTCGTTTTTCCTAATTCCTGCTCTGTCTTTACAAGCGCTGCTTTCTGGTAATTTAACTGGGTTTCAAGTTTTTTACTTTCTTCGCTATTGTCTCCTGTTGCCTTGCGACATTTTTCTAAAGCCGCCTCGGTTTCCTTTACCTTTTTCGCCTGCTCGTCGTATGTTTTCTGTAGTACCGTCTGCTTTGCTTTCAGCGCATCTACGCTGCTTGCATTGTCCTTATATTCAGCCGTTACAAGTTTCATTTCAGAATTAAGCACTTTAAGGGTGCTGTTAATTTCCTTGCAGGCTGCTTTATACTCTGCCTCTCCGTCAAAACTTAACCTTGTTTTGACGTTCTGCGTCTTATCTGCCATAATTAAAAGCCCCCTAACGCTATGTCTATATCATCCATGTTTTCTGTGGCTGCTGGTGCCCCCGCCTGTTCCTGTCGGAAAATGTGCGGGTTATATTCTTTGTGATATTTAAACAGTGTCGTTATCTGGTATGGTGTTTTTCTCCACGCCTCACGTTCCCTGTATCTCAAAAGCACTACTGCAATATACAAAAGCCGTGCAGTGTCTAATTTTCCTGCACGGCTGCCCTGTTTCCCTCTTCTGTTGTTTCTTCTCCGTCGTTTTCGTTCTCTGCGTCGCTGCTGTCTCCCGCAGTTCCTCTGTAGAACGATTTAAAAATAGCGTTCTGTACTTCCTGCAAATTTCCTGCGTGTATCAGTCTGCCTACCCTCTTCTCCTCAAGCAACTGGGCGTTTTCGTCCTCCGCTAAAAGTGCCTCGTTAATAAGCAGTGTAAGTAACCACCTTGTATCTCTAAAAAGGTTCGGGTTATCTTTATTGAATACCTCGCTTAATTTGTCGTAGCCCCCAAACTTTTCCTGTACTTCGTCTAATGCGTTCAGTGAAAAAAGCAAACCGTATTCTTTGCCGTTCAGTTCTACGGGAAAAGCCCCGCTCTTTAATGCTCCCATGATATAAAATTAAGGCGCAGCCCATGCTACGCCTCTCTCCTTTCCTGTTTTATGCGGTTTCCATTGCTGCTGCCTTTTCCGGCACTGCTGTAAACCATGTCTTAGCCGCTGCACTTTCCTCTGTCCCCACAAAGTCTGCTTTCCACAAATTATCTTTCTTTCTCGTTGTAAAAGATGCTTCAATGTCCGGCGTATTAAACTTGATGCTCTCGCCCTTGGTTTCGTACTTTTCAGACGGTACTTTGAATTTTGCTTTAAGCAGCCATACGTAACGGTATTTGCCGCCCGTTTTCTTGGCTCTGAACCCTACGGCAACATATGGCGGCTCGTCCTCTTTTCCCGCCCATACTACGCTGTTCTTATCTACTGCCTGCCCCAGCAGCTCTGCCAGTACTTCCGGCGTAAGGTCTTTAATTCCCAGCTTAAGCGTTCCGCTTGCAAACTCTGTGACGCTCTCGCTTAATGTGTCGTCTGCATACAAGCTGCCGTCTGCTGTCTTTACGGACAAATCAGCGCTCATTGCCTCTGCCATTTTCTTAGGTGTTCCGTAACTTTCTTCTCCGTCTGCCTCTGTGCATACGGCGTAATATAAATCTTTCAGTCCCAGTGTCATTGTTTAATCACTCCTCTTTCAAAATCTCGACTGTGATAGGCACTAACCAGTACCCAGTTTCTGTTTCGTAGCTTTCTGCGTCTATGCTGTTAATATAAACGCCTGCTGCTTTCAATACCTCTTTTGTCTTATCAAGCTGCGCCTCAAAATCGCCCTTATGGAAAAGCGTAACTCTATACATTTCCCTGCGCTCTTTCTCTTCATCGTCTGCATTTACCGCAGGCGTACCCAGCAGCCGCAGAAACGTATAATATGCGTCTGGCTTATCCCGTCCAGTGTAGACGCCTCTCTGGGCTGGCAGCCCTGCGCTTTCTAAAATCTCCTGTATACTCATTCGCCTGTTTCACTCTCCCATATACTGCGCTGTGCCTCTACTACCTTTTCGTGTGCCTTTTCGTTTGCCACGGTCATGTAAGGGCGTGCAGCATGGCTGCTCGTACCGTACTCTGCCACAAAGCCGATTGTTGCATAGCGCACCTTGCTTTTATCTCCTTTTCGGTCGTTTCCATGCTTTGCCCGTCCCTGTGGGTATATCTCTACGTATTTCTCCGTATCGTCGCCCTTTATGTCCGTAGCTTTTATGGAATTGATAAAACCGCCCGTTTTATTCAGTCCCATTGCCTGTGCCTCTGCTCTCTGTGCCTCTATCAACACATCAGCGCCAGCTTTAAGCATTTTGGGGACTGCCTCAACTGTAGCCGCCTCTCTCCGGCTGAAAGCGTCTATAATATCTTCCAGCCCGACTGTATTAAATTCTCCCATGCTTACGCCTCGTTTCTGTGGCGTAAATCTGTAAGCGTAAGCTCTATGGTGTCTATCCCTGTATCGTAGGTCTTAAGTACAAAATAGCGCCGCCCGTTTACTTCTACTACGTCCTCGCCGCCATAATCTGCCTTGTGTACCTCGTACTTTGCTTCTACCAGTTTTCCTGTCTGCTGGCTCTTAAAATATTCGCTGTACCCTACTGATTTTTTATTGCAGAACACAGTGCGTGCGCTTTCTTCCGTCTTTACTACAAAGCCGTTTTTATTTACTCTGTTTTCTCCGCTTACTTCGCTTATTAGCGTTATTTCGTCTATCCAGTCCATTTTGTCGCTCCCTTAAGTGTCCGTTTCGGACACATAGCCCAAATAGACGTTACCACAATAACAGTTGCCCAGATATGCAGCGTCGGTTTTACGCTCTAAGGCATCTATGCGCCCGTCCAGCGTTTCCATATTGTCGTAGACTTCTTGAAACGTATTGTTTACAGCCTGCATATTGCTGTTTTCTCTGGCTGTTATCTCTGATATCAGCGCCTTTAAGCTGGTAAGGCTAAACCACCTCATGCCAGCGCCCCCACTTACGCAAACATAGCTTTTACTTCTTGCTGCGTAATCTCTGTAAAGTCTGCCTCTGTAAGTGCGGTAAGTCCTTTGGTTATTGTAAATTTTCCTGTCTTGTTGTCATACGCAAGCCCTGTTACTGTATTTCCTGTTCCTGTAGACGCTACGCTTAAGTCGTCCAGCTGGATAAGCCCCGCCACTGCTGCATTGATTGCCTTGGTAACGTCTGCTGTCTTGGCGTATGCTGTCAACGCATTTGCAATGGCTGCTGTTACTTCCGTTGTCTTTGCATAGCTACTTAAGTCTACTTTCCAGTCGCCTACCTTTTCCAGTTTCCCGTCAATTACCATGTACTCACTGTAAAGGTTTCCCGCCTCTCCGTCGGTATTCTTTACCATGTAGATTTTCTTTTCCGCATCGTCTGCCGCTACGTCAATATCTGCCGTACTGTCTACCATTACACGGTTTAAATGGTCTGTGCCAGCAATCGCCGTGGAAATAGCGCTCGCTATTTCCGTCGCTGTCATTCCATCTTTAATGCCGTAACCCGCAAGCGTGGTGGCTGCATCTGCTTTGGCGTTTATAAGGGTTTTTAAATCCTCTGCCAAATTTTCAATCGCTACCTCATCAAGCCCCCCCAGCGCTCCTATATCGCCTTTCTCTGCGTAGCGTTCTTTGATTTCCGTTACCAGATAAGCCAGCGTATTGTAAGTTACTCTTTTAATCGCCATTCTGTCTGTTTCTCCTATCCGAATAAGTTCTTAATATCGTCCTCGTTTACCTCGTCGTCCTTTGTGTCTGGCGTAATGTCGCCCGTGTATTCGCCAGATAGGCTTAAGTGCATTTTAAGGCACTCGTAAGATTTCCAGAACTGCTCTGATTTATCCGAATAACCAAACTCTGCCTTGCAATATAAGGTAATTGCCCTAATAATCAGTGCGTCTGTTTCGTCCAGCTTCTTTACGCCTACGTCCTGCAAATCCATTTTGCAGGCTGCTATGCAGTCGTCTATTTCTTCTGTAATCTTCTCACTGGTGCTGCTGATACGCAGCGCCGCCCGCATCTTCTCGGTTAATGTTGTATCTGCTGCCATAGCTGCACCCTCTTTCTTATTCTGCCATTGCCGCTGCTACGCCTGCCTCTTCCAAAACTGCTGCACGTTCTCTGCTTACTGCGTATTCGTCCCCACTATCCTTAATCTGGTTTAATTCCTTGTCAAGAAAACGGCGCTGTGCTTTTACTTTTACAAGCTCTGTGGCTGTCTCTTCCTCTTCGGCTTTCGCTACTGCCTCAGCTGCCGCCTCTTCCGCTGCTCTTTTATTCTCTTCTGTAAGCTCGTTTTCGTCCGATATGTCTACCTCAACCGTTGCGCAGCGTGCGGCAATTTCTTTCTTTGTTCCCTCTGCATCTACGCCCAGCTGTTTTGCCAGTTCCTGCAAATCCGCTTTATTGTAGCTTTCCAGCTCTTTTGCGTCTAAGTACCCTTTCATGCTCTACCTCGCTTTCTGGCAGCCAGTGCTTATGCACCAGCTGCCATATTATTTATACGCTTTCGATTTTCTTGATAACTACAAGGCTGTTCTTGTCTACTACCTTTCCATCTACAAGCATGATACCCTTTGTAATCTGGTCGTCGGTGTCGTTATCCTCGTACTTCTTCACACCCATAGAGTAGTTGGTATTAAGCACGTAATCCTTGAAATTGAAAAGGAATGCAAATACAGCATCTTTCGTAAGCGCTGCGCTGTAGCTTGCTACATAGTCGCAAAGTACTACCGCTCTGCCTAAAAGCATTCTTTCCGGCTTTCCAGCTGTTCCGTAGTTCACTTTTGCGATAGGCTGCCCGTTCTTGTCGGTCATGCCTACGTATTCCATAAAGGTCTTTTTGCTCATACACCACACTGCGCCATTTTCGTAAGCTAACGGTAGTGCGCCCTCTGCCTTAGTCAAGTCATCATAAGACGGCGCTGCACTCTCGATTGTCTGCCCGTCTGCTGGTGTCTCTGCTAAAATTCCTTTCGGCTTTCCTGTGCCGTCTCCGTCAATGATTGCCTGCTCCAGCGCCTTTGTCATTGCCTCTACAATATTGCTGATAAGCAGCGTTTCAAAAGCGCTAATTGCCATTGTATCTACTTCCAGAGATACGGCTACTGCGCAACGCAGCTTATGGTATGCAAAAGTAATCATACCGTCTTTTGCAATGTCTTTTTTCTGCTTGTCGCTGCCTGCTCCCTCATTTACCCATGTTGCAGTAGGCTTTACAGTAGATACGGGGATAGAAACGCCACCCTTATATGCGGTTCTGGTTACAAGGGCTAAAATCATTCCTGTGCTTTCCAGTTTCTCTACAATCTGGTTAAGCACTGTGGTAGGAATAACTGCGCCTACGTCCGTGCTTTTGCTTACTGCATCTGCTCTGTACTCTTTCGGCAGTGCCTCGCCTCTGCACACGTATTTCATAAATGCTTTTCGGTATTCCATACTGCCGTACTTGTCGTCGTTGTCGCCCTCTCCTGCTGCGCCCTTGAAATTTCTAAGCACTCTCTGCTGTCCCTCG
>CAVBQX010000066.1:0-7120 GCA_963597755.1 Segatella copri
AGAACAAGGTAACTACTAACTACGTTAGTAGTATTGATTTTGGCAGAAGAAAAAACAGAGAGAGAAAATTTAATAAAAGAGAGAGAGAAAAAAGAAGATCTCACTTATATACTCCGCATTTTTAAGTCATTTTTAAACGTCCGAAAAAAAATTTTTTGTACACGTTTAAAAAACAAGAAAAAAAACGGAGTATATAAGTGAGAGGCAAAAACGCACGCGCCGCCAAAACTGCCCAGGCACCAAAAGTCCCCTTAAGCAGCTTAGGTTATTTAACCTGTCTGCTTAAGGGGAAGCATTTTACCGCAGTGCTTTTCACTCAATATCACATTACAAACAAATCCACAGCCATCCAGCCGGCAAATAATACTAAAAGCGGATACAAGTCCTGCATAACGCCTACCTCCCTAATGCACTAAATTATTACATCATCTTCGTTATGCCTATAGTATCATCTGCATATTAAATCTAACTGAAGCTCTGCGTAAAATCTGTGTTATTTTTCCAGCTTATATTTTGCCTTCAGCTCGGCAATATGCGCCTCCAGCGACTGTGTATCGCTAAAGCCGCAGCAATATTCCAGCACCTGCACGGCCTGCGGCGCATGCTTTTTGACAGCGGCAAAATAGGCCTTCCAGTCAATATCACCCTGTCCCACAGGCAAGTGTGCGTCGCCGCTGCCATCGTTGTCGTGAATATGACAGGCCACCAAACGGCTGCCCAAGGCCTGCACCACCGCGGGGATATCCCAACCGTTGACGTGTGCGTGGCCTGTGTCAATCAGCGCACCTGCCTGCGGAAAAATGTCAAACAGCGCCATATATTCGCCCAGGTCAAAGAGTACGTTGCCCTTTGTGCGCAGTCCCACGTTTTCTATAAGCACCTTCACGCCATAGCTCTTGCCCAGGCTGATAACCTGGCGCAGACGGCGGATTACCCGTGCCTGTAAAATTTCCTTGTCCCCCTCTATGGCCTCATTGGTGTGTACCACCACAAAGCCGGCGTTGCATTTTTGCGCATAGGCAAAGGTCTTTTCAAAAACCTTGGCATAGCCCTTCTGCTTGGCTGCCGCCAAATTCACCGCCACGCAGGGAGCGTGTATGGACAGGGCACGCTCGCCCCAATCCTCCACCTGCTGGTTCCAATAATAGTCCTTGCCAAACTCATAAAAGAATTCAATGCCATAGCGCTTATCCAAGGCCGCCATAGCAGCCTTAGGAAAGCCGGGAAATAGCAAATCACTAACCTCAAATTGCATTTAATCCACCATCCTTATTTAGGGTTCGCCAAATTTTCGCCTGTTTCAGCGTCAAACAGGCAAACATTTTTCCAGTCAAAATCAAAGCCGCGGATATTCTCCAGCGCAATGCTCTGGTTGCTATCCTGCAGATAAAAGCTTTCGCCTGTGCCCAGGCGCAGGGTGACAGTTTTGAGGTTGCCTGTATTTTCTACAAACTCCACCCTGCCATTAATCATAGCACTTTCAAAGCGTGGCTGGCAAGCCTCGGGACGCAGGCCAAAGAGCACCCTGCTGCGTGCGCCCACCTCGGACGCGCGCCCTACAGGCAGGCTCATGGCGCTGTTGCCCACGATGATTTTGCCGTCCATTACATCTGCCTGCAAAATGTTCATAGCAGGTGAACCGATGAAGCCTGCAACAAAGGTGTTTGCAGGATGATGATAAATATTGGCAGGAGTGTCAATCTGCTGAATTTTACCCTGGTTCATAACGGCAATGCGGTGCGCTACGGTCATCGCCTCAATCTGGTCGTGTGTTACATATACCATGGTAGGCTTAAACATTTCGTGAATTTTTACCAGCTCGGTGCGTGCCTTCTGGCGCAGCTTGGCGTCCAGGTTGGACAGCGGCTCATCCAGCAAAAAGTACGGTGACTGCTTCACCAGCGCGCGGCACAGGGCAACACGCTGCTTTTGGCCGCCGCTCAGCTCGTGCGTTTTTTTGTTTTCGTAGCCTTCTAAATGCAAAATTTCCATGGCCTTACGGGTACGGCTTTCGATTTCGGCCTGGGGCAGCTTTTGCAGCACGAGGCCAAAGGTGATATTTTCCCACACCGTCAAATGCGGAAAAAGCGCGTAGCTTTGAAACACCATAGCAATGTTGCGCTCACCCGGAGCGATGTCGTTCACCATGCGTCCGTCCATAAACAGCTGGCCGCCGGTGATTTCCTCAAAGCCCGCAATCATGCGCAGCGTGGTGGTTTTGCCGCAGCCGGAGGGGCCAAGCAGTATCAGGCGTTCACCCTTTTTGATCTCCAAATTCAAATCGTTGATAACGACGTTTTTGCCATAAGCCTTTTGTACCTGGCTAAATATAATGCTGTAATCACTTTGTACGTTGTCCATCTTGTTATCCTTTCACGCCCGATTGCATAAATGTATTGATAATAAACTTTTGGCAGAAGCCATAGAGCACCAGCGGCGGCAGGCTTGTGAGCGTTGCCACGGCCATAGCGATGCCCCATTCGCTGCCACCCTCAGCGCTGATAAACATCTGCAGCGCCAAGGGCAGCGTCAGATTAGCCTTGTCCTGCAAAATCAGCAGCGGCCAGAAATATTCGTTCCAGCTGTTGATGAAAAAGAGGATAGAAATTGCCAGGATAGACGGCTTGATCAGCGGCAGGACAACCTTAAAGAGAACCTGATGTGGCCTGGCACCATCCAAAATTGCTGCCTCAAGCAGTGGCTTAGGAATGCTGCGCATCGTCTGACGCATCAAAAAGATGCCCATGCCATCCACCAGTCCCGGCAGCATAACGCCATAGGGTGTGTCCAAAAGCCCCAGCTTTGACATCATCAGGTAGTTGGGCATAATCAGCACGGTGATGGGGATAAAAAACGTCAGCAGCATGCCGTTAAAAATAGTTTCCTTGTACTTAAAATTGTAATAAACAAAGGCAAAGGCCGCCAGCACGCTGGTTGCTGCCTTGCTCGCCGTCACCACGATGGCGATATAAAAGGTGTTCCAGATGTAGGTAAACAGCGGAAAGTTTTCGAGCACCGTAAGGTAATTGTCAAAGGTTGGAGGAAACGGCAGCGGATTGAGGGTAGATTCAAAAACCTGGTTCAAATCCTTAAGCGAGGTCGAAATCATAAAGACAATCGGCCACAGCATTAAAAACACTGCAATCAGCAAAAACACATGCCAATACCATTCGTTTTGCAGCTTAGTTTTCATAGTACACCTTCTTTTCCAAGTATTTGTTCTTCACAAAGAGGAAGATCAGGTAGCAGACCATGGTAATAACTGCATAGGCTGCACTGGTGCCTGCCTTAAAGAAGGTGAAGGCATATTGGTAAATGATATAAACAAGGTTGCTGCTGCCCTGGTCAGGCCCGCCCTGCGTGAGCATATTAACAGGCACCAGCACATATTGCAGGCCGAAGACAACCGTAATCGTGAACACGTAAATCGCTGTGGACGAGGTCATGGGCAGGATGATCTTTTTGAAGATAACCCAGTTGGAGGCGTTTTCCAATTTGGCAGCCTCGATCATCTCCTTGGGCACTGCCACCATGGCCGCCAGCATAACGATGAGGTTGTAGCCAAACACCTTCCAGCCAATGATGGTGCAAATGGCGAAGATAACCAGGTAGTTTTCCTTAAACCAGCGCGGAGATTCCAGTCCCACACCGCCAAGCACAATACTCAAGGGTCCTGCCAGCGGATTGTATATCCACAAAAAGAGGATGCTTGCCACCGCCAGCGACAGCGTGGAGGGCAAAAACAGCGCGCTGCGGTAAAAGGTTGTCCACTTATGCACCAAATGTCCCAGCACAAAGGAATACAAATACGGCAGCACAAAGTTTAGCACCAGCATGATTACCACAAAAAGCACAGTGTTGATTAAAATTTTTATCAGCTCTGCCGAGCCAAAAATAGTGGCAAAATTTTCAACCCCCACAAATTGCTTGCTCGGACTAATCATATTCCACGAAAATACGCTCAGATAAATGTTCTGCACCAGCGGCCAGTAGTAAAAGATGAGGAAGAGCACTGCGGCCGGCAGCAGATACAGCAGCGCCTCCTTGTTGTTTTTAGACATATATGCCTCCTATTAAAATAAGCTGCCGCTCAGGGCGGCAGCTCGCTTGTTGAGTTTCTTACAGAAGCTTATTGATTTTTTCTGCGGTCTGGTGCAGTGCTTCAGCAGCAGTCATCTTGCCGCTTAAGATGATGTCGCGTGCATCAATCAGCAGCTGCTCTGCCTGCAGGCCGTTAGCGCCGGGGAAGCTTGCCCATTTGGTAACCTTAGGCATTTCTGCAAGTGCCATTTTGATGTTCGGGTTTTCGTCAGCCAGCTTCTTGAAGCCCTGCGGGTCATCAGCTACGCCCTTACGCGGCGGCAGGTAACCGGTACCGGTGCTCCATTTAGCAAGTGCTTCCGGCGATTCCAGATATTTGATAAATTCAACTGCAGCCTTTTGCTTTTCGGCATCCTTGGAGAATACCATCAGGAAGTTGCCGCCTGCAGGAATCTTGGTTTCCTTGCCCTCAAAGGCCGGGAACGGAACTGCTCTTACTTTAAATTTAGCACTCTTTTCAAAGTTAGCACGCTTGCCGATGGTAGTGCAAACCATGCCCAGCTTGCCGCTGATATAAGCCTGGAAGCCTTCCTCGTTGGTAGCATGCAGGCCGCTGCCGTTTTTAACCATGTCAGCAATTACCTGATAAGCTGCAGCAGATTCCGGACTATCAAAGCCAGCCTTCACCTTGCCGTCAACCTTGGTCAGCATGCTGCCGCCGTTAGATTCAATCAAAGCCTGCTGAGTCCAGTTATCAGCATATTCCTGCATGAAAAAGCCCATGTTGCCGGTCTTATCTTTAATCTGCTTAGCTGCTGCAGTAACCTCTGCCCAGGTTTTGGGCGGGTTTTCCGGATCCAGGCCGGCCTGCTTCAGGATGTCCGGATTGTAGAACAGCACCGGTACGCTTACAGAATACGGCAGGCCGATCTGCTTGCCATCCTCAGTCTGTGCCAGAGCCAGTACGTTAGGCAGGTAATTATCCTTCATAAAGTTGGCGTCACCCGCAGTTTTGAAGGCTTCGTCCAAATCAGTATATTTAAAGTTTTCGGCTGCGTAGTTCAAAAAGGAATAACCCATCTGCACTACGTCAGGATTCTTGCCGGATGCCATAGCTGCCTGCAGGTTCTGGGTCAGGCCCTTATACATATCCGGGTTATACTTTTCTACAACTTCAATGTTAGGATGCGTTTTATTAAAGTCTGCAACCAGTTCCTTTACGGTTGCACCGCCAAAGCTTTCGGCTGCAACGTGCCAATATTCAATCTGCACCTTTTTGCCGGTATCAGCACTTTTCTTTTCACTGCCACAGCCAACAATCGCTGTAGCTGCCAGCAGGGAAACCATAGCTGCTGCCAAAACTTTTTTTAATTTCATTTCCATTCCTCCGTTTGTTCATCACATACGCAATATTTGTTGCTTTCAATATCTACAACGTGCCTTTATTGTAACCGACTAATGTTAAATCCAAAGCACTCCCGCGGTTAAATCCATGTAAAAAAGTTTACACTAGTACTTTGGTAGTCTTTTCCGTGTATAAAAAGCATTATCCTGTCTTTTCCCGCTTGACAGTGGACAGAAACAATATTCTGTATATTGTCAATATGCAAATGTATACATAATTCACTATTGACATTTACACTTTTATCACTTATACTAAGCACATAGACAAACAAATGGCAACGAAGCCTGGATGCACAAAGCCTGCATCCAGGCTTTTTAGATACAAAACGCCAAGGTGTCTATACAAAACTGCCTAAGCAAAAAATATATTAGATAAACAAAAAGGCAGATCAAAACAAAGGAGCTGATTCAAATGAGGGGTAAATTATTCAAGACAATGGCAGCAGCAATCTGTGCTGCAAGTATTTTAATAACAGGCTGTGGCGGCAGTGACAAGGGCAGCAGCGCCGACACCATCAAAATCGGTGCCATCGGCGAAATGACCGGCGGCAATGCCTCCTACGGCACGTCCATGATGCGCGGCTTTAACCTGGCAGCCAAGGAAATTAACGCTGCCGGCGGTGTAGATGGCAAAAAAATCGTGATAGTCGAGGCCGATACCAAGAGCGAGCCGGCCGAAGCAGCTAATGCTATGAGCAAGCTGATCAACCAGGATAAGGTATCCTTTGTCAGCGGCATCTTCACCAGCTCCAGCGCTATCGCCGCCTGCAACATCAGCGAAACAGCCAAGGTTCCTTACCTGGCAGTTGGCGCCACCAACCCCGCTGTCACCGTAGCCAAGGATGGCAGCACCAAACCCAACACCTTCCGCGTCTGCTTCATCGATCCCTTCCAGGGCACTGTTGGCGCAAACTTTGTTACCAATGAATTAAAAGCAAAAACTGCCGCTATCTATATCGATAACAGCAGTGATTATTCTAAAGGCCTGGCTGATTTCTTCAAAAAATCCTTTGTAGCAAATGGCGGCAGCATTGTTGCCGAAGAAGCTTACCTGCAAAAGGACACCGATTTCAAAGCAGTTTTGACCAAGATTAAAGCTACTAACCCCGAGATCATTTACGTTCCCGGTTACTATGAAGAGGTTGGCAAAATCATTAAACAAGCACGTGAGCTTGGTATTACCGTTCCTATCGTTGGCGGCGATGGCTGGGACAGCCCCAAGCTGCCTGAAATTGCCGGTGCAGATGCTTTGAACAACACCTTCTTCACCAACCACTATTCCCCGGATGCTGATTCCGCTGAATCTAAGGCCTTTGTTGCAGCCTTCGAAAAGGAATACAACCAAAAGCCTGATGCTCCTGCAGTTCTTGGCTATGACGCCCTCAAGCTGATGGTAGACGCTATCAAACGTGCCGGCGCAGCTGACCCTGCAAAGGTTTCTAAGGCTTTGGCCGAAACAAAATCCTTTAACGCAGTAACCGGTGCCCTTGCCCTCAACGACAAGCACGACGCAGTAAAGAGCGTAACCATCATCAAATTCCAGGATGGCAAGCAAGCCTACTGCTCCACCGTTAACCCTTGATTCCCTCTCCCATCCGGATAACTTCTCCCATCCGGAACATTGCACAAAGACCGTCCGTAGCTCCAACATGCGGACGGTCTTTTTTGATGTGTA
>CAVBQX010000067.1:0-6274 GCA_963597755.1 Segatella copri
TAATTTAAAAGGCGCGCCTGCTTACAAAGTACAGACGCGCCCTATGAGGGAGAAAGGGGAATTAGCTTATTTAGTTTCCTCCAGATACTTGTCTACAGCGTGTGCCGCCCCGCGGCCTTCGGCAATGGCCCACACCACCAGGCTCTGCCCGCGGCGGGCGTCACCTGCGGCAAAAACGCCGGGGATGCTGGTCATGTAGGTGGCATCGTCGGCGGCAATGCTGCCACCTGCTGTCCTGGCAAATTTAAACTCGTCAAACAAGCGCTGCTCGCTGCCGGCAAAGCCCATAGCTAGTAGCACCAGCTGCGCCGGCACCACGCGCTCCGTCCCGGGGATATCCACCGGCATGCGGCGGCCATCCACCTGCTTCCATTCGTTCTGGCACAGGCGCACACCTGTTACGCAGCCGTCCTCGCCTACAAATTCCTTGCTTGTGATGCAAAACTCGCGTGCGTCCTGTTTAAACTTGTAAATGGCCTCCTCCTGACCATAATCCGTCTTAAACACGCGCGGGAACTGCGGCCAAGGATTTTCGGCCGTACGGCTGTGCGGCAGACAGGGATTGATTTCGAGCTGACGCACGCTGCGGCAGCCCTGACGGATAACAGTGGCCATGCAGTCGTTGCCCGTGTCACCGCCGCCGATAATCACAACGTCCTTATCCTTGGCATCAATAGCCAGGCCATCAGCAAAATTGCTGTCCAAAAGGCTTTTAGTGACACTGTGCAGATATTCCTTAGCAAAGTAGATGCCTTCCAAATCGCGTCCCTTGACAGGCAAATCGCGCGGCAGGGTGGCGCCTGTGCACAGCACCACGGCGTCATACTCTTCAAGCAGGGTGCTGCTGGCAAGCTTTACGCCCACCTCGCTGTTTAAGACAAACTGTACGCCTGCCTCCTCAAGCAGCTTAACGCGGCGCTCTACAATACGTTTATCCAGCTTCATATTGGGTACGCCGTACATCAAGAGGCCGCCTGCACGGTCGGCACGCTCGTACACCGTCACTGTGTGTCCTGCCTTGTTCAGCTCGTCAGCGCAGGCCAGGCCCGCAGGACCGCTGCCGATAACAGCCACAGTCTTACCACTGCGCTGCGCCGGCTTATTAGGCTTTACCAACCCCTGCTCAAAGGCGTTTTCGATAACATATTGCTCGATATTGCGGATGGTGACAGGGTTATTCACAAGACCCGCGTTGCAGGCACCCTCGCAGGGTGCAGGGCAGACGTGGGAGGTGAATTCGGGGAAGTTATTGGTCTTGTTCAGACGGGCATAGGCGTAGGCATCCATGCCATGATACACCAAATCGTTAAATTCGGGCATAAGGTTGTGCAGCGGACAGCCCGATACCATGCGGCCGATCATCACGCCGCTGTGACAGAAGGGAACGCCGCAATCCATGCAGCGTGCGGCCTGACAGCGCAGCTCCTTGCTGTGCGGCAGACTGCTGGTCTTGATTTCATCCCAGTCATTAATGCGTTCGGAGCAGGCACGCAAAGCAAGCTCCTCACGCTTATAATCCATAAATCCTGTAGGCTTACCCATTATGCCTTCACCTCCTCAAAAACCTTGAGCGTGGCTTCGTCCATGCTCAAGCCCTGCTGCAGGTATTCATTGAGCCTTTGCGTTACCAGCTTATATTCCTTGGGGATGACCTTGACGAACTTGCCTTGGTATACATCCCAATTATCCAAAACCTCCAGCGCCAGCTTGCTGCCGGTGTATTCAGCATGCTTTAAGAGCATCTTCTTCACCGTCAGGCTGTCGCCGATTTCCTCCAGCTTTTCCAAAAGCACGATTTCCTTGTTGCAGTAGCTGGCAAAATCGCCCTGCAGATCCAAAACATAGGCTGTGCCGCCGCTCATGCCTGCGGCGAAGTTGCGCCCGGTGCGGCCCAAAATAACCACGGTACCGCCGGTCATATATTCGCAGCCATGGTCGCCCACGCCCTCAACAACAGCGTTCACGCCGCTGTTGCGGATGCAGAAGCGTTCGCCGGCAGTGCCGCTGATATAGGCCTCACCGCTGGTGGCGCCATAAAAGGCAACATTGCCGATGATAACGTTTTCGTGCGGATTAAAGCGTGCCTCGCTGTCGGGATAGATGATGAGCTTGCCGCCGGAAAGGCCCTTGCCTACGTGGTCGTTGGCATCGCCCTCCAGCTTTAGGGTCACACCCTTGGGCAAAAAGGCACCAAAGCTCTGGCCGGCGCTGCCCTTAAAGTGCAGGTTGATGGTGTCGGCAGGCAGTCCCTCTGCACCATAACGGCGGGTAATTTCGCTGCCCAAAATCGTACCCACGACGCGGTCGGTATTTTTAATCGGCAGCGTGATGGATATCGGCTTTTTGCTTTCCAGGTTACTGCTGCAGATATCCAAAAGCTCACGCATATCCAACGATTTTTCGAGCTGATGGTTTTGCTTTTTGGTGCACACCTGGCTGGCGCCCGGTTCCACCTCCGGCTTATACAAAAGCGGCGAAAGGTCCAGATTTTTGTTTTTCCAGTTGCGCTCCTCGGCCGGCTTAGGCAGCAGCACCTCGGTACGGCCCACCATCTCGTCAATAGTGCGGAAGCCCAGCATAGCCATATATTCGCGCACCTCCTGCGCGATAAAGTGCATAAAGTTAACAACGTATTCAGGCTTACCACGGAAGTTTTTGCGCAGCTCAGGGTCCTGCGTAGCCACGCCCATGGGGCAGGTGTTGAGATTGCACACACGCATCATAATACAGCCTAAGGCAACTAGCGGCGCTGTGGCAAAGCCAAACTCCTCCGCACCCAAAAGTGCGGCAATGATTACGTCACGGCCGGTCATCAGCTTGCCGTCGGTTTCCAGCGTTACGCGGTCACGCAGATTGTTGAGCAAAAGCGTCTGGTGCGTTTCCATCAGACCCAGTTCCCAGGGCAGGCCGGCGTGGTTGATGGACGTGCGCGGCGATGCGCCGGTACCGCCATCATAGCCGCTGATGAGGACAACATCAGCACAGGCCTTAACTACGCCTGCGGCAATAGTGCCTACGCCCACCTCGCTCACCAGCTTGACGCTGATGCGGGCACGGGGGTTGGCGTTCTTCAGATCGTGGATAAGCTCGGCCAAATCCTCAATAGAATAAATATCATGATGCGGCGGCGGCGAAATCAACCCGATGCCTGCAGTCGTGCCACGGCATTCGGCAATCCAGGGATAAACCTTACCGCCGGGAAGCTGCCCGCCCTCGCCGGGCTTGGCACCCTGTGCGATTTTGATCTGGATTTCGTCCGCGTTCACCAAATAATTGCTGGTGACGCCAAAGCGGCCGCTGGCCACCTGCTTGATGGCGCTGCGCTTGCTGTCGCCGTTGGGCAGCGGAGCAAAGCGTCCGGGATTTTCGCCGCCCTCGCCCGTGTTAGACTTGCCGCCGATGCGGTTCATGGCGATCGCCAGACATTCATGCGCCTCCTGGCTCAGCGAGCCGTAGCTCATAGCGCCTGTTTTGAAGCGGTGACAGATGCTCTCTACGCTTTCCACCTCGTCTATATTCACAGGCAGGCGCTGCGGCGTAAAGGTGAGCATGCTGCGCAGGTTTTGGTTGGCAAAGCTGCTGCTGCGCAGCTGCTTGCTAAATTCCTTAAACAGCTTGTAGTCACCAGTCTTGCAGGCCTCCTGCAGCTTCACAATCGTCTGGGGGTTAAGCACATGCTGCTCACCGCCATTGCGCCATTGGTAATGCGAGCCGGATTCGTAGCTGAAGAGGTCGATGTCACCTGCAGCGAAAGCAGGCTCGTGGCGCATTGCCACCTCCTTGGCAATTTCGTCCAGACCGATGCCTTCAAGGCGCGAGGGTGTACCTGTAAAGTATTCGTTGACAACGCTGCTGCTGATGCCGATGGCCTCAAAAATCTGCGCGCCGCGGTAGGACTGTACTGTGGATATGCCCATCTTGGACAAAATCTTGGCAATACCATGGGTGCAGGCACTGATATAGTTTTCACTGGCCTTTTCGTAGCTTATGTCCAGCATACCGCTTGCGCACATGCTTTCCAGGCTTTCAAACGCCAGGTAGGGGTTGATGCCGCTCACGCCATAGCCCAAAAGCAGTGCCAGGTGATGCACCTCGCGCGGCTCAGCCGATTCTATGATGATAGAAGCACGCAGACGCGTACCGTTTTTAATCAAATGATGGTGCAGGCCTGCGCCGGCCAAAAGTGCAGGCACAGCAGCCAGCTCCTTGCTGATACCACGGTCTGACAAAATCAAAATGCACTTACCCTCGGTAATATATTTATCAGCAGCGGCAAAAATAGCGTCCAATGCCTTTTTCAGGCCTGCGCCGCCCTCGTCCACCTTATAAAGCATGGGGATGGTCGCTGCCTCAAAGTTGGGGATATTCTTCAGCTTGGCCAGCTCAATGTTGCTCAGCACAGGTGATTCTGCCGCAATCAAGCGGCAGCTTTCGGGCTGCGGGTCAATAAAGTTCAGCTCGGGGCCGATAGCGCTGGTGGTGTCGGTAAATACCTCCTCGCGGATAGCGTCGATAGGCGGATTAGTTACCTGCGCAAAAAGCTGCTTAAAATAGTTATACAAAAGCTGCGGCTTTTCGCTGAGCACTGCCAAGGGAGCGTCGTTACCCATAGCTCCCAGCGGGTCAATGCCCTTTTGCGCCATCGGACGCAAAAACTTCGTCAAATCCTCCAGCGTATAGCCAAAGGCACGCTGACGCTGCAGCAAAGTCTGCGGGTCAGGCACAGGCAGCTCGCTTTTTAGCGGGATATTTTTCAGCTTGATGGAATTTTCATCCAACCATTTGCGGTATGGGTGCTCACCGGCAATCTTGTGCTTGATCTCATCGTTGCCGATAATGCGTCCCTGCTCGGTATCAATCACCAGCATACGTCCGGGACGCAGGCGGTCCTTCTTCACGACGGTGGCAGGGTCGATATCCACCACGCCCACCTCGGAGGCCAGCACGATGGTGTTATCGTTGGTTATGTAATAACGCGAGGGACGCAGGCCGTTGCGGTCCAGGGCGGCACAAATCATGCGGCCGTCCGTAAAGGCCATGGCAGCGGGTCCGTCCCAAGGCTCAATCTGCGAATTGTGATATTCAAAAAATGCCTTCAGATCATCGTCCAGATGCGGGTTCTTGCCCCAGGGCTCCGGAATCATCATCATCGCAGCATGCGGCAGACTGCGGCCGCTCATCAGCAAAAATTCCAGCACATTATCAAACATACCAGAATCAGAGCCTGTTTCATCCACGATAGGCATAATCTTCTGGATATCATTGCCCCACAGGCTGTTGCCGCACATCGTCTGACGGGCGCGCATCCAGTTGATGTTACCACGCAGCGTGTTGATTTCACCGTTGTGCATCAAATAGCGGTACGGATGCGCACGCTCCCAGCTGGGGAAGGTATTGGTGCTGAAGCGTGAATGCACCAGCGCCAGCGCTGTTTCAATGCTGCTGTCCTCCATATCGGCATAAAAGGTGCGCAGCTGCTCGGTCGTCAGCATGCCCTTGTAGACAATAGTACGTGAGGACAGGCTGCTCACATAAAAGTATTTGCCGCCGCGCAAGTTGCCGTAGCGGATGTAGTTTTCGGCCTGACGGCGGATAATGTACAGCTTGCGTTCAAAGGCGTTGTCATCAATATCCAGCCTGTCGAGCACGTCCTCGGACGGCTTGATAAAGATTTGCGCCATATAAGGCATACTCTGACGCGATTTTTCGCCCAAAACCTCCGGGTGTACAGGCACAGCACGCCAGGCAATAACGCCCTGGCCGTTGGCCTCTACGATACGCTCAAAGTGGCGCTGCACGTTTTCACGCTCCACCACGTCCGGTGGCAAAAAGATGAAGCCGACGGCGTATTTGCCGGCCTCCGGCAGCTGCACGTCATGCTTGGCACATTCCTTCACAAAAAAGTTATGCGGAATCTGCAGCAGCACGCCGGCGCCGTCGCCGCTGTTCATATCAGCGCCCTGGCCGCCGCGGTGGTCCATATTGTGCAATACCACCAATGCCTGTCGCAAAATTTTATTAGACTTCTTGCCCTTGATATTGGCAACCACGCCAACACCGCAGGCATCGTGTTCAAACCAAGGGTCATAAAGCCCCTGCTTTTTGGGCAGCGAAGTGTTCATAATAAGTTCCCCTCTCAATAACATTCTCGCTAGTAGTCCTTTTAGAGACTACTACAACAATTGTAAGTTTAATTATAATACTTCGTTATTCTCAATGCAAATTGTATACATGTATATTTTTGTATATGGCAGAAGTTCTATAAGGGGTGCTG
>CAVBQX010000068.1:0-5570 GCA_963597755.1 Segatella copri
TTTTTCATTGCTTGATCTCCCATCACTTCTTTTGTGTAAAATCCTCTAGTGTAATCTCCCCCGCTTTTAACAGCTTCACAAACTGCTTTACAATTACTTCCTGCTCAGCGGTCAGACGGAACTGTACCTGCTTGGTCACTGCAGCTCCCTCCAGCTTCTTACGCCCTGCGCCTGGTCTTGCCCCGCCTGTATTAGGACGCTTGCCGCCCCACGTGCCTTTTGCTTTTTCCTCCATAACGTCATCCCCTTATTTTCGATTCAGATAAAATATTGCAGCCATGCATACCACCGTGATAAACGTGCATACAACATTCAGCGTATCAAAATCGCTGTGCACCATAAGCATAATATTTTGCAGCAGAACAAGCGCATAAAATATTTTAATCATTGCCAACCTTCTTTCCCTTTTATTACTATATTACACTATGCTCGATGTTTTTTGTCAAGCGTTTCATTTTTTGTATAAATCCCAAGATATAACAAAAACTGGCAGCTTGGAAGAAATCCTCCAAACTGCCAGCCTAAGTAAAGAACAAACCACACTGCTAAAGCATAACAACAAGCAACATGCCGTCTGTTCCTCCACCTCATAATATATACCGAACGCATACATAGCAGACGCTATGGACGCACGCAATTTTTGGTGGAGATGAGGGGAGTCGAACCCCTGTCCGAAAATATTGCCATACAACTTTCTCCGAGCGCAGACGTCATATTTTGTTTCGCTTTGCGGCTGCCTGACGACGGGCCGTCACATTGCTATCCCATAAAAGTTCCCCTGCGGCCTACGGGAGTCAGCTACAAGGTATCCCACAATTGACTGTCATTCCTCACCCGCGGGAAGAGGCTCGGAGACAGTTAGCAGATTAAGCTGCTAAAGCGTATTCTTTATCAGCGTTTATATTTAAACGTCCCACCGATTAACGTGCAGATGGAACCACGGCTCGCTTATCATACCGCACCTACCCCCGTCGAAACCAGTACATCCCCAAAAATGGAACGTAGCGGTAAAAAGTAAGTCGATACGCTACACCTATATTGTACTATGATTTAGTCAAAAAGTCAAAGGTACTGCGCATGAAAAATCTGTGAAGCGCGCCTATTATCCTCTGTTTCTATCCTTGAGCGCGCGCTCCATTTCGCGTTTGGCATCACGCTTGGCCATATCCTGACGCTTATCATACAGCTTTTTGCCCACTGCCAGCGCCAGCTCCATTTTTACCAGCCCATGCTTAAAATACAGCTTGAGCGGCACCAGCGCATAACCCTTTTCCTTCACCTTGCCGATGAGCTTATTGATCTCCGCGCGGTGCAGTAAAAGGCGGCGGCTGCGCAAGGGGTCATGGTTAAAAATATTACCATGGTCATAAGGACTGATATGCAAATTGTACACAAACACCTCTGCCTGACGCGTCACCTGCGCGTAGCTGTCCTTCATATTGGCCTTGCCTGCACGCAGTGATTTTACCTCGGTGCCTGTCAGGGCGATGCCTGCCTCAAAGGTTTCGTAAATAGTGAAATCGTGGCGCGCTTTACGGTTTTCTGCTATAATCTTAATTTTTTGCTCTGCCATAATTACCTGCTTTTCTTACTCTTACTGCGGCGGCCCTTGCCCGCCTTGCTCTTGGCAGGCGTTTTGCCGTGCTTGGCACTGCGGCGGCCCGCCTCCTTATTCTTGCTGCCTTTAGCACCGCTGTGCTTCTTCTTTTGCGTTGCAGCAGCCAGCGCAGCGCTCTGGCTGCTGCGTCCGTTAGAAGGCTTTTGCTTTGCCAGCAGCTGCTGACGTATGTGCTCGCGCACGCCGGCATTTTCACCGGCCATGATAAAGTCTATGCTCACGTCGCTTATGTTGACGTTGAGCACCTCTATGCGCACTGCATCACCCAAACGGTAGGCCCTGCCGCTGTGATTGCCTACAAGAGCGTAGCGCTCCTCATAAAAATCATAATAATCGTCCATCAGGCTGGAAATATGCACCAGGCCCTCCACACCGTTAGGCAGCTCTACAAACATACCAAAGGCTGTTACACCCGAGATAATACCATCGTATTCCTCGCCAATGTGTCCTGCCATATATTCGCACATCTTCAAATCCACCGTCGCGCGCTCTGCATCCGCAGCCGCACGCTCGCGGATAGACGAGTGTTCGGCGATAACGTCCAGCTTTTCCTCCAGCGGCTCCACCTCGCTGTCCTTCAGCTTAGGCTGCTGCATCCATGCACGCAGCAGCCGATGCACAATCAAATCGGGATAGCGGCGGATGGGCGAGGTAAAATGCGTATAATACTTCGCCGCCAGGCCAAAGTGCCCAATGTTATCAGTCTGATACACAGCCTGCTTCATCGAGCGCAAGGCAACTGTAGTAATAAGACGCTCCTCAGGCTTGCCTGCCACCTCTGCCACTGCCTGCTGGATATCCTTAGGCTCGGTTTCTTCCTTCACGCGGAACTTAATATTGAAGTTTGCCAGTAGCTTGGCAAATTCCTGCATTCTTTCCTCGCTGGGAATGTCATGCACACGGTAAATAAACGGCCAATTAGCATCAAACATATGCTTAGCCACCGTTTCATTAGCTGCCAGCATAAATTCCTCAATAATAGATTCGGCATTACCGTGAATACGCTGCACAATATCAATCGGATGCAGGTTTTCATCCAAAATAACCTTTTGCTCCGGCAGCTCAAAATCCACAGCGCCACGACGGGCACGCTTATCATGCAAAATCTGCCGCAGGATGTCCATACGTGCCACCATCGGCAATATATCCTCATAACGCTCGCACATCGCGCTGTCTCCTGCCAAAATTACCCGCACAATATTATAGCTCAGGCGGTGACGCACGTTGATAACGGCCGGGAAAATATCATAGCTCAAAATCGTACCTAAGCTGTCGATATGCATCTCGCAGGCCATCGCTAAGCGGTCCTCACCTGCGTTCAGGCTGCAAATACCGTTGGACAGACGTTCAGGTAGCATCGGCAGCACGCGGTCCACCAAATAAACGCTGGTGCCACGCTCCTGCGCCTCCTTGTCTAGCGTGCTATCTTCGGTAACGTAATAGCTGACATCGGCAATATATACGCCCAAAAGATATTCGTTCTTGCCAAGCTGCTCTACATAAACAGCATCATCCAGGTCCTTAGCGTCCTCGCCATCCACCGTCACCACCGTGCGCTCACGCAGGTCACGGCGTCCGGCCAGCTCGCTCTTTTTGATTGTCTTAGGCACCTTGCGCGCTGCCTCCAGCACCTCGTCAGGAAACTGGAGCGGCAAATCGTTTTGCTTGATGATCGAAAGGATTTCCAGCCCCACATCACCGATATTGCCCAAAACCTCGCTCACCCTGCCCTCAGCCTTGCGATGCTCCTGCGGCCACTCGGTAATTTCGACAACCACCTTCTGCCCGTCCTTGGCACCGTTAAAGTGCTTGCGCATAACGTAAACATCCTGGCCTATGCGCTTATCGTCTGGAGTGACAAAGGCAAAATCACCCGTCTGATGAAAAATACCTACAACCTTGTTGTTAGCATGCACGATAATACGCAAAATTTCGCCCTCAGGCTTTTTACCATGGGCATCATTGTTGACACGCGCCAGCACGCGGTCGTTGTTCATCGCGCCGTTTAGCGAACGAGGCGGGATGAAAACATCGGGTCTGTCACCCTTGTTGTCCGGGATGACGAAGCCAAAACCCTTGCTTGTCAGCTGAAAGCGTCCTGCTACCAGACCCATTTTTTCGGGCAGGCCGTAGGTGTCAAAGCGCGTACGGATGATTTCACCGTTTGCCTCCAGTGCCAGCAGCTCCTGCCACAGCTTACTTGCGCTGCAAACGTCTGCCAGTGCGTCCACCAGCTGCTCCGAGGTCATCGGCGCATAGCTGGCCTCGCGCATAAATGCCAAAACCTTTTCGTGTATATCCTTGTTATGCATAAAATTCACCTCAATCCCTGAACCTCCCACGACTAAAGTCGCAGGGTTCCTAGTGATAGTCCTCTAACGAGGACTCATTTCCTAGGCTATCCCCGTAGTTCCTACGGTTCTTTCATATGTTATTTACGCTATTTTTAGTATTCGTAATCCTTCGTTGAGGATATTGATTGCGGCGTTAATGTCTCGGTCTAGTTCCGAATGGCATTGAGGACACTCCCATTTACGAACACCTAAATCTTTCGTGCCTTTGTTTATATATCCGCATACATGGCAAGTTTGGCTTGATGAATAGAATTTATCTATTTTGACCAATTCTTTCCCGTACCATTCCGCTTTATAGCTTAACTGTCTGACGAACTCTGACCAACTGGCATCTGAAATGCTCTGAGCTAATTTATGATTCTTAACCATATTTTTTACTTGCAAGTCTTCCAAACAAATAACATCATAGGATTTGACAATATCCGAGGAAAGCTTATTCAGATTGTCTTTACGCTGGTTTGCAATCTTTTCCTGTAACTTGGCAACCTTGATTCTTGACTTTTCCCAATTTGAGCCACCTTTTGTTTTTCGAGATAACTCACGTTGTAATTTAACCAGCTTAGATAAGGATTGCTTGAGATACTTATGATTACTATATTTTTCTCCGCCAGAAGTAATCGCAAAATCTTTAATACCTAGGTCAATACCTACATATCTGTCTGTACGGACAAAAGCAGGTTTCTCTACGTCTGTGCAACATAACGAGACAAAATATTTCCCGCTTGGCGTTTGGGATATAGTAGCGTTGATTATTCTGCCTTGCGGAATAAATTTATCTCTGACCTTGACCTTGCCTATCTTGGGAAGTTTTATCCTCCCATCTAGGAAAGCTATGTTGTTGTTTGTGTAGTTCGTCTTATAGCTTTTATGCCTGTTTTTTTTCGACTTGAATTTCGGGTATCCAGCTTCTACACGTTGAAAGAAATTCTGATATGCCGTATCCAAATGCCTTAAAGCATTTTGTAAGGAATATTTATCTGGCTCCTTTAGCCATACAAGTTCCTGCTTTAGCTTTGTCAGTTCGCTGGAGCACTTGCTATAAGTAAGTGTAGTTTTGTCTGCCTCATAAGCTTTAATTCGCTTATCGAGAAAATGGTTATAGACAAAGCGTACACAGCCAAACGTCTTCTGTATTAAGATTTCTTGCGTTTTATTCGGATAAATTCTGAACTTATACGCTTTTTCCATAGCAACTCACTTCTCTTTTTGTTGTTGTATGTATTTCCTTATCTGTTCTTCTGTATTTTCTGATACAGTAGCCACAAAATAGCTTGGATTCCACAAATGACCTCCCCATAATTGCTGCTTTAAGAAGGTTTCATGCTTTTTCATAAGAAGTCTTGCAGAAACTCCCTTTAACGCCTTCATTATATTTTGGATATAGTGTTGTCGTTGAGCTTTTCCCTATTCGGGACTTAGTTGCTGATTGTCCAATCTTCTATATTTTCTACCGTCACGATTGACCTTATTTCATGTCTGCGTTGTGGCTATAGAAGCTCTAAGGAGTTCCCAGCAGTTCAGATGTTGTCCTGTACGGATTTCTTTCAGTCCGTATCTACATATCCATTTCTGGATACGCTGACTATTTGTTCGCCTAA
>CAVBQX010000069.1:0-5054 GCA_963597755.1 Segatella copri
GACCACCCCGGACAGATTTTAAGTGTTCTTTCTAAATTACAGCAAACTGACATGCCTTTTGAATACATTGTCATTGATACTATCAATGGCATTATGATCGGCGATGAAATGCGCAGAATGAAAGAAAAGAATTATGACAAGTGGGCAGACCTGGCGCAGTCCATTTGGAACATCCTGGATTTTGCAAACAACATGGACGATAAATTCACTGTAATAATTTTGGCTCATTCCGAAACTGTAATGGATGATAATGGGTATATGTTTACCCGTATTAAAACTAGTGGTCGCAAACTTAGCAAAATTGTATTGGAAAGTAAAATGACTACAGTTTTGATGGCTAAAGCCAATCATGGGAAGTATGTATTTGAAACAAGAGCTAATAATAGCACTGCTAAAACTCCTATGGGTGCCTTTGAGCAGGCTGAGGTGGAAAACGATATCATGCTGGTGCTGAAAGCACTGAAAGATTATTAAGGAGGAAAAACATGGAAAAGATTAACTGGGCTAACGTGGAAGCTGCGAGCGAGGGTTTTGCAGCGCCGCCGGCCGGCGGTTACGTGCTGGCCATCTGCAAGGTAGAGGATGTGCCTGATAAGCAATACCTGAAAATTTATTACGATATTGCCGGAGCTGCTGAGCCTGAAAATGAGGAATTCACAGGCTATTACGCACAACGTCTGGAGCGTTTCCCCCAAGGAAAACTGCCGTTCTTTATCCGTAGCCACAAGCCTACCGCACGGGGTTTCTTTAAAGCGTTCCTGAAGGCACTGGAGGCGTCCAACAGCGGTAGCGGTTTTGTTGCCGATTTATTTGATAACAATGAGCAGCAGTTTGTAGGCATGGTGGTTGGCGCTGTACTGGCTGAGGAAGAATACTTATACAACGACAAGCTGCGTGTGCGCCTGAAGGTACACAGCGTGATGAGCGTGGACCGTATCTCTACGGGCGACTTCAAAGTACCGCCGATCAAGAAATACGAGGGCGAGCTCCCTGCGGCTCTTGCTCCGGCTGCAAGCACGACAGTGCCGTTCAGCGATGAGCTCCCGTTCTGAGCTTACGCTCAGTGACATCCGTCCTTACTTAACTGGTGTAAAAACCAATCCCGGCGGGCACGTTACAGCGACGTGTCCGCTTTGCGGGAAGGCCCATCACCTGCATATAGACCAAAAACAGGACAAGTTGCTGGTATATTGCCAACGGTGCAATGCGCCCGGAGCGGATATTCTAAAGGAATTTCGCCGGCTGGGTGCAAAACCTGCAGAGCCTGAGGCCGTGGACTACAAGCGCATGTCACCTGTCGAGGATTACAGGCACGTTTACCGCAATCCGGACGGCACGGAGGCGTACTACAAGCGCCGCCGTAAATGGGCCGACGGACACAAGGTTTTCAGCTTTGCCTACAGGGCGGCTGATGGCAGCACAGTTTTCAGTAAGCCTGAGGGCTGCAATAACCTGTACAATCTGGATCTGCTGGCAAGGCATGAGCAGGATATGCTTTACATCGTGGAGGGCGAAAAATGCGCCGACGCCATGGTTAAAGCAGGCCTGCTTGCCACCACCAGCAACACAGGCGCACAGAAAAACATCAAGCTGAGTGTCACGGACAGGGAACTGCTGGAGTCATACCCTGAGCGCATTGTTATTCCTGACAACGACGACAAGGGTGCCGCTTATGCCGCTGCCTGGCCTGGTGCGAAGGTGTTGAATCTGTCCTCTATCTGGCCTGACTGCCCGCCTAAGGGCGATGTTGCAGACTTCTTTGCCGCAGGGTACAGTGCTGATTTAATCCGCAACTATGCCTTTCCTGTTGTCCTCTCCCTTGACAGAGAATTCTTCGAGGGGTGCGACAGGTTCAGCCTGATAGATAACGCGCTTCTGGAGGCCATAGCGGCCGTCACAGAGGCAGGTAAGCGGCAGCAGGTGTTGGCGATGGCGCGGTTCCGTGCAGGCGCGCTCGGCTGCAAGCGTGAGTTTGACGCGGTATGGAAGGCATACCTGCAGCAGCAGGCTGCCAAGGGTATACGCTCCGACAACCTGACGAAGTTTCCGCAGCAGCTGTTTGCCTTGCGCTGTGGGAGCTGGAGCACGTCAGCGAACGGCGTATACCGCAGCGTGCAGGTGGGGACGGAGTGTAAAAACGAATATGCGAATCCTATACCCATTATGCCAGTGGAGCTGCTGACGAACGTGGAGGATCAGACGGAAAAAATCCGCCTGGCATACTTCAAGGACGGTTGCTGGCGTAGCGTGGTAGTGCCACGCAGTACGCTGGCTAACAAAAATAAAATCATCGTGCTGGCAGACAATGGCGTAGAGGTTAACAGCGATAACGCGGGCCTTTTGGTGAAGTATCTGGCGGAAGTCATAGCGCTGAACCCTGACATACTGCCACGCACTAAATCTATAGACCATATGGGGTGGTCTGATTCAGGCTTTGTGCCGTATACGGATGACGTAAAGCTGGACTGCGACGAAGAGTATAAATCGCTTATCGCTGCTGTATCCAGCAAAGGAACGCTGGAGGAATGGGCGGCCTACGTTGCACCGCTCCGAAAGAACCTATACATGCGCCTGATACTGGCTGCAAGCTTTGCGAGCGTGCTGGTCGAGAAGGTATCTGCCCTGCCGTTTGTACTGCATCTTTGGGGCGGTACTGGCAGCGGCAAGACCGTAGGCATGATGGTGGCGGCGTCCATATGGGGTAATCCTGCCATGGGGCGCATGGTGAGAACTATGAACATGACGGTAAACTCTATGATGAGCGTAGCAAGCGTGCTCAGAAACCTACCATTTTTCGGCGATGAATTACAGACCATCAAGAGCCGTTTTGAAAACTACGACACTCTGGTCATGCGTGTAACCGAGGGCATAGACCGCGGGCGCATGACAAATGCCACGCTGCAGCGGCAGCGGTCCTGGCTCAATAGCTTTATCTTTACGGGTGAGGAGCCATGTACCAAGTCGCAGTCTGGCGGCGGCGTCAAGAACCGTGTTATTGAGATTGAGTGCGATCAGGCTGTAGTTACCAATGGTAACGCTGTAGTGAATTTCATTTCTCAGCACTACGGCTGTGCCGGCAGGGCGTTTGTTGAGGCGCTGGCAGATATGCAGCTGGCCAGTGAGTACAACGATATCATGAAGCTGGTGCTGGAGGTTACAGGTACGACTGAGAAACAGGCCATGGCTATGGCACTCATGCTGCAGGCAGACGCTATCGCGAGCCGTGTCATATTCGACGAACCGTTTAATGTGCTGTCCCCGGAGGAAGTAGCTGCTTTCGTCCGTAGCAAATCCGAGGTGGATACTGCCGAGCGTGCATTTAACATCATCGTGGACATTATCGCCGCCAATACCGATAAGTTTGATACAGAGCTTGGCGACTTCAATGGACATGCATATTGGGGCAGAGTCAAGCCTGCTGGTGTACTACAAATTAATAAAACCGTGCTGGAGCAGCAATTAGCAGACGCAGGATTTGATTATACCGCTGTAAAGAAGAAATGGGCGGAATCCGGGCACCTGCTAAGAACCTCACAGGGGAAATACTATGGTGTATATACCCTTAATGGCATACGCGCAAATTATGTGAATTTATTTCTTAATAGGAATTAATATTTACCGACCCCCAAAAGGTTAGCTAGGTTATCTAAAAGGTTATCTAAAAAAATCGCTCAACCATGCGGCTTTAGAGTACCTTAGCTAACAAAATTACCTAGCTAACCAAAATATATATATACGTATAGAACTTTTTTTCCCAGATTTTTATAAAAGCCTAATGTAATAAAAATATATAGCATACCCTTTCCAAAAAAAGGTTAGAAGGTTAGCTAAGGCTCAACCATGCGGGTTTCAGGGTTCGGCAGAGGTTATCTAGAGGTTATCTAAGGTTATCTAAGGAGGTGTTTTGATGGAAATTCGCGATTATTTAGAACGTTGTTTTGTAATTATGGCAATTTTTGCCTGGGCGGCCATGATGGTGTCGGGGCTTTTGTGGCTGGCGGCCAGTATCTAAAGGAGGAGCGGATTATGGAATCGTTAGAACAGAATGTTTTTAATGCAGAAATACAGATTGATGCCTGGCGTTGCAGCGGTGATGTGATTTTTCTGCAGCAGGCCATTGCGTACCTGCAGGCAGCGCTCAAACAGGAGGTGCCTGATGCTGGTGGCTGTTAATGTTGTGTGCCTGCTGTTCTGCTGCATAGCAGTGATGTGCGTGGACGTATTGTTTTGCAGGGCGGTTGCCCTGCTGGGCGCTCTGTTCAGCGCGTTTGTACTGGGTCTGGAGCTGGCCGAGTGGGAGGATGAGTTTTACGATGAGTAATCAATACCTGCTGTTGAACCTGGAATCTGCCACGTTTAACAACATGAAGTCCGATTTTAATGAGCTGCTGCAGGAGCTTTTGAAGAAGCTCCATGCCGGCAAAATCTCTGAAGGCAGCATTACTATGAAGCTGTCGGTGTCGCTGGAGGAGGTTATGTCGCCAACGGTTGGCAAGGCTGTTACCGTGCCGATGTTCAAGCACAAGACCCGCGCCAACTACACCGAGACACTGGAAAATGGCGGCGCTGTATCGCTGCCTAACATGTATCTGGAATATGACAGTGAGCTTGAGGAGTTTGTAATGCGGCCTGCCGGCGGTGAGCAGGATATGTTTGCAGAGCAGGATACTTGCGGTGCGGTGCTGCAGCTGCGTGATCCGCTCTGTAATGATTGCGGTAACCGTGACAGCGCATACTGCGAGCACTGCGAGGGCGGCGAATCTTGGGAACCTAGGAAGGAGTAAAAATGGGTAAACGTTATAGAAGCGGAAAGTGGCACAACGGTGGAACTTGGTTTGTGCCAGATGGCAATATTTTGTTTGTCCGTGAAGGCCTAGGTGGTAAATTCAAAGCCTTTGCCAAAGAGGAAAAGAACGGCAGCGATACACTTAAAGCACACGCAGCACGTTACAACGGCCTTGAATGGCGCGATACAGCAGAAGAAGCACAGGCTGATCTGGATGCGTTGGCGGCAAGAAAACGCTGGTGGGAAATCAAATGATACCGCTCAGACC
>CAVBQX010000070.1:0-4692 GCA_963597755.1 Segatella copri
GAATGTGCGCTGGCGTTAAAGGCTTTGGAGGATGGAGCGTTCAAGAAATAAAGAGACGATAGAATGCGACATTTTCCTGTGATATAATATAAAATGACGATAGAGGGTAAACCGATAGCTTTGATACAAGAGAATGGCGAAATACAGATATTGTGAAGTCTTCTTTACGAGAGAGCTGGCTACATTGTGGCTGGCTTTTTTGTTTGGTAGTTTTTATATGGAAATGCAGCATAGCAAAGACAAAATTACTGGTGTAAAGAGCGAGCAGAGCGGTGTAGCAAAGCAATGGGATTTTGAACGCACTAATCAGTTGTTGAGCGATTTTGCTGACATTCTGGAGAATGAGGAAATGTTGGTTGCAGATTTGTTCAAGCGTTTTACAGGCCTTGAGTTTGAGTACAACGTCAACTATCCTAACGACTTCAGCATTGCCGATGTGCAGACAGAGCTTAATAACGCCCAGATTGCCAAAGGGTTAAACTTTGGCGATGAATTTGATCTGTGCATTTTTAAGCGTGTTATTACAAGCTATCTGCCGGAGATTAAGGACGATGAAATGCGGGCTATGATTAATGACTTTAAGGCCAGAAGTGAGGAACAGAAGCTTGACATGGTGCAGCTTGCAGGCACAGAGCTGGAATAGGTGCTGAACCATGAAACGCGATGAAAGCAACTTGCAAAAACTTGTAAGCAGGTTCAGCCTGCACTGGCAGAAGCAGGCAAGGCTTGCGGTTAAACGCCTTTACGAGCTGCTGGGAAACGGCATGACAGTAACAGCAGCTGTAAGCAGGCTAAGCAAGGAATACAGCGATTTATTTAAGCTTGACGGGCTTGAGGATATGCTGCTAGAAGCTGCCTGCTACGGTTACGGCATCATGCCAAGTGTGCTGACGGCTGACCAGCGCAAGGAATGGGGTGAACAGTTAGCTGACAAGTGGGACGCCAGCGGCATGAAGTTATCCGAAAAGATACATGGGGCAAGCGTAAAAATGCGCAGTGCTATTATTGACACGCTGCAGGCGCAGATGTTCCATAGCAAGACATGGACGGACACGGCAAGAGCCTTATACGATGGCTATAGCAAGGGTGAGAACGCTTTTACAGGCGGCAAGGATATTATCAGCAGGCAGGAGCTGCCACAGTACATACAAAAGGTGCTGCTTGCAACTGGTGACAGTGAAACAGCGGTTGCACAGCAGCTTGCTTTGGAAAACATCAACAAGCTTGCCAAAGGCGGCGCACCTAACAAGGCACTGCAGGCGGCTTACAATGAATTATTGGAGGCAGTGCAGGAAGGTAATGAAAAAGCTATAGAAAAGGCTGTGGAAACTGCCATTAATGAAAAATCCCGCTATGTTGCCGAACGTATTGCCCGCACCGAGATGGCAAGAGCGTACGCTGATGGCTTTATAGCGAAGATTAAAGACGACCCTGATATAGTGGCCGTAAAGTTCAAGCTTGGCAGCCGCCATCCTGCTTTTGATATCTGCGACATGTATGCACGGGCAGATATGTTCAACCTGGGTAAGGGCGTTTACCCAAAGGACAAACTGCCGCCGTTACCAATACACCCACATTGTTTGTGTCGCTATAGCGAGGTTATAAACGGCGAGGTAGACACGGGCAAGGCTGTCGACAATGTGCAAAACGCAGGCGACAAATGGCTGGGGGGACTGACTGAATACCAGCGCAGGGCAGTGCTGGGCGTGGAGGGTGCACAGGCATGGCAGGAAGGAGCAGATTGGCGCAAGTATATGCGTGGGTATGCTGGATTTAGGGAGAATACAAGTCGCTTGCGAAATATGCCAAATACTTGTATAATAAGAGTAAAGCATACTACGCTTTACTCTGAACCAAATTCAATAACAGAAATTATTCATGCCAAAGGTGGCATAGAACGTAACTACTATGATGAAACCGGCAGACAATACAAGCAGATATCTAATAATGATCACGGCAATCCTAAAATGCATCCGTTTGGCAAGCACGGAGAACATGCACATGATTACAATTATGCCAGCGGAAAACTTGTTAGGGGAAACCCTAGAGAACTCACAGATGTTGAACGAAAGGAATTGAGGGATATACTATGAAAAAGCCTAGCTATAAATTTGTTGTTGGCAGGCTGCGTGAAATAGTAACTTGCTTTGAGTTTGAATATAACGGATTTTGCTGTGGGGTAGACCCATTTTCTGAGAGTGATTATGATGTTTGGTATGGAGAGCAATATGCAAAAATGTACTCTATCGACGAAGTGGTTAATACAAAATTTTTTGATGGGAAAACACTTGAGGAGATTTTCCCTTACATCGAAATAGATGCATATTAAAGTAAAAACGCAATCCTGTAAAATTTTGATATTGATATTAAGCAGTTATTCGGTTAATCCGAACAACTGCTTTTTTATTGCCCAGGAGAGGGCACAAGTATTAGGCTGGAGAGCCATGTTATGGAGGTAACAGAACAAATGGAAATGAAAGAAGTTTACGAAAAGCTGGAACAGATGGATGGCGGCGCAGAGCTTATTACTGCTATTAAAAGCGAGGTCAGCAAGCTTAACGGCGAGGCAAAGACTAACCGCGAAAATAGCGATAAATCTGCTGCAAAGGTCAAGTCTATTTTGGAGAATTTAGGCTTGGAGGATAATGCCGATGTATTGACCAGGGCAAAGGAGCTGAAGGACACTTTAGATACCTTCCGCCAGGGCAATAAAGCACCCAGCGAAGTAGCTAAACAAATCACAGATTTAACCAAACAAGTCACCAAGGTTACACAGCAATTAACCGAAATGACCAAAACCGCAGAAGCAGAAAAAGGCAAACGCTATGAAGCAATGAAACAATCTGCTTTAGTTAGCGAGCTGACCAAGGGAAAGGCCGCCGCTCCGCAGGAAATGGCGGAGCTTATCAAGGGCAACCTGTTCGTTAACGAAAAGGAAGAGCTAATGTACAAGAGCGGAGATGACACCTTATCTGTAGCTGACGGCGTAAAAAGCTGGCTGGACGCCAATAAGTGGGCCGTTAAGGTTGAAGGCAATCCCGGTGGCGGCGCGCCTGCAGGCGGCAAGGGCGAAGCTGAGGACCCATTCCTTGCAGGCTTTAACAAATAACAAAGGAGGGACTAAATATGTCCGTAGATTACGCAGCTAAATATTCCCAAAAAATTGACGAGCGTTTTGCGCTCAACTCTCTTACTAATTCCGCAGTTAACCAGGATTATGATTTTGTAGGTGTAAAGACCGTCAACGTTTACAGCGTGGGCGTTGCCACCATGAATGACTATTCCCGCACCGGCAACAGCCGTTATGGTACCCCGGCAGAATTGGATCAGACCGTGCAGGAGCTGACCCTGAGCAAGGACCGCTCCTTTACCTTCACCATTGACAAGGGCAATTTTAACGATGCCCAGATGGTGGCACAGGCAGGCGCAGCACTGAACCGCCAGCTGCTGGAGGTTGTCATCCCTGAGATTGACAAGTATCGTCTGGCGCAGATGGCAGCAGGCGCAGGCACTACCTCCGCCGCAGCAGCTATTACTAAATCCAATGCTTACAGCGCCTTCCTGGACGCACAGGAGGCATTGACTAACAACAAAGTGCCGCAGGCTAGCCGTGTATGCTTCTGCAGCGCGTCCTTCTACAAATTCATCAAGCAGGATGACAGCTTTATCAAAGCAAGCGATGTTGCACAGAACCTGCTTGTAAACGGACAGGTTGGCACTATCGACGGCGTGCCGCTAGTGGTTATCCCTTCCAGCTATATGCCTGAAAAGACCGATTTTATCATTACCGTGCCTTCTGCCTGCACCTCTCCCATCAAGCTGGCAGAATACAAGATTCACGAGGACCCGCCCGGCGTAAACGGCTGGCTGCTGGAAGGCCGCGTATACTATGACGCTTTCGTCCTGAACAACAAGAAAGCCGCCGTATACCGTCACATTAATGCCGCTTTAGACTGATGGGTATAATTAATCTCACGGTTGATACCAGGGCTCTGGTGCGGGCTTTCGAGTCTGCACCTGCCAAAACCAGGCAGATAGTACAGAAGCAGGTGAAGATGGCTGTACGTGATATCCGTGAAGAAGCACGTGACAACCATCGCTTTATCTCCCGTGGCGGTGCTACGGAAAAGAGCATTGAGAGCGAGGCAAGCGGTAATAAAGGCAGGGTTTATCTTGGCAGCGCCGTTGCTGTGTACCAGCACGAAGGCACTAAGGCACATTTGATTGTGCCACGGAATAAAAAGGCTTTGCGCTTTGCCGGGGATAAGCATTTTGTCTTTGCCAAAAGGGTGCAGCATCCTGGAATTAAGCAGGACCAGTACCTTTACCGTGCTGCCGATAAGATGACGCCTGTGATTGTAAGCCGTTTTAGTGCGGCCCTGGATAACCTGTTAGGAGGCTGACATGGATTATATCGATATTACAGACATTCAGGACGCTGTGCTGGAATGTACCTATGATGATGTGACTATGGGTAACGATACCATCGAGCACATTGCTAATAAGCTTGGTGTAACGACTATAAGCACACCTGTGTCATACATAGTGAAGCGGCTCGGCGTGGCCAGCGCCTGTTATAACCGCTGCCTGCTGCAGGCTGGTACCGACCCAACAACTGTATTCAACGGTGCAGGAGGTGTGGAAAACAGCGATATTTTCGCCCAAAAGCTGAAGCTGTACAAGGCAGAGATG
>CAVBQX010000071.1:0-4051 GCA_963597755.1 Segatella copri
TCGCTGCGCTTTCTTGAACAAATCAAAAACGCAGATAAAGATTACGAACGTGGGCGGCAGCTTGTCAAAATCCTGGCCTTTCTGCAGGGCGTCGACGTCCATCATCGCCTGGTAATAGCGTGTGCGCTTGGGCAAAAGGTATTCGCCTGTCATGCTGTTGATGGGGTTCTTCACCTGCATTTCCAGGTTATAATGCGTGTTTTTATCATCTGCGACGATGATGTCCAGGCGGATGCCGCGGCTGTCGTAGTATACGTCCAATGTGCGCTCCACCTCGGGGTAGCTGATGTCCGCAATTTTGATCTGCAAAAGCTCCTCTAAAAGGTGCTTGCAGATACGCTTACGTGACATTACCTTCTTAAAAATAAAGTCACTTTGGATAGTCAGCTGGTCAAATTCCGTGAATATTTGTTGCATGTGCTTTCCTCCTTTAGTATAGCATATGGCCTGCTAAAAATACAGCTTGTATATAAACAAAAAAGCAGTACGAGCTAACCGTGCAAAAGCACGCTTAACAGGTACTGCAAATAGCAAATGGCGGGCGGGGGCTGGATTTGATGACAGCTACTAACGCCGCTTGCTACTGTTACTGCCGGCACGTGCGCCGGCAGGTCCTACGCTGTAAATTTAGTTGTTGGGGATATTATAGCTTAAAGCGCGAGGAAAATCAAACTATTGGCACATTCTGCCTGTGGCGATTACAGCCCCAAAGCAGCACCCCAGGCCCTGCGCACCCCACTGCCGCAAAACGCATTTGACATAATTTGCGCTTTGGCTTACGATATTAATATAACTAGGGAAATAATTTAAGAGGACTTTTTGTGGTTTAACTTTACTTACCAATGTAAAAATTTACATGATACTGCCAGGATAATGGAGTATGATCATAGGAGGCTTGCACATGGATTTATTCTTATCTGAAGATGTTTTGGCTGATATTTCGTATACATCAAAATTTACTCAGAGTCTAAAGACCATATCTTTGCGTAAAACTCCTTTGAATGATATACTGCAAGATATAGGAACATATAGAAATGAGTTTGCATTAAAATTAATTACACAAGACAACATAATAGGTTTAAGATTTAAGAGTGAAGATTCAATTATGCGAAAGTATGAAAAAACCCTAAGGACAGGTGGTGGATTTAAGCAATGCTTTAATGATGTGCTGGGGTTTAGATTACATTTTCAAAAATATCCTATGAGTTATCCGTCCTATTTTAGAGTCGTTGATTTAAGGAATGGCAAGCAGATAGATGACGGATACAGAGCAATACATTTATATTATCAGCGGGATAGTCATTCCTATCCCATAGAGGTACAGCTATGGTGTGGAGATGACTACCAATTTAATGTTTGGAGCCATAAATGGATATATAAATACTTAAAACCTGGAGTAGGGAAAGAATTATATAACCTTTATCAGAACAGCTGCATAAAAACTGAAGACGAGTTTATCAATAAGTTGAATGAATTAAGAAGGTGATACCATGGGAGATAAAAAGATATATATTATAGCAAAAATTTTTGATAAGCAGGGTTGTTATGCTTACCAGTGCCGTGACCCCAAGGAATTGATCTATGTTCCGGGTACATTGGAATTGTTGAGAAATGAAGGTGTGCAGATTGTGATATTGAATGATCCGGAAATTTATTCTGAATACGCACCCTATACATATATTCCCAAGTTAAATGATTTTGTAGAAAAGGTTATAAATCTTAATAAGGTTGCGTGATGGAAGTGTTGTCTGCTTTGGCTTACGATATAACATATACTTATACAAACGACGCAAAAAATACTGCTCCCCGAGCAAGCATAAGGTGGTAAAGCAATGATTACAGGTGTGATAAAAAACAAGGTGGATAAAATTTGGACGGATATCTGGGCGGGAGGCATCACCAACCCCCTGACAGTCATCGAGCAGTTAACCTATTTGATGTTCGTCCGCTCCCTGGATGAAAAGGAGCTGGAAAACGAAGCCTACGAGGCAGACGGCGTGACCGGTATAGACAAAATCTTTCCGCAGTCAGCACTAGGCCAATCTATGCGCTGGCACAGGTTTAAGAACTATGACGCGGGTGATATTTATAAGATTGTATCGCAGAGGGTGTTCCCTGCAATTAAAGCAATGAAGTATGGCAAGCTGCCAGATTTTGACGGGGAAGGCGAAATTATCCCCATTCCGGATGACGGCAAAAGCGAGGCAGGAAAAACAGCCTTTGCCCGCTATATGGAGGATGCTATGTTTTTGATCCCCACGCCGCAGGTGCTGGAAAAGATCATCACCGGGCTGGAGGATTTGTACGAGCACGATCTTGAAGGCATGGATATGCAGGGCGACGTGTACGAGTACATGCTGGGCAAGCTGTCTATTGCAGGCCAAAACGGCCAGTTCCGCACGCCCAGGCACATCCGCGAGATGATGGTGCAGCTGCTCGCGCCCACGCCTGACGACAGCATCTGCGACCCTGCCTGCGGCACAGCTGGCTTTTTAGTGAGTGCTGCCGAATACATCCGCAATAAATACGAGGACACCATGACCAGCGAGCAGTGGCAGCATTTTAGTGGCGGCGCCTTCAGCGGCTTTGACACCGACCGCACCATGCTGCGCATTTCGGCAATGAACCTGATGCTGCATTCCATTGAAACCCCCGACATCAATTACAAGGACAGCGTGTCCAAGCAAAACGACATCACCGGCCGCTACACCATGTGCCTGGCAAATCCGCCGTTTAAGGGCACTGTGGATGCCGCCAGCATCAGCGACAACCTTAAGGCCGTCACCAACACCAAAAAGACCGAGCTGCTGTTTTTGGCGCTGTTTTTGCGTATGCTCAAAAAGGGCGGCCAATGTGCCTGCATCGTCCCCGACGGCGTGCTGTTCGGTTCGTCCAAGGCGCACAAGGCCATCCGTCAGGAGCTTGTAGAAAACCACCAGCTGCGCGCGGTCATCTCCATGCCATCGGGGGTGTTCAAGCCCTACGCAGGCGTATCCACCGCCGTTTTGGTCTTTACCAAGACAGGCGCGGGCGGTACGGACAAGGTGTGGTTTTATGATATGCAGGCTGACGGCTTCAGCCTGGATGACAAGCGTGCCGCAACCGGCGACAACGACATCCCCGATATCATCGCACGCTTTGGCAATCTGCAGCAGGAGGAGCAGCGCGAGCGCAGCGAGCAAAGCTTTTTTGTGCCTAAGGATGAGATTGTGGCCAACGGGTACGACCTTTCGATCAACAAATACAAAAAGACGGAATATGTGCCGGTCCGGTATCCGCCCACGGGCGAGATTTTGGATGAGCTGCAGGCGCTGGAGGCGGAGATTGCCGAGGGACTGCAGGAGCTGAGGGGGATGGTGGGAGCGTGATTTATAAAAAGCTGGAAGAAGTATGCGAAATACTTGATTCACAACGAGTGCCAATTACTGCTAGAGACCGTCAAAAAGGTGAATATCCATACTATGGAGCCAATGGCTTACAGGACTATGTTGCTGACTATATATTTGATGATGAGCTTGTTTTATTAGCAGAGGACGGCGGCAATTTTGGTTCAAAGGATAGACCGATAGCATATAGGGTATCTGGTAAATGTTGGGTAAATAATCATGCACATGTACTTAAACCAAAATGTGATGTGAACGTTGATTATTTATGTTACTCACTGATGTTTTATAATACAGACGGAATTGTAAACGGTGCTACACGTCAAAAATTGACTCAAACGGCAATGAGAGAAATGATTGTTCCTTATCGTAATATGCAGGAACAACTAGAAATAGTGAATGTGCTTGGGAAAGTCCAGTCTCTCATTTCCAAGCGCAGGCAGCAGCTCGCTTCGCTCGACCTGCTCGTCAAGGCGCGGTTTGTGGAGATGTTTGGGGATCCTGTGAGCAATTCACATGGTTTATTGGAAACTACATTGCCTGAAATGGGTGAGTTTGGTCGTGGTGTTTCAAAACATAGACCAAGAAATGATCCTAAATTATTAGGCGGAAAATATCCACTTATTCAGACTGGTGATGTTGCAGCGG
Organism: Segatella copri; assembly: GCA_963597755.1. Lineage (GTDB taxonomy): Bacteria > Bacillota > Negativicutes > Acidaminococcales > Acidaminococcaceae > Phascolarctobacterium_A. The sequence continues at coordinate 4,032 of CAVBQX010000071.1, forward strand.
CAGACTTATATATAACGCAG
>CAVBQX010000072.1:0-3918 GCA_963597755.1 Segatella copri
AAGTAGTTCTGGCAAGCGGCTTATACGGCTGTCGATTTGGGGCAATGTGTACTTATTGCCGTGAACCATTATTGTTTTGGTGGCTGGCTGTGGTGGCTCAACAGTAACGCCCAGCTTGTCCATTACAGGCCCTATGCTGCCAAGCGTTGGACCTGAGCTATTGCCACGCAGCCATCTGGCCACCATTCCTGAGTCAGGGTTAACACCCACAAACTCTGACAATTTTCGGGCATTGCCACCGTAGTGGTGATTGCAGTATTCCCGAAGGCAGTCTATTACTGCCTCGGCAAATGGTAGGTTTGACATATACAACTCCTTAACCATGCAGTGTAGCACCACTGCAAAACGCAAAAAAGTTAGTGCGCCTATAACCTTATAAACGCACTAACTTATAACAAATAACAGGGTTTTTATTGGATAATAAAAAAGGCGGCTCGGTCTGTACATAACCAAGCCGCCCAACACACGGACAGAGTGGTGGTAAGGAGGACGGAACCCACCACTCATAAATAAATAATTGTAATGTGGTGTTGTAAAAGTTTATATACCTGTACTACCAAATCCAGAAAAATTTCTTTTTGTTTCTGATAGTTCAGTTGCTACTAAAAGTTCTACTTCACTACCAGCAATATTATTTAAGGGGACAAATAAAATTTGTGCTGCCCGTTCGCCTGGCAGGTATATCCGGCTGTTATCATTATCCATTTTCGCAAAAGCCATATGCACCGAGCCACGGTAGTCAGCATCAATAACCCCTACCCCGCTGACAGCTATTAACCCTCTTGTGTAAGACGAGCTTCTGGCACACATAATGCCGCACCAGCCTTCTGGAATTTCAAAGGCGATGCCAAAGTCATAGAGATAGGTGTTCTGGAAGGACGATACATAGGAAACAGCTGTTAAATCCCATCCGGCTGCCTGTTTGGAAGCACGGATAGGAGGCACGGCGTCAGGGTGAATCAGCTTATATTTGATGTTTTGCATAAAAACCTCCGAGATAAGTCTAAACACTATACTGATACCGTAGCATACTTTTTTTGATATGTTTAACAGGATGACTTTTGTGCTCATAGCTGCATGTATAGTGCTCGGATACTTTTCATGTAAGTTATATTCACGCTGTAGCGTTCTAGAAAAGCAGGTAGCAGTTTATGAAGAAACAAATAAGCAGCTGCTGGCCTGGCAGGAAGCACAGCAGAAGATAATTGAACGTAAGGAGACTATAGATGAAGCGATTGCTGAGGTTGCTGACCCTGAGTGGAATGGTACTGCTTTGCCTGATGACTACCTTCGGGTGCTCAGCGAAGCAGGAATCTATTCCGGCAAGGCCGCCGGAAGTGTGGCTGCAGGTGATGGAGCTTCCAAAGATGAAAGGGCCAACAAATAGTGATTTGTTGCAGTACGCATTAAATACTGAGAAAGTGGCACTGCAACTTAACAATAATGTTAAGAGCTTACGAGAATGGTATGGGCTTGATACTAAGTAAGACTGGCGCAGAGGCGTCGCAAAAGCCTGGTAAGTTCACTCGATTTTTGAACTTTGCTTTCCCTGCCATGAACATGTTTTCCATGGCATCAGATTACCAGGACGGTAAATCTGTGGGAGGCATTGCAGGTGAACAGCTTGGCTTTATGCTTGGTAACAGTCTTGCCTCTGGCTTATTTCGCAAATTCAAATTTCCTGGCAGTGGCATCGTATCCAATATAGCTGGAATGGGTGCAGGAATGTTTCTCTCTCCGGTAGTTGGTAATTTTATGGACAAGCATACACCAATCTACCGGAAAAAAGACGCAAAAAAGGCTACAACATCTGCGGCTATTAATAACCAGGCTATGCAGATGCAGATGCCTCCACAAATGGCAAACTAAAAATAACTCTAGAGGATATAATATTATGGATAAGACCGCTATGCTTAAAGAAGCCGAAGTTGCTGGTGTTCTTGCTGCTTTTACTGATGCTGGCATGATGCCTAAGCTTGCTTCTGAAGGCTTTGATTACCTTACTGAGAAGGTTGCTGAGAATCTCGGTGACAACTACACTGTGAATGAGATTGCTTACGTTACAGACGCTCTGCTGAAACAGGCTGCTGCTGCACCTGAAATGGATAAGACTGCTGAGGAAATTCTGGCTGACGTTGCCTCTCCTGCTATTGGCGCTGCTTACCTGGCTAAGATGGCTGGTGAGATTACTCCTGCGCAGTTTGAGAACTTCTCTGCTGGCTATGTTGCCCAGCTTCTTCAGGACTAATTTATGAAAACCGACAGTGTCGTAAATTTGGCTGCCCTGGCTGCCCTTTGCGGCACTGCCGGTGTGGCAGGTTATTATAACCAGTGTCGTAAAAAGAAGCGTGATAACGAACGGGTGAAAGAGATACTGGAATCCATCAAGGAACAGGACACTTTTAATAAAGAAGCTTACTGCCAGCGATACTTTATGCACAAATTTGCTGTTCGAGGTGCTGTTAATGTGTTCTCACAACCTCAGCAACAGAAAAACACAGGGACTTATAAATAAAATTTACACAGAGGCACATACATGTTCGATAGAGACTCATACTGCCAGAGGTATTTTATGCACAAAGAAGCAAGTGTAGGTTCAGCTTTATATAGTATTGGTGGTAAGGCACTTCAAACTGCTGGCAATTTTATTCAGAATCGTCTTGGTGGCTTTTTGAATACGCATTTTGGCAATACTGGTGTTGCTAATTTTGGTGACAAAGTAATTGGCTGGGGCAATAAGCTTGGCAGGAGAAGCAAGGCTAAGATTAGACTTGATAATTACATTGCTAAGCAGAAGGGAGGTGCAGCTGCCGCTGCAAAAACTGAGGCGGCTGCCGCCCCTGCTACTGAAGCTGCCGCCCCTGCCGCAGCCGCTACACCTGCTGCCGCAAAAACTGAGGCCGCCCCTGTCGCAGCCGCTACACCTGCTGCTGAGACTGCCCCAGGTTTGGTACAAACAAATGCACCAGCCAATAAAGGATTAGTTCGTCGTACATCAGCCTTTACGTATAGGGGTGCACAAAGAAGGGCTACTCCGATTAATAGGAAACCAGTCACTACCCCCGCACAACCAAGTGTTGCTCCTACTTCTGCTAGCACACCGGGTATGTACTATATTTAGTACTCACAGGATTTATACAATATGGCTTATTTAGAATACGCATTGCAGCAAGCAAATATGCCTTCTGGTGATGAGCTTGTAAAATTTGCTAGTCAGGTAGAAGGTACAGAACTAAATACCACATTACCTGAGGATACTAGTACTTCGCTGCAAGCATTAATGAAAACTGCTTCAGCCAATGAAGCGGAACATGACGATATGTTCACTCTTGGGCGTTGCTGCGCTCTTAGCAAATATGCAGGAGCGTGGGATTCAATCAAAGGTGTTACAGGTGACATTGCTCATGGCGCAGGTAATCTAGTTAAAGGTTTTGGCAATACCATGATTGTCGATCCTGCTAAGAAAATACGTAATGCCTGGTGGTCAATGAGACATGGTGGTCTTGCTAGAACTGATGAGAATGTAAAACACGTCATGCAAATGGAAAAGGAGCAAAAGCAGGTTGAATATGGTCAGCGTTTAGCCGAAGGAGAGCTTGCAAACAAGGCTCAAGAAAACAGGCTAAACGGTATCGCCAAGATTGTTGGTGCTGGCTCTATCGGTGCTGTTGGCTTGGGAGGGGTAGCCCTTGCCAGATCTGGTGGACAGCAGCAGCCTGTTATGTACATGCCCCCACAGCCCATGCCTCCACAGCCAGCTCCTATGCCTTCGCAGCAGCCCCAGCAGCCTCAGGTAACCTACTAATCGGGAGGCAGTATGTTTTTATTTGAAAAAATTGCTAAGAAGGTTAAGCCTTGGATTGCCACACCTGATACTCCTCAGGAGCTTATTGATTATTCCTCAAAGTTGTGGAAAAC
>CAVBQX010000073.1:0-3908 GCA_963597755.1 Segatella copri
GGCATTTATGCTTTATTTTTTTGTCTTTAATAAAAATAAGTGCCGGTGATCTTGATCTTATTTTAGACCAAAGACCCCAACACTTATTATAGAACCCTTATTATAGAACTCAAAAAGCTCCCGACACACTTACGTGTATCGGGAGCTTAAATTTGCAGATTGCTTAACAATCTAGCGTGCTACTAGCGTAGCAGCAAGATTATTTAACTTCTACGGATGCGCCAGCAGCTTCCAGCTTCTCTTTCAGAGCGTCAGCGTCAGCTTTGGAGATCTTTTCTTTAACAGCTTTCGGAGCGCCGTCAACCAGCTCTTTAGCTTCTTTCAGGCCCAGACCGGTAGCTTCGCGAACAGCTTTGATTACGCCGATCTTGGAAGCGCCAGCAGAGGTCAGGATTACGTCGAACTCAGTCTTTTCAGCAGCAGCTTCAGCAGCAGCAGCCGGAGCAGCAGCAACAGCTACCGGAGCAGCAGCGGATACGCCGAATTTTTCTTCCAGAGCTTTAACCAGTTCGGACAGCTCGAGTACGGTCATGGATTCAATAGCTTCGATGATTTGATCTTTATTCATTATTGTTACCTCCAGTAATAAGTAAATTTTTATTTTTTAAGCTGCCTTATGCAGCACGCCGCAAATTAAGCGGACTCTTTTTGTTTGCGTACAGCTTCCAGAGCATATACGACATTGCGGATGGTACCTTGAAGTACATTGACAAAACCGCTGATAGGAGCATTCATGCTGCCCAGCATCTTGGCAATAAGAACTTCTTTCGGCGGCAGGGAAGCCAGTGCTTTGATTTCGTCAGCGCTGATAACTTTGCCATCCAGAATACCAACTTTAACTTTCAGTTCCTTGTTTTCTTTTGCGAATTCGCAAACGATCTTTGCAACTGCTACAGGATCCTCAGGAGAAACTGCAATAGCGGTGTTCTTCTCCAGAGAAGGCTCCAGGCCTTCAATACCAGCCTCGCTTGCAGCAATACGCAGCAGGGTGTTCTTAACTACGTTGTAGTGAACGCCGGCTTCACGCATTTTGCGGCGCAGGGCGGTGTCCTGAGCAACAGTCAAACCGCAGAAGTCAACTAAAACAGTGCATTTGGAGCTGGTCAGCAGCTCTTTAATCTCTGCAACTTTAGCAACTTTTTCAGGTCTAATAACTGCCATTAGATTGCACCTCCTTTTTTTGATGTTTTTTATTAAATCAAAAAGACCTCTCGGCCGTAGCCGGAGGTCGGAAGGTCTGATATATCTTCACGCTCCAGCCTCGGCAGGCGTAGTTAAAACTTACGCACGCGGCACCTGCTGTCTATGGCCCGATTATCTTCTGATTTAGTAAAATAAATTAAAACTACAATTATTTGTCGCTGTTAGCCTTCAGTACGTCAACCTTAACGCCAGGGCCCATGGTGCAGGACATGGTGATGGTCTTCATGTACTGGCCTTTAGCGCCAGACGGTTTAACCTTAACCAGAGTATCTGCCAAGGTCATGTAGTTTTGTAAAAGCTGCTCTTCGGTAAAGGATGCTTTACCAATCGGAGCTTGTACGTTGCCGGCTTTATCGGTACGATACTCGATTTTACCAGCTTTGGATTCTTTTACGGCACGGGTTACATCCATGGTAACAGTACCAACCTTCGGGTTAGGCATCAAACCACGGGGGCCGAGGATTTTACCAAGGCGGCCAACAAGACCCATCATATCAGGGGTTGCGATGCAGACATCAAATGCCATCCAGCCGTTTTTAATCTTGTCAACGTATTCTTCACCGCCAACGAAATCTGCGCCGGCAGCTTCTGCTTCTGCAATCTTGGGGCCTTTAGCAAAAACCAAAACAGTTTTGGATTTGCCGGTACCGTTCGGCAGAACCAGCGCACCACGAACCTGCTGATCCGGATACTTGGGGTTAACGCCCAGACGGAAAGCAACTTCTACAGTGCTGTCGAATTTGGTAGTAGCGGTTTTCTTAACCAGTGCTACTGCTTCTTTCGGAGAGTAAAATTTGTCAGCTTCGATTAATTTCAAAGCGTCAGCATACTTTTTGCCCATTGTTTAAATTCCTCCTTGTGGTACAAGCGGCTTGTGCCTCCCACTAAATATGCAGACTAATAAATTAGTCTACGATTACAATACCCATGCTACGTGCAGTGCCTTCTACCATTCTCATAGCAGCTTCTACGCTTGCAGCATTGAGGTCTTGCATTTTGCTTTCTGCGATTTCGCGAACCTTGTCGCGACCCAGCTTAGCAACCTTTTTCTTGTTAGGTTCACCAGAAGCCTTTTCCAGACCAGCAGCCTTTTTCAGCAGAACTGCAGCCGGAGGGGTTTTGGTTACGAAAGTAAAGGAACGATCCTCAAAAACAGTGATCTCAACAGGAATGATGAGGCCAGCTTGTTTCTCGGTACGTGCGTTAAATTCCTTAACGAAGGCCATGATGTTAACACCAGCCTGGCCAAGTGCAGGACCTACCGGAGGAGCCGGAGTAGCTTTTGCAGCCGGTACCTGTAATTTTACCATTTTAACGACTTTTTTCGGCATTTAATTACACCTCCTTACTTATTCAACTTCTTCAACTTGTGTAAAATCAATTTCAACAGGAGTTTCGCGTCCCATCATATCAACGAGTACTTTGAGCTTGCCCTTTTCTTCATTGATTTCACTGATAAGAGCTTCCCAATCCTTAAACGGACCAGTTTTGATACGCACTCTCTGCTGTAACTGAAAATCAATTTTAGCAGGCTTTTCAGCAGACTCACCTTCAACGCCCCAATAAGGCATAATATGCTTTACTTCCTCATCAGTGAGAGGAGTGGGGTCAGTAGAATCAGAACCGACAAAGCCAGTTACACCTGCAGTATTACGGATAGCATACCAGTTGCTTTCGTTAACGATCATCTCCACCAGTACATAACCGGGAAAAGTTTTACGCTCAACAACCTTCTTTTTGCCATCAGCAGTAATTTCGGTTTCTTTTTCCACAGGTATTTCTATATGGAAAATTTCGTTTTCCATACCCAAGGAATGAACCTTGCGTTCCAGGTTTGCGCGCACTTTATTTTCATATCCAGAATAAGTATGGATTACATACCAATGTCTGCCTTGACTTAATTTCCTTTTTGTTGTTTCTTCTTCTGCCATTAACAACTGGAAAGCAGCGCTTCCCCTTCCCTCCTTACATCAAGCATCATACTATTATTGCAAAATCATGCGGAACAAAATACTAAAGATGGAATCAATAATCCAGATTAGAGCCGCACACAAAACAACTGCAATAATTACCACAATGGTGTTAGCAATAAGCTCTTGTTTGGTAGGCCAGGTAACCTTTTTCAATTCTACTTTAGTTTCACTGAGAAAGGTCGCAATGCTTGTTCCCTGCTTTTCAGTGTCTGTAGTTTCCGGAACGGCCATCTTGTCACATCCTTGCTATTACTACCCAATTATACACAAACCAAATTATTTGGTTTCTTTGTGCAGAGTGTGCTTTTTGCAGAACTTGCAATATTTATTGAGTTCGATACGATCAGGATCGTTCTTTTTGTTTTTGTTGGTCTGGTAATTTCTCTGTTTGCACTCAGTGCAAGCCAAAGTAATCAGGTTACGCATTTAGTTACACCTCGCTTACGTACATAATAATAAAACCAATCACAAATTGTCGCTAATATAGAGTAACACAGTTAACACTTTATGTCAACTATAAATATCTGCCAGCCGCAATTTTTTTATGCATGGCTGCTGTTTTTATCGCAGCTTACAGCAGCTCAGTCACATCTATTGCTTTACGTTTGTAAATGGTTCAAAAATACAAGACCGGCCATTCGCTGACCGGTCCTGTAAATAGCTTTAGCTAAAGCCGGAAATTATTTCTCTTCTACTTCGGAAACAACGCCGGCGCCAACGGTACGGCCGCCT
>CAVBQX010000074.1:0-3872 GCA_963597755.1 Segatella copri
AAGAAGGTGTTACTGTTACGTTGGTATTACCTGCTATAACCTCAGTCTTTGCTGCCGCTGTAGACTGGCTCAGTTGGCTTACGTTCACTGCGTCGGTATCATCAGTGCCTGCTGTCACGTTGCTGATCCTGCCGTCCTGCCCAAAGCTTACCTTGTTGTTTACTACTACTTTGCCCTCGGTCAAAGCTACAGAAGCGTCACCGTTGCTTACAGATGTGATACCTGACAGAGCACTATTCAACCCAACCTTAACAGTTGCACCATCATTGGTTACGCTAATATTTTTATTAACCCCTTCAAATTTCACAGTGCTTTCAGGCTCTACTGTATATTCCTCGCCAGTAGTTTTCAGCTTCCAGCCGCCGCCCTTGATTGCCGAAAGGTCAATATCTACAGTACCCTCAACACCATCTCGCGTCAATTGCAATTTTTTATTTGTAGCATCGTACGTGCCTTGCGTTACATAATTATTTTGACCGCTGATAGTAACCAAGCCATTTTCGCCCGTAGTAACAGTTACACTGCCACCCTCTACAAAATTCAGGCCTTGGCTCAACGATACACTACTGCTGGTTTCTGCATTGTTGGCACGGTAGGACAGGTTTACGTTTGTCGGATCTACAGAAATAGCGTTAGCTGCTCCTTCAATTTTAATTCCTGTTCCTGCGCTATAAGTGGTATCCTTAGTCTCGATAGTGTAGATGGTGTGTCCATCAGTTGCATCCGAAGAAGGTGTTACTGTTACGTTGGTATTACCTGCTATAACCTCAGTCTTTGCTGCCGCTGTAGACTGGCTCAGTTGGCTTACGTTCACTGCGTCGGTATCATCAGTGCCTGCTGTCACGTTGCTGATCCTGCCGTCCTGCCCAAAGCTTACCTTGTTGTTTACTACTACTTTGCCCTCGGTCAAAGCTACAGAAGCGTCACCGTTGCTTACAGATGTGATACCTGACAGAGCACTATTCAACCCAACCTTAACAGTTGCACCATCATTGGTTACGCTAATATTTTTATTAACCCCTTCAAATTTCACAGTGCTTTCAGGCTCTACTGTATATTCCTCGCCAGTAGTTTTCAGCTTCCAGCCGCCGCCCTTGATTGCCGAAAGGTCAATATCTACAGTACCCTCAACACCATCTCGCGTCAATTGCAATTTTTTATTTGTAGCATCGTACGTGCCTTGCGTTACATAATTATTTTGACCGCTGATAGTAACCAAGCCATTTTCGCCCGTAGTAACAGTTACACTGCCACCCTCTACAAAATTCAGGCCTTGGCTCAACGATACACTACTGCTGGTTTCTGCATTGTTGGCACGGTAGGACAGGTTTACGTTTGTCGGATCTACAGAAATAGCGTTAGCTGCTCCTTCAATTTTAATTCCTGTTCCTGCAGTATAAGTGGTGTCAACTGCACTGATTTTGTTATTCTCATCAATAGATACATTTCTTCCAGCACTATATGTGGTATCTGTATCCGTTGCACTGATTACATTATCTTCACTTATCTGCACATTGGTTCCCGCAGTGTATTTGGTATCTGTTGCATGAATTTTATTATCTGCATCTATAGTTACATTACTGCCCGCAGTATATTTGGTGTCCGTTGCACTAATAACATTATCATCGCTTATCTGTACATTGGTTCCCGCAGTGTAGGTTTTGTTGTTAATAGCATAATTAATACCATTAATTTTAACACCTGTAAGTGCAGTTTCGCTGCCTATTGCTTCCACCTTAGTGCCGGTAGCAAAGGTTTGGCTAGTGCCTTCGCCATTAGCAACCCTAACCCAAGTATCATTAGCAACGCCACTGCCGCCAGTACCACCACCACTGGTAATAGTAATTGCTCCACCCTCAACCAAGGTGCCGGTATCCGTATCGCCATTTCTCAAAAGGTTAAACGTAGCAGTGTTTGTACCTGTACTCATTGTGACCTTTTTTATATCGTTACGATACAGCTTATTATCGTTTTCCTCTAACGTTGCCAAATCCTTTTTATAATCAGCAACGCGGTAAGTAGACATTGTTGCGCTGGGATCGGTAACGCTGGCTGCCCAATAGCTGTAGAAGCTGTCGCCATCCTTAACGGTCATCAGGATTTCGTTGTTCTTGCCATATACAGTACCAGTATAAACGGCGCTGCCATCATAATTTGTGAACACACCCAGCTTGCCATCAATAACATACATATTGCTGTAATCAACCTTGGTCCCCTTATATGTATAAGCCTGCTGCGTCGTGTCCCACTTAAAATCGGATGAATTGCTACTAGTTTTGAAGGCCGTCCCCATCTTGCCGACCAAATCAGCATAACCATTTGAGTAGTTTGACGAGTCAACATGACCTTTCCAACTACTATCTTGAATAATATAATTCCAATTGCTGGGAACCTCAACTCCGCCAGAATGGCTTACGCCGGAAAAGCTGCCCGGAGTAACCTTGCTTAACGATTCTCCTATATTGGTAACTGTACCATTTGCTGAAACAGTTGAAGCAACTGCTTCTAAAATACCTGTTTTATCACCGCCACTATTTGCTACATCTGCACGCTTGGCGTTAGCAGAAAGCGGAGTATATTTGCCGCCATTTTCATCAACCGTCAGCACGTAACCATTACGCACCCAATATTTATTAGTAGTATCGTACTTATATGTATATCCACCAATAGTCTTACTGCCATTCTTCTGAGCATTGTATTCTGTAATAGCTTCATTATACGTTTTGTAACCACCCCAAGTACTCGAATTGTTTCTGTTTGGTTGTTGCGCAAATTCAACTGCTTTAGTAGCTACATATTGGGATGTAGCTGTCGTTGCCGCAGCAGGCTGAGCCGCTTCAATAACCTCCACTCCCGCACAGGTCATCACTCCTGTCGCAATCAGCATTGCCAGCAGCTTTTTGGTGGAGCAGCTTTTGCCGCCCATGTTCTTAGCAATTTCGGACACTACAACATACGCATTACGGGCCTCACTCCAAATAACCTTAAAGACCTTGTTCATGATAGTTCCTCCTTACAACACAAATAAATCCCTTAATTTATTTCCACGCGGCCCCCCGCGCTTGGAAGCAAACACACTCTGCCCTACTATCGCAACTGACTGCCTACAGAAGAAAAATATTGTAATTATATCGCTTATCTGAAAATTTCTTTTTCAGATATCTACGCTATTTCAGATATCTATGAATATTGCAATATTATAGCCTCGCAAGATTGCGCTACTGAATTGTTAAAGCTATTATAACACTAATAAAACCGTCTTACTTGCATTTGTAGTTTAAAACACTATTTTGTAGTTATTTATTGCACAAGCAAGCCCGTTATCGGTTGCGCAAGCAACATTTTATGAGATTTTTATACAAATTAACGATTATTAATATACCCTTGTTTAATATAATAACACACCTGTAATCCCCCGCAATACTGCAAACGTAAAGATAAATTTACATATTAAACCATTTTGTTAATCCAATTCAAATCACATTGCCGCATTGTCTGTCGGCGCACCTGCTCTCGACATTAAAGCTTCACGCAACGAAAAAGGCGGCCAACGGCCGCCTCTAGCAATATTCAACGTAAATAAAATTTTAACCTATTATGCAGCTTGATGGAACCCATCTCCTGCGGAATCCCTCATTTCTCCGCCAGCGCCACAACCCGCGCCTTGGGCATCTCCAGCAAATCTGCAATCTTTTCCACCGAAATCCCTCGCTTCAGCAGCTTGCACACGTACTCCTTATCCTTTTGCGCCTCAGCCTCCTTAGTAGCTTCCTTAGCTGCCTTTTTAGCTGCTTTTTCAGCTGCTTCCTTAGCTGCTTCTTTTGCCTTCTTTTCTGCGTATAATTCAATAATATCCTGCATATTTACCTCAC
>CAVBQX010000075.1:0-3701 GCA_963597755.1 Segatella copri
AAAAGTAAGAGGCTCCCAAGCATTGCAGCAGAAGGCTTCGCAGCCAACTAACTGGTAAAATGGGCCAAACCTCTTACATAGATATGATACAACAAACGTAGTATATTGTAAAATAGTTTTTGAAAGCCAAAGACATGGCTGTTAGATAGTGCCGCCCTACTGTAAGCTTCGTTACACTTAATTGCACAATTAACACTTTATACGTATTTTTACTTATTTTTCTTGCCAAAAACTTATAAAACTAATATACTAAAGTGCATTGGACTACTAAGGGAGATGTCCAAAAAACATTTTATATTAAGGGGGAGAGAAGTTTGTTCTCTGGTATTTTCTTTTATTTGTTTATCTGTCTGCTGTTGTTTGGCATTGGTGATGTGTTGGGTGTTGCCACCAAGGCCAAGGTTTCGGCAGTATTTGTCAGCTTGATGCTGTTTTTGGTTGGTTTTATGACCGGCGTTCTGCCGCCGGATATTATTAAGCTGGCAGGCCTCACCGACCTGGGCAAGATGGCTCTGGTCTGCGTAGTTTTCAGCATGGGCACCAGCTTAAATATTAAGCAGCTTGTTGCCGAATGGCGCACTGTTTTGGTTGCTGTTTTGTCTATGGTTGTTTTGATCGCCGGCAGCGTTGCTTTGATTCCGCTGATTGGCTACCAGGAAACCATTGTCAGCATTCCTATTATCAACGGCGGTATTGTTGCTACCCAGATTATGACCACTGCTGCTATGGAGAAGGGCTTTACCATGGCTGCTGCCTTGGGTACTGTGCTTTATGCTGTGCAAAAATTCTTTGGCACTCCTGTTGCTTCTTATTTTGGCCTGCGTGCAGCTCAGGAGGTATTGGCAGAGTTCCGCCGCACCGGCGTGAACCCCAATGCTCCTAAGGAGGCCGCGCACACCAATGAGCCTGCTGCGCCAACCTTCTTTGAGAAGAACAAAAAATATTATGGTGCCTTCGCATCCTTAACTATCGTTGCCCTGTTTAGCTGGTTTGCCTTCATGCTGGGTAAGCTCACCGGCTTGAGCGCTACTATCTGGGCTTTGTTTTTGGGTGCTATCATGGGCAGCACCGGCCTGGTTCCGCCCAAAATTTTGGACCATGCCAAATCCTCCGGTATTTTCAATGTTGGCGTTTTTGCCTGCATTATTCCGTCTTTGGCTAAAATTAAACCGTCTGACCTGCTGCTTTTGAGCTATAATACTATTATAGTGTTTATCGTAGTATTTATCGTTTTGTTCCTGTTCTTTTATATTTTGCCGCTGTGGAAGATTTTGGGCTCCAAGAACCTGACAATGGGCGTTGCTGTAATGCAGCTTTTGGGCTTCCCTGCAACCTATTTGGTTGCTAACGAAATCGCTATCGCCAGCGGTGAGACAGAAGAAGAAAAGCAGGTGGTTATGGATGCCGTCATGCCTAAATATTTGGTGGGTGGCTTTGCAACTGTAACAACCTTCTCGGTAATTACTGCCGGTATTTTGGAAAAATTCCTCTAAGATTTGTAAAGGAGCCTGGCTATGTTTAAGTTTGACGCACAAAATTATCCGTATGCTTCTAAACGCAGTGTTGTTTACGCCAAAAACGGCATGGTTTGCGTGGGTAACCCCACTGCTGCCTCTGCCGGTTTGCAAACGCTGCTTAAGGGCGGCAACGCTATTGATGCCGCTATCACTGTTGCTACCTGCCAGCCGGTGGTGGAGCCTACTGGCAACGGCCTGGGCAGTGACTGCTTCGCGCTCATCTGGTACAAGGGCAAGCTGTACGGCATCAACGGCAGCGGCCCTGCGCCGATGCTGGCATCTATTGCGGCGCTCAAGGAGCGTGGTTACGACAAGATTCCGTCCTACGGCGTAGAGCCGATTGACGTCCCCGGTGCTGTGGGCGCGTGGATGGAGGTACACAAAAAGTTTGGCAAGCTACCGATTAAAACTGTTATGGAGCCTTCTATCAATTACGCCGAAAACGGCTTCCCTGTATCTCCCAACATGAGCCGCCTGTGGGAGGAGGCCGATGGTGTATATGGCAAATATAAGGACAGACCTGAATTTAAGGGCTGGTTTGACACCTTTGAACCCAACGGCCATTGGCTGCGTCCGGGCGAAATGTTTAAGAACCCCGATATGGCCAAAAGCCTGCGCCTGATTGCCGATACCTACGGCGAAGCCTTTTATAAGGGTGAGCTGGCAGATAAAATTGATGCTTTTATGCGCGAGCACAACGGCTTTTTGCGCAAGAGCGACCTGGAAGCATATAAGCCTGAATGGGTGGAGCCGCTGAGCGTAAATTATCGCGGCTACGACATTTGGGAGCTGCCGCCTAATGGTCACGGCATCACCGTTTTGATGGCGCTGAACATTTTGAAGGGCTACGAGTTTGGCGAGCGTGACACAGTGGAAACCATGCACAGACAGATTGAAGCTATGAAGCTGAGCTTTGTGGATACCAAGGAATATGTTGCCGAGCCGTCGTACATGCAGGTTACGGCCGAGCAGCTTTTGAGCGACCGTTATGCAGCTGACCGCCGTGCGCTGATTAACGACCAGGCACTGCAGCCGACAGTAGGCGACCCGCGCTACAGCAGCACCGTTTACTTCTGCACTGCGGACGCCGAGGGCAACATGGTGAGCATGATCCAGAGCAACTACCGTGGCTTTGGCAGCGGCATTGTTGTCCCAGGTACGGCTATTTCCTTTAACGACCGCGCCGAAAACTTCTCGTTTAACGAGGCTCATCCCAACGCTTTGGCAGGCGGTAAGCGCCCCTACCACACCATCATCCCTGCCTTTATGACCAAGGATGACCAAGCTGTGGCAGCCTTTGGCATTATGGGTGGCTTTATGCAGCCGCAGGCACACGTGCAGGTGGCTATGAATATGATCGATTTTGACCTCAACCCGCAGCAGGCGCTGGATGCACCGCGTTGGCAGTGGATTGGCGGCAAAACCGTGGAGGTGGAGCAGGATACTCCCAACCACATCATCCGTCAGCTGCAGCGCATGGGCCACAACATCGTGGTGCAGCCTGACCCGTACCACATGGGCCGTGGTCAGATCATCATGCGTGATGAGGACGGCGTGCTGTGCGGTGCCACCGAAAAACGCACCGATGGCCAGATCGCCAGCTTCTAAGACGAGATAAATTCATATCGCAATTAACAAAATCGGGAGCTATTGCATCATCCCTTTGCAGCCGCTAAAAGGCAGGCAGCAGGGGAGCAGGCAATAGCTCCTTTGCTTTACCCGGTAAAGCTACAGCCTTAAAAATAGAGGAAATCTCAGCAAATGGGCAAAAAAATAATTGTTTTCTGAAAATACTCTTGACGCGGAATAACTTATATACTATAATGAGCATAGTAACGGAGTGTGCAGATTGAGGAGTCTGCTGCCTGTTACATCACCCCTGCTTTATAAATCATCGTAAAGGTTGCAGTGGCAAAGGATGACAGAGGAAACAAGGCAACTCTTGAGCGGAATTTGTTACTTCTCCTTTTAGGTGGTTTGTAAAAATATAATTATGGCAGCTGATAAGGCTGCTGTTTCCTGAGGAGGAAAACAAAATGAAAAAATCTTTAGTACTCGCAATGGCAATGGCTCTTGGCGTAACCGCTTCCGCTTACGCTGCTAACCCGTTCAGCGACGTTCCCGCTGGTCACTGGGCTTATGACAGCATCAACAAGCTGGCTGCTGCTGGCGTAATCGAAGGCT
>CAVBQX010000076.1:0-3608 GCA_963597755.1 Segatella copri
TTTTAAATTTGGTCGGGGCGGCGAGATTCGAACTCACGGCCTCTTGTACCCGAAAAACGTGGCGATTTATCCCTGCGAGAGTTTGCGAAAAGGTGTGATGGTATCAGCCATACTCAAATAGATAGTATCGAACGTGGTATTGACCCACGCACGGGAAAACCTGTTAGACCAACAGTAGATACATTGTCAAAAATTTCTAAAGGAACTGGCGTAAGCGTTTCTTATCTTGCCGCTTTAGCAGCTGGCGAAACTCCCTCACCTAAAGACCTGACCAACTATGTAGAATTACCCCCTGAAAATAAAAAACTGCCAATCATCGGCACTGTGAAATGCGGTCCCGACGGATTGGCTTTTCAATATTTAGAAGGCTATATTTTAATTGGAGAAGAATATAAAGGCGATGTTATCGCTTTCCGCTGCCGTGGCGACAGTATGAAAGACCTAGGCATTGCCAGTGACGACATTGCTATAGTACGCCAGCAGGAAGACGTAGAAAGCGGCGAACTGGCCGTAGTGGTAGTAAACGGCGAGGAAGGTATGCTAAAGCGTATACGGAAATTTAATGGCGGCATTATTCTTGAATCCGCCAACAGTGAATACCCACCCAGGATTATTACAGGCAAGGAGCTTGAAACGGTGCATATTGTAGGCAAGGTATTAGAAGTAAGAAAGAAGTTTTAAAATAAAAAACACAAAAAGCTCAGGTTGCCGCCTGAGCTTTTTGTGCCCGTTTGCCGAGGGAAAGTTTCTGAAAGGAGGTTTCGTAGTAATGAAAACAAAAAAACAATCAATCCCAACCAAGTTGTCCGTATGCCGTTATATACTGCGCTTGTATACATAGAGGCTAGCATTTTAGGAGGTGCTGACGGACACGCTCCCACATATCCGCCAGCTAGACTACAAACACTGTAATCCATTGGAAAATGCAAACCCTATACTGTTATTATATCATCCTGTTTGTGTCTTGTGGGTGAATAATAACAGCGTGTAAAATCGTTTAAGGAGGATATTAGAAATGAAACTGCCTAATGGTTATGGCAGCGTCACCAAATTATCAGGCGCACGCCGCCGCCCCTACATGGTACGGATAACAACAGGGTACGACTACCAAGGCCGCCAGCAGATGAAAGTATTAGGCTATTATGCCAAGCGTACTGACGCACTTAATGCGCTGGCAGAATATAACCAATCGCCGTATGATGTTAACAGCGTCAAGCTGACATTCGCCCAGGTACACGACAAATGGGAGGCCAGCACATACGTAGACGGCAAGGAAGAATCCAATCAGTACAAGGCAGCATACCAGCGGTGCAAGCCTATATGGGATACGCCTATGATAGAATTAAAGACTGCGCACTTTCAGCAGCTTATAAATGACTGTGATAAAGGATACGCCAGTAAAAAGGCAATCCGCATTGTGTGCAACCTCATAACCAAGTACGCCCTTGCAAATGATATAGTGCTAAAGAATTATGTAGAGCTTACAAAACTGCCACCCCAGGTTGAGAGTAGAAAGCACGTCCCCTTTAGTCCGTCAGAATTAAAATTATTATGGCAGAACGCCACCGACAATATCGCCGTACAGTCCGTGCTTATACTGTGCTATACTGGTCTGCGCCCCAGTGAAATGTTGAAGATAGAAAAAAGCAACATAGATTTTGAGCAACACACAATGCGTGGCGGCAGCAAGACCGAAGCCGGCAGGAACAGGCTTATTCCTATTGCAGATAAGATTTTGCCATTCATCCAAGGTGCTTGTGATCGCAGCACTGGCAGCACGTTATATACAAACGAGCGTGGGAAAACATTAAACTATGATGAGTACCGTTCCGCTTACTGGTCCCCTGCTATGAATATGTTACGGCTGAACCATCTGCCGCACGACGGCCGCCACACCTGCGCCACGCTGCTAAATAATGCTGATGTTAACGAAAAAATAACTAAGCTAATACTAGGCCACGCCAGCAAAGATATAACAGAAAGGGTTTACACTCACAAGACCGTAGAACAGCTACTTGAAGCAGTCAACAAAATATGATTTGTTACATACGTGTTACATACTCGTTGCATACCCGTTACATACTTTGGTGATTTTCCACGTATGCAGGACAATTTAATGACGTTTTCAAGAAATAGAAAAACCCCACAGCCTGCATGGTTGCGGGGTTTTCTTGCGATTTGTGATTGACTTATTGGTAAAAAGTGATTAACGCTTGCAAGAATGAAACCTTTGTACCCACCTAGCTTGCGGCCGTTTTGTTACATACGTGCTACATATTAGCTGTGCTTTAGGCAGGTGCAAAAGCCATTAACCAGTTACACATTTTAACCTGTTGTCGTTGTAGTCGTGCCGCTAGAATATCTGCAAGTTGCAGCTTGGTACGGACTGCAAGTAATGTAAGCAGGAATAGGAGTAGGACGCAAGCTACCTACAATGTTAGCTGTCTGTGCTACCTGGCTCAGTTGGAATGTTGCTGTCTGCAAGTCTCTGTCTCTGTCTGCCAGCTTGTCCCTCAGGTCCTGAATTTGATTTGCTACCATCAGCGCACGTGTCTTCTCCCCATCCGCATTAATAGCGTTGACTACTTCACAAGTATTCTTGTAATTTTCTGCCCGCACTGCGTCAATATTTCTGTTAGTAGTGCAGCAACACTCTTGCTGTGCAAAGCGGTTGTCGCTAAGCTGCTGCCCTAAAGCATATGTATTTTGCATAAGGTTCTTTTCAAGTCCTGCCTGCCCTTGTAACATGGTTGTATTCATGGCATAAAAACCATCACACAAGCCATTCTGTATACCTCTAAGGTCACGCATTACACTTTGATTGTCAAAACCCATCTGCATTTCTGCCTGCGTTAAGGCACTGCCGTTGCGGTTATTACCCCAGCCGTTACCCCAGCCGCCCATAAGCGCAAAGATAACGATAATCCACATGAACCACATACCGCAGGCACCATCACCCCAGCCGTAACCGCTGGCGTTGTTCTTGCCCTCGTTCAGGTTCATTACCGGCACAATGCCATTAGCCATACCTTCCATAATTCTCACACTCCTTTATAGAATAAAGCTATATCGTCAACACCTTTAAAAACTGCTAAAAATTAAAGGTGTAGTCCGAACTGTCCTAAAAATTGAGTAAGTTGAATATCATTCATACCGCATTGATTAGCCAGGTTGCGTACTGTCTGCTGCAACTGCTCAGGCGTTTTGCCGTTACACATCTGCATTGCTCGTGCCATAGCAGGGTTATTGCCTGCCAGCTGCTGCAACATCTGCATAGGGTTATTACTGCCCTGCAACATCTGCATTAATTGGAACGGATTCATTCTTTATTCCCCCTTTAATCGCCGCTTCTAATTTCTCTACTCTTTGCTGTAAAACTGCAAGCGGATTTTCTACAGCATTATCCACAAGCTTATAAACTCTGAACACTGGCAGGCCGTTTAAATCAATAGCCTTTTCATACACTTCACCCTTTGCAGGACAGGGGAAGAATGTACTGCTGCCGTCAAGGTCAATTTGCGCCGCCTTAGCCTCCTCTATATTGGTGACTGGCCGCCCTTTTAACTGGTTACAAATTGTCACCGGTTGTGGCACAGGCTGATACATCT
>CAVBQX010000077.1:0-3512 GCA_963597755.1 Segatella copri
CTCCGAACACCCTGGTGCTTGGCCCTGGCGGTTACAAATTCATGGACTATGTAAAAGCAGGCTGCGGCTTGGTTCTGGTTTGCTTCGTAGTATCCCTGGTTGTAATTCCTATCGTATGGCCGTTCTTCCCTGGTAAATAATTTACTAGCGGACGGTGAGGCGTGCGTGCCTTGCTAATTACTAAAATGTCATTAACCCCTGCCAGATTTGGCGGGGGTTTTTGCATATGCAGCCAGCTTAAGTGCCATAAAAAAAACATAACTTTTTGCTACACTAGCTTTGACCCTGAAAAGTGCAGGCGTTATAATAGAAGAATAAAACTACAGAACGAGGGATGTAAAGATGATGAATTTTGTGAAAAAGAACAAGTACATCCTCATTGCCGCGGCAATTGTACTTGCTGGCAGCTATGGGGGCTACAAATATTATCAAAGCACACAGGTGGTTACTACTACCGTCAAAATGGGTGAGGTTAAAAAGGGAACGCTTACTGAAACTGTATCTGCAACCGGCGCGTTGAGTGCGCAGGATAATGTTGATATCAGCTCCAAGATTACTGGCCGTATCGTGGAGGTGCTGGTTAAGGAAAACCAACACGTTAACGCCGGGGATGTGCTGGTGCGCTTGGATGACACTTCTCTGAAGGCAACCCTGGCGCAGATGGAGGCCAAGCTGAATAATGCCCGGGCCACCTATAACCGTTACGTTAATTTGCTGAACACCGGTGCTATCAGCCAATCTACCTTTGATGCCGCAGAGGCCGATTATCTGGTTGCCAAAAGCAACTACGAAAAGGCTGCTTCGGATGTAAGCGATACTGTGATTATGACACCTATCTCCGGTTATATTATCGGCAAGCCTACTCCTGTAGGTCAGACCATCAGCTCCGGTATCAGCACGCCGCAGGTAATCATGTCTGTAGCAACGCTGGATAACATGGAAATTGAAGCCTTGGTGGACGAATCTGATATTGGGCAGGTAAAGGAAGGCCAAAGGGTTAAATTTACTGTAGACGCTTATTCTGATGAAACCTTTACCGGCAAGGTGCGTTTGATTTCGCGTAGCGCGACAACGGAAAACAATGTAATTTATTATAAGGTTTATGTAACCGTTGATGATGCTAAGGGTAAGCTGCTGCCGACCATGACCGCGAGAACCGAGATCATTATTGATGAAGCAGATGATGTGACAATCGTACCGCTCAATTGCATTTATACTGATGGCAAACGCCGTTACGTGAAGGTATATAATGAAAAAACCAAGGAGAGCAGGGATGTGGATGTTACCCTGGGACTGACAAGTGATAGCGATGTTGCTGTTACCGCCACCGGCTTGGAGGTTGGTGACAAGCTGCTGGTGAAGAAGGCCGTAAGCAAGCAGTCCGGATCCAACAGAATGGGACCTCCGCCAATGTGATAAGGAGGCTGTAAGAATGTCTGTTATTCAATTAAAGGATATAATGAAGACATATCACATGGGTGACAGCGTGGTGCATGCACTTTTTCATGTGGATGTGTCGATAGATTACGGTGAGTTTACCTCTATTATGGGTCCTTCCGGTAGTGGTAAATCAACTATGATGAATATTTTGGGCTGCCTGGACAGACCGACCTCCGGCGAGTATTTTTTGGATGGCAAGGAAATTGCCGGCTATGATGATGATGAGCTGGCACATACGCGTAATGCCAAAATCGGCTTTGTCTTTCAAAACTTCAACCTGCTGTCGAAGCTTACAGCACAGGCTAACGTGGCTCTGCCGCTGGTGTATGCAGGAATAGATGAAGAGGAGCGCATGGAGCGCGCCAAAAAAGCCTTGGAGGCCGTAGGCTTGGGGGCACGCCTGGATCATAAGCCTATGGAGATGAGCGGCGGCCAGCGTCAGCGTGTGGCCATTGCCCGCGCGCTTATTAACAATCCTGCCATTATCATGGCGGATGAACCGACCGGTAACCTTGATACAAAGTCCAGCTACGAGATTATGGATATTTTCAAGGCACTTAATGACAGTGGCAAGACCGTCGTTATGGTAACGCATGAGCCTGATATTGCTGAGCAGACCAAACGCGTGCTGGTAATGCGTGACGGCCAGCTGGTGAGTGACGAGCGCAGCAGTGGCAACGATTACGCAGCCAAGGAGCTGCAGCAGATGCGTGACGGCCAGACAAAGAACGAAGGAAGGTAAGCAGCATGTTAAATGAAAGCATAAAAATGGCGCTTGAAGGCATGGTGTCAAACAAGCTGCGCACCTTTTTGACGCTTTTGGGTATTATTATCGGCGTTGGTGCGGTAATCGCCATGGTCAGCCTGGGCTTTGGCATGAAGGAAAACGTTAAGTCAAATATCTCTAAGCTGGGCAGCAACCTTTTGATTATCACCTCCGGCGGCCGTACCTCCAGTGGCGCACGCTTGGCGGCAGGCGAGGGCGTTAAGCTGACCTATGATGATATGCAGGCTATTGCCAAGCAGGTGGACGGCATTGCGGCTATCACAGCCAGTGTCAATAAAAGCTACCAGCTGGTTGCAGGCAACCAAAACTGGACGAGCCGCGTTGAGGGCAACACTCCCAGCAGCTTTTCGATTTCCAGCCTGGAAATTGAAGAGGGCCGTATTTTAACGGACCGTGACCTGCAGAGCCGCGGCAGGGTTGCCGTTATCGGTAAAACTGTTGCTGACAGCCTTTTTCCGGATGGAAACCCTGTAGGTAAGATTATGCGTATCAACAAAGCACCCTTTCAGGTTGTAGGTGTTTTGAAGAGCAAGGGTCAAAGTGGCATGGGTCAGGATCAGGATGACGTTGTTTACATTCCTCTGACTACAGCGCAAAACCGTATGATGGGTATTACCAATGTGCAGCGCATTACGGTGCAGGCTGAAAATGAAAACGTAATTGATGACGTGCAGGCCGAGGTAGAGCAGGTGCTGCGCACCCGCCACAAGATCAAGGAGGGCGGCAACGATGACTTTACCGTTGGTAACATGCAGCAGATTATGGAAACAATGATGGAAACAGCCAACAATATCACTATCCTGCTTGGCTGTATCGCGGCTATCAGTCTTTTGGTCGGCGGTATCGGCATTATGAATATTATGCTGGTATCGGTAACAGAGCGCACGCGTGAGATTGGCATTCGCAAAGCATTGGGCGCAACCTATAATAATATTCTGCAGCAGTTTTTGGTAGAATCTATGGTTATAGGTATTATTGGCGGCACTTTGGGCGTCGTGCTGGGTATTGGCGCCTCCACGATTATCAGTAAGGTCGCTGGCTGGAACACAGTGATTTCGGTGTGGGCCGTAGTAATTGCGGTAGTATTCTCTGTGGGTATAGGCCTTTTCTTTGGTATTTATCCTGCAAGAAAGGCTGCATTGCTTGATCCGATTGACGCATTGAGATATGAGTGATTTATGAAACGCAACAGCATAGCGTCTGGCAACGGGAGCTTCGTGATTATTAGTCAAAAGGCTAGTGCTGCCTTGCTGCTATGCTGTTGGCGTTTTTTACAAATTATAGC
>CAVBQX010000078.1:0-3500 GCA_963597755.1 Segatella copri
ATACCGCTCAGACCCTACCAGCAGGAGCTTGTGGATAATATCCGCAGCGCCATCGCAGACGGTAAGCATAGTATCTGTTCTGTGCTAGGCTGTGGCGGGGGCAAATCGGTTATCCAAGGCAACATAGCCGCCGCTGCCACGGCCCGCGGTAACCGTGTACTGTTCATCGTGCATCGCCGGGAGCTGTGCCAGCAAATAACGAATACGTTTCTTGCGTGTGGGGTGGACTTCTCCTTTTGTACTGTTGGTATGGTGCAGACGGTGTGCCGCAGGCTTGCCAAGACGGAAGAGCCAAAGTTGATACTGGTTGACGAAGCGCACCATATACTGTCACAGAGCTATCTGAGCATCCTGCAACATTTCCCTGCTGCTGTGGTGCTGGGTTTTACGGCAACACCGCAACGGATGAACGAGGGCGGTTTGGGAGCGGTGTTTGAGCAGCTTATAGAATCCGTAAGCACCGAGTGGCTCATAGAGCACCATTACCTGGCACCCTACAAGTATTACGGCGTGCAGCTGGCGGACGCCAGCAAGCTCCATACCAGGCACGGCGATTATGACAAGGCCGAGGTAGAGCGGCTCATGAATAACAGTGCTATATTCGGCAGTGCTGTTGAGAACTGGCTGAAGCTGGCCAAGGGCAAGCAGACCATAGTGTACTGCTCCAGTATAGCCACCAGCGAGGCCACAGCGGCCGCTTTCCGTGAGCAGGGTATAAAAATGCTATGCACCTGGACGGAACGACGCCACAGACGCAAAGACAGGCCGCTGTGGAGGGGTTCAGGCATGGCGAGGTTACCGTGCTTTGCAACGTGGATTTATTCGGCGAGGGATTTGACGTACCTGACTGTGAGTGTGTGGTACTGCTCAGGCCGACTAAATCGCTGACGCTGCACATACAGCAGTCCATGCGTTCCATGCGTACCGATCCGCATAATCCCGACAAGGTTGCACTCATACTGGACCACGTCGGTAACTTCACCCGCCACGGCCTGCCGGATGATACGAGGGAGTGGACGCTGGAAACAAAAGCGAAGAAGAAAAAATCTAAGATAAATATTAGGCAGTGTCCGGTGTGCTTTGCGGTGGTCCGTAACACAGCCAAGGAATGCAGCATCTGCCATTACGTGTTTGAAAAAGAACAGCGTGAAGGGCCCGAAGTCGTCGAGGACGTTATTTTGCAGGAAGTGTCCAAGCTGCCATATAGCGGCTACAGCACCTGCAAGACTTGGGCGCAGCTGGAGCTGTTCAGGCAGACACACAAAAACGCTGCAGGCAAGGCTTATAAATTTGCCTGGTTACTGCACAAGGCGGTGGAGCTTGGTATAGCGGTGCCTGCTAAGTATCGCTATACAGCAAGCCGCGCTATGTCACCAATGGAATACAGGAGGTTGAGATTTGAATGACAGAGCATGAGCTCATGAACGAGATCCAGATTGCGGTATCCGCAGCAGGACACAAAATTTTCCGCGTGAACGTCGGTGAGGGGTGGCTGTACCGTCAGCGCCCAAGCGCTAGCACAGTGGGGATTGAGAATGAACGCGCACGCTGGTTCAAAACTGGCGTACCTGCCGGGTACAGCGATTTGTCCGGCTGCACCAATACTGGCAAGGCGCTTTTTATCGAGGTCAAGACAGCTACAGGCAAGCCGACGGAGCAGCAGTGCTGCTTTTTACTGGCCATGCTGGCAGCGGGTGCTAATGCGGGCATCGCACATAGCACAGCGGAGGCGCTGGCCATCTGCGATATGACAGACGGTCATCGTGTGGAAATGGGGACTTATATCCATGAACAGTTGGAAAGAATTAGGCGCAATAGTAAGTGACCCACGTCCGGGAGAAGATACCCAGCTGTGGAATGAGCTGTTAGAAGCGGCAGCACGCTTTGACGCACAGCTGTATGTAAAGCTCATAGGCCTGCGCCTGGCAGGTGCAGAGCTTACACCGTCGACACGGTTCCGCTGGCGTCTTGGTATGGCTAACGAGGCCGTGGTCAAGGAGCAGGATGTTAAGGTGCTGCTTTCGCCGCATAGCGGACTGCTGATTAATCTGTTTTTGAATTTAGGGGGTGGGGCAAATAGACGTTAAGAAAGTAATCCATGACACGGTTGTCGAAACCCTGGCTGCCTATACGCAGGCGCCCAGGCCGCAGGACTGTTACCGTGCTGCAGAGCAACGGCTGCATGCCTACCCTGTGCTGCTGGATAACATCAAACGCTACAAGCTGGACATACGCGACCTGCAAAGGGAGAAGGTTACAGGCAAGTCTAAGGATATCACCAGCTGGGGCGGCAGTAGTGGCGTGCGCCTTACGCCGGAGGAACGGCAGCAGGGCAAGATTATGGCTGTCGAGGCGAAAATCGCAAGGGATACCGCCGAGATAGAGTGTATTAACAAGGTGCTGCTGCGTCTGGAGCGCTTGACCTGCGAGGAAGATATAGCGTTTATCAAGCAGTTGTATTTTCAAGGACTGCCGCTGCAGGGACTGGCCGATGCGGAGGGTGTGTCGCTGGTGTACCAGCAGCGCCGCCGTGGGCGCCTGCTGAGGCAGATAGCTGTAATGTTGTATGGAGCGGAGGCGTTGAAATGAGCTTGATGACTGTGCTGGCTAAAGAGTTAAATGTAAATCTGGGTGATCGTTTCAAGATAAAGCCTAAGCATGGCGATCCGTATCCTGCTGAGTACTGTTTTCAAAAGGATGAGCTGCTGTATCGTCCAGGTCCCAACTGTCACTGGACAAGCATTAGCGGTCAGAGTATGCAGCTGCGTATATTTTTTAATCTGCTGCGTGGTTTTGTGGAGGTAGTAAAAAAATGACTAGAAACGAAGAATACAATCTGTTTATCCGCATGAAGCTGGACGAAATTTACAAGCTGTTTGAAACTAAAAAGGAGCAGTACGGCACGGATGAGCCACTGGCAAATTTTGTACGTGGCGCCCAGCTGAAGTATGGCTTTGACCCTACGGACTACAATCCCATGTATGATATGGCCAAGGATTACCTGAATAAGCACATTGCGTTCCTGTATACCCATAACATTGCACCCAAAACGGCTGAATCCCTGCAGGATATGGTTGTGTATGGCCTGATCATGCTGTACATGGTGGCCAAGCAGAACGGATGGAAGGGAGAGGATGAATGTGGGCAAGAGCGGGCGAAAATTTAAACGTCGTAATGCACCGCCGGTGTCGAGCATAAATTTTGACGCCAAGTGTGCCGATATAGCCGAGCAGGCTATCTATAAAGTGTTGAGTGTGGCTGTAGACATTCTTTGGAATAATTTCGGCGGCCTGCAAAAGAGAAACGAACGCCTTAAGTTTTTCGCGGACGCGTTCCGTTACAAGCTGGAGCATATCGACGAAGGTCTTACTCCGGAGCAGGAGGAAGCTATGAAGGCTTTTGAAGACCAGACCAGCTATAGAATCGTGTTTAATAAATAAAGAGGGATGAACATTGTACAGTTACAGTAGACAGCAGAAGCTTAAAGATAAGTATAGAGC
>CAVBQX010000079.1:0-3458 GCA_963597755.1 Segatella copri
CCTTGAGCTTTTGGAAAATGATTACTTGGGCGGTCACGGCTCACGTGGATATGGCCGTGTGAAGATTAAGGACATAAAGCTGCAGGCTGTTGGCAGGATGGATGTTGATTTAGCGGAGTATGAAGCACTGTTTGAGGATTTATAAAAATGCAGTACCATATTTTTCTCTTGAAATTTTTGACACCGGTGCATTTTGGCAATACTGCTAATGGTGGTGCTTTGGATAAGGTTGCCGCAAGCTGTAGCGCGGATACGCTTTTTGCTGCCCTGTGCAATGAGGCGGCAGCGCAGGGAACAGAGTCTGTGGAAGCTCTTGTACAAAAGCTGGTGGCATGTGAGCTGGTGCTTTCCAGTTTGCTACCGTATTGGAAGACAGATGAAGATTTTCAGTTTTATCTGCCAAAGCCGTTGATGAAGCCGGCGGATGAGCAAAGACAATTGCCGCAAAGCTATGCTGAGGTTAAGAGTTTGCGTAAGCAGATTAAAAAACAAAAAAAATCTACTTATGTGCGTGCCTCCCAAATGCGGGCGCTGCTGCAGGGGAGCAGGGAACTGGAAGCGCATGAATTTACTGTACCGATGGTGGCAGGCAGAGTTGGGCTGCGTGACGAGCAGCCAAGGCCGTATTACGTCGGTAGCTGTGCGTTTAGCCCCAAAGCAGGCTTGTACCTTGTATGCGGCGTGCAGGATGAGGCTGATATTGACCTGCTGCGCGATTTGTTGGTGAGCCTTGGTTATAGCGGTATAGGCGGCAAGCGTAGCAGCGGTTATGGCAAATTTGAAGTGTTGGTAGATGAAGAAATTGACCTGTACGAGGATGGTGCCCTATATGAAGATGATTCGGCAATAGCACTTATGCTGCATGATACGCAAAGTGAGCTGCAAATGTGCATTGCACCGCTTTGTCCCAAGCAGCAGGATGTGGAGGCTGTCAAGCGTGGTTGCTACAAGCTGATAAAGCGTGGTGGTTTTATAGCTTCACCTGCTGCAAGTGCAAACGTTAAGCGCGACAGCGTGTACATGCTGCAGGAAGGCACGTGCCTTGAACGCAGGCTGCAGGGACAAATGCTACAGCAAAGCGTGGACGGACTGTCACACAAGGTTTATCGTGCAGGCGTGGGAATGTTTGTGGGGTTGAAAGATGAATAACAAGCAATTTGAAACAGCCAGGCTGTGCCTGCACGTAATCACACCAATAAACATTGCAGATGGCATAACCTTGGGCGATAAGGATTATTTGTATGATGCCAAAACGCAAAAGGCTTATTTTTTGAACCTGCAGCTGTGGCACAAATTTATTTATAGCCATGGACTTTTGCAAAGCTATGAGGCCTTTTTGCAGCGTAATGGTAAAATTTTGTTGGAATGGCTGCGAGAAAATGGTTATGATATTGCAGACGTGCAAAGCTGTATTGTCGCAGAGGTGCAGGCTAAGGTAGATTTGCGTGCTGAGGAGCAGCAGCAAAGAGGATATTGGCGAAATGGCGGAGCGCAGACCAGAGGGAATGGGCATAGCAATAGCAGTAAGAAAAAGCTGAACGATGTCAACAGGCATATCCAACTGCCAGATGGCAGCTTGTATATTCCGGGAAGCAGCATTAAGGGTGCATTTAGAACAGCAATTTTGTATGCGTTGCTGCAAAAGCGGCCTGATATAAAAAACAGATACTGGCAGCAGGTACTGTTTCTTTTGGACAAACCTTATCTGAATTTAAAAAAAGATTTTGGTAAGCTTACGAATGATATGGAAGCTGAACTTTTGCATACATTACAACTGCCGGATAAAAATGGCTATATCAAAAGCAATAATGCTGTTTGCAGTGCACTGCGCGGGTTGCAGGTGAGCGATACCTTGGCAGGTAAAAACATACAGGCAGGAATTTTGCAAAAGCTGGACGTTGGCTTCAATATCAAGGCAGGTGGAAGCATAAAGGAAAATCCATTACCAATCTATAGAGAATGTATTTTGCCGGGAGCAGATTTGACCTTTGATGTAAAGATAGATAAAGCTTATATGCAGTCGATAGGCATGGCTAGCGTTGATGCCTTGCTGGCAGCTTTGTGCAACTTTAATACTGCTGTGATGGATCTGTTGGAAGATGCCTTTAAAAAGCACTATCCCGGGGCTTTTATCAATGCTTGTGGAGCCAATATGCTTGTTGGCGCGGGCACTGGCTTTTTGAGCAAAACCTTACTGGCTATGTTAGCACCAAATAAGGAAAATGCTAAAAATGTTATTAGGGAATTGCTGGATAAGAGCTTTAAACAGCATAAGCATATGCAGTACGATAAGGTGATTTCGCCGCGCACGTTAAAATGCACCAGCTACAACGGGCAGATAATGCTGATGGGCCTGGCCGAGGTGCGCAGGCAATGATACGTACACTGGAAATAAAACTGGCTGCACCCGAGGGCGTGCGTCTGCCGCAGTCTGCCTGTTCGCTGTTGCATGGGGTTCTTATGCAAAGCATAGACAGCGCTTATGCAGAACTGCTGCATCAGCAAAGCTTGCGGCCGTACAGCCAGCACCTGTATTTTGACAAGGAACGCAACGGCCTGTACTGGCGATTGACGGCACTGGATGAACTGGCTGACAACGAGCTTTTGGGAGCAGCCTATGCTTTGCCGGGCGAGGTCTTTTTGCAGCAAAAGCAGATGGTGGTAAAGCTTGTGAGCAAAACTTTTTTGCCGGCAACAAGCTACGCCGCTATTGCTGAAAAATGCTTTGCCTATCCATTAACAGGAAGATATTTGCATTTTGATTTTGTTACATCCACTAGTTTTAAAACTGATGGACAATACGCTATATATCCACAGCAGCTGCAGCTTTTTAAAAGCTTGGTGCGTCGCTGGAACGCCTTTGCTGACAAAGAAAGGCTGGATGCCCAAGGACTTGCGAATGACCTGGCTGCAGAAACCTTTGCTGCCGCATACAGGCTCAGCCTGCAGCCGTATAGCGTGGATGGTGTGCGTATACCTGCCTTTAGAGGCACTTATGTGCTGGGATTAAAAAATAATATTATGTGCAACAGGATTATCGCCATGCTTGGCGAATATTCTAACTATAGTGGTATTGGCATAAAGACTGCTTTAGGAATGGGAGCAGTGCGTAGCCAATTACTAGCTACATTTTGAAAAAACTGCGCCGCGCCGCTTGCAGAGTGGGTTTGGAGGGTGCGAGGCAGTGAATTTGCCGGCAGGAAGGCTTGGTGGCAGGGACTGCGCCGCAAAGTGCGTTGCAAAGCCTTGCAGCAAGCGAACCTGCGGAGGCAGGATAAAAAAGATGCCCCTAAAGCAGGGGACGGAAACTTGTACCGACTCCCTTTATAATCTAGGTTTAAGCAACATAAAAAAGATGCCCCTAAAGCAGGGGACGGAAACATTCTGCTAGTAGTTTTAGAGTATTTAGTAGTATTAATTAATAAAAAAGATGCCCCTAAAGCAGGGGACGGAAACAC
>CAVBQX010000080.1:0-3363 GCA_963597755.1 Segatella copri
CGTAGCGAAGTGAGAAATCGAAAGGGTGGAGCTTTCTCCGATAAATGCGACCGAAAAGGGAGCATTTTCGGAGGGATAGATAGCCAGTTTTGTAGGAGCGCAGCGACGCACAAAACTGTAAGTGTGTGCCGAGCAGGACGCAGGCCTGGCTGCCCAGCCGCCGTGGCTAAAGGAGCGTAGGCGACGCATAGACACGATAGCGGCGAGGCGTGTCGCAAGGCGATTTTGCCTTGCGACTGAGGATAGAAAGTAAGCTTGCAGATATATAACTTGAGCAATAATACATCGCCTAGCAACGAAAAATTTTTTAACGGTAACTGCACAAGGAAGTACGACGAAATGCTGCAAAACTTGCGCTATGCGAATAGAGTACTTCTGCATAACAAAGCTTATCGCTCAAACAGTCGCAGCATTTCTGTACTTCCAATTGTTTGTTACCTAAAATTTTTATGTTGCCTTTGCGATAATATTATTGCTCAAGCTGGTATGTCGAACAATCCAGGGTATGGTAAATTGCTTTTTACAAAGCTTTTTGCACGAGCACCCGTATCCGCTCAGACAAATTTTTGTTTTCGCCACTTCCATACACTTACTAGCTGCAATTTTCCAATCGCGCTACATGGTACATTTATTGCTTTTCAGTGCTTCAAGATATAACTTGCGTCAAATAATATCTCTCCCAAAAATCCTCTAAAAAACTGTTGACAAACCCTATAATATAAGTTATAATATCTTTGTTGCTTAGATAGCAACCTAATGTGACTCCATAGCTCAGCTGGATAGAGCGTTTGACTACGAATCAAAAGGTCGCAGGTTCGAATCCTGCTGGGGCCACCATGAAGATTAAGCACTGCATTGATTTGCGGTGCTTTTTTTATTATAATAATAGTATATACATATAAAGCAAAGGTGGAGAATTTATGAAATTTACGATTCCTGTTAAACAGGGTGATAATATAACGATGCAAATCAGCGGCCTGGGCAGCAGCGGTGAGGGTGTAGGCAAGTACGAGGGCTTTACTGTCTTTGTTAAGGGAGCGCTACCGCTGGAAGAAGTGCAGGTCAAAATTGCTTTAGTTAAAAAAAGCTACGCTGTAGGTAGGCTGCTTGCTATACTCAAGCAATCCCCTGAGCGTGTAGAGCCTGTATGCCCTGTCTACGCAGCTTGTGGCGGCTGTCAGCTGCAGCATCTTGGCTATGCAGGACAGTTGGCATGCAAGCGTCAGCAGGTGCAGGATGCGCTTTACCGCATAGGTCATTTGGAGCTGGATGTGCTGCCTGTGCTGGGTGCTGCCAATCCTTGGAATTATCGCAATAAAATGCAGTTTCCGGCTGCAGTGAATGCTGAAGGTGCTTTGCAAATTGGCTGCTATGCTACTGCCACGCACAGCGTTATTGATACAGATGGCTGCTGCATCCAAAAGGAAGCTAATAACGAGGTGCTGCTGACGGTGCGCAAGTGGATGCAGCGCTTTGGCATTAGTGCTTATGACGAAAAAACCGGCAAGGGTCTGGTACGTCACGTAATGGGACGCGTAGGCGTGCACAGCGGCGAGGTGATGGCAGTTTTGATTACGTCTGCCTATGACATTCCCCACCGCCGCGAGTTGATTGAGTGGCTCAAAAAATACGTTCCCGGTCTCAAAAGCGTGGTGCAAAACATCAACAAAAAGCCTACGAATATCGTTATGGGCAACAAGACCCGTGTTCTTTATGGTGATGCTGATATCCAGGATAAATTAGGGGCGTTGGCCTTTAATATTTCGGCGCAGTCGTTTTTTCAGGTCAATAGTGAGCAGGCCGAAAAACTTTATAATAAGGCACTCGAATTTGCTTCGCTTACAGGCAGGGAAACGGTTGTGGATGTATATTGTGGTACGGGTACAATTTCGCTGTATTTGGCAAAGCACGCGCAAAGGGTTTATGGTATAGAAATTGTTGCGCCTGCGATTGAGGATGCTAAGCGCAACGCGCAGGAAAACGGCTGTGCTAATGCGGAGTTTATTTTGGGTGATGCTGCGGTGGAGTTGCCTAAGCTTTTAGCTGGCGGCGTGCGTCCGGATGTTGTGATTGTGGACCCGCCTCGTGCAGGCTGCGAGCAGAAGGTGCTGGCGGCAATCAGCGAGGTGCAGCCGGAGCGCGTGGTTTATGTGTCGTGTAATCCTGCGTCGCTGGCGCGTGATTTGGCTTTCATGGAGCAGCACGGTTACAAGGCGCTTATTGCACAGCCTGTGGATATGTTCCCCATGACGAGCCATGTGGAAACGGTGTGTCTTTTAGTGCGGAGAAAATGAAAGAATAAAGGAGATAAATATGCCTACAACAATAGAAGTTAACAAACAAAGCGTAGAGGCATTACTTGGCAGCGGGAAGACAAAACCATTTGTTATTCCGGAATATCAGCGCCCTTATGCCTGGACAGATGAACAGGTGGAAACACTTTTTGAAGATTTATGGGAGTTTACTGCCACCAGTGGTGGTACAGAGCGTGAAGGATCCTATTTCTTAGGCAGTGTTGTCTCTTATGAAAATGAAAACGGTGAGCAGGAAATCA
Source organism: Segatella copri (assembly GCA_963597755.1). GTDB lineage: Bacteria > Bacillota > Negativicutes > Acidaminococcales > Acidaminococcaceae > Phascolarctobacterium_A. The sequence goes on from CAVBQX010000080.1 coordinate 2,555, forward strand.
TCGATGGACAGCAGAGAATCACTTCCCTATTCCTTTTGCTTCGGGCTATTTATACGAGACTTGTTGCTACGCCTGCCTCAGAAAGGACTGCAGAAGCTAACAACTTTATAGGAAAGATTGAACCAGCTATCTGGAGAACAAATAAACTTACCGGAACTGTGGATTATAAGAATACTTTGCTTACTTCCAGAGTTGTCAACAATGAAGGAAATGAAATCCTCAGAAATATCTTAGAAACCGGCAAGGCAGAAGATGCTGCAAAGGATAATTATTCTAGAAACTATAGATACTTCCAGGAGTTGTTTGACAGACACTCTACGGAAAATCCTCTCATGATTTATCAATTTATTTATGCTTTACTTAATCAGGCAATTCTGCTTCCAATTACAGCAGACACTCAGGATACAGCTTTGACGATATTTTCCACTCTTAATGATAGAGGATTGCCGTTATCTGATGCTGATATTTTTAAGGCTAAGATCTACAATCAGCTGGATTCGGAAGAAAAGAAGAATTTTATTGAACAATGGAAAGAACTGGACGAGCAATCAACAGAAGCAGGCGAGAGTATTCAGCAGTTGTTCTATTACAATATGTTTTACTTGAGAGCATTAGAGAAAGATACAAAGACAACAACTCCTGGTGTTCGTAAGTATTATGCTGCTAATAAATTTGAAAGATTATACAAACATGATCTTATAGATAATTTGTTTGTGATTTTGAACCTTTGGAAGGTAATCAACAAAGGTGAGGAGCTTGAAGGAGAACATTGGTCTGAGAATATAAAAATTAGGCAGTCTCTTGATACG
>CAVBQX010000081.1:0-3320 GCA_963597755.1 Segatella copri
ATTTTTGTACAGCAGCAAACTAAATAGCAGATATAAAATCAGCAAAAAATTAAGCTGTCGCACTACACATCCACAGGAAAGCAGTGCGACAGCTTTTTATTTAATTGTTGACGAACGAGGCGATAACAGATGCCTTAGTGACAATGCCGCAGAAGAGTCCGTTTTCATCCAGCACCGGTAAGGGGAAGGGCGTGCTGGCAGACATGGGCATGATGTCGGCAACGGGGGTGTCCAGGTTAGAGATAGCAGGAACATTGCGCAAAATGGCCTTCTCAAAGCTGGTGTAGCCTGCAAGCACCTGCATAGCCCCATCTAGGGTGATGATACCCAAAAAGTGCAGATGCTCGTCCACTACGTAGGCACTGGAAACACCGCTGCTTTTCATGTTGCGCATGGCCGTGGCAGCACCGTCAATATTGCGCACGATACAGGTCTGGGTGCTCATGACGTTACGCACAGTGAAAATTTTACTGGAATCGGCATTGTTGATGAAGCTGCGCACGTAATCATCGGCGGGATTGGTAATCATTTCCTCGGGCGTGCCGATTTGCACCATGCGGCCGTCGCGCAAAATGCCTACGTGCGTACCCAGGCGGAAGGCTTCATTGATATCGTGGGTGATAAACACAATGGTTTTGCCTGTGCGTTCCTGAATACGCAGCAGCTCAAACTGCAGGTCGTTGCGCACCAAGGGATCGAGCGCCGAAAACGCCTCGTCCATCAAAAGAATGTCGGGATCATTGGCCAGGGCGCGGGCGATGCCAACGCGCTGCTTCATGCCGCCCGAAAGCGCGCTGATGCGGGTGTGTTCCCAGCCGGAAAGACCAACCATATCCAGCATTTTGAGAGCCTTTTCGGTACGCTCCTTGAGGGGTACGCCGCGGATTTCCAGACCATAGTAGGTGTTTTCCAAAACATTACGGTTACTGATGAGGCCAAAGTTTTGAAAGACCATAGCCACCTTGGTGCGCCGCAGGTTTTGCAGCTGCTTGTTGTTCATGACCGTGATATCTTCACCATCCAGATGCACTGTGCCGCTTGTGGGCGGGTGCAGCATATTCAGGCAGCGTATGAGCGTAGATTTGCCGCTACCCGAAAGGCCGATGAGCACGAAAACCTCGCCTCTTTGCACGCTGAAGTTGATGTCGATGAGGCCGGCCGTAATGCCTGTGGCCTGCTGCACTTCGCTGCGGGAGCGGCCCTGCGCCAAAAGCGCCATTGCCTCCTTTTCGTTTTGCGAATGTTCTAGGGGAATAAACAGCTTGTATAAATTTTTTACTTCTAATACAGGAGTGTTCATCATCTGCCCTCCTTGCCGCGTTTGGCCAGGCTTTGCGTGAGCCTGTCAATAATAATGGCAATGATAACGATAGAAATGCCGGCGATGAGGCCGCGGCCGGATTCGGTGCGGTTGATGGCAATGAGCACCTCCATGCCCAGTCCGTTGGCACCGATCATAGCGCAGGTAACAACCATTGCCACCGCCATCATCATCGTCTGGTTAATGCCTGTCATAATCGTGGGCATGGCCTGTGGTATCTGCACCTTAAACAGTGTCTGCCAGCGCGAGGCGCCAAAGGCAGCAGAGGCTTCGACCACGCTTTGGTCTACCTGCTGGATGCCATGACTGGTGAGACGGATTACAGGCACAACGGCATAAACAACAGTTGCCAAAACCGCAGGCACCTTGCCTGGGCCTAACAGCATGACGGCGGGAATCATATACACAAAGGTGGGCATGGTCTGCATGGCGTCCAAAAACGGGCGCAGCAGACGGTTGGCCAGGCGGCTGGTGGATACAAGCACGCCCACAGGCAGACCGATAAGCAGGGAGATGATAACGGCAGAGATGACAACAGCAAGGGTTTCGTTCATCATGCTCCAATAGCCGAAGGCGCCGATGGCGAAAAGGCCTGCGCCGTAAATGATACCGCGCGACAGCTTGCCTGTGAGCAGCTTGGCGAGAGCGGCAATACCGATAATAGTCAGCCACCAGGGAATAAAGTTAAGAACACGCTCGATGAAAAGAATGCACCAGGTTAAAATGTCCTTGACAGTGTTAAAAAAGTCGGCATAGGTGGTGTTGATGTAGTTTACAAAATTATCTATGGGCTTAGTCCAATCCACCTGCACCTGCTCGGGGAAGGTCAAAAGCCAGCTGGCAGCATTTGCCTTATCACCCTGCAGGGCCTTGTTCACCTGCTGCAGCTTGTCTGGCGGCAGCCAATTAGCAAGCAGCTCGGGGTGGCGTTGCATGAACCAAATGGCTGCTTCGTCGTAGGTGCATTTTTTGTCGGCAATATAGGCCAGCGCCTCGGCTGTGAGGGCGCTGCTGGTATGGTACTTTTGCAAAAAGGCAGCAAAGTCCGGAGCCTTTTCCTGCAGCTGTTTGTTGGCTACTATGCACACAGGTACGGAGCGTGCTTCGGTCAGGCCGCGGGCAAAGCCTGCTTCGTTGTAGGGTTCATCCGCCAGCAGCACCAAATCCAGCTTGCCCGTGATCCAGGTGGGCTCGTAGCAGTAGCCTACGATGGGTTCGCCCTTGGTGTAGGCAGCCAAAAAGGCGCTGGCCAGAGCGGCCTCGCTGCCGGAGCGGAAGTAAACGTAATTTTTATCCAAGCCATAGGCTTGGTATTTGCGGTAGAGAATGTCGTCAATGTTCCAGCCGGGGATAGCGCCGTAAAGACGTCCCTTGGACGGGTCTTCGGGGTTGTGGAAGATGTGGGAGTAACGCGCCAGATCCTTTACGGTTTTTAAATCGGGTGCAAGAGCCTTGATATTGCGGCTGGCGTCACCCTCAATAAGATAGCGGGGAACGTACAGGCCCTGCTTATCATCATCAAAGTTGATGCCTAAATTAACCAGCTTACCCGTCTGCATATCGGCTTCAAAGGAGGGAACGTTATCCGTCCACAGCTCCATGTGCACGTCCACATCCCCGCGCAGCAGTGCTGTTTGGATGATGGGGGTAGAGCCGCTGATGACCTTGGGATTGATGTTATAGGCGTGGGTGCCGATAAAGCCGGCAACGGCGTTATGAAATTTTACGCTGTCCCAGCCTGCATCTGCAAAGACAACGTCCTGACGCTCTTTTGGCGCTGCAGGCTCATTGCCGCAGGCAAGTACAACCAAGGTGGCAAGAAACAGTAAAAAAATGGCCAAGGGTTTGCGTAGCATGACTTCACCTCCGATAAAAATAGTATTCCTACAGAAATTTTATCGGATAAGTGCAAAATCTGTCCATTGTATAAGCAACATTTTACGATTGCAATGGATTAATTAACTAAATTTATTGAAAAATAAGTGGACTTGAGTGGGGG
>CAVBQX010000082.1:0-3268 GCA_963597755.1 Segatella copri
TCTCCGCAAAGGTCGTAAGGAAAGCACCACGGCCGTAAATACCGCCGTTGGCGTTATGGGATATTTCAGCACCACCACCGCCAAGGCTTAGCTTTCCAATACTGGAAGTAATGCTATTAATGGTGTTCTGTATTCCTCCCAGTACCCTTTCTGCAATACGCCCAATGGTACCAAATACACCATCAAAAATATTAAGAATCCCCTGCCATGCTGTTGCCCAGTCGCCAGTAAATACGCCTGTTATAAACTGTATCAGACCTGTAAAGGTAGTTATTAAACCAGCCACAATCGTGGCTATGGTCGATATTGCTGTTGCTATTGACTGTACCACCATTGTGGCAAGCGTTATAAACGCTCCCACTACAAGACCGCCAACAATTTGTGCAAGCAAACTAAACGTGCCGCTGTTCTCAGCGACTACCTCGGACAAAACAGCAAACGCATCATAAAGTCCTTGCAAAGCTGGCTGTATCATCGCCCATGCGTTGGTTAAAGCGGTTGCTATAGGTTCCCACAAACCTGCAAGCAAAGGCCCCACAGTTTCCCAATTGGTATAGCAATAGTAAGCTGCAGCTGCCAATGCCATTAGAGCAATGCCCATAGGGGAAAGTGCTGCGACTAACCCTGCACGGGCTATTCCCATAATTGCTGTTCCTAAACCCTTAAAGGCAGTTATGGCCCCACTGATTGCACCGCTTAAACTGAATGATTTAATCACTGCTAATGTTGTAAGTAATTGAGTCCTGATTGCCGTCAAGGTTATAGTCAGCTGAGCCCTTACCCTAGCTAGGGCTCCGCCAGCCTGACCAACAACACCACTCCAAGTAAGGTTTTTAAACGCTGTAGCTAGGCTAAGGATTGCGGCCCTTGCGCCCTTTGTCTCAATCTGCAACAGCACCATTTCTGCACGTGCATATGCAATTGCTGTGGACGCCACTTTGAATCCTTTTATGGCAAGTACGGCACCTGATGCTCCCGAAGCAATGGACACAAAGGCTGTTACCATCCCAGAATGCTGTGCTATGAAGGTGGCTGTTGCGCTAGTGAAATTAACAGCTATCTTTGTTACCGTTCTCAGTGCCGGTGTAAGAGTCTCTCCTATGGCATTTGCCACACCTTCAGTTGCAGATTTAAGTGCGGTCAAATCACCCTGCAAATTATCCTGTGAAGTTTTAGCGAATCTTGCTGCTGCGCCATCCGCATTATCAATAGCCCCGCAAAGTTTTTCAAAGTCACCTTCAGAGGCGTTTACTATTGCCAAGAATCCGGACATTGCCTCTGTTCCTGCAATATCTGACGCCATTTCTGCTTTTTCCGCCTCTGTAAGACCTTCAAATCTGTCTCGTAGGTCCTCCATTGTTTCCATGAATGGTTTTATCGAGCCGTCAGCATTTGTTACAGAAATATCAAGCTTTTGCATTGCATCAGCTGCAGCCTTTGGCGGTGCAACTAGTCTGTTCATTATGGCTCTGAGGCTTGTGCCGGCCATTTCAGCTTTTATTCCGGCATTAGCCATAAGGCCCGTAGCTACAGCTACATCTTCGAGGCTATAACCTAAAGAGCCTGCAATAGCGCCGGCGTACTTAAAGGTCATGCCCATCATTTCAACATTCGTATTTGCATTAGTTGATGCCGCCGCCATCACGTCTGCCATATGCCCTGCTTGTTCAGCACTCATTCCAAACGCTGTCAAATCATCAGATACAATGTCGGCTACTGTTGCAAGATTACTTCCGGATGCAGCTGCAAGGTCCAACATACCTGGCATACCTGACATTATCTGTTCTGTGTTCCATCCTGCCATACCTAAGTAGGTCATTGCTTCGGCGGCCTGAGTTGCGCTGAACATTGTAGTTCTGCCCAATTCGCTGGCCTGAGCCTTTAGCTTTGCCATATCTTCATCTGTAGCATTGGCTATGGCTTTAACCTTGGATAAGGTTGCATCAAACTTTGTGAATGAGTCTACCGCTGCAAGGACCGGAGAGGCTAATAGCCCCACATTGCCCATTGTTGATTTAAAGCCCGATACAGCACCAGTAAAATTTTCTTTGGCCGTGCTTACAGCTTGTAACGCATTTAAATGCTGACTTGTCTGTTTTGCTTCTTGCTGAATACTGCTTAAATTACTTCTGTACTGATCTGCGCTCATCGAGGATGAACGCATTGCATTTCCCGCTTTTTCAACGGCTAAACTATATTGCTGTTGAGACATATTGCCTGAGGTGTATGCTTCAACCAGATTTCCCATTTTCGATTGATATGTCTGGCAGGCGCTTTGTGATGCCCTCCATGCACTATTTAGCCTACTTTCTTCAGCTGACAACTCCCGTGTTTTGTTTTGCAGTTGCTGGAGCTTGCTCACGCTCTGGCTCATTGTCTTTGAAAAACTGCTTCCCAAAACAGCATTTAACGCAAAAGACATAGCAAATATTTTTCCTGCGGCCATCTCGTCTCACCTCATTTCTGTTATAATGTAAAAAAGGAGGTTTTTACATTGGATGTTATTATTACTGCGTTTATAGTAATTTTCATTGGTTCTATTTTTATAGCTTTCTTTTTACCCTCAATGGTTGCCCTGCTTGTTGCAAGTATGAAAGTATTGTATATTTTTACTCTGTATGCGCTTAAATTCACTCTCTGGATTTTAAAAGCCTTCGTGTTTATGATTGCTTTCCCGTTTGCTGCTATTAGTCAGTTTCTAAAAAAGGACCCTCCGCAACAGCCTTGATAAAAGGCTGTTTATTTTTTTTGCCCTTTTTCGTCTTGCACTTCTTGCCACACGTCAAACCACTCGAATAACTCCCTTGGTGACTGTGTCATAAAAAAAGGAATTATTGTGGTATCTTGCGCTTTGCAAATCATTTTTTTTAGAAACCGAACAGGGTTTATCCCTCGGCCAAACTGCCTAGTAAAAAATTACCTACCCTCAATGTGATAGCTGCATAATCTTTAATATTCATCCCATTTACCTCGGTATATGGGATATCTAAAGCTTTTGCGGCAAGCCTTGCCCTAAAATTACTGCTAAAACTAATCTCTACAGCTGTATCACCTGCAGCACGGCAAGCCTTTTCAGCATTTGCATAATCCTGCGCCGTGAGTTCCATCAGCGCATTCTCCAAGTTTGAAATATCATAGCCTTTCTTTTTCTCTGTCATGCTCTAACCTCCTAAAAAGGAAAGGCCACTCTATAAGAATGGCCCCTTATTTCTCATCAGCTAAGTCCCAAAGCCTTGCGGACCTCGGCCATATAGTCAGTACCATTGAT
>CAVBQX010000083.1:0-3114 GCA_963597755.1 Segatella copri
TTCCTTGGCCTTAGAATTTATTTTCAATGTAGGCAAGGAATAAAGTCCAAGATTGAGAAGAGCGTTAATATTCTCTTCGATAGTGTCTTCTTCGTTTTCAGTCAATTCCTGTGTACCATTTTTTATTCTACCTTCATTAGCTGTTTTAATATAAGCCTTACGAAACTTTGATATATTATGTTCTTGATCAGCTGCAAAAACTGCACTTATCTTACTGATCCATTCTGTATCACGTTCATAAGCCTGCGTCCAAACAGCAAACTCACGAGTAAGTGGATTAAATGATATGCGTCTTTCACGTTCCTCATAATTTTTATCTTTTATTTTTATACCATACATGGCTGATAACAGAGCAGTTAAACGCTGCTGGCCATCAATCACCAAATCATCTGGTTGTTTGTACACCTTGTCATTCTTACCGATATAACCTGTATTTTCATAGTTGTCCGGTGAAGACCAAAGCATAATATAACCAATCGGATATCCTTTCATCATAGAATCCAAAAGCTCACGTATCTTATTATCCTTCCACACAAAGGGTCGCTGAAGGTCAGGAAGTGCTATACGGCCATTTTTCACATCGGTAAGAAGGTCAACGACCTTACTCGGAATATTATCAAATAATTCTTTTCCCATATTTTATCCCTCTCTTAACATCAATACCACCGTTTCCACATGGCTCGTCAACAGAACCAGCTTCATCATAGGGTATTTGTAGCCATAAGATTTCATTTATATTAGTCAAAAACTGCCTTAAATAATGGTTTGGAGCCACTTGGCTACATATACTGCAACTAAATTACTTTAGTGTTCATTTTGTCAGCGACCACAAAACGGCCACAATGTACCCATTATCCAAGCTATTCATTTCAATCCACGCTCTCCATGCGGGGAGCGACGTATGCACAAATAAACAGCAAAAGAGAGGCCCAACGCTTCTCTTTTTTATACCACAGTTACAGTATGACGTCAAGCGATCGTAAAAAACGTTATTTTTAATCTCCATGTAATGGTGCGGCTATTTTTTACTCCATCATTTCACTGCATAACATAAGGCTGCCACGGCCAGCGTATACGCCAACGTCCGCTGCAGCTTAAGGCGTTGCCGTGTACGTTTTTCCTCTTGCGCGGATTTCTGCAAGTATTGATTGGCACTCTCCAACAAGCTGTTCTGCTCCTGCATTTGCTGCTGCAGCGCCAGAGATTCCGCTTTGAGCCTGCTCAATTCCGCCTGCGACTGCGTCAGCGCTGCCTGTGATTCGCTCAGCGCTTTGTTGCTGGCTTTGATTTGACTTGATAGCTGCGTCAAGCGACTGTCCAGCGCCTGCATTTCCGCCTCCGTTATTGTATAAACCGGCTCCTGCCCAGAAGCCGATGCAGGCACTGGCAACAGCAAGCAGGATATAACCGCTGTAGCGGCACAAAATGTTTTTAACCACATGTCAGCCCTCCCAAAGATAATATCCCGGCACGGATCCGCCCTCGCGCATATCCACATGCACAAAGCCCTGCGATTCATACGTGCCGACAGAGTCAAAAATCTGCTTGCAGATGCGCGCCAGCTCACGCACGCTCATATCATCAACATAGATATCGGCAGCGGTACCACGCACATGCTGGCTGTTCCATACGCCACCGACAGCACGGTTATGACTTGGGCAGCGGTAGCCGCTGGAAATATAAACAGGCTGATTAATGCGGGCCCGCAAACGCTCCAGTCCTAGCAACAACGCCATGCTTATGCCCGTAGCAGGCAGCTGCCCGCAACAACGGCAGGCAAATTCAGACTCCGAAAAATGCTCGGTTAACATAATTACGCCTTCTTTCTTTTGATAGCTTCAATGAGTCCTGCAACAGCTTCTATGCCGGCATCGTTCAGGTTCTCGCAGATACTGAGCAGCTCCGTAACAACCAGATACCCAGCAACCAGTGGCACTGCCCATGCAGGCTGATGCAGCGCCAGCATAGCGATGTCAACCAGCACAGCCGCCAGCACGCACAAAATATAGACTACAACCTTGCCCACAAAGCGGTGCTTCATTACCTCGCTGGAGATAAGACCCTCGGAGCGGGCTGCCTTAATGCCTATAATAATCTGCAAAACTGATGGCTTTAGCAGGCCTGTGTTTTGCAGGCGCCTGTAAGACAAGCTCATCCAGCGGGTGAAGCAGTCCAAAAACACCAGCGCCGTAAACGCCAAAAACAACACTGCGTGCTTATGCAGCAGCACCGCCAGAATGGCAGCCATAACAGATTTGTAGCTAAAGCCTTGATACAAAGTGTGAGCTGCATTTACAGCAGCATAACGTAAAGCCATAAAATCCAATTTAATACCTCCTATTTTTGAGCAATAAAAAACCGCCTGCGCTATGCAAGCGGGTTAAATCAATTTTCTTACTTGTGTTTGGCGCCCCATTCAGCACGAGCTTGATTAAGGGAAATATGATTAGGTCCAGCATCATCATCCAGATACTTCTCTTGATACCAATCTGCTTCCCAATCGCAGACCTTGCATATTTCACAAGGATAATCTTCCATTTCAGCTCCGCATACAGGACAGATTCTAATGTTTGCCATGTCTGGCATTCCTCCTATATCTTCTTTCAAATTTTTGTGGACTCATTGAATATAGAGACCACATACCGTCATTAGGATTACCAACAGCATACCAATGCCTACGAGGGTCATAGCGTACTATCGTATTACTTGACGATTCAAGATAGCCTCTTATGCCACCAGGCGTTACAGCAGATTCAAGCAATGCAATGCCTGCATTTACATAATCATCAGCAGACATACCAGAAAATGCTTCTTCATGCAGATGTTTTCTAATATGATACTCACGGCGCTCCTTGTTAATAAAATCTTTCACTAAAAATATATTAGAGCCTGTTGCGTTTAGCTTAACTCTTTTATGGATATTTTGTAAGCTTTTATTTTGTGAACCACCGCCAGCCTTAACAAACTGCCCTGCATTATCAGGTTGTCCTCTAGGTTGGTCTGGATTATCATCTGTGATAATATCGGCTGCACGCCTTAAAGGACTGACGAATTTCTCATCCAAAATACGGGCGGCAAGCAACAAATACCTTGTAAACATATTACATCTCCTTG
>CAVBQX010000084.1:0-3099 GCA_963597755.1 Segatella copri
GATATAGATAGTGAAAAGGTTAAAACGATAAATTAGCAATTGATGCTTTCAAGCGAAGGGAGTCGTGATTTATATGACAACTAATGAATTATATGCTTACTATACCGATAAAAATGAAACAATGGAAATCTTTGGCGATCCTGAGGAGCAATATGAAAAAATGGCTTTGGAATATGAAATACAGAGGGTGTTGCTTAAGGTTAGAGAATACAGAAAAATACAAAAGGAACAGTTTGCAGACTTGTGTCATGAATGTTTTGGTAAGGACTTTGGGAAAAGCGTTGATGTGTCTCGCTATATTGAAAAGAACAAGCTTGGACATAAATACGATCTCATAGCCGGGGAATTGACAATAAAAAAAGCTCAGCATCAATGGGTATTAAATGGTGGCATTGCTCCAAAGTATTATGGAATCTTATGTGAAGTGTTAGGTCTTGCAGATCAAAATACAGACTCTAAAGCCGAAAGCTTTGCATCTTATCGGGATCTCAAAAGAAGGCAGGCTAATTAGTTAGCAGCAGACCTTACTGGAGGTGCTTGAATATGGATGAGAGCAAAAAAATAAACAGGGAGGCTTGCGGCATGAATAGCGTTACAGGGACTTTGAGTGGCAACGGGTGGGACCAAAGCGCAGTTTATGTGGGTGATGATCTTGATGTGGGAATGAAGGAGGGTGAACAGGTGGCAAAGGAAATGACTGCAAACAGTGATATAGAAAACAGTGCTGTCTATAATAGCCTGCAGCTGTCGGCAGTAAAGGACAACATACGGCTTTTTGCCAATAACCCGTATATACTGTCGGTAATTGAGCTGGCAGACAAGCTGGAAAGACAGATAAAGCTTGACTATGCCTACGACGTAATAAAAAAGACGGTGCAGCAGCTTGCAGATACATTAAATTGGTACGAGGAGCCGCAAAGCGACGGCAGGGGCTTTATGGAGGAAATGGAGGCGGAATACATTAAGCAGGTGCGGCAAAGATATGCTTGCATGCTGGCTGCGCCTGAAAATGAGGCCAACGTATTGAAGCTTATACAGTGGTGCGTGGACAATGACCTGTTGCTGCAGGCAGTGTTCAGGGCGGTAGAGCTGCTGCCAGACTATCTTTTTGCCAAAGGACTGCTGACAGTAGAAAATGAAAATATTAAGTCCTTTTGCAAAACACGCAATGTATTGTGGCAAAATTGGCGGATATACTTTTTTAAGATGTTTTCACCTGTTGATTATTATAACGTGGCAGTGAAGGACGCAAATAAAAATAGAGGTATGAATAATGCGCAGGTGGTAAAAATGCGCACATGCGCAGCCAGCAAAAGGGTTGACCGCGAAACGCAATATGACGTTGTAAGATGTGCCGAAAAACGTTTAACACAGGAGGAGCTGCATCACTTTGCCAGAAAAGGCAAGCATATGAGCTATATCATCTGTCGTTTGCCAGGATCGCAAATAGAGCTGAAAAAATTTCTGGAAGAGGCCAAAAGGTTTGTCATGGAAAATGATATACACACCTTTGCCGGCAGCGTTATGGCGTTGCCTGATGATTCTGATCTAAAGACAGTGCTTTTGCATGACTGCAAGGATGATGATCAGCTGGCATATCTGCAAAGGAGCATAAGCATGAAAAATTATGTTAATAGTGCCGACAGCTTCGTAATCGACTGCCTGGATAAGCTGCCGGAGCTTACTAAAATCAAATTGTTTGCTATACCGGCAGAGAAAAAACATTCTATTGTGAACAAAACCAAAAAGCTGCATAAGGTGATGCAGGAGGCTGCAGCCAGCGTATTGCCGCCGTCCGAGGGAGAGCGCAGCGAAATGTTCCGCAAGATGCTGCTGCGTGGAGATCTAAGCACCAATATGAACGCCAATGATTTGTTTAAGCTGGTGGAGGCCTACACCCTGCTTTTAGAAAAGTACCGCAACCAAATGGCGCATTGCGATCTGCGTGAGGAAGATGTTGACGCAATTCTTGTGACGCTGCAGCTGTTGGTGCGGCTTGCCGGCAGGCTGTAGGAGGCGAAGCGCGCAGGCTGCAGATATTTAGGTGTGAGATGTATTAAAGCAAAAACTATATTTGGATTTTAGGAGGAAAGCATGGAAAAGAACTTTGTAAAGAATATGCTTGGATTGTCAGGCTGGTATTGGCTGTTTGGCTTTATTTTGAGGCAGTGCGTTGCTTTGGGAGTGGGCTTTTATAGCATTTGTGACAACAAAATGCTGGTATGTGTGGCAGCGTCCGCCTGTTATGCAGCGCTTTATTGGGTGCTTGGCAAAGGCCTTTTGCAGCGCAGGCTGCAGCCACAAGGCTTTGATTACAGGCTGAACCTTTGCCTGCTGGCATTGCCGGCCGTCGCAGGCTGCATTACAGTGGTAGTATATATGCTTGGTTATGTGCCATTACCCTGGCAATGCAGCTGGAGTGAAAAGCTTATGGCGGCAGTTGCTATTGAGGTTATACGTTATTTTGTAGATTTGGCTGTTTTATGCTTCTGCAAGAAGGTGTCTGCTTCTATCGGCAAAAAGCAGTTGTGATACGCAAGCCTTTTGCTGCCAGGCTCTGCATTTGAGCGTTACAGCATTATTTCAGACAAAAAAGCATGGACTATTATAGTGACAAATAAAGGAGTGCAAAAATTTATGGATAATTTAACTAAGCACATGACCGTAACAGCCGACATATTTATAAAGCAAACTGATGAACACATAAAAAATCTTCGTGCTATTATTGACAAGACATTAAAAGCAAGAGTATTCCAGGCTGGCAAAACCAATAATACGGATGAGTATCATGTTATTGATAATAAATATTTTCCTGCCAGCCTTCTGCCAATAGTTTTTGAAGGATTTATCAAAAGCATTAAGGGTATAGAGTACTATGCCTATGAAAATCATTCTCCCTTTGAAAAAATGATGGGAATTATAGATTTTTGTGCAACATTCGAGGATATGCTTAACCAGGTTCAATATACATCCTATTGGTTATGGCCATCAAAAAGTATTGATGAGGTAAAAAGTATTCTGGAATCCAATGAGAAGATGGAACCAGCCTTGGCTAAGCTAGGTTATGGTATTAACGATCTTGTGGATATAGCAAAGCAT
>CAVBQX010000085.1:0-3047 GCA_963597755.1 Segatella copri
TGGACCGCTGCGAGAGTGCGGCCGTCGAGGCTATGCGCCGCTACTTAGTGGCGTAGGGAAAGGAGAAAAATCATGGCAAGAACAGGAAGACCGACAAAAGAAGAACAGCGTGTACGCAAGGCGGCGAACGTACCAACCCGCCTGCTGTATTCTACGAAAGAAGCGTGTATCCTGCTGAACTGCGGAGCTAAATTCTTGCGTGAACAGATTGACGCAGGGCTGTTGCGTTATGTGCCGCGTGGAAATTACCGTTATGTGTCAGCGCAAGCGCTGCAAGACTACCTGATTAACCAGGAATGCCAATGCGAGCGCAAAGACCACTAAAGTTGAGGGGGTGCAAAAATGGGTAAGTTTCTCAAGACTTTGGCAGTGCTTATCTGCCTGGGTGTTGCCGCTGAAATGGCATACACCGAGCTTAGACCCTATACCGAGATTACCGCCACGCACACGATGGCGGCAGGTGAAACGCTGTGGGATGTAGCTAACGGCTACATGGCACAGCAGGACAAATACAAAGACGTCCGCTATTTGGTGGACGATATCCGCAAGGCCAGCGGCTTGACGGATAAGGAATTTGTAAACCAGCTTCAAGCCGGCACGAAAATCATCGTACCGCTGAAGGTGGCGAAATAAGGGGAAAAGAAAAACGCCTGGCAAGAGCACCAGGCGTAAAAGGTTGAAGTATGATTTTCCACGATCACTTCAACCCTATTATATCACAGATAGAAAGGGGGTTCAACCATGGAAATTATGGAGCAAATCCGCCTGATGACGCTGGATATGCAGCGCTGGAAGGAGGAAAAGTACGGCAGGCAGCAGCTGACGGAGCAGCAGTTTCTTGCCCGCTATAAGACCTGCGACAAGTGCGCAAGGCAGGCGGTGTGCAGAAAAACCCAATTTGGGTACCACGAAGAGCGTGGACCCGACAACGAATATGCTGGCTGTGTCAACAGGCGTGCCAATTATGGTACCGTTCAAGCCTGCTGCGTGTGGGACGGGGCGACAGCCGAAGTTGTCCTAAACGCTTTAGATGAAGCAAAACAAAGGGGGCGGTAGAATGAATGTAAATGCATATGTAAAGCTCATGCAGGTGCAGGTGGAGCTTAAAGCACCGAAAAACCAATATAACAGCTTCGGCAAATATAAATACAGAAGCTGTGAGGACATTCAGGAGGCTGTAAAGCCTCTTGAAGCAAAGCATAATGTTGCTTTGTTCTTGAGTGACGAACCTGTAATGATGGGGGAACGTTACTATATCAAAGCGACAGCGACATTTGTAGACCTCGCGAGTGGTGAAACGGTGCAAAACACCGGATACGCCAGAGAAGAAGAAAACAAAAAAGGGATGGATGGCAGCCAGGTAACTGGCACTGCATCCAGCTATGCCCGTAAATATGCGCTTAACGGATTGTTCCTTATCGACGATACCAAAGACGCCGATACAGACGAATACAGAGCGCAGGAACAAAAGGCGCAGAAGGATTTTGTAGTGCGTGATGGGTACGGGACTAAGGTTTTACTTCGTGGCGGCTACAAATACATCCGTGATATTGAGCTTGCCAACCTTGAAACGCTCCTTACTATGGAGCAGTACAAGGCAGCTCATGAGGATATTAAACACCTCTTAGAGAGCGCCCAAAAATGACCAAGTCAATTATCACGGACGACATGGAACACTGCTATCTGTGCGGACGGCCTGCTGAGTGTGTACACCATATTTTCCCTGGTTCAAAGCGTAAAGCTTCGGATCGGCTGGGATTGGTGGTACCGCTATGCAATAACTGTCATACAATGGGGCCCAACGCAGTACACAGCGCAGGCGGCGTTGAGATTATGAAAGACTTGAAGGGCATTGCTCAGTCAATCTATGAAGAAACCCATAGCCGTCAGCACTGGATGATGAACATAGGCAGGAACTACTTGAAGCGATGAAATTCGTAACCAAGGTAATAAACATTTTCAGTGGCTACTTGCAGCTTGCCATACCGCTTGCGTTATATACACAGGTGGCACAGCTGCAGCACGCTGCCAACAATGGCAAAGAGCTTGAGGTGGAAATCACTATCCGGCGCAAACGGCGCAGCCTTAATGCCAACGCCTATTTGTGGCAGTTGCTGGGGCAGATGGCGGCGGTACTCCGTACGGATAAAGATGAAGTTTATCTGACTATGCTGGAGCGCTACGGGGTATATACTCACGTATGTGTCAAGCCTGCCGCGGTGGAAAGAGTAAAACAGGAATGGCGCGCAGCAAGGGAGCTGGGTGAGGTTACAATTAATGGTCAAAAGGCCGTACAGCTCCAATGCTACTTTGGCAGCCATACCTATAACAGCAAAGAATTCAGCGTGCTGCTAAACGGCGTGCTGGATGAAGCAAAAGAGCTGGGGATAGAAACACTGTCCGAAGCTGACAAAGACCTATTACTCAAGGAATGGGGTGCAAAATGAAAAGACGCAAAGCACTTATGAAATACGTAAGATGGCTGGCACGTCTTCCGGCGTGGAGGCGTTGCCTATGAAAAAACACAGCTTTAGCGTAGAGCTGGCCGAAAAATACGGCATTGTCGAGGCACTAATGCTTGATTACTTTTACTTTTGGGTCCAAAACAACCAAAAGAAAAGTGCAGAAGCAAAATTCCATGACGGGCGCTACTGGGTATACAGCAGCGTCCGCAAGCTGGCAGAAGCGCACCCATACATCTCACATGGGAAGCTGCAAAGAGCATTGCAGCACCTAAAAGACGAGGGTGCTGTGCTGACAGGACAATTTAACAAAATGGGGTGGGACAAGACAACTTGGTACACCTTAAGTGATGAAATTTTAGACCTGTACCAAAATGGTACAGGGTGTACCAAAATGGTACAGGGGGTGTACCAAAATGGTACAAGGGTGTACCAAAATGGTACAAGGGTGTACCAAAATGGTACAAGGGTGTACCAAAATGGTACAAGGGTGTACCAAAATGGTACAAGGGTGTACCAAAATGGTACAAGGGTGTACCAAAATGGTACAAGGGTGTACCAAAATGGTACAAGGGTGTACCAAAA
>CAVBQX010000086.1:0-2961 GCA_963597755.1 Segatella copri
GTATAGGTATGGGTACAGCTCTGCACCTGCTGCCTGACAGCCTTGATATGCTGGCTGACAATCCTGACAGCATACCAAGTATTATGCACCAAATATTTGCAGGGCAGGCAGTACCGTCGCCGATGCACCGTACAATCACAATACGTATTATACGTCAGCCGGTTGTTAAGCGCATTACTCTTATTACCCGTCTTAACAAGTTTGCGGAACAGGAAATTCCAGCAAACCGCAAGTTCTTTCCAATAGAGTTTGAGGATGAAACTGGTCGTTTGTGCCGGACTACTCCTTATCATATTGAGAACTGTTCTGTTGTGCCTTACGTATCAGTTGGCAAGTTTACTACTTTGGACCAGGGCAAATATAGTAAACTGCTAAAAGCTTTAGGCGGTATGGGCTTGCTGGCATCCTTGAGCAACAAGTCGCTGTCAGGTGGCTTGCTGAGTTTGCTTTCTTTGCTGGCTGGTGTTGGAATGAGTGGTAAAACACATAATACCAATTACACTGGTGTAGAAGTACCTGCAAATACATGGAAGCAGCCTATTGAAAAGACAGGTGAAAAAACCGATATACCACTGACCTTAGGCTTGCTTACACCAGCAGCACTCGCTTTAGATTTTGCCTACAACAAATGGAAGGCTGAACAAAACGGTATGCCTGTAGAGGATACTCTGGCTAACGAGGCAGGCTACTTTGTTTCACAACACCCTGTAGTGGGCACAATTTTGGGTGGTGTAGCTGGTAGAGGTATATCCGAGGCTGCAGCAAAGATGTTAAAGCGTTAGATAAAAAATTAACAAGTGTGTACCTAACCGTGTAATATATACAATATTTTTATAGGTACTAACCCCTTTTTGAAAATTATAGAGCAGGTAACTGTTGTGATAAATACAAAAAATATATCTCTCTCAGAGCTTCTGAGAGACTTTAATGCTGGCTTGAATAAAACTGCCGGAGAGGAATGCCCTCCTGGTGCTGTTTGTCCGCCTAACGGCGCACCTGTTGCCCCGGCTGCACCTGTTGCACCTGCAGCAGGTGAAGAGCTGTGCCCTGACTGTATGTCTAATCCTTGCATTTGTGAAGATGATGATGAAGGCGACGCTTCCCCTGAGGACATGATTCAGGCTGCTGTGGCAGCTAAGACTAAGCAGGATGAAGCTGTGGATGCTACCAAGGCACTGCGAGACATGGCTGATGAGTACATTGACAATCATGATCAGGCAATTGCCAAGGAAGCTGCTGTGTTTGGTGAGCTTTTTGCTAAGTCCGCCTGTGAGGCTATGCAGAGATATAACGAGCAGCCTCAGGCAGACTATAATATGTTCAAACAGGCTTGCGATAATGCTTACGCCTTTGCTTTGACTAAGATTGCTGAGGAAGCTGTCGCCGCTGAGGAAGAAGACGACAGCGAAGAGGATGAAAACCTCTCTGCCGCTGTGCGTGACGCTGCCGCAGCTGCCCGTGCCTTAGCTGAAAAGAAAAAGAAAGAAAGCAAGGAAGAGGCTGCTTCTCCTGAGGAAATGCAGGAAGCTGCTGGCGGTGCTTACAACGAAGCGATGGCTCAGATGCAGCCTGCTCAGGCTGCTCCTGTTGACCCCCAGGCTGCTGCTCAGGGTGCTTATAACGAAGCAATGGCGCAGATGCAGCCCGCTGCTGCACCTGCCCCCGCACCGGTAGCCCCGCAGATGGCAGCTGCCAGCCAGAATGCCTACGACCAGGCTATGGCTCAGATGCAGGCTCAGCAGCCCCAGGCCATGCCTTATCCCCAGCAGTAAAATATTATGAAACAAGCACGCAAAGACGAATTAACTCAGCTGCTTCTTAAAACAGCAGCTGTACTTAAAAAAACCGCTGCGCAAAAACCGCGTTTCACGGTGGATTTGCGTGCGGTAAAAAAGCTTGTTGGTGAGGCAAAAAATGGAAAATAACATCGCCGATGAGTTGAAAAAATTGGCAGAAGAGCTTCGTAAATGCGCAGAGGAAAAGCCCGAAGAGCTCGACCCTAAGCGTGTTTTGGATTTTATGCTTTTCTACGGTAGGTAAAAATGGCTACTGACAACGAACTTATCAAGATCGCAGAAAGCATCGAGGCTTTAGCCAAAGCTATTAGCGAAGACAACACCGCTAATACAAACGAAAAGGTTGCTTCAAAACGATCTTCTTTTGAATACGGAACACTTGGTGACGAGTACAACCCCAGCGGTTCGGATCCTTTAACCAGGTTCGCTCTTAGCAGTGAATACTAGTGCACCAGGTATATTGGAGAAAATATAATGAGTTACGAAATTCGTAAGGGTTGGCCTTCCAACGGCGCGATTGATGAAGTGCTTAGGGCTGTTGACGGTACAACGCTTGCTGACGGCACTGTTGCTATTCTGGATGCTGCCACTGGCAAATGGAAAACCGCCGCTGTTGCATCTGGTTCTGTCGCCGCCTTTGTTATTGCTAAGGAAGACATGCGTGACACCTATACCGGTCTGATGTCTGATGCTATTATCGAAGTCGATGCCGACCACTACACCGGCACTACTTTTGCTGCTGGCGACAAGCTGAGTGCTGACGCTGACGGCAAGTTTGTTGCTGCTGGTTCAAACCCCGTGATTGCCCAGGTTATCAACTTTGATTCTGTGTCCAAGCATATGCGCCTGGTGTGGAAACCTCTTTCTGCTAATTAACGGAGTATATATACATGGGATATGAAACACCCGTAGTGAGTGCTGAACTGGTCAACAGTGCTTTCTTCGACAAAGTTTTTACCTCTGGCCAGATTAAGGAAGCTTCCGAAGCTGCCTCTATGTACGTGCGCCAGAAGCTCTACGAAGACGGCATTCTGCGTCGTCTGTTTGAGCCTCGCAACGTTACCCCTGACGAACTTGATCCCGATGTCGAAACCCAGGATCAGCCGTCCATCGTGTGTGAAATCGAACCTGATGCCACACAAGCCACCTTCGTGCCCTTTAAGGG
>CAVBQX010000087.1:0-2944 GCA_963597755.1 Segatella copri
GCGTTGGCAGTGGCTATGGCGCTGGGATGTGGCGTAATGAACATTGCTTTTGCAGAGCAGACGACCACGGAATTTAACGCACCGATTACAGGTGATGTGAGTGTAGATGAAGCCTATGCCGGTATTGCTAAAGAATATAGTAGCACGAGCAACATTTATACATTTACCAAGGATAGCGTTATTACGGTTGATGATACGAAGACAAAACCGTTTACTATTTCCGATAGTGCTGGCAATGAATATAATGTTAGTACGGCAATAACTAATAATCCTACATCAGGATATTATATTTATGTAGCTTCTCCGGACAATAAGCTTACGCTAAATGTTAAGGCCGGTGGTGATAATATTGCTGCAGGTTTACTGCAAACATCTGCCAGTCGTGCCTTGAACATAGGTAATAATTCTTATGGCCTTGTGAAAGGGATAGACATTAATGTGAGTGCGTCGCAGGACAGCACACAAAAATCCTATGGTGTTTGGCGTGCAGTTACTGATAAAAACCAAAAGGGTGTGTCGTTCTATCTTACAGATGCTATGAACATCAATGTAGATAATCCTAATGGCGCCTATGGCATTGCTGTTAGTACCCCGGAGGGCGGAGCAGAGGATGTAATCTATAATTCAAGCAGTGTGAGCGTTAATGGCGATGTAAATATCAAGGTAAGTGGCAACGAAAAGGCTGCTTCTGTGACAGATAACAGTGCCGGACTTTATGCTGGTGTCGGCAATGCCAAAATTTACGTTTATGGCAAGGCCAATATCGAAAGCGAAGGCAATGGTTTAGTTGTAGCTCCTACAAACCCGTCTGCTTCCTACAGTGGGCAGCTTATCAGGGTAACCAAGGGTGGCAAGATTACTATAATGCCGGCAGAGGACGGCTCGGAGCGTTACGCTATTTATAATGAGTATGGCTCTGTCCAATATGGCGCAGGTACCACAAGCGGACTTAACAGCAAGAGTGGTGCTGTTGTTATGGGCACAGGCCAACAAATTGATGGTGATTTGTATGTTGGGGACAACAGCAAGAATATCCTTTATTTGGGCCTGAGCGGTAATGATGCCTATATAAACGGCGTTATTAAGGAAGCTGGCAGCTTTAGTAATGTGACATTGATTTTGAACGACGGAGCGGTCTGGAACAACTCTGCCTTTAATAGCAGTAATAAAGGCACTAACACAACGCTGAAATACATAAGCGGTGTTAATGGTTTGCTGCATCAAAGTGCCGATAGCGGCAACGTTACTATCCAAACTCTGGACAGTCATATGCTGAATATTGCTTACGAGCATGACAAGAGTGATCCGAGTAAAATTCTGGGTGGCGATGTTATAATCGAAAAGGCTTCTGAGAACAGTGGCATTAATGTATATACCGATTATGATGACAGCCTGAGCACAGAGACCAACAGAGAAGCTGCCTTGAACGGACTTGCCAATAAGATTTATTATTCTGCTTATACTGAGGGCGAAGATAACGTGACCGGTACTGTCAGCATTGCCGAAGGCCTTACCGCTAGATCTATCACCAAGTATTTTGCTGATATGAGCTTTGACGCAACCACAGGACAAGGTTATCTTGCTAAGGACAGCACCATTAATGAATATGTAAAGCCTGATGGACAAAGTGCTGTAGAATTTACCCAGCATATTGTTGGTGACCCGACTAAGACTACAGATTACACAGAGGCCGGTGTTTATCAAAACGGTAAATATATATTTACGCAGGATACCAAGATTAATGTAGATCCCAATTCTGATAATGTAGTTGCAGGTCCGTGGCTCTATACTTTCCAATCCGGTATTTTCAGCGGCTATAATGAAGAAAATGTCACCTTGGATTTGAATGGTCATGCATTGGACTTGAACATTGAAAATAAAGGCAGCGTTACCGGTATTGCCGGCGTTGGTCCCAGCGGTAAGGTAGAAATCTTTAATGCAGGTCCGATGAGCGTTAATGCTGTCAGCACTAGTGGCGGTCAGACTGCTGCTTTGTTCGTCAATGGCGGCGGCCAGCTGTACATCCATAATGGTGACGATAATCTGGAAAGCAAGGTTCTCACCCTTCGTGGCAGCACCACGAACAGTACTAATGGTGCTGTAGTTAAATCTATGAATGGTGCAGCGGGCGAACGCTCCTGGCTGAAAATTGACGGCCTTATTGACTTGGAAGCAGATACAACCAACGGCGTAGGCATGGCTGAGGGACTTTCGGCTGTTGCCTCCACGATTGATGTAGGCGGTGGCAAAATTATTATGACTGCCTCCGGCGAAAACCCCGGTGTTAATTTCGGTGGCGGCGCAGCCAACAACGCTATTCGCGCCTATGGTGAATTTGTCAGCAGCAATTACGGTATTGTCAACGTTAACGTAATTAAGGACGAAGATACTGCTACCGGCAACGCTATTGCCGCAGGTAATAATACCGTACAGATTAGCGGCAACTTCAGCACTGTTGGCGGCATGGGTTCAAAGGGTAAAATTAACGTAGGCCTCAATACTAAGGATTCCTATTGGGTAGGCAATTACAATTATGGTTCCGGTTGGGGTGTAACGCCTGGTGATTATGGCGTTTTGACCCTGTTCATGGGCAACCAGGCTAAGTGGATGGGCTATTCCAAATACGCCACAACGCTTATTATGGACAGCGGTGCTGAATGGGAAGGCTATTCGTTAGATAACGCTGTTGCCGCTACCATTAAAAATGGTGCGATCTGGCACAACTATAACGACAGCGATAAAGAGACCACTTTGAAATCCCTCACCGGCGGTGATTCCGCAGCCTCTGCAGGTTATATCGATATGACCAGGGCTGAAAAGAACACGACTATTGGCAATTACGCCGGTTACATGAATGTCTTCTACGCACATGATGCTGATGACCCGACCAACATTTTAGGCAACAATATTATAATCAACCACGCTGCCGAGGATTCTGCTATCA
>CAVBQX010000088.1:0-2794 GCA_963597755.1 Segatella copri
ACAGGCAAGGGGCAGACGTACTTTGTTAACAAGTTTTTAGGACAGCAGGGAGCGTAAACATTGAATACATCACCAATCAAAATAAAAGTTGCAAGAGACGCCATAACAGGGCATAAGCTTTGCCCGTATTGCTGGGAATCAAATACAAAGCTTGTACGACTGCATGGCTATAAGAAAAATGGCTATATTGCCCACGCCTACCGCTGTTCGAGCTGTGGGCATATCGTGTGGGGCAAGGAAAGCATAGAGGAGACCGCCGATGCCAAAGATTAAATGTGCTTTATGCAGCCGTAACCTTAAGGACGGCGAATGGAAAGCCATAGAGCTGGAAGGCGTACAGCAAAAGGTGTGTATGAATAAGTACCGCTGCGATCAGCGCCGCAGAAGCCAAAAGCAGGATAAACGCCAAAGATACGAGGTATCACAAGAGATGAAGGAGATTGAGGAGCATGGCGTTAAAAGCGTTATGCCGGTTAAAGTATCCAGCCCCAAGCGGCGGCGTATTGAGCTTGTGGCGGCCACGGCAGCACTTGCGGCAAGCATAGCGGCATTTTGCTTTATTGCCAGCTCATAAAGTGGTAAAATTATACTGTAGGGATATAAAACCACGGAAAAACACTCATAATAAAATTTTAAGTTAGTATGTAGACTATTAGGGAGGAAGCAGGGTGACAAAGGACGAATTAAAACGGAAGCTGAAAAGCGCGTGGTATCTTCACAGTAAGCATTTGGCAGAAATTGAACGCCTTGAAGAAAAGCGTAGCATAGCGGCAAAGGTGACACCAGCCTACAGCCTGGCACCTGGTGGCAGCAGCGACGGCAAGGCGATGGAAAACGCCGTTGTGAGGATATTGGAGCAGGAGCAAAGGATAAGCCAAAGCCTTGCAAAGCTTGCGCAGCAGGAAGCTGAAGTTGAAGCCTTGATAGAGATTCTCCCTAACAGTCCCGTAAAGATAGTGCTGCGCAGGCGCTACCTTAATTATCAGAAGTGGGAACGCATAGCGGAAGCAATGAGCTACAGCTACCAGCATGTCCACAAGCTGCATGGGCAGGGGCTTGTGATGTTGCTGAACAGGGTGAACGGCAAGAAACATCGTAAGCAGCGTGAAGACATACAACAACATTTATTTTAGAAATGAAAAAGCCGTCAGTTTTATACTGACGGCTAATTTTTTTGAAAGAAAACATATGAAATTGTAGAAAAACCCTTGACAAATTTCATCAAGTATGGTATAATTAAATCATCAAGAGGAAAGGAGGCGAAAAGCATGAACGATATAATGACAGGGATTAACCTTGTAACAGCACTTATCAACTTGGCGGTTGCGGTAATGATGTACAAGGTTAATAAAAAATAAGGCGGTTGCCTAGGGGGCGTAAGCCCTCGGGCTTCCCCTAGGTAAATTATATCGTTCGTGTTAACAAAATGCAAGAGTTGACATTAATAATATCCATTATAGCATTGGTGGTGGCGATTGCGGCATTAATCAGGGTACTTAAAAAGTAAGGAGGAAGCGTTATGGAGGAAAAAGTAAAAGGCACATGGGGCGGCAAGCGTCCCAATACAGGCGGGGCAAGACCAGGCGCAGGGCGCAAGAAGCTGGAGGGGGCTGCCGTAACCAAACAGGTGCAATTCCGTCTGACCGCTGAGCAGGAAGTAATTGTAAAGCAGTTTGTGAAGCTGTTAAAAGCAGGGGAGATTACACTAGAGGATTTTACACAAAAGAAGTGATAGAATGCGAGTAAAAAACGTGCAATAATATATGGTGAAGTAACACAGAGCTGGCTGACAAGGCTGGCTCTTTTTTTATGGAGGTATTTTGTGAGATACGGGACACCATATATGGGCAGTAAAAATCAGATAGCTGAGTGGGTGGTAAGCGTTTTGCCGCCGGCGCAAAATTTTTATGACCTTTTCGCAGGTGGTTGCGCCGTTACCCATGCGGCGATGTTGAAAAAGAAGTATCAAAATTTTATAGTTAACGATATAAGCGACGCGCCCAAACTGTTTTGCGATGCTGTAAACGGCAAGTATCACAATGAACAGCGGTGGATTAGCAGGGAAGAATTTCAGGCATTGAAAGCTGACGATATTTATATCCGCATATGCTGGAGCTTCGGCAACAACCAACGTGCATACCTTTACAGCAAGGGAATTGAACCATGGAAAAAAGCCTTGCACTATGCGAGGGTATTTAAAGATTACTCCCTGCTAAAAGAGATGGGGATAAACGGCGACGCCAGCAGGCTGGATATTAAGGCGCATAAGGACGAATACAAGAGCAAATATATCCAATGGTGGCTAAAGCAGCAGGATTATGCAGCCAAAGGATTAGAGATTTTGATAGCTGAATGTAAAAACGACATTAAGCAAAGCGAGGAGCAGCTGCGCCAGTATCTTCGCAAGGCGTTAAAGCAATCTGGGCTGACGGCGGCTGAGGTTAACAGGCGACTGGGTACGCAAATGAGCAAGCATTATTTTGGGCGTTCTCAATGGGGATTTCCCACGCAGGAATATTACGAGAAAATGCAGGAGTTTTTGCCGCTACCACAAAATTATTTTGAAATATATGGTTTGCACGAATTATGGCAAAGCCTGCAAAGCCTGCAAAGCCTGCAAAGCCTGCAAAGCCTGGAAAGCCTGCAAAGCCTGCAAAGCCTGCAAAGCCTGCAAAGACTGCAAAGCCTGGAAAGCCTGCAAAGCCTGCAAAGCCTGCAAAGACTGCAAAGACTGCAAGTCGATTACCAAAATGTAAAAATTAAAGACAACAGCGTTATATATTGTGACATACCA
>CAVBQX010000089.1:0-2780 GCA_963597755.1 Segatella copri
TGCGCTGAGCTTCCAGCTCTGCGATAAAGGTTTCCATAAAATCGAAGTCAATAGTTCCGTTACGTGTGGGAAGTTGGATTGTATCATTTTTAATACGTTCCCAACCAGCCTTATTGGTCCACTCGTAGTTGCCATAAACAGTTTTAGAAATGGCTCCCGTTAGAAATAAGTATTGTGCATCGGTTAACAGGTCATCATTATAAATCCAATTTATGGCATAAGCATCTTGTAACACTGTGAATTTGCCACTCTGATAAAATGTTGCTCCTGTATTTGCACCATTAGCAGATATGGAAATAACATTACTCAAGACAGTTGCACCTTCATATGGTACATAGTTATTTAAACCTTGATTTTGTATACCTGCAGTTAAAGCTGGCAGAACATAATCACCTTTGGGAATATCAGGTAGTTCTGATGTTTTATACTTTAGTTTTTGGGTATCTATTTTCTCAAACAAATCCCCCAGTCTGTACTCGCCCCACTCCACGCTTTGCAGCTTAGCGTCAAGTGAGGCAGCTATTTTCCCAGGCGCTCGTCCTCCACGCTGCACTTCAAAATGTTGCTGACTTCCCAGGCAAGGTAGTCGCCAACGGTTTTTTTGAAGTCTGCCAGCGTTGGCCTGGTGTCGACGGGGGCACTTTGGTTCCAGTCGGCGCCGCTATTGGGGTCAATATGGCCCTCGTAATATTCCTTTTCGCTAAAGTAGTGCAGCTTGCCCTTGCCATAGCGCACCAAATCTACTACCTCCTGGTAGCGTTCCTTGGCGTTGTCGGTGTCGTACAGGTTTTTACTTGCCTTTTTGCGGTTGCTGCGGGTGTAGCCGTCATTAGTAAAATCAATAAACTTCACCACGTCGTCCTTTTGGTGTGCTTCGCCCACGCGGAACACGTAAACATAGGTCTGCACGCTGGATTTGCCAATAAACAAATCTATGGGCATCTTGATGCTGGCCAAAAGTGTGTTGCGTGCCAAAATCCTTTTGTTGTAGCTGCTAGCCTTGCCGGTGCCGGCACTGCCTTGGATGATGATAGCGGCAAAGCCCTTTTGCATCATAGAAAGCGCCTTTTCGACAAACACCATGCCATTGCCCTCGGCAGAATACGGTGGGTTTAGCACAAAGGCATCGGCAGGATATTTGCTGACGGTGCTGCTAAAGCCATAATCACCGTTATAATCCTTAAGTGAATCCTTGTTCATGATGTTAGAGCTGCCATCGCCCATAAGGATCATATTAAGAATGGCCAGCATATAAATACTGGGCAAAATTTCCAGGCCCAAAAGCTGATGCGCTTTAATATGCAGCTCTTTTTGCTGCAGCTGCTCGGGCGAGGTGATGCTGTTTTTGGCATCTATAAGCATTTCGTTCATGGCTGCCACTAAAAGTCCTGCCGAGCCTGTGGCAAAGTCCCACACATACGAATCCTTGTTGACGCGTGCCAGCTTCACCAAAAGGCGTGCCACGTAGGCCGGCGTAAGCACTACGTCGTTAAGCTTATCCTGGCTAAAGCCCAGCCAGCTGTACATTTGGTTAAACAACTTGCCGGTAAAATCCGTGGTCAGGCCAATTTTGTAATAAATCCCCAGGTCATCAACAATTTTGCTGAAAACACGCTTAAGCTGGGTTTCGCCGTTATCCACCTTGTTGATATTATCTGTTTCTAAAGTGTTTTGCAGCGTGCGGACAATCAAATCCTTTTTACCCTGCGGCAAATTCTTTTGCTCTAAAAAGGCCTTGATCTTGCGGATCATGATTTCACCATCAGTGTTGCCTGGTTCGCTTACGCTTTTCAGATCGGACTTTTCTAATGGCGCAACCTTGCCGGGCACACCCAGCGTGGCGATGATAGAGGCTGCAACGAGATAAACACGGTCATTTTCGCCTAATCCCTTTTCGTTGTTATAAATATCGTTGTTTAATTGCTTAAGGCTTTTTTCAATTTCATCCTCTCGCTTTTCCTTGCGCTTTTCCAGCTCCTCGTCGCTAAGCTGCAGCTCGTTTATATGGTCAACAAAGGCAGTAAAGTTTTCGTCCTTAAGAAACGACAAATCACTGTATTGCCCCACCTCCTGGCCAAAGCCAAGATTCCTTTGGGATACATAGTACACGCCCATCTGCGTAACAATTTTGCCTGTGTTTTTGTCTTTATATCCAGTTATACCTATAGCGATAATATCTGTATAACTGGTGTAATGCATAACAGCATTAGCATAATGCACTGCGCCGTTGACAGCATAGCTTTTGATATTTTGGTAATTAGGAGTGTTGTCTTTTTTTTGGTTTTCCACCCTGCCATCTGCATCCAGCTTCACCAGTTTATCTTCATAACCCTTGTATTCAATCAAAACAGGCCATTTTCTGAGATATTTATCTGTAAGCAAAGCTTTAGCATCAGGCCTGTTGCCGCCCTTGCCGCCACTTTTAGACAGGTATTCATCCAGTGCCTTGTCTATTTCAGCGTTAAGGCTTTCCTGCTCCAGCTTATAATCAACCTTGTATTGTTTTAACCAGCCGTTGGCAATATCTGCAACGTTCGGCTCTACTGATTGCGGGGATTTTTTGGCTGCCATCATCACAACTCCTTACTTTTATAGCGAATGTATTTTTATTTTAGCATATTTGTCCCCCCCGTAAAGACGTGACGCATCAAAAAAATAAAACCTCTCTATTTTCACTTTTCCAAACACCTGTCCACATCACTCCCCCATAATCTTCAAATTCCTTTCCACCTTCTGCCAAAAGCACGTCATATCCTCCCCCAGCGCCAGCACCACCTGCC
>CAVBQX010000090.1:0-2558 GCA_963597755.1 Segatella copri
AAGCTGTCTGCCAGCTCTTCTATGTTCTCTAATTTCTGGTGCGTATTCTCCAGCGCTGCCTTTACCTCGTAAGGGCTTAAATAAATCTCTTTGTATCCGTCCGTCTGTGCCTGCCGCCCTGCTGCTTTCGTCTTTGCATTCAGAATGTCGTTAATTCCAAACTTTGCCATATTCTCTACCTCGCTTTCCCTGTATACGCTGTTACAAATTTCTTGTACCCCTGCGCCGCTCCGCAGCATGGGCTATACTCATAAATCGGCTTACGCATAAAAGTATTTTCTGCTACTTTCTTGGAATACCGAATAATACCCAAAATATTAAAATCCGTCTTTTGTTTCAGCCACTCTACGCCTGCCGCCTCGCCGTCTGTGTTCTGGTATGACGTAATCAATACGCCTGCCAGTTCTAACACTGGGTTAAGTGCCTTTGCGTCCTCTATCTGCTCTGTCACAATGTCCAGCCCCTCTAAAGCGTCCTCGTCCACCTTTACGGGTACTATTACCTCGTCCGTGATTGCCAGCGCATTTACAACATTAAGCCCAATATCCGGCGGGTTATCAATGATGCAGTAATCATACTTGCCGTATATGGTGCAATCTCCGTAATACTGCACCTTTGCATATACCAGCGCTTTGTATCTCTCTATCTGGTTTTCGCTGTCCTCTTTGGTTAAATTCCATGTAGCCCCAAATAGTGACATATTCGCCGTTACAATGTCGATACCCTCATACTCTGTATGCTGTATCAGCTCGTCTGCGTTTTCCCAGTCCCCAGCCAGCAGCCTTGTAACTGGTGCTACGTTCTCTGCATCATATCTGCTGTACGCCTTGCTTAAGTTTCCCTGCTTATCGTTATCAATCAGCAGCACCTTGTAGCCTCTCCTGTAAAGCTCATATGCCATGTTTGCCGCCGTAAAGGTCTTGGCTACGCCACCCTTTAAGTTCAAAATGCTTATTGTTTTCATTCTTTGCCTCTCTTTCCTGCGTCGCCCCTAACGCATGGTTACTGTTTCCTGCTCTTTTGTAAGCTCGTCTGAATGTAATAAATACTGCTCTATCAGCTGCGCTGCTGGCTGCCAGCCGTAGCAGACGGCGGTATAATAGCCCTGCTGCCGCAGATACTCTAACCACTCTTTCTGTTTCTTGGTCGTCGTGTTCTTGCCTGCCTTAAGCTCTATGCAAAGCCCATGATACCCAGCCCTTGCAGCTGGTAGCATAATATCCGGCACGCCAGCCTTTACGCCCTGCCTCTTAAGCGCCACCGCTGTTGCTGTATCACGTTTGCCGCCGTTTGGCACATGATACATATATTGCAGTTCCGGCATAAGCTCTGTGCTGTATGCAGCCCAGTTAAATAATGCCTCTTGATGCCCGCTTTCGTCGTCCAGTCTAAAGTTTCTCATTTTCTCGCCTCGCTTTCTGCTTAAATTCTACATACTGGCAAATTCTGAAAAGCAGCCCGTCCTTATGCGGCTTGCTGTTCTCTATCGCCAAAAGCGTTATTGTTTCCTCGCTTTGTAGTCCTGCATTTCCCAGTACGTCCCAGCGGCATATATCGTAGTATCTGCACCGCAGGCAGCAGCGCTTACAGTCCTTGCCTTTCTGGAATAACCAGTATTCAATTTTCTCTACCATGCCCCCTGTCCTTTCCTCTGCCGTTGTCTTTCCAGCTCTCCTGCTGCTCAAAAATAGCCGTTGTAATTCTAAGCGCCAGATACCCTGCCACAATCAGTGCCAGCAGTCCGGCTATTATCAGCACTGCTGCAATGGCAACGCCCTTGATTATCTGCATTTCATCCCCCCCTATCCGTTATTTTTACTAAGGTGTATCGCAAATACCCATAGCCGTAATACTCTGGGCTATGTACGCCCATGCTCACGCTGTTCTTGTCCACGTAATAGCCCTTTATTGCCTTTGGCTCTTTCTTGAAATACTCACGGTCTGAAATTATGTGATACTCTGGCTCTGGTCTTACTAAATTCTTGCTGCAATTCCAGCGCTTGCCCTGTAATGCTCCGTCAGTACCCTTTTTGTGCGTTCCTGTGTACTTGATTAAATAACTTGCCAGCTCTGCATAGTTGCCGCTGTCGTCCAGTGGGAATACTTTAACCCTGTTATGCCCCTCGTATGCCTTATACCAGCAGCGCTGTAAAATCTCTGTGTCAATTTTATTTACTACAAGGTGGTGATGCCTCGCACCTTTCTTGCCTATCTCCATAACGTGTATGTATTTGAACTCTATCCCTGCTTTTCTGTACTCCTTTCTGCACTCCCTCAAAAATACGTCTATGTCGTGCCGCATCTGTTCCGGCGTTCTATCTGGCTGCCCTTTCCTGCGGATATAATCAAGCACTAAATGGTAGTCCCCATATCCATAGTTCGCATTTATGAGTATCCTTAACTTTCTCTCTGCCTGTCTGGTGTTTACTTTCTCCTGTTCCTCTTTTGTCGGCTTTACCTTATCCCCTCTGCTGATACCTTTCTTTTTGTATCTGCTGGTAAAGTACCTCTCTATCTCTATCGTATTCCCCGCTTTTGTTACCCTCTCTACGTATGGC
>CAVBQX010000091.1:0-2496 GCA_963597755.1 Segatella copri
CTATATGCCGCAGGATACTAAAGTTGCTTTGCGCAAAGGCTATGTTGAATATGCGCAGCTGCCGGAAAAAGTGTGTACCTTAGCTGAATATAAAACCGGCAGCGGCAGCTATTTTATGGCGCTGTCCGGCGGAGCAGCCTATAACATCAGCTCGCGCAAAAATATTTATGCTTATGAAAATGTAAAATTTACCAACAGCTACTGCCGTACCCAGCAATATAAAAATTATTTGTATTTTGTAAATGGCAGCGACATTCCCAAAGTCTATTACCGCGATGACGACGGAATCGAACATTTTGAAGACTGGGGCTTCAGCGCTGAAAATTTGAATGCCACGCGCATTTCCGGCATCGGGCTTTCCAAGCAGCGCTTATGGTTTATTGAAAGCGGCACTCTCAAAGTTTGGTATCCTGAAACCGCCGGCAATATCGCCGGTAAGCTGAATTGCTTTGATTTGGTGCAGGTGGCGCGGTTCGGCGGCGAGCTGATGGCGGTTGCCAACTGGACGCAGGACGGCGGGCAGGGTATTGATGATTTGACGGTGTTTATCACTTCGGAAGGCGAAGCGTTGGTTTACGTCGGGTCAGACATTAACAATGCCGACAGCTGGCAGCTGAAGGGGGCTTACAAAATCAGCCGTCCGATTGGCTATAATTGCTTGGTGCCGTATCAGGGCGATGTGGTTATAATTTCTGAAGACGGCTATATTCCACTGTCCAAGGCTTTGCCGTTGGAACAAGCCAATGCGTCGCAGATAGCTTTCAGCGATGCCGTCCGCGGTTTGGTGCTGTCGCGGACTGCGCGTAATTTGAAACGTTACGGCTGGCAGGGAATAATTTACAGCCGCGGCGGTTATGGGCTGTTTAACGTGCCGGTTTCCAATCAGTATGAACAGCATGTGATTAACGTAAACACCGGCGCTTGGTGCCGCTTTACCGGTATCCGCGCGCATTGCTGGGGTTTGTATAATCAACGACTTTATTTTGGCTCGGATCAAGGTGTTTATTTGTTTGATGAAAGCTATGCTGATAACGGAATGGAAATCAGCGGCTGCGTCGAGCAGGCGTATAATGATTTGGGCAGCAACTGCGTTAAAAAAATTCAGCTGCTGAACCCGCGTACCAAGTCCAGTTCCGGCTATACACTGGTAATTTATACCAATATGGATATGGAAAGCCGTAAAATTGACTATCAGGAAAACTTATCGTCTTCAAACCTGCATAAGTGGAATGAAACCAAATGGTCAAGCTCGGCAGAACCGCTTGGCATAAAATGGGGCGCTGCCGACAGCACGTCTATCCGCAGCCAATGGATAGCTAATTCCGCCACCGGCTACAAAGCCAGCGTGGTGTTTAAAACCAAGACCAAAGGCAATTTGATAGAGTGGTTTGAAACAGGAATCCGCTATGAAGTCGGGAGCGGTGTGCTATGAGCGATGAATATGAAATTCTGCCGGATAAAAACAATATCATAGCTAAGTGGGTTTGTGATGGTTTGGGGGAAAATGCTGATTGGCTCGACACGCATATGACTTATGGCTTTGCCCAAGATGGAAAAATGCTTGGCGGCTTAATTTTTCACAGTTACCGTCCCAATATAGAGGTTTGGTGGACAGTTTACACCGTTGACAAGCGTTGGTGTAACCGCCGCATGCTTAGAGCTATGTTTGATTTGGCGTTTAACAAGCTAAAATGCCGGCGTATTTCGCTGCTGGTGAGCAAAAGCAACGCCACCAGCTTAAATTTTGTAAAAAAACTCGGTTTTCAGCAAGAAGGAATGTTCAGGGCGTACCGTGAAAACGGCGATGACTGCTGCATTTTCGGTATGCTGAAAAACGAATGTAAATGGATATAAAGAAAGGAAAAAAGAAATGAGTAAATCTATAGGAAAAGTTTTTGCTAACTCTTCAACCAATAAATATGGTTATGAAAATAACTATTTGAATTATCTTGGCAATTATGATACTTCAAATTATGATAATACCTTAAAAAATATGACAGGGCAGGCGCTTAGCATGAGTCAAAATTTGGGCAGTATGCCGGAATATCAGTTTTCAGTTAACGGTTCGGACGAGGCTCGTCAGCGTGCGGAAAACGCTGTGTATCAGTCGGCGGTGGATAAGCTTACGCCGCAATATCAGCAGCTGCGGACCGATTTGGAAACAAGTTTGGCAAACAAAGGCATCAGCGTTGGCAGCGAGGCTTATCAGCGGGCGATGAACGACCTGCAGCAAAAGCAAAATGAGGCGCTCAATCAAGCGGCATATCAAAGCATTGCAGCGGGACAGGGTGCATATAGCCAAAGTTTGAGCGACAATATCAACAGCGCAAATTTCAATAATAATTCGCAGCTGAATTACATTCAGCAAATTAAGGCGCTGCTGGAAGGTTCGGTTTCCGGCTATCAGAATCAGGCAAATTTGTACGGCATCAATAAAGATGTAGAAAACCGTCTGACCTCGGCGCGCCAAAGCAGCTGGGATAATATGTTTAAAAC
>CAVBQX010000092.1:0-2415 GCA_963597755.1 Segatella copri
CTTTGGCTTTTGTTTTGTTGCCGTATCGCGTCGACTTGTATATAATACCACGCTGCCCTAGTAATGTCAACACCTTTTTTGAACTTTTTTTGTTTATTTTTCCTTTTTTTGTTTTCGCACACTTTTCTTCATTAATATATTTAAAAATATCTATGATTATTCGTCATTATCATATGACAAAGTTGTCTGAAAATGCTATAATAGAGTAACTTGTAAATTCACTGCAAGTAATGAAACAAAACTAATTAATGAAGAAGAGGTAGAAAATGTTTAAGGTACTGAAATTTCTCGTCATGTGTGTTGTATGCCTCCTTATTATGGGCGCATCGGTACTCTATGGCTTCTCTAGTCTTTTTGCACCCCCTAACATGGATGAAACACTTATTCCGGACGCTGCTTCTCAATTCTATGATATTAACGGTAACGCGATTTATACCACGCTTTCAGAAGAGCGCCGAGTTCCGGTTACCATTGATAAGATTCCTAAGCATGTGCAGCGTGCCTTTATTGCTATTGAAGACAATCGCTTCTACGAGCACGGCGGCATAGATTACCGTGGAACAGCCCGCGCTTTAGTCTCTACACTAAGCGGCAGTGAGGTGCAGGGCGGTAGTACTATCACCCAACAGCTTGCCAAAAATGCTTTCCTTACACAAGAGCGTTCTATCGTCCGTAAAATTAAAGAGGCCTTTATTGCCAAAGAGCTTGAGCACAAATACACCAAGGATGAAATCCTTACCATGTATCTCAATCAGATTTACTTTGGCCAGGGTGCTTATGGCATAGAAAGTGCTTCCTTATACTATTTTAATAAGCATGTGCAGGACTTGGATATTGCTGAAGCTGCAACACTTGCCGCTATTCCTAAAAGCCCTAACTACTTTAATCCCTTTGAAAACCCCAAGGAAAGTAAAACCCGTCAGGAGCTGGTTATAGACCAGATGGTTAAATACGGCTTTATCAGTGCCGATGATGGTGCCAAAGCCAAAGCCGAAAAGCTTTCCTACAGCACATCCCACAAGAACAATACAGATCCTCGTTCTTACTTCTTTGAGATGATCAGCCAAAAGGTTATTGATGAGGTTGGTGCCGATGCTCTTTACAAGGGCGGCCTGAAAATTTACACAACCTTAGACCCGGATATGCAAAGAGCCGCAGAGAATGCTATGCACTATCTGCCTGATTACTATAATGATGACAATAAACTGACACAACCTCAGGTAGCACTTGTTGCTATCGATCCGCATACAGGTTATGTAAAAGCTATGCTGGGCGGCCGCGGTCAAGATAAGTTTAACCGTGCAACCCTGGCAGTGCGTCAGCCAGGTTCTGCGTTCAAGCCCTTCGTATATCTCACCGCTATGCAGAACGGCTTCTCTCCTGCCAGCGTCATCGAGGACAAGGAAGAAGAATTCTCTCCCGGCTGGAAGCCCAAAAACTCTGATATGGCCGAGCACGGCAAGGTTAGCCTTCGTACAGCGTTGGTACAATCTATGAACGTTCCTACCGTCAAGCTGGCCCGTGAGGTTGGCGTAAGCAAAATTATTGCCAATGCCGAAAAGATGGGTATTTCTACCCTTGTTGATTCCGGCTCGTATAGTGATGCTAATCTCGCAATGGCCTTAGGCGGCCTGAGCAAGGGCGTAAATCCTCTGGAAATGGCAGCTGCCTACAGCGTGCTTGCTACCAACGGCATTTACTGCAAGCCTATTGCCCTGCTGAAGATTGTAGACCGCTCCGGTAAGGTGCTTTATGAGGCTAAGACCGAATCCAAGCGCGTTGTTGACGCTGAATCAGCCTACCTCACTACTAACATGCTGCAGGATGTACTTATCAAAGGTACTGCTGCCAGCGGCGGTATCGGCCGTCCTGCTGCCGGCAAAACCGGTACCACCGATACGTTTGTCGATGCCTGGTTCGTGGGCTACACACCGGATTTGTGTACAGCCGTCTGGATTGGCGATGATAACAACCAGCCCTTGCGTCATATGTATGGTGGCAATCAACCGCGTTATATCTGGTCTGAATTTATGAGTAACGCCCTCGCAGGTACTCCTCGCACCAGCTTTACCAATCCTGGCGTAACTGTTCCTGCCGAACCGGAAATTAAGCAGGATGACGACAAGGATAAAGATAAGGACAAAGACAAGACTACGGACAAGGATAAACAGACAACGGATAAGAGCAGCGTAACCACTGAAGCACAAAAGCCTGTTGTCAGCAACAAGCCTGCTACTAATAAAAAACGTAGTATGAAGGAACGTGTTAACGAGGTTATGGGTAAGCCTGTTGTCAGCAACCAACCCACTCCCCGCAACTAAATAGCTTAACCTATGCGGCCGCCAACAGGCGGCCGTTATTTTTATAGCATCGCTATATGTATACAGTATACAGTTACACGCATATATGTTATAA
>CAVBQX010000093.1:0-2402 GCA_963597755.1 Segatella copri
GCCAGCCACGTTGCTATTATGGCTGGCACTACAAGCAAGCACGCCCCTGTCCCCACGCTCCAGCTCATGTTTGAGTGCCTTGAGCATAAGTTTCTGACGGCGGAGTATGTTCTTAATGGTCTCAACTTCTGCGCTATATTAATCATTCTTCTTTATTTTCTTCCTGCTTTTCCATCGCCATACCACCTTCCGCTTTTTTCGGTCTTTCTTTTCACCGCGAACACCGGCACCGCCGTTACCGCCTCACGTTTGGCACGTGCGCGTTCTGCCATGCGCTCCCCTGCGTCCAGATAATCCTGCCATGTCAGCTTTTTACAGACCCAGCACAGTTCAAGCTCGCCGTCAGAGGTCTGCCCCACTTTAAGAAGCAAGTAGTCATTTTGTGAATATCTGAAATTCAAATATTTAGCTGTGTTCATGCTGCGCCTCCTCTTTTATTTTAGCTGCCGAAAATTCATCCAGCTTTTTGTCAATCTCAACCAGCAGGTTATATTCTTCCTTGCTTAGCTGCTTGTTCATGATTTTCTGCGAATATTCATGCGCTATTGCAATGCTCTTTTGGATGCGCGTTTCTTTCTTGGTGATGTCCTTAAAATGCAGCGACTCTGTAAGGCAGAACGCGCGGATTATAAGCCTTGTAATCCCTGCCGTCATTTTGGTCAAGGTTTCCTCATTCGCCATCGTTGCAAGCTCTTTGTTTACGTCGCTCATTTTGCTGTCATGCCTGAACGCCTTTTTAGCTGCCGCTCTTTTCATTTTTCTGTTGACTGTACCCATATCCTCACTCCTTAAGGCAGCTGGTCAATGCATTCCTGACCTGTAGCCACATATTGCGGTGTTACCGCCCTTTGCTCATTCTCGTAGCGGAACTCACATTCTCCCGGTGCAGGGTTATCCCTCAACGCGTGGCAGCTCAATCCCAGGCGGTGAAACATCTTCCTGCGTGGGCACTCCTTGACTACTTTCCCTTGCGGGCAGGCATAACAGTTAAGGCTTGCTGCATCCACCAGGTCTAGAAAGTCTTCCTGGCTGATGGTGTACTTGCGGCCGTCGTCGTCCTTGTCTACTCTGGCATCGTCGTAGCTGTAAACCTTAACGCCTATCGAGGTAGCACGGCGGTGTACCTTCTTCTTTTCCATATCGTCCAATACCTCCAGCCTTGCGTCTATAACCTTGCTGGTATAGCTGGCGGCCGTTTTCAGCCATTTACGCCAGTCCTTATTGGTTGTGGTAGGGTCGCTCAAAACATTTTCCAGCGCCTGCACAATAGCACTCAGCCACATCAACTGCTTCAGCTCTGTACTGGCCATATAAGGTGCCTGCTTCATGCCTCCAACACCTCCACAAGCTTGTTCAAATACCAGCCGGCTTTCTTCACGTCTTCAACGCCGTTCTTTTGCTGGTAGCGGTACAGGTATTTCACAACATTCCCAACACAGAAGGCTTCTACACCGGCTTTGTCAGCGGTCATAACACGGATAATGTCGATGCACTCAATGCTGCCATGAGTGTAATGCTGCGGATGGTCAACAACTGCATTTTCGGTTGTCGCCTTCGGCTCGCCTTTTGCTTTCTTCTTTTTCGGCTCCGTTGCCTGCACTGTTTTAGCCGTTTTAGCAGCGGCCTTGCCCTGGTCCTTCAGTACGCCATCAGCACGCAGCTTTTCTTTCAGCTCTTCGGCGCTTGTGATCAGCTTGCCCTTGGGTGCTTCATCCTTAAAATAGTTTTCATCCCACAAGCAGGAAAATTCCTTAGACGACATTTGCAGCTTGTCGCAGATTTTCGTTAGTTGGCCATCGCCCAGCACCTGCATACCGCCCGCATCCAAAGCTTTCACCGCAGAATAATTAATCCCCAGCTCCTGCATAAAGGCTGATAACCCCATGTCAGTTTTTTCTTTCACGATTCTTTTGAAATTCTCGTGGAAAATCATACTTTCATCCCTTTCTTATACTTCTTTGAAATTTATATCAGGATAGTGATATAACAACATTTTGCGCTTGAGCAGGTAAACGTCCGTGGGTTCCCCCTTGACGTCTATAACCTCTTCGCTGCCGTCCGGATAGATGACTACAAAATCGGCTATATACTTGATAGCTCTGATTGTCTTGCCCTCATGCTTAAACTTGGGCTGTAATTCATACGGCACCTGACGCTCAAAGTCTTTAATCTGCCCTGCCATCCTCAGCATTTTAAGCTGGCAGTAATAATCTCCCTCCTTGGCGCTATCGAAGGTTATGCCGTCGATAGTCACCTTGCGGTTGTTGTATTTTCCTTTGCGATATCTAAACATTTTTCGCCCCCAGCGTGTTAAGCATATCCCGCAGCTCTGCGATATATTCCAGCTTGTCCCAGCCTTCCAGCCCGCACACTTGAAGGTCTGTCAGAATATCGGCCAGCAG
>CAVBQX010000094.1:0-2120 GCA_963597755.1 Segatella copri
ATATTATAATTTGGAGGTATAAGTATGACGTGGCAGATGATTGTTGTCCTGGCGCTATTTGTGTGGGTGTTCGTAGCGCTGATCTGGAAATTGGCTGACCCGATTATCGTGGGTATTTCCATACCTACGGTGTTGGCGCTGACCGGTATTGTCAATGCGGGCAAGGCCTTTGGTGATTTTTCTAACACAACCTGTATGTTTTTTATGGCGATTTTCGTTTTGGGGCGCGCCATTATGAAAACGGGCTTGGCTGATTTTATCGGCTCGACGGTAATTAACCTTATAGGCAAAACCGAAAACAGGCTGACGCTGAGCGTGGCGACTGTGGCTGCAGGAATGAGCGCCTTTTTGAACGACACAGGCACTACAGGCTGCCTGATGCCTATTGTCGGTGCTATGGCGCAAAAGGCGAAGGTTAATTTATCCCGCGTGTATATGACGTTGGCTTTCTTTGCATCTATGGGCGGCACTATTACCTTGGTTGGCACCACGCCGCACATTGTTGCCAGCGGTCTTTTGGAAAAGGCCGGTTATGCCGGATACGGCTTTTTTGAATTTACCAAGGTTGGTCTGCCGATAACGCTTGTTGGTGGTCTTTATATGTATTTTATCGGCAGCAGGATGCTCCCGGATATCAAATCTGATTTTGCTAATATGCCGCAGACGGTGGAAAGAAATACCCGCGGTATGATTATTACCTTTGCCGTGTTTGCACTGCTGGTAATTTCGCTGGCCACCAAGCTGATGCCCTTCCATCTGGCGGCTATTTTGGGCAGTATCATTGTTATCGTCACCAAATGCATTACGGTAGAGGATGCGCTGGATTCCTTCAGCATGCCTACCTTGTTTTTGGTAGCAGGCATTTTCCCGTTGAGTAGTGCGATGTCCTCGACCGGTGTTGCCAAAATGTTTGTTGATTTTACTTCTTCCTTTGCCAACGGCGTACATCCCTTGGTGGCTATTTTGATTATCTCGGGCATCACCACCTTGATGACGCAGTTTATGATGGGTACGTCGCTTTCGGCAATTATGCTGCCGCTGGGAATTTTATATGCACAGTCGTTGGGCCTTGACCCACGCGGCGTGGTTATGGCTATCGCCATTGCTTCCTCGCTGGCCTTTTGCACTCCCTTTGGCACAGGTCCTAATCTTTTGGTGTGGAAGCCTGGTAATTACGAGATTTCGGATTACTTTAAGGTTGGTCTGCCCATCGTTATTGTTGCCTGGCTCATGACCGGCAGTATCGTTTACTATGCCTATGAGGTATGTAAATAAAGCTTGTTACAACTAATAAAGCACTATATTATTTAAAGAAAGGTGGAGCTTAATATGTTTATAAAAAAACCGCGTGTCCAGGGTGTAACCCCGGAGCTGTTGGAGCTGTTTAGCGAGGTCTGCCCCTCGACTATCGGCCATATGACTGATTTTGGCTTTATCAAGGGACTGAAGCCGCTGCTGCAAAACTTTCACTTTGTAGGTAACGCTGTTACCGTACAGCTGCCGCATATGGACAGCATCGGCGTGCATAACGCTGTGGATGTTGTGCAGGAGGGCGATGTGCTCTGCGTTAACACCTGTGGCGAATATGACCGCGCCTGCCTGGGCGAGATCGTGGCCTATGCCTATGCCGAAAAGAAGGTGGCAGCAATTATTATTGATGGCTGCATTACTGACGTCAAGGCTGTAAAGGAGATGGGTGTACCGGTATTTTCGCGTGGCGTCAGTCCGCTTACTACCCGCAGCCTGGGTATTGAGGCCGCAATTAACGTGCCTGTCGCTATCGATGGCGTTGTTGTAAAGCCAGGTGACTTGGTTGTGGGCGATGATGATGGTCTTTTGGTTTTGGACCCTGCCATTGCCAAGGAATTTGGTGAGCGCGCTATTGCCAAGCAAAACGGCGAGCCTGCATTGAAGGCCAAAATCCATGCAGGTGGCAGCCTGCCGCATTTAAACGGCAATGCCAAATATTTTGCCGAATAACGCCCAAGCTGCAAAATCAATATGGTTCAAGGATTGCTATTGGTGAAAAATGCGCCAATACGCAAAAATCACTGATAGAAGCATAGCACAAAGGCTCCCGTCCGCAGCACGTTTACTGCAGGGCAGGAGCCTTTGTGTGT
>CAVBQX010000095.1:0-438 GCA_963597755.1 Segatella copri
CTGGTTGATACCCTGGACGAACTCGACAGCCGCATAGCCCTTAGGCAGATGATTATCGACAAGCTTAAGGAATCAGCCAGCACCTTAACCTTATGGGTTGAGTACTTTGAAGAAACAACTGCCAACACCCATGCCAATGACACATGGGAGGCACTGCTGGGCACAACGGACATAGTAGCCAGCCACGTGTCCAGCTGCGACGCCGAGCTTACCAACGAAGTAGACAATGAGGAGGCTTAATGGACAACCTGCTAGCCTTTTGGGGCTCTGTGCTCTGGATTTGCTTAGAAATTTGGATAACAGACCCAGCCAGCAAAGCAGCCCGCGCAGCCGAAATAGTGGTCGGTATTGTGTACTTAATTGGCAGCTCGTTTGTAATAGCCCTGTCGGAAACACCACTAACAGCACTGATTGGCTCTGTATTTGCACTGATTGGCA
>CAVBQX010000095.1:448-2045 GCA_963597755.1 Segatella copri
GATTGGCATTTACCATGTGTCAGGTGCTAGTGGCGAGCCACTAGCACCATACGATTAACGACTAATGACTAACAATTACGATTTTATAAAAGCTCGCCTGGATGCAAACATTTACCATCTTACTGAGTGCCGTAAACGGATTGACCAGGCGAGCTTCCGAGACATTAACGAAGACATGCTGAGAGCAATTTTAGAAGAGCAAATAGCGGATATATCGAGAGATGTATCCGCTATGCTCGATACCCTGAGGGAGGCGCAATAATGGAGCAACAAGAACAATGCCTCGATAATATTGGCGAGGCAATGGGCATGCTTATGAGCATGCACTACGAGCTGGGCAGGATGTATAATGAAGTGCTGCACGGCAACGTAACCCTGCCAGCCAACGAGGAAACTTACTTTAACAACCTTGCACGGACAATCAAAGGAAAGCTCAAAGAGCTCGACAATGACGAAGTGTACAATATGCAGGACATGTTATGGACAACAGCAAATTAGAACTGCGCTCTGACATAATGGAACGCCTTGATGACGCAGTGTACGCACTACAACAGGCTAAGGAAGACCTTAGCGATTACGAAGTAGACAGCCTTAAGAAAGCAGAGCTAATGGCAATTCTCTCCGAAGCTGCTACCATACAGGACTTTGTAGGCCGCAAAGCAAGTGCTATGCTTGGCATTTTGGAGGAAGACGGCAACAAGCTTGATGCCATAACCATGCGCTTGCAAGCAACGCATATGCTTTTGGACGACTGCAAAGCCAGGCTGTATGGCTGCCTGGACATTTTGTACAACTTGCCCATGGACTGCGAAATACCAAACCTGACGGATATGGATGCCCAAAGCAAGGAACTGCGCGCCAAGGTACAGGAGTTATACAACGCCGAATTAGGAAAGCTGCTTACGACTGTGAGGGTTTTGCCGTGAACAAGCCACTGCCTACCGGATACTTGTACGGTGCAGCTAAAATGTTTGACACCTACAGAGACCAGTTAGTTGGCTTTATAGGCCAGGTAAACAAGCTGCCCCAGGACTTGCCAGCTGATAAGCATGATGCTGTGCACAAGCTTATGCACGACATAGCAATGGCTGACAGCCTTAAGGAGCTGGACGAGTACATTAGGAACTTGGACCAGCTGTTGTATGACATAGAGGAGGCTTAACAAATGGGAACTATGATAACAGAGCCTTTTATGCAGGTGGCTCACAAAAACATTGCCTTAATTAGAAAGCACCTGGACGAATTAGACACAGTTATTGGCAGCATACCTGCCGATAAAGCTGCCGACCAGCAAAAGCTTATGAACTTTGTAAACACGCTGGCCGCTGTGGAGTATTTGTTTAGAAATGCTTTTCCGGCAATGGAGAAGGAGCTGACATGTTTATAGCTTTTGAAGGCATTGACGGTTGCGGGAAAACAACCGTTATGGCCGAAGTGGCTAAAAGGCTTGGGGATAACGTGTTTTGCACCAAAGAGCCCCACAAGCCTTTGGACCTGGACTTTATAAACGACACCCAGCGCACATTGGCGTACCTGCTGGACCGTGCCATGCACGCGCCATTATTGGAGGACGCCATTAAGTATTACAAGTACGTAC